>NZ_JBXHAY010000002.1:1166388-1201271 GCF_057163345.1 Aliirhizobium sp. YIM B11859
TTTTTTGTTCTCTATAACCGCAAACCCTGCGAAATTTCCCCCCCGATACGTGTCACGCCGGCCAGGCTGCCTGAAGGCTGCGCGTCCGTGCCACCCAGGCGGCACCTTCCCTGGCATGATGAAAGCCGTTGGCCAGCGGTGCTGCAAGATAGATTGCCTGCAGGTTCACCACCGCTTCATCCGCGTCGATCTTTTCGTCGAGCACGGCGCGATGCAGCCTTGCCACCGCAACCATGTCGCAATCCTGCGGTGACAGGCGGAACGAGCCGATACCTGCCGCAACGAGATGATCGATTTCGCCGATCAGCGACTGGCAGGCATGCGAGACGGTCTGCACGCCGTTCAAAGCCAGAAATGACTGGCGATCCAGCGTGCGGACGGGCAAGCCATCGGGATCCTCACCACAGACGAACTGGCAATTGTCCTTGATCCGGCCCTTCGAACGGGCATGGGCACAACGCGCCGAAATCGCCAGCGGCATGCGGCCGAAAGCAAAGACTTCGAAATCGATCTGCGGACATTCGGCGACAATCTGCTTGACCGAGGCAAACGGCAGTTCGGGCGGCAAACAGATACGCGTTGCGCCACGGCTTGCAAGCAACCTGGCGGTCGGCGCGTTATAGACGTTGACCAGCGGGCTTACCGTATGGGGCTTGCCCTTCAGAATTGCCAGCGCCGACAGGTCATTGGCTTCCAGAAGATGCTCGCTTACTTCCGCCATCTCGCGGATCTGCTTGGCTTCCCGATTGAGCGTCACCAGCGCCAACGTTGAAAAGACCACCGTCTTGCCGGCTTTTTCCAGCCGCTCGACAACGTCGGCCAGATGCGGTTCAATGAAGTGCTGGCGCTTGGAACAAACCGTTTCGCCGATGACCACCCGATCCACCGGTGCCTCGTCGGCGATGCGGAAATGGAAGTCACGCCATTTTTCCGGGTTCCAGAGATAATAGACCGGACCGAGCGTCAGGCTGTTTTTCTTGTTCTGCATAACCGGTCTCATCTCCAGCGTTTCTCGTAGGCGCCGGACGTCGTTTTCTGCCCTTCGCTCATGCTGCGCAGTCGCGCGAGAATCGGCGCACGCCGCTCCGGCGGGCTGTTGAGCGCAGCCTTCATGGTCGACACGACTTCCGCCACATAGGCCTTGCCGCGCTGCCGACCCTCGATCTTCAGGGCTCTGACGCCGGCTGCCTTCAACGCTTCCAGCTCTCCCATCACATCGAGCGAAACCGGATCCTCGAAGGCGTATGCCTTGCTGTCGGCGATATCGAAACGCCCCTTGCACAGTGTCGGATAACCGGCCGCCTCGCCGGCCGGAAAACGGTTGATGGTGAAATCGCCAAGTTCTGAAACGAGGTCGGCGCCATCCTTGCGATAACGCACATGGCTCGGCGGCGAGCAGACGCCATTCATGTTGGGCGACTTGCCGGTGGCATAGGAGGAGAGCGAACAGCGGCCTTCGGCCATGACACAGAGGCCGCCGAACACGAAGACCTCCATCTCGCAGCGAATGGCCTTGCCGATCCTTGCAATGTCGGCGATCGTCAGCGTGCGCGGCAGAACGACACGCTGGGCGTTGAAGGCATCGACGAGAAAATTGATCGCATCCGGATTGGAGGCGGAGGCCTGAACCGAGACATGCAGGCGTTGCTGCGGATAGTGTTCGGCGACATGTGCCATCAGCCCGAAATCGGCAAGGATCAGCGCATCGGCACCGAGCAACACAGCATCGGCGACGCCCCTGTACCAGATCTCTTCGGCACCCGCCCGCATGAAGGTGTTGATCGCCACGAAGGTCTGGGTACCCTTCCTCTTGGCATAAACGATCGCTTCCTTCAGCTCCTCGCGGGAAAAATTGAGACCGGGGAAATTGCGGGCATTGGTCTCGTCGCGAAAACCGCAATAAACGGCATCGGCACCGGCATCGACCGCCTCGTGAAAGGCGGCCGGCGTGCCTGCGGGGCAGATCAGTTCCATGAGGCGCGCTCCCTGCCGGAAAGATTATCCTCCTTCAGCGCCCGGTCGCGAATTTCTCCTATGACCCGGCCGGCGATCGGCGCAAAGGGGCCGGCCAGCCGCGCCAGATCGTCCCGCAGATCGATATTGCTGGCATCGAGCGCGTTGCGCATGGCAAGCATCGCCTCCATGTCGCCGGTCACCGAAAGATCGCGAGAGAAAAACAGCGCATCGGCATCGCAGCGTCCTTCCATCAGCGCCAGCAGCATAAAAAGCGGCGCCTCGGTTATGGCGTCGGCCTGCACATCGACCGGCTTGCGGAAAACGGAAATCTGCTGCTCCGCCGGCACAACAACAAAGGCGAGCGGGAGATCGGTCGGAAGGAAGGCAAAGCGCTTGGCCCGGTGTTCGTCGAGACGTTCGAACAGGCCCGGATGGGCCTTGGCAATGCGGGTAAACATGACCCGGCAGATCCGCTCGATCAGGGCGACCGGGATCATGGCAAGGGGTGCTGTCAGAATGGGGTGTATCTGCATGGGGCGGACCTGAGGTCTCCAAATCTATAGTCGGAGGAAAGTAAGGCGGCACCCGGCCCGACGAGTTGAGCTATGACAAGGACTTGGCGAAAATCTCTCGGCACAGAGAGGCATGGCCCATGTTTCTGCATCCGATCCAGCTCCCACTCATGTCACTCCGTCCTCCACCGGCCGCGTTCCCGGCCGATACGACGACCTGCAGCATTTTGCCCTTGAGCTTGAACGGCGCGGCCTGCTGAAGCGGATTTCCCGGCCGGTCAGCCTCGTCCACGAGGTCACAGAGATCCATCGGCGCGTGCTGCAGGCCGGTGGCCCGGCCCTCTGGTTCGAGAAGCCGGTGGATGCCGAGGGCAATGCCGTTTCCATCCCGCTCCTCGCCAATCTGTTCGGCACGCGCGAACGGATCGAGCTCGGTTTCGGGCTTGCGCCCGGCAGGATCGGAGACCTCGCCGCATTGCTTGGAGACCTGCGCGAGCCGAAACCGCCGGCATCGCTCAAGGAAGCGGTCGGCAAGTTCCCGATGCTGCGTTCAGCGCTGTCGCTCGGCGTGCGCCGCCAGACCAGCTGGGCACGAAGTCAGGAGCAGCTTCTGATCGGCGACGAGATCGATCTTGGAAAGCTGCCGATCCAGTGGTGCTGGCCGGGCGAACCCGCGCCGCTCGTCACCTGGCCGCTCGTCGTCACCCGCGGACTCGATGATGAAAACGACGTCAATCTCGGTGTCTACCGGATGCAGAAACTCGGCCGCGACCAGTTGATCATGCGCTGGCTGGCGCATCGCGGCGGCGCCGGGCACCATCGGCAATGGCAAAGGGAAGGCCGCGACATGCCGGTCGCAATCGCGATCGGCAGCGACCCGCAGACGATCCTCTCGGCCGTCATGCCACTGCCGGAGGGGATGAGCGAACTTTCCTTCGCCGGCGTGCTGCGCCGCCGCCGCAGCCGGGTCGTCAAGGCCAAAACCCAGCCGCTCTACGTTCCTGCCAATGCCGAGATCATTATCGAAGGCACGGTCTCAGCCAGCGAGATCGCCGATGAAGGGCCTTATGGCGACCATACCGGCTATTACAATGCCGTCGATCGGTTCCCGGTGATGCAGGTGACCGCGATCACCATGCGCAAGAAGCCGGTTTACCTGTCGACCTATACCGGCCGTCCGCCGGACGAACCTTCGGTGATGGGCGAGGCGATGAACGAGCTTTTCATTCCTCTGGTGAAGAAGCAGTTTCCGGAGATCGTCGACCTGTGGCTGCCGCCGGAAGCCTGTTCCTACCGCGCAATCGTGGTGTCGATCGACAAACGATATCCCGGCCAGGCACGGCGGATAATGATGGGACTTTGGTCGATGCTGCCGCAATTCAGCTATACGAAGCTGATCATTGCGGTCGACCCGGATGTGAATATTCGCCAATGGCCTGACGTGATCTGGGCACTGTCGACCCGTTTTGATGCCTCGCGCGACATGGTGGTGCTCGACAACACGCCGATCGACTATCTCGATTTCGCCTCGCCGAAACACGGGCTCGGCGGCAAACTGGGGCTCGACGCCACCAACAAGATCGGGCCCGAGACCGACCGCGAATGGGGCCGGGTGCTCGCCATGACACCGGAGGTCGAGAGCCGCGTCTCAGCCATGTGGGACGATCTGGGGCTCGACCGGATCGGAGAAAAACCGTGAAGCGCGTCGTGCTCGGCGTCTCCGGTGCCTCGGGCGCGGCGATTGCCTTGCGGATCGGTCAGTTGCTCACCGGTCTGCCGGATGTCGAGCTGCATCTCGTCGTCTCGAATGCGGCTGCCCGTACCTTCGCACACGAAGTCTGCAGCGACGGCCTCGCGCAACTGTCGGAACTCGCCCATCGCCATTATCCGGTCGACGATATCGGTGCCAGGATCGCCAGCGGCTCGTTTCGCACCGCCGGGATGATCGTCGCACCCTGCTCGATGCGCTCACTCTCAGCGATCGCCACGGGTCTTTCCGACAATCTGCTGACCCGCGCTGCCGATGTGCATCTGAAGGAGCGCCGCCGGTTAATCCTGATTGCGCGCGAGACGCCACTGCATCTCGGCCATTTGCGCAACATGGTGGCGGTCACCGAACTGGGTGCAACGATCATGCCGCCAATGCCCGCCTTTTATCGACGCCCGACAAGCATAGCCGACATTGTGGATCACATAGCCGCCCGTGCGATCGACCAGCTCGATCTGGGACAACGTCCGCTTGCCGCCGAATGGGACGGCGATGCCTGAGGCTAATTTGCCGTCGAGGGCGTCTTCCCGCAGCGGCCGGACAACGGACTATTTCCGGCTGGCCTTTCTGCTGGCAGCGCTGACGGCGATCCGCGCGATCGGCTTCAACGGCGGCGATTATTCGGCTCACGCCAATGAGTTGATCTTCGGTTTCATGCTGGTGCAGCTGTTCGGTTTTATGCTGAAAGCGCTGCCGCGCTGGGTCGGCCGGCCAATCCTTGCGCCGCAATGGATCCGCCTGATCCTGATGACACAGGCGCTGGCGTTTCTCACCGGCTTCGTCGATCCGGTCACTGGCGCGCAATTGCGATCGGTCGTGGGTCTGGTTGCCATTGCCGCCCTATCGTTGACGGCCATCCGCGCCCGCGCCTCGCGCACCTATCCGCTGCTGGCGCTTGCCGGCGCCCATGCCGGCACCGGCGTGATCGCCGCGCTTGATCTGTGGACGGGTGCAAGGATGCTCGGCTTCTGCCTGATCCTTGCGATCTGCTTTGAGGTCGGCAACCGGATTTTTCCGATGGTCATCGATGCCGGGCGCACTCGCGAGGGCGGGCCGTCGCGGCCGTTTCCGCCCGCCTGGCTTTCGGTCACCCAGCGCGTGACCAGCCTTTTAACCCTGCTGCTCTTTGCCTTCGATCTACCCTATGCCGCCCCGGCGACACTGGCAGGCCTCAGCGGGTTTGCCTGGATGGTATGGATCGCGCCGTGGCAGGCATTTCATCTTAGCGGCGTGCGCTTCATGACATTTGCGATAGCCGCCAAACGTGCCGGATTTTTGCTTCTGGCACTCCAGGCGCTGCCGGGAAGCACGCTGCCGCTGGCGGTGCCGATTCACGTTCTGGCGATCGGTGGGCTTGCCTCGCTGGCTGTCGCGATCGCCACCTCGATCATACGCAAGCGCAACGGCCAGTCCTTCCAGCACTCGAGCCTCGGTTCGGCGACCTATCTCCTGCTTGCTGCAGCGCTTGCCCTGCGCATTGGCTATGCACTTTATCCCGGCTGCGATCCGGACCTGCTGGTGGCCACCCGGATCGCCTGGTTGCTCGGTTTTTCAGGGTATGCCCTGCTCGTAATGACAAGATCGAGCACCCGTTGCGCCGACTGACGTTGTTGAGACAAGACAAAAATAGGGCTTGAGCCCGGCAGCCGGGCGCGCAACAAATGGGGTGTTGAGGAGGAGATCAACACCATGCCGGTTCCGTTCGTGCAGCAGATGGCCAAGCTTCCCGATCAATTCGATTGGCTGAAACCCCGCTGGCTGAAAAGTCGGGCCGGCCGTCAAAGGGCGCGGGATGCCTTGCTGCATAATTCCCGCAAGCCGAGGATGACGCCGGAGGAGGCCCGCCGCGATCACGTCCTGATGCTGCGATTTCTCGGGCTTAACGCGCTGTTCGGAGTGTCGATCGGTGCAATCGTCGGCATCGCCCTGATCGCGCTCGATATCGGCGGGCTCGGCCGGTTGCTGTTAAGAGCATCCAATCCGATTGTTCCGTTTCTTCTGATGATCGTCCCCTTCGCCTCACTGTTTGGCGCGGCGGCAGCGGCATCCGCCATCCTGACGCTTCCCTATGACCGCAAATATCGCGACGAAGACACGTCCGAAGGCGAGCACTGATCCCATGTTCAAAAAGATCCTCATCGCCAATCGCGGCGAAATCGCCTGTCGTGTGATCAAGACGGCCAAAAAAATGGGCATTGCAACCGTCGCGGTCTATTCCGATGCCGACGCCAATGCGCTGCATGTTTCAATGGCGGACGAAGCCGTTCATATCGGTGCCGCACCGTCCGGCCAGTCCTATCTCGCCATCGACAGGATCCTCGACGCCATCCGCCGGACCGGCGCCGATGCCGTCCATCCCGGCTACGGTTTTCTGTCGGAAAATGCCGCCTTTGCCGCCGCGCTGGAGAAGGAAGGCATCGCCTTCATCGGTCCGCCGGTCAAGGCAATCGAAGCGATGGGCGACAAGATCACTTCGAAAAAGATCGCGGCCGATGCCGGCGTTTCCACCGTGCCGGGCCATATGGACCTGATCGGGGATGCCGAGGAGGCGGTCAGGATCTCTGCGTCGATCGGTTACCCGGTGATGATCAAGGCGTCTGCCGGCGGCGGTGGCAAGGGCATGCGGATCGCCTGGAACGAGACGGAAGCCCGCGAAGGGTTCCAGTCCTCCCGCAACGAGGCGAAAAGCGCGTTCGGCGACGACCGCATCTTCATCGAAAAATTCGTCACCCAGCCCCGCCATATCGAGATCCAGATCCTCGGCGACCAACACGGAACCACGCTTTATCTCGGCGAACGCGAATGCTCGATCCAGCGGCGGAACCAGAAGGTCATCGAAGAGGCACCCTCGCCTTTCCTCGACGAACAAACCCGCAAGGCGATGGGCGAACAGGCCGTGGCGCTTGCCAAAGCAGTCGGCTATTTTTCCGCCGGCACGGTGGAATTCATTGTCGACGGCGATCGGAATTTCTATTTCCTCGAGATGAACACCCGGCTGCAGGTGGAACATCCGGTTACCGAACTGGTCACCGGCATCGATCTCGTCGAGCAGATGATCCGCATCGCGGCCGGCGAGAAATTGACATTCGCACAGAAGGACGTCGCGCTGACGGGCTGGGCGATCGAAAGCCGGCTATATGCCGAGGATCCCTACCGCAATTTCCTGCCCTCGATCGGACGGCTGTCACGCTACCGCCCGCCTGTCGAGGGCCTGCAGGATACTGGTGCGATCATCCGCAACGACACCGGCGTTTTCGAAGGCGGCGAGATTTCGATGCATTACGATCCGATGATCGCCAAGCTCTGCACATGGGCCGAGGATCGCGCGGCGGCAATCGAGGCGATGGGCGAGGCGCTGGATGCATTCGAAGTGGAAGGCATCGGCCACAACCTGCCATTCCTCTCTGCGGTTATGGGCCAGAAACGGTTCCGGTCCGGTCAATTGACCACCGCCTATATCGCCGAGGAGTTTCCGGATGGTTTTGGCGGCGTCCTTCCCGAAACCGAAGATGCGCAAAAACTCGCGGCGATTGCCGTGCTGATCCATCAGGCCCTTGAAGAACGCGCCGGCTGGATTTCCGGCACGCTGGCCAGGCGCCGCCGCGTGGTGGCCAAGGATTGGGTTGTCACTCTTTCGACAGGTGGGCAGACCTCGTTCCACGCAGCGGTTACGCTCGATATGGCCGCGGACGGGGCTTTCCTGCGTTTCGACGGCGCCGGCCCCGTTGCGGTTGCAACCGGCTGGCTGCCGGGACAGAGCCTGGCGGATTTCCATATCGGCGGCGACAGCATGATGGTGAAGGTCGATCGCGCCGGATCGGCAATCCGGCTGCGCTGGCGCGGCATGGACGTGACGGCGCGCGTGCGCTCGCCGCGGATCGCCGAACTCGCCAGGCTGATGCCGGTCAAGCTGCCGCCGGATACGTCGAAAATGCTGCTCTGCCCGATGCCCGGCGTGATAAGCTCGATCGCGGTGCAGGAAGGCGAGACGGTAGAAGCCGGCCAGACGCTTGCCACCGTCGAGGCGATGAAAATGGAAAACGTGCTGAAGGCCGAACGTCAGGGCCTCGTCAAGCGCGTTGCCGTCGCCGCGGGCCAGAGCCTTGCGGTGGACGAACTCATCCTCGAATTCGAATAAGGCGATCGATCTGGGTCATAGCCCGCAAATCATGTTATCGGTCACCGATTGCTGATTTGGACCTTTATGGAAACTTCGCTCTACCTCCCCGTCAAACAATTCCTCGAAGCGTCCGGCTACCTGGTCAAGGGCGAGATCGGCGGCTGCGATGTGCTCGGCCTGAGCGACGGCGACCCGACCGTGGTCGTCATCTGCGAACTGAAGCTCTCCTTCAACCTGGAACTGATCCTGCAGGCGGTTGATCGTGCCTGCGCTGCCGACGACGTGTGGATTGCCGCGCGTGTCTCCGCCACGGGCCGGGGACGCGAAAGCGACAAACGTTACCGCGATCTCTGCCGGCGGCTCGGCATCGGCATGCTGGGTATCTCCGATGCGGGGGAGGTCAGCATCCTCGTCAGTTCGGTCTCGCCCATGCCGCGAACCAACCCGAAGCGGCGCACGAAACTGGTCAGGGAGCACCGCAAACGCCAGGGCGACCCAGCGCTTGGCGGCTCCACCAAGGTGCCGATCATGACCGCCTATCGCCAGCAGGCACTTGCCTGCGCGGCAGCACTTGTCGACGGGCCGCTCCGGCCACGCGACCTGAAGGCGATCACGCCCAAGGCCGGACAGATGCTGCGCGACAATTATTACGGCTGGTTCGAAAGGATCGACAAGGGCGTTTATGGATTGAGCGAGGGCGGGGTGCAGGCGGTTGCACAATATCGTGCAGGTACCGATTGCGGCGCTTCAGATGGAGCATGACACGATTTGGTGGCGCTAATATCCGAGCCGTTTCAGCATATGGTTCTGGTGGTCCTGACTGCCGAAGAAGACGGCAAGGACATGTACGGATTTGGTTGCTTCATCGACGCGAAAGTAAAATATCGCCCTGTTTTTCGTGACATGCCGCAAACCGACCCGGATAGTCTCGATCTTCGTGCCCTGATGGGGAGCATAAGCCAGGCTGTTCATATCGGATCGGATCAATTCGATCCGCCGTATTGCACGTGCAAAAGCTTCGTCTACAGGCTCCCCGAATGAAATATAGGGCTGGAAAAGATGCTCGACGATGAGATCGAGATCTCGTTTGACTGCCGCGGAACGGAGGATCCTATAGGCCAAGCTTGGCCTTTTTCTCTTCCATCATAGCATCGAGCTGCCGATCGCTTTCTTCCATCGTCAGAAACTCGCCATCCATGCGATCGTTCAAAAGCGACTTGAGCGCATCCAGATCGGTATCTTCCAGTTCCGTTTCCTCGCGGAGAAGTTCCAGGCCGCGCTGCACGACTGCGCTGAGGCTTGTATAACGTCCCTCCTCCACCAGCTTGCGGGCAAAGGCATCCTGCTGATCGGATATCGAAACGGACGCGTTCACGGACATCGGCATCTCCCTGTCTGCAGGCAAAATACTACCGAGTGGCGCCGGAATCAATTTTTCAGAAAATTCTTCATCTCCGTTCGTCCCCGCCCCGCAAATCCATGCCTACAATCCTGCCGTTCCGTCGCGGATACACCGGGAGTCGTTCCGGCGAGGCGGGACCGGCGCCGGTGGGGGAGAAAGGACGTAAGTCTCTCTCATCGGGGTTCGCAGAAAATGGTCTCCCTCCGGCGACACGGGGGAAGTGGATAAAGGTTTCGGACCGGCCTTTCCGCTTCTGATGCCCGATCGGCGCGCCGGGCGTGCCTGTGCGGCACACAGGGTGGCCTGATGGATGGTTTCGCCGGGCTTTCGTAGCCCGCTCGCGACAGCGAGAAGCCCGGCGGCGGCAAAACGGAATGTTGGCGGTAAGTCGTTCCGCCCGTGATCCGCAGCGCCAGACGAACACCATCTGGAAAGGCTGAGGCAGAGGGACCGGAGTTGCGGATAAAAACTGCCGAACGGGGCGCTGAGAGGTGTCACCTATAAACTAACTTTAAGAGGCAGCTTTCAGCGCCCCGTCCGAGTTCTATATTCACCACCATGGCGCTGAAAGGCGTGCGTGAACGAAACCCCATGTTCAGGAGGATAACGGTGTCGGACAACAGCTCGAAGGCCACAAAACAAGCAACCACCCGGCCAGCAACCATTGGGAAAGCCAGCCGGAAGGATTGGGAAACGCTTGCGGAAAAGGAACTGAAGGCCTCGCCCGAAACACTGACCTGGCACACGGCCGAGGGTATCGATATCAAGCCGCTCTATACGGCGGAAGACCTGGACGGCATTTCCCATCTCGATACGATGCCGGGGATCAAACCCTTCGTGCGCGGGCCGCGGGCCACCATGTATGCCGGACGGCCCTGGACGATCCGCCAATATGCGGGATTTTCCACCGCGCAGGAATCCAACGCCTTCTATCGCCGCAATCTTGCTGCCGGGCAGAAGGGGCTTTCGGTCGCCTTCGACCTTGCCACCCATCGCGGTTATGACAGCGACCATCCGCGCGTCGAGGGCGATGTCGGCAAGGCGGGTGTTGCGATCGACAGTGTCGAGGACATGAAGATCCTGTTCGACGGCATTCCGCTGAAAGACATGTCGGTGTCGATGACGATGAACGGCGCGGTGATCCCGATCCTCGCCTCCTTCATCGTTGCCGGTGAGGAGCAGGGGTGTTCACGGGCCGAGCTTTCCGGAACGATCCAAAACGACATCCTCAAGGAATTCATGGTCCGCAACACCTATATCTATCCGCCCGAACCCTCGATGCGGATCGTTGCCGACATCATCGAATATACGGCGAAAGAGATGCCGCGCTTCAACTCGATCTCGATCTCAGGCTATCACATGCAGGAGGCGGGCGCGACTTTGGTGCAGGAACTGGCCTTCACACTGGCCGACGGGCGCGAATATGTGCGGGCGGCACTCGCCAAGGGTCTGAATGTCGATGATTTCGCCGGGCGGCTGTCGTTCTTTTTCGCCATCGGCATGAATTTTTTCATGGAAGCGGCAAAGCTGCGTGCCGCGCGTCTCCTGTGGTCGCGGATCATGGAGGAGTTTGAGCCGAAAAAGCCCGGTTCGCTGATGCTGCGCACCCATTGCCAGACATCCGGCGTGTCGCTCGCCGAGCAGGATCCGTATAACAATGTCATCCGCACGGCTTACGAGGCGCTGTCGGCGGTGCTTGGCGGCACGCAATCGCTGCATACCAATGCGCTGGATGAGGCGATGGCACTGCCGACGGATTTTTCCGCCCGCATCGCCCGCAATACCCAGCTCATCCTGCAACACGAGACCGGCGTGACCAAGGTCGTCGATCCGCTGGCCGGCTCCTATTATGTCGAGAGCCTGACCAACGAGTTGGCGGAGAAGGCCTGGGCGCTGATCGAGGAGGTCGAAAGCCTCGGCGGCATGACCAAGGCGGTGGGTGACGGTCTTCCAAAGCGGCTCATCGAGGAGGCCGCAACGCTGCGCCAGGCCAAGGTCGACCGCAGCGAGGACGTCATCGTCGGCGTCAACAGGTTCCGGCTGGAAAACGAGGACGATATCGACATCCTCGCGATCGACAACACGGCGGTTCGCAACGGCCAGATCAAGCGGCTGGAAGAGGTGCGCCGGAGCCGTGATCCGAAACGGGTCGAGCAAATGCTGGCTGCATTGAGCGATGTGGCAAGGAGCGGAAACGGCAACCTGCTGGAAGCCGCAGTCGAGGCGGCACGTGCGCGCGCAACGGTCGGCGAGATCTCCGACGCCATGCGGAAATCCTTCGGCGACCACTCCGCCGTGCCGGAAGTGGTGGGCGACATCTATGGCCCCGCCTATGAGGGCGATCCGGAATACTCGACGATCGTAAGCCGGCTATCCGACTACGGAGAATCCTCCGGCCGCGGAAAACCGAAAATCCTGGTCGCCAAGCTCGGCCAGGATGGCCATGACCGCGGTGCCAAGGTGATTGCGTCAGCCTTCGGCGATATCGGTTTCGAGGTTCTGGCCGGCCCGCTGTTCCAGACCCCGAATGAGGTCGCCGATCTGGCGGTGAGGGAAAAGGTGCAGGTGGTTGGCATGTCATCGCTTGCCGCCGGCCACCGGACGCTGGCGCCGCAGCTGGTCGAGGCCCTGAAGGCGAAGGGCGCGGAAAACGTCATCGTGGTTGTCGGCGGTGTCATTCCGCGGCAAGATTACGATTATCTGCTCGAGCATGGGGTTGCGGCGGTTTTCGGGCCCGGCACCAATGTTCTCGACGCCGCAAACTCGATCATCGACCTTCTGGAAGGCAAACGGAGAAATGCCGTCGCCTGACAGGTCACACGGCAGGGAAACTCCTGCGGAAAACCAGCTGCGGCGTGATCCGCTCCCAGGCGCGCGGTTCGTCCGGGTTCTGCAGCCGTCGGTCGATCAGCATCACGGCGCGGGCAGCGATAACCGTCGGGTCCTGGCGGAAAGTCGTCAGCCCGTAGCTCATCCAAGCCGCTTCCGGCACGTCGTCGAAACCGATCACCGCGACATCGCCCGGAACAGTGAGGCCGAATTCCTGGCGGATCACGTCCATTGCTCCAAAGGCGAGAAGATCGTTGGCGCAGAAGATCGCGTCGGGTCGCTCTCCGTCGGCAAACAGCGTGCGGGCGGCGCTGACGCCGCCATCGTAATCGGAATCGCGACCCTGTGCGGTCCGCGCCTCGAAGCCCTGCGCACGGGCGGCGGCAACAAAGGCTTCTTCCCGCTCGGCGATGCTCGGTGTTGCCGAATGCGAACCGATAACCGCCATGCGACAGCGACCGGCGGCGATGAAGGCGGTGGCCGCCTGTTCGGACGCTTCGGCGTTGCCGGCGAGAACATGGTCTGCATCCGGTTCGGAGCGGCCGATGACGACGAGCGGTTGCCCGTTGCGCTGGGCGAGTTCGAAAAAGCTTGCAGGGGGCGAGCCGGAGAGAATGACGGTCGCCTCGGCGCGGTGGCCGATCAGCATTTTTTGCGCAGCGAGCAACTCTTCCTCGGTCTCGCCGGTATTGATCAGAACCGGGATAGAGCCACGGCGGATCAGGGCCTTGGTGAGAGCCGCCGTCAGATGGGCGCGAAAGCCGATTTCCGGCTTGGTGGCGACGACGCCGACAAGCCGGCTCTGGTTGGCAAGTACGCCGCGGGCGAGATCGTTGACGTGATAACCGAGTTCCTCGGCCGCTTTCATGACCTTTTCACGCGTCGCCGGAGAGACGCTTGCACCCGCGGTAAAGGTGCGGGAGACGGCCGAGCGGGAAACGCCTGCAAGTTGGGCGACCTGTTCGGCGCTGACGAAGCGCATTCTCTTTTCGTCCCTCATGATCCGTCAGTGCCCCACTTTGGAAAGAACATCGGCCCTCAGGAAACGCTCGACCACCGCCATGAAGATCAGCGAGGGAATGAGCAACAGCAGAGCGGTGATGGATGCAATCTGGTAATTGCCGCCCGAACCGGCGGTGTAGAGCAGGAGCGGAAGCATATTGACGTCAGGCGCGCCGACGAAATAGCTGCCGGTGAACTCATCCAGGCTTTCGAGAAAAACGAAGATCGCGCTTGCCATCAGGCCCGGAGCTGCAAGCGGCAGGGTGACGTCCATAAAGGTGCGCATGGCGCCGGCGCCGATATTGCGGGCGGCCTGTTCGAGCTCCACGTCGATCGACGAAAAGGCGGCGGTGGCTATCCAGACAGCATAAACGAGACCATGCGAGACATGAACGAGGACCACGCCCGGGATCGTGCCGTTCAGACCGATCTCGTAAAAGATGCGGGCGATATTGACGTAGACCGTGAGGTTCGGAAATGCCTGCGGAATCAGGAAAGCGAGCAGGATCAGGCCGCGGAAGGGCAGTTTCAGCCGCGCCAGCGCATAACCTGCGGGCACCGCCAGAGCGAGCGCCACGACAACTGTCAGCAATGCGACGAGGATCGAGTTGCCGAGCGATTCCAGCGCTCCGCCGCGCGGGGCAAAAACCTTGGCCCAGTTGCTGAAGCCATATTCGAGCGGCAGGCTGTAGGGGAAATACCACTTTTCCGCCACCGTCCAGAGCAGCAGGTTGAGCAGCGGACCGAAGATGAAAAAGGCAAGCGTGCCGAAGACGATGCCTCTGGGCACCCACCAGAGCGCGTTGACGAGGGTGTGGTTCGCTCTCAAAGCCGCCATCACGCACGCTCCTTCAGGCTGGCCTTCAGATAGATCCAGGCGACACAAGATGACAGCAGCAGCGACACGAGGCCGAGCGCGTTGGCGACACCATAATCGCCGTAGGAATTGACCCGGAAGGCGATATCCGCGGTAATCATGGTGGGCGACTGGGCGTTGATCATCAGCGGTACCGACAGAACCGACATCATGGTGACGAAGGAAAGAATAAGGCCGACCGTCACCGTCATGGCGACCTGTGGCACAATGATTTCGATGAGGACGCGCAGTTTCGAGGCGCCGAGATTGCGGGCGGCATCGATGGTCTCCCGGTTGAGCGACGCCATGGCGCCGGCAACGAGCAGGGCAACGAAGGGCGTCTGTTTCCAGACGAAAGCAATGACGATGCCGCGCCAGTCGAGATAGCTCGTGGCATCAAGCGGCGACAGCAAACCGAGATTGGTGGCGACATTGTTCATCATGCCGGTCTTGGCGAGGAAGGTGCGCATGACCTGGCCGACGACGATGAAGGGTATGAACATCGGCCAACGATACAGAAACCGCAGGATGGCAACCGCCCTGGGGTTTTCGCCAAGCGTGAGATAACCGCCGATGGCGATCGAAAACAGGCCGATGAGGATGGTCGAAAGCCCGACGATCACAACGGTGAAAACGATATCCTTGGTGTAGAGGTCCAGGGTCTTGACGAAATTGCCGAGGCCGAAGGCACCATCGACCTGGAACGCACCGACCGCCGACATGACGAGCGGCAGAATGAACAGGAAGATGATCACCGCCAGGGCGGGTGCGACAAGGATCAGACCGAGGAGACGTTTTTGCATTTTCGGACTCGATGAAAGTTCTGCGCGTGGTCTGCCGGATGGCCGATCATTGCAGTTGGCGGCTGCCCCTCACCCTAACCCTCTCCCCGCAGGCGGGGAGAGGGGACGTGCCCCGCGCCGGCGCCGATGAAGAGTGAGATGGTACGGCTTGGCCTTCTCCCCGCTTGCGGGGAGAAGGTGCCGGCAGGCGGATGAGGGGCAGACGCGAGTTCAGACGCGGCTGGCTTGCGCTTACTTCACAGACTTTTCATACGCTTCGAGGATCGCGGTGTTGTAGGGAGCGATCGGGAAAGGCTTGCCCTTGGTGGCGAGATCTTCCGGCGAGATGTCGACGAACAGCTTGTTCCAGGTGGCGTCGTCGAGCTCGGCCTTGACCTTGTCGGCGTCGATGCCCGGATACCAGTTGAAGCGCTTGACGATGCCTTCGGCCTGAACCTTGGGGCTGGTGGCGAGCGCAATGAACTTTTCAGCCAGCGCCTTGTGGGCAGCCTTTTCCGGCACGACATAGTGCATCGGCTGACCCGGCATGCCCGGAGCCGGCAGGACGAGCTTCATGGTCGGCGGCAGCTGGCCGCTGGCCTGCCAGGAATAGAACATGTCGACCCAGACCGGACCCATGGCGATTTCGCCGCGGGCGAGAAGATCGAGCGTGCCGGCATTGCCAGGGGTCAAAGTCGCATTGGTGGTGAAGTCGGCGAGGCTCTTGAAGGCAGCATCCCACTTCTTGGTTTCGTCTTCCTTGAACGGACCGTTCATCAGCATGGTGGCATCACCGCCGCCGAAGGCGTAGATCCAGCCCATGACGAAGGAAACGCCGGAAGCACCGCCCTTGATGCCGTTATAACCGAACTGCTTCGGATGGGCCTTGGCCCAGTCGGCGAGTTCCGCATAGGACTTCGGCGGGTTCGGGACGAGTGCCGGGTTGTAGGCGATTGCCGTCTGGCTGTTGAACATCGGCATGACGTAACCGTCGACATTGGTGCCGAGCGCCATCTTGGCGTTGTCGCGGGAAACCAGCTTGCCGGTGTCGATATCGGAGCGGTACTTGTCGAGGTAACCCTTGGTGACCATCGGGCCGACGAATTTTTCGTGGACGACGGCAACATCGACATCCCACTTCTCGGCCTTGGCGGCTGCCTGGGCATCGAAGCGCTCAAGCAGCTTCTGCGAGCCAGAATCACCCGGACCGGTGCCGATGGCGCGAACGGTATCGCCCGGATAGGTCTTTTCGAACAACGGGCCGAGATACTGGTTGATATAATCGACCATGTTCTGGTCGCCGGCGGTGGCTACCGTCAGCTCTTCAGCATGAACCGGCAGGGCCGCGAAGGCGACTGCGAAGGCGGCGTAGGACAGTCTCTTCATGGTGTTTCTCCGTGGAGTAGAGATTGTTGAATGGAAAATTGCAGGTATCGAAACTCAGGCATTGAACAGAAACAGGGCGTCCGCCGGCACATGCACGGCAACGCGATCACCCGGCACAAAGGCGCGATCGGCATCCGCCAGGATTTCGCGATGGTCACCATCGGCGCCCAGCATCACCACATGGCGCCAATGGCCACCGGGATAACTGACGGCTGCGACAGTGCCGTGAAAGACGATGCCGGAAGAACCAGGAGCCGATGCGGCGAGAGCAGATTGCGCATCGGCATGAAGGCGAGCGGCTTCTGGGCGAAAACGGGCCTCGACCGTGCCTGAAACCAGCGGACGGGCGGCAAGCGGAACGGCGGTCGCGGCATTGGCGGGGCCGGCGGCGATAACGAATTCATCGCCCTCGCGCACGCCCTCCAGCGACAGAAGGTTTTCGGCGCCCATGAAGGCGGCAACAAAGGACGAAGCCGGTTTGTTGAAGACTTCTTCCGGCGTGCCCTGCTGGGCGATGCGGCCGGCATCGAGAATGACGATCCGGTCGGCCATGACCATCGCCTCTTCGCGGTCATGGGTGACGTGGATGGCGGTGATGCCGAGCCTTTTCTGCAGCGCGCGCAATTCATGGCGCACGGTAAGCCGGATACGGGCATCGAGATTGGACAGCGGTTCGTCGAGCAGCAGGATCTCGGGATCGATGGCGAGTGCCCGGCCGAGCGCGACGCGCTGGCGCTGGCCGCCGGACAGCGCTGCTGGCTTACGGGCCTCAAGCCCGCCAAGACCGAGCAGCGCCTGCATAGCGGCGACTTTTTCGGCGATCTCGCCACGGGGCAAGCCCTTCAGTTTCAAGCCATAGCCGATATTCTGGGCAACCGTCATATGCGGCCAGAGCGCGTAGGACTGGAAAACCAGCGCCATGCCGCGTTTATCCGGCGGCAGATGGGCAACATCCCGGTCGCGAACACGCACCGCGCCGGATGTCGGACTGTTGAAACCGGCGATCAGGCGCAGCAGAGTGGTCTTGCCGCAGCCGGACGAACCGAGCAGTGCGACGAACTCGCCCTTGGCAATCGACAGGTCGATATCCCTGAGCACTTGCGTTGCGCCATAACGGCTTGCAACGCCCTGCAATTCAAGAAAACCGACTTCAACCATAATGCCCCCCATTTTGCACAGCCGTGCAATTCGTGAGCAGCTTCTTAGAGCGGGAGTTTTACAGCCACATGACAGTGATGACGGCTGAACGAATAAGTTTGCCGCGTGGGAAGAAGGCCTAGCCGAAAGCGGTCGGAATCAACCGAGAAACAGCGCGTCCTTCAGCCCCACACCCTGTTTCGGCTGCAGGTCGAGATCGGCTTCGATGTGATCGATGTGATGAAGCATCAGGTCGGCGGCCCGCTTGGCGTCACCTTTCTCGATCAGGTCGAGAATGGCGAAATGTTCGCTGTGGCCGCAACTCGACACGCCGGAACGACCATAAAGCGCGATGACCAGCGACGAGCGGGCGACAAGTTCGTCCATGAATCGCTGAAGTATCGCGTTGCCGGCAACGGACGCCAGCATCAGATGGAAATCGCCGGATGCCTTGATTTCAGCCCGGCGCGCGGCAGGACCGCGCTCGTTCATGTAACGCTCTTCCTCGATAAGCTGCTCGCGGAAACGGCTGATATCGTCCGACGTGATACGCTCGACCGCGCCGGCGACGATGCCGGGCTCGATCAGGCGGCGGGAGGAAAAAATCTGCCGTGCTTCATCCGGAGACGGGTTGGAGACGAAGGCGCCGCGGTTGCGCTCGGTTTTTACCAGGCCCTCGAAAGTCAGCATCTGAAGCGCCGCCCGCGCCACCGTGCGGCTGACATCGAACAAAGCGCCGACCTCGGCTTCCGACAGTTTTGTGCCGGGAGCGAGCCGCCGATCAATGATGGCGTTGCGCAGGGATTCGCGGATCGCCAGCGCGCGATCTTCAATTGGCTGTTCCAGAGAGGATGGGATCGTTTCAAGCAGGGTCATGGCGTTTCGTCCGGCATGCTTCATCCTAACCTGCGGGACACCTCCCTGCATAGTGGGATGTTTTGCAATCCAGCATCAAGATTGCATACAATTTAAACAAGGATCGAAAACGATCGCTGCAAATTTGCGCAACCTGAAGGATACTCCCGAAGCCTCCTCGGGAATATCCTTTCACTTCAATGGCAAAGCGAACTGGCACGACACCTGCATATCCAAAACGTCGCAGGAGAATGCCTATGAGCAAAGCCGCTGAAATAGACATCGTATCCGTTTCGAAGATCTATGGCGCCACCACGGCCGTCCATGAAATCAGCTTGAAGATCCCGGCGGGAACCTATTGCTGCCTGCTCGGCCCGTCCGGCTGCGGCAAGACTTCGACGCTGCGGATGATCGCCGGCCACGAATCGATTTCGACCGGCGATATCCGGCTCGGCAATGCGGTTGTCACCGACCTGCCGCCGGCCAGGCGCGGCACCGCGATGATGTTCCAGTCCTATGCGCTGTTTCCCCATCTCGACCTGGTCGACAATGTCGCCTTCTCCCTGAAGATGAAGGGGATCGAAAAAGACGAACGTCGCGCCAAGGCGATGGACATGCTGAAGCTGATGCAGCTCGAAGCCTATGCGACACGCCGGCCGGCGCAGCTTTCCGGCGGCCAGCAGCAGCGCGTGGCGCTGGCCCGGGCGCTGATCACCGATCCGGAAGCGCTTTTGCTCGACGAGCCGCTGTCGGCGCTCGACCCGTTCCTGAAGATCCGCATGCGGGCGGAACTGAAGAAGCTGCAGACCTCGCTCGGCATCACTTTCGTACATGTGACCCACAGCCAGGAAGAGGCGATGGCGCTGGCCGATATCATCGTCATCATGAACGATGGTCGCATCGAGCAGGCCGCCCATCCGCGTGTCGTGTTCGAAAAGCCGGCAACGGCCTTCGTCGCCAAGTTCATGGGCGATCACAACGTGATTTCCGGCCGGGTGACAAAAAGCCAGGGTGACGAGCTGATGATCTCGGTGCCGGCCGGCGGCGATTTCCTCGCCATCGGTGCCGAAACCGCCGGCCTCACCGATACCGCAGATATTGCGATCCGCACCGATCACGTCCGTGTCGGACCCGTGACAGAGAAGGGACTGGGCTTTACCGGTTCCGTCTCCAACGTCGAATATCGTGGATCCTCGGTGAAGCTCACCGTCAACGGCGCTGGTGTCGAAGACTTCACCGCCATCCTCAGCGACAGGGACTATTTCGCCAATCCGGTGAAGGTAGGCGATGCGATTCCGCTTTTCTGGGAACGCGAGGACGCCTTGGTCCTCGGCCGACTGCAGCACTGAAACCAAAAACAAACCTCAAGAGGAGAACTGACATGACGGATACCAAGAAGACGGCCAAGGGCATCTCCCGCCGCTCGCTGCTGAAGACGGCATCGGCCGCTGCCGGCCTTGCCGCCGGTTCGGGTGCGATTACCGGCTTTCCGACCATCTGGGCGCAGAACCCGATCACGCTTCGCCAGTTCGGCACCGGCGTGTCCAACATCAACGCGATCGCCGAGAAGTGCAAAGCCGATCTCGGCATCACGCTGGAAATGACGGCAACCGATTCGGACGCCGCCGCCCAGCGCGCCGTGACCCAGCCGAAGTCCTACGACATCGCCGACATCGAATACTGGATCCTGAAGAAGGTTTATGCCGCCGGCGTGATCCAGCCGATGGATACCAAGAAGCTGAAATATTACGACAAGGTCGTTCCGCTGTTCAAGAACGGCAAGCTGAAGGCCGACAGCGTGATCGCCCAGGGCACGGCGCCGCACACGGTGGGTTTCGTCGAAAAGGCCGGAGACAAGACGTTCGCCAAGGAAGAGACCCAGTGGTTCACAATGATGCCGACGATCTACAATGCCGATACGCTCGGCATTCGTCCGGACCTGGTCGGCCGCGAGATCACCACCTGGGCCGATATTCTCGACCCGAAATTCAAGGGTAAGACGGCGATCCTCAACATCCCGTCGATCGGCATCATGGATGCCGCGATGATCATGGAAGCGTCGGGCCAGCTGAAATATGCCGACAAGGGCAACATGACGAAGGCGGAAATCGATAAGACGATCGATTTCCTGATCAAGACCAAGCAGTCCGGCCAGTTCCGCGCCTTCTGGAAGTCTTTCGACGAGTCGGTCAACCTGATGGCATCAGGCGAAGTCGTCATCCAGTCGATGTGGTCGCCGGCCGTTGCCGCCGTCCGCTCCAAGGGCATTGCCTGCAAGTTCCAGCCGCTCAAGGAAGGTTATCGCTCGTGGGGCGGTGGTCTCGGCCTCGCCTCGCATCTCAAGGGCGCCGAGCTCGACGCGGCCTATGAATATATCAACTGGTACACGTCCGGCTGGGTCGGCGCCTACCTGAACCGCCAGGGCTATTATTCCGCCTGCATGGACACCGCCAAGGGCTTCATGTCGGAAGACGAATGGGGTTACTGGATCGAAGGCAAGTCGGCCAAGGGCGACATCCTTTCACCGGAAGGCAAGGTGATGGAAAAGGCCGGCGCCGTTCGCGACGGCGGCTCGTTCGAGGAACGCATGGGCCATGTCGCATGCTGGAACTCGGTGATGGACGAAGACCGCTACATGGTCCGCCGCTGGAACGAGTTCATCGCGGCTTAAAAAAGCCTGTGGCAGCGCCAAAATAGCTGCCCCTCACCCAGAGCGCGGCAAGCTGCGCTCCAGCTCTCCCCGTAAACGGGGAGAGGGGACGTGCCTCTCTCAAAGCCGGCGAGAGACGGAGACGTCGCGGCTCGCCTCCTTCGCCCCGCCTGCGGGGAGAAGGTGCCGGCAGGCGGATGAGGGGCAATCTTGCGCCGACAGGAAACCGGCAAACCCAGGGAGCGATAATGGCGACGATCACATCATCGGAGACGGAAAATGCAGGGCGGGTGCGGCCGAAGAGCTTTCGCCTGCCGCTTGCCGTCATCTCCTATCTGCAGTCGGTGCCGCTGGCGCTTATCCTCGGCTTCTTTCTCCTGTTGCCGATCCTGATGATCGCCGTCGTCAGCTTCTGGGACTATGATTTCGCCCAGATGTATCCCGACTTCCTGACGATGAATTATGCCGAAACGCTCGGCTCCTGGGTCACCTGGAAAACCTATCTCAACACGCTGAAATATGCCGTCATGGTCTGGGCGATCACGCTCGTCATCGGCTTCTGGGTCGCCTATTTCCTTGCCTTCCATATTCGCACAACGTCGATGCAGATGGTGCTGTTTTTGATCTGCACCGTGCCGTTCCTGACGTCCAACATCATCCGGATGATCTCGTGGATCCCGGTTCTCGGCCGCAACGGGCTGATCAATTCGGCGCTGGTCGGATCGGGCGTAGTATCGGAACCGGTGGAATGGCTGCTCTATTCCGATTTCGCGGTCGTGCTCGCCATGGTGCATCTCTATACACTGTTCATGGTGACGCCGATCTTCAACACGCTGATGCGCATCGACAAATCACTGGTCGAGGCGGCGCGCGATGCGGGTGCCACCTCCTGGCAGATCCTCTCCAATGTCATCATTCCGCTTGCCAAACCCGGCATGGCGATCGGCACGATCTTCGTCGTGACGCTGGTCATGGCCGATTTTTCCACCGTGCAGGTGATGTCGGGCGGCCAGAGCGCATCCGTGGCGCTGATGATGAAGAACCAGATGTCGCTCTTGCAATATCCGGCAGCGGCGGCGAACGCCGTCGTGCTGCTGGTGCTCGTCCTGCTGATGGTCGCGGGCATCCTGCGCATCGTCGACATCCGCAAGGAGCTTTAAGATGTACCGCGAAAAACGCTCCCGCGAATTCTACATTCTCGCCATCTTCTTTGCCGTCTTCGTGCTGTTTCTGTATGGCCCGCTGTCGGCGATCCTGATCCTCTCCTTCCAGGGACCGAATGGCGGCCTGACCTTCCCGCTCAACGGCGTGTCGCTGCGCTGGTTCGCCAATCTGTTCGAAACCCAGGCGGTCGGCGATTTCGGCGGGTCGTTCCGGCGCTCAGCCATGCTCGGCATCATGGTGATGGCGGTGACCGTCGTCGTGTCGCTGCTGGCCGGCCTTGCGTTTCGCCGCAAGTTCATCGGCGCGACCGCGCTGTTCTATCTGGCGGTCGCGAGCCTTGTCGTGCCGTCGATCATCGTGTCGCTCGGCATCGGCGTGTTGTTCAACCAGCTCGGGCTGCAGCCCGCCTGGTATTCGTCGGCCTTCGGTGCGCATCTGACCTGGACACTGCCGTTCGGCGTGCTGATCATGTTTGCGGTGTTTAACCGCTTTTCGCCGGCTTATGAAGAGGCGGCGCGAGACCTTGGTGCCTCGTCGTGGCAGACATTCTCCAACGTCGTGCTGCCGATGATCGCGCCGAGCCTGATCGGTGTCGGCCTGTTCGGCTTCACGCTGTCTTATGACGAGTTCGCCCGCACGCTGATGACGGCGGGATCATTCAACACGCTGCCGCTCGAAATCTACGGCATGACCACCAACGTGACGACGCCAGTTCTTTATGCGCTCGGCACCGTCACGACGATCTTCTCCTTCCTGGTGATTGCCGGCACGCTCGGGCTGATCATCCATCTCAACCGCCGTCGCCAGCGTTCGTAAAGTTACAGCCATGCGCATTCTCGTCATCAATCCAAACACGACCGCCAGCATGACCGCGACGATCGCGGACTCGGCACGGCGTGTCGCCGGCCGCGAAACAGAGATCCTTGCCCAGACCTCTTCAATGGGGCCGGTATCGATCGAAGGATATTACGACGAGGTCTTCGCCATTCCGGGCCTTTTGAAAGAGATCGCGGCGGGTGAGAAGGCTGGCGCGGATGCGGTGGTGATCGCCTGTTTCGACGATACCGGGCTCGATGCGGCACGGGCGCTTGCCGATATCCCGGTGATCGGCATCTGCGAGGCAGCGGTTTCCGCCACCGCCTTCATCGCGCAGAAATTCACCATCGTCACAACCATGGAGCGCTCGCGGCTGCCGCTCGAACATCTGGTCTATCGTTACGGCATGTCGTCACGCTGCAAGGTGCGGGCCGCCGACATTCCGGTCCTGTCACTGGAAGACCCCAATTCCAATGCCCGCGACCGGCTGCGGGCCGAGATCACGCTGGCGCTAAAGGAGGATCGGGCGGAAGCGATCGTGCTCGGCTGCGCCGGCATGGCGGATCTGACGGCAGAGCTGAGGGCCGAATTCGGCGTTCCGGTCGTCGATGGCGTGGCGGCGGCGGTGAAACAGGCGGAAATGCTGGTGACGCTTGGCCTTTCGACCGGCAAAAGCGGCGCCTATGCGACACCGATCTCCAAACCCTATCGCGGCATGATGGACGCCTTCGAGCCCGGAAGGCTTGCCGGCCCATGACAGCGGTGGTGATCCGCCCGCTCACGCTTGTCGAGGTCGAAAGACTTCTCTCGTGGGCAATGGCGGAAGGCTGGAATCCGGGTCTGGCCGATGCAAAGGCATTTCTTGCTGCCGATCCCACGGGCTTTATCGGCTGCTTCGTCGACGGGATGATGGCCGCGGGGATTTCGGCCGTCCGCTACGGCAGCGACTTCGGCTTTATCGGCCTTTATATCTGCCATCCGGATTTTCGGGGGCAAGGTTACGGCCGACAGGTCTGGGATGCCGGCATGGCGCATCTGGTCGGCCGCACGATCGGGCTCGACGGCGTGCCCGAGCAGCAGGCCAATTACCGCAGCATGGGATTTTCAGCGGATTACGGCACTTTTCGCTGGAGCGGAAAACTCGACGGCAAGATCGGCCCGGATATCCAGATGCTGGAAGAGGTGAATGTTCCGGCGGTGATCCAATTCGATAGCCTGCATTTTGCCGGTGACCGCCAAGGCTTCATCCAAGAGTGGCTGAAACCGCCGAGGCTGACGAAAACATTCATCCGCAACGGTATCGTCGAAGGATATGCCGTATTGCGCCGATGCAATGAGGGGCTGAAGATAGGGCCGTTATTCGCCGCCGACGCGGCAACCGCTGCGGCGCTGCTGCTCGCCTGCGCGTCGGAGGCGACCGATGAAACCTTCCATATCGACGTGCCGGTGCGGCAGGCCGAGTTTTCGGCCATTCTCGAAAGCTACGGATTTGAAAGGGGGTTCCAGACAAAGCGCATGTATCGCCGAACCCCTCCGGTCTTCGATATTGCCGGCGTGTTCGGGGTGACGACACTCGAGCTGGGCTGACATCCGTCCATTAATATGAGTAATTCACGAAAGATTTTTTACCGACCTGCTTGCTTGCGCCCGACAGGCGCGATAGGTCCGTTTCTACTGCCAAAGCGAAGCCTCGGCACGTAAGCGTTCACGTCAATCAACGCGCAGGATCGATCGGGTATCCATCGGTCTGCGCGGTCATGTCCGGCAGACGGTGGATGCGTTTGAAAAGGACAAGACCATGATGGACAACGTATCCGCTCAACCCTCCACTTCCCCGGCATATCCCGTCATCGACCGCGTACGGCATGAACTCAAGCGGCGCGAGCTGACGGTCGATTCAGTCGATTACCTGACCCCGCAGATGCTGCGTATCATACTCAGTGGCCAGCCGCTTTCGGACTTTACCAGCCTCGGTGCCGACGACCATGTGAAGGTCATCGTTCCCGGCGCTGGCGGCGAGATGGAGATGCGCGACTACACACCACGGTCCTATGACAACGCCGCCGGCCGGCTGGTGCTCGACTTTGCCGTCCACGAGGCGGGGCCTGCGACCAAATGGGCACTGGAAGCAAGACCCGGCATGACGGTGACCATTGCAGGGCCGCGCGGCTCTGCCGTCGTGTCCGGCGTCACCCGGTGGGTTCTGGTCGGCGACGAAACAGCCCTTCCGGCGATCGGCCGCCGTATCGAGGAAGCTCAGCCCGGCGACCTGATCACCTGCATCGCGGCGGTGACGGGCAAGGACGAAGAGCAGCAGTTTGCAAGCACGGCCAAGGTGGACATGCATTGGCTTCACCGCCCCGCTTCTGCAGTCACGGACGCCGCACCGATCATCGAAGCGCTCGAACGGGTCGAGCTGACAGCCGATACATTCGTCTGGGTGGCCGCCGAAGCGTCGGTCGCACGGGCGGTCAAGACCTATCTGACGGCAAGCCGCAACCACCCGCTTCCCTGGCTCAAGGCAGCCGGCTACTGGACCCGCGGCCTCGCTGATTCAAGCATGAAGACCATAGACTGACCGCCACTTGCGCGGTTCTGTTGACTGACCGGCATAAAAAGGGGAGCTGAAGCTCCCCTTTTTCTTTTGACGATGAGACTGCTCAGGCCGTCGGCTGCTTGGTCTTGCGCAGATAGGGCAGCACGGTATCGAAGGAGCCGAAGCGCTGGATGGCATCTTCGTTCGACACGGCAGCGGTGATGATGACGTCATCACCCTGTTTCCAGTTGGCCGGCGTCGCAACCTGATGCTTGGCAGTCAGCTGGATCGAGTCGATCGCACGCAATATTTCGTCGAAGTTGCGGCCGGTCGTCATCGGGTAGGTGAGGACAAGCTTGATCTTCTTGTCCGGGCCGATGACGAAAACCGAACGGACCGTGGCGTTATCGGCCGGCGTGCGGCCTTCCGACGTCTCGCCGACACCGGCCGGCAGCATGTCATAAAGCTTGGCGACCTTGAGATCCTTGTCGCCGATCAGCGGGTAATCCACCTCGAAGCCGGTTGCTGTCTTGATGTCGCCTTTCCACTTCTCGTGGCTCTCGACCGGATCGACGGAAATGCCGATGATCTTGACGCCACGTTTGGTGAATTCACCTGCAAGACCGGCCATCGTACCGAGTTCGGTCGTGCAGACGGGTGTAAAGTTCTTGGGGTGAGAAAACAGGACGGCATAGTTATCGCCGATCCATTCGTGGAAGGATATCGGTCCCTTGGACGTGTCAGCCTGAAAATCGGGAGCGATGTCGTTGATACGTAGGCTCATCTTAATTCTCCGTTGGATGAATGATTGAACCGCAAAACCGGCGCAAAAAGGAGTTCCATATTGCTCCGTTCACTGTCGGCTATGGAAATAAACTCGCTTATATAAGGGGAAACCGGCG
Organism: Aliirhizobium sp. YIM B11859; assembly: GCF_057163345.1. NCBI lineage: Bacteria > Pseudomonadati > Pseudomonadota > Alphaproteobacteria > Hyphomicrobiales > Rhizobiaceae > Aliirhizobium > Aliirhizobium sp. YIM B11859. The sequence continues at coordinate 1,193,062 of NZ_JBXHAY010000002.1, forward strand.
AGATAATTCTCCACGGACGGGGTCGAGGTCAAGCGCCGATCACAGATGATTTCTTCTCTGCGTGTCGGCTTCTCAGCCACCGCGTCCCTGATAGGCCTCGCCATCATTTTTTTCGATATCTTCGCATGGGCGTCCGTCGCAGGCCGCATGTCGGGAAAGCAGGTGCTTGAGGGCACCGACCTGCATCGGAGACCAGCCTTTCACATCGGTCACCGCCATCCAGGCATCGACGTAATGTTCCGGCGCGTAAACATGGCCGAAGCCCGGAGGCGTTCCGGCGGCCAGGAGCATGTCGAGCCCCAGTTGCAATGCCGTGACGATCGGATGCCATCGCAAGTCGGGCGAGACGTCCGGCCCGAGCGGTTCCTTCATCCAGTCCGGCGCGCGGTAGAAATCCCTGTCATCGAAAAAGACGATCGCGTCGCTTGCATATTGCAGATAGACGAGCCGCATGGGTCCCCATGGGGTTCCATCGTCGGCAGTGCTTTCAGAAGCGAACCCCTGCTGGTTCATGAACCGCACCAGCCGGCCGTCGCGAAACTGCGGCAATCTCAGGGGCGAGCCTGCATTTCGTTCCCGGCTGAGGGTACGCCACTGAGGTGTGACGAAGGGAGGGCCACTCCATAGCGCGCCATTTATCGGATCACCGATCATCTCGAAGACGCTCGCAGATTTTTCCGAGTTCAGCGCTCCGAGACTGAGCCCATGCAGATAGAGCCTCGGTCTCCTGTCCTTGGGCAGGGTGGTCCAATAGGCATAGACTTCGACGAACAGCGCCCGTGCCGTCTCGGCACCATATTCGGATTGGGCAAGCAGCGAGAGCGGACTGCTGAGATAGGAATATTGCACGGCGACGCTGGCGATATCCCCGTCATGCAGGTATTCGACGGAATTGATCGCCGAAGGATCGACCCAGCCGGTCCCCGTCGGCGTGATGACGACCAGGACCGAACGATCAAAACCTCCCTGACGTTTCAGTTCATCAAGCGCAAGACGCGCCCGTTCCTCCGGTGTCTGGCCGGACTGGAGACCGACATAAACCCGAATCGGCTGCATTGCCGGTCGGTCGGTCAATGCGGCAATCTCCCCGGCATCCGGCCCGGAGGCGACAAAGCGGCGCCCCATGCGCCCGAGTTCGTTCCAGTCGACCAGCGAGGTTTGGCTTCCAGTCCGGCCGTCTTGTGTTGGCTGAGGAGCATCGGGTTCGATCAGTGCGTCATAGGTCCGAAAGGAGGAATCCAGTAGCCGAAAAACCGATCGCGCCAGAACGTCGCTCGCCACAGACCAGACGACAAAGGCAGTCAATGCGATCGACAGCAGCGTCGCAAGCCTTGCAGGCACATATCTGCGCATCCACCGGTCAAGCAGTCTCGCCAGCGCGGCAACCAGACGCGCAACCGCCAGCAAGGTGACGAACAGGAGAAGCGCAATGGTGCAGACCACGAACGGATGCGCCGTGTCGACCGGGGGCATCCCCATCACCGCCCTCACCGAATTCTGCCAGCCGGCCGAATGTGCAAGTGCCGTGACAAGGATGGCGATACAGAAAAACGCCAGACCTATATTGAAAGGCCTCGACCATCTCCGGGCATCGGGCATGCCGAGAAAACCCCACAGCCAGGCCAGCGCCGTGCCGATACCGTAACCGGCGGAAAGGCAAAGGCCGGCGAGCCCACCCTGAGAAAGATGATCGCGCGGGATGAGGCTCGGGGTCAATGCAGCGGCGAAAAGCAGCGAACCAAATACAAGGCCCGTCATGGACGGCGGTGCGATCAACGCTGCAATGCCGCTCCTGGCGGATTGAGGGATCTGGTACGGTTTGGCGATCTCTCCCGCGGTCATAGGCGGCTCCGGTTCTTTTCCGCGCCGCATGTAGCACACGGCTTCTTATTCTGGCGAGCCGACCAGGATGGCCGCAGACTCAGCTGCTTTGGTCAGGACCGTATCAATAGTGCATTGTGCAGAAGTATGGCGGTGAGAACACCGATAATTCACCACCTGCACGCAGCGACTGGCCGGCTTGAGCCTGATTGCAGGAATGGCGGCCTTTCGCTCAAGGCCGTTTGCATCCCTGTCGCCAGCATCGGCCGCGTCAATGGATGACCTCAGCCGAGCCTGACCTTCCCCAGCGTGCTCAATGCGACATAGCGCCTCGGAATGGCGTTTGCCAATGCCGAGCTATCAGGCCTCGGCTACATTCGAATCGTTCAGAACGCAGTTCTATAATGTGGAACATATGAACGATTTCTAACAGGCGAGCGCTCCGCATGTGATGGCCGTGCCGCCTTACGAAGGGGTTTACTTAATGTCTAAGCTGATGAAATTTTCCGGTATCATCCCACCCGTTCCGACCGTCTTCACCGATGACGGCGTGTTTGATACCGCCGGCATGGCACTGGTGATCGACCATCTGGTAGGCGCCGGTGTGGATGGCATATTCTTTCTGGGAACCGGCGGCGAGTTTTCGCAAATGTCCCACGACGAACGTCTGGCGGTTGCCGACTTCGCCGTCCGCTACACGGCAGGCCGCGTTCCGATGCTGATCGGTACCGGCAGCACCAGCACCCGTGAAGCCGTGGCACTCAGCCAGCATGCCCAGTCGATCGGCGCCTGCGGTGTCGTGGCAATCAACCCCTATTACTGGAAGGTCACGGAAGACAACCTGTTCGGTTATTTCTCCGCCATCGCAAAGGCCGTCGATGTGCCGGTGCTTCTCTATAATTTTCCAGCGCTTACCGGCCAGGATCTTTATCCGGCATTCGTCAAGCGGCTGGTCGATGCCCATGCCAATATTGTCGGCCTCAAGGATACGATCGATTCAGTGGCGCATCTGCGCGACATGATCGATACCGTCAAAGGTGCACATCCCGACTTCAGCGTCTTTTGCGGTTACGACGACCACCTGCTCAATACGCTGCTTCTGGGTGGTGATGGTGCCATTTCCGCAAGTGCCAACTTCGCACCGCATATCTCGACGGGGATCTACCACGCCGTCGGGCAGGGCGATCTCGCAACGGCCGCCGCACTGCACGCGACCATCTTGAAGCTGCCGCGGATCTACAAGGTCGATGTACCCTTCGTCGGCGTCGTCAAGGAAGCCATGAAGCTCTGCGGCCTTTCCATTTCCGCCTACTCGCTGCCGCCGGCTGCGCCGCTCGGCGAGGAGAAGAATGCGATTGCCCGTGCGGTGCTGACAGACGCCGGCATCATCTGAACGCAACGGGTCGAGGACAGAAATTCACAGGTGGAGGAAACATCATGCTGAAAGACACCGTTCACAACGACACGCAATACGACATCTATGACCTTAAGACGAAGGCTCCCGGTCCGGCCGGCGCCCTGCCATTGACCGGCGATATGCTGATCAACCGGCCGAGCGGCGACATTTTCGGCATGACGCTGAATGCCGGCATGGGATGGGATCCGGCCAAGCTGCTCGGTCGCGAGGTTCTCATCCTCGCGACCACCGGTGGCCTGCGCGATGCCGATGGCAAGCCGATCGCGCTCGGCATGCATACCGGCCATTACGAGATCGGCGACCAGGTGAGGGCTGCGGCGGAGGAAGTGGCCAAAACCGGCGGCGTTCCCTATGCCGCCTATGTAAGCGACCCCTGCGACGGTCGCTCGCAGGGAACGTCGGGCATGTTCGATTCCCTGCCCTATCGCAACGATTCTGCCATCGTCATGCGTCGGCTGATCCGCTCGCTGCCGACACGCAAGGCGGTGGTCGGCATTGCCACCTGCGACAAGGGTCTGCCGGCGATGATGATGGCACTTGCCTCTATGCATGATCTGGCAACCGTCGTGGTTCCAGGCGGTGCCACCTTGCCACCCACGAGCGGCGACGACGCCGGCAAGGTGCAGACGATCGGCGCGCGTTTCGCCAATCACCAGCTGAGCCTCGAGGAGGCCTCGGAACTCGGCTGCAAGGCCTGCGCCTCGCCTGGCGGAGGCTGTCAGTTCCTCGGTACTGCGGGCACATCGCAGGTCGTCGCCGAAGGCCTGGGCCTTGCCATCCCGCATTCGGCGCTTTCTCCCTCCGGCCAACCGGTATGGCTCGAGATCGCCCGGCAATCGGCCGAGGCAGCCCAGGCGCTTCACCAGCGCGGCCTGACGACCAAGGACATCCTCACCGACAAGGCCATCGAGAATGCGATGATGGTGCATGCCGCCTTTGGCGGGTCGACCAACCTTCTGCTGCATATTCCGGCAATCGCCCATTCCGCGGGATGCCGGATGCCGACGGTGCAGGACTGGACCGAGATCAACCGGCGGGTTCCGCGTCTCGTCAGCGTGCTGCCGAACGGGCCGGTACCGCATCCTACCGTTCGGGCCTTCCTTGCCGGCGGCGTGCCGGAAGTCATGCTGCATCTGCGTGACCTCGGTTTATTGCACGAAGATGCCCTGACGGTGACCGGTGAAACGGTGAAGGCCAATCTCGACCGCTGGGAAAACTCGGAACGACGCCGCCGTTTCAAGGCCATCCTGTTCGAGCAGGACGGTATACGGCCGCAGGAAGTCATCATGAGTCCGGCCGAGGCTGCCGAACGCGGACTGACCTCGACGATCACCTTTCCGGTCGGCAATATCGCCCCGGAAGGTTCGGTGATCAAGTCGACCGCAATCGACCCCAGCGTCGTCGGCGAGGATGGCGTCTATCGCCATACAGCCAGGGTCAAGGTGTTCACCTCTGAACGCGAGGCGATCCGCACGATCAAGGCAGGCGGTATCGAGGCCGGCGACACGATGGTGGTGATCGGCGGCGGCCCTTCGGGAACCGGCATGGAGGAAACCTACCAGCTGACCTCGTCGCTGAAGCACCTCACCTATGGAAAATATGTCTCGCTTCTGACGGACGCGCGTTTCTCCGGTGTATCGACCGGCGCCTGCGTCGGCCATATCGGGCCGGAAGCGCTGGCCGGCGGGCCGATCGGCAAGCTTCGCAACGGGGATATCGTCGAAATGATCGTCGATACCCGCAAGCTGGAAGGCTCGCTCAACTTCCTCGGCACGGAGGATCGTCCACTGACGCCCGAGGAAGGTGCAGATGTCCTTGCTGCCCGCGAGGTACATCCGGACCTGAAGCCGGCACCCGGCCTGCCGGACGACACACGCCTATGGGCAGCACTTCAGGCAGCCAGCGGCGGCACGTGGGGCGGCTGCGTCTACGATGCGGACAAGATCCTTGACACCCTTGCCGCGGGACAAGCCGCGCTAAAGGCGGAAAAGGTCCCTCACTAACGCATCATCCCCGCAAGGCATTCGGTTTTCGGGGGCATGCCAAAGGTCTAACGCGCTGCGGCCCGCCTTGCCCATCGATGGCAGGGGCGCCGTAGGCGGGACCCATGCGGCCGGGGGAGTCGGCCGCACATCAGCACATCCAGGTTCACGTCATTGGCTGCCAGGCAATGGGCGGGCAAGGGGTACGTGTGTCTGGAACAGCCCGCGAAAGCGGTGTTTTGGGAAGGAAACAAACATGCCATTATTGATCATTCTCGCGGGGGTCATCGTCCTCCTCGTGCTCATCACAAAATTGAAGCTCAACACTTTCGTGTCTCTCATCATCGTGTCGTTCGGGGTTGCGGTCGCGCTCGGCATCCCCTTTCCGAAGATCGTCAAATCGATCGAAGGCGGTATCGGCGGAATGCTCGGGCATATTGCCCTGATCTTCGGTATCGGCGCGATGCTTGGCCGACTGATTGCCGATGCCGGCGGCGCCCAGCGCATCGCCATGACGCTGATCGACCGGTTCGGCGCGAAGAACGTCGAATGGGCCGTCGTCATCGCGTCCTTCATCATCGGCGTCGCGCTGTTCTTCGAAGTCGGCCTCGTCCTTCTGGTCCCGATCATCTTCACCATGGCCAGACAGATGAAGATCTCGGCGCTGCGCCTCGGCGTGCCGATGGTGGCCGCATTGCTGGCAACACATGCGTTCCTGCCGCCGCATCCAGGTCCGACCGTGATCGCCGGCGAATATGGCGCCAATATCGGGATGGTCCTGCTCTATGGCATCATCATCGCCATCCCGGCCGTCATCATTGGCGGAACCGTCTATAACAGGATCGCCAGATGGGTCGTGCCGAGCGCCTACGAGCGGATCGGCAACCTCCAATCCATCGGCAGCCAGAAGACATTTGCAGACGACGAGATGCCGGGCTTTGGTATCAGCGTTCTGACCGCCATGCTGCCGGTCATCCTGATGTCCATCGCGACGATCGTGACAATCGTCCAGACCGAAACGGGGGTTGCCGACAATACCGGCTTTGCGCTGATCCGGCTTGTCGGCGATGCCTCCACCGCGATGCTGATCTCGATCCTCGTCGCGCTCTATACGATGGGCCTGAAGCGCAACATTCCGATGCGTGACCTGATGTCCTCCTGCGGATCGGCAGTCTCGCATATCGGCATGATGCTTCTCATCATCGGCGGCGGCGGGGCCTTCAAGCAGGTTCTGATCGATGGTGGCGTCGGCGCCTATATCGCGACGCTGTTTGCCGGCAGTTCCGCGTCGCCGATCGTTCTTGCATGGGGCGTCGCCGCCATCCTGCGGATTTCGCTCGGCTCGGCCACGGTCGCAGCCATCTCGACGGCCGGGCTGGTCATTCCCGTCCTTGCCGGCCACCCGGCCAACCTCGCCTTGGTGACGCTGGCGACAGGTGCCGGCAGCGCCATTGCATCGCATGTCAATGATGCCGGATTCTGGATGTTCAAAGAGTTCTTCGGGCTCAGCATGAAGGAGACCTTCCTGACCTGGACGGTGCTCAGCACGCTGGTTTCCGTGGTTGGCCTTGCTGTAATCCTCCTTATCAGCATGGCCATCGCCTGAAGAACGTCACGGGAGGCGCCTCAGGCGCCTTCCGTCATCTGTCCTTTACCACGCATGGCGCGACATCTCGCGCGCCTGTCTTCGGGGGTAAAGCTGTGATAGGGATCGGGCCATATTGCTTCCAGGCAAACCGCAGCCACCGGATTGCCGCATCCGAGCGGGTAGACATGCCGATCATCCAGTCCGTAGACCGTGCGCTCCAGATCCTCGACCTGTTCGATGACCAGAACAAGGAGATCAAGATCACCGATATCAGCGCCCTGACCGGATTGAACAAGAGCACATTACACGCGCTGCTGAAGACGCTCCAGGCTCGCGGCTACATCGACCAGAACGAGGAAAATGGCCGATATCGGCTGGGAATGAAGCTGGTCGAGCGCGGCAATTTCGTCATCAATTCGATCGATATCCGCAAGCTCTGCCGGCGTTTTCTGGTTGATTTATCGCGGCAGAGTGGTCAGACGGCGCATCTTGGTGTTCTTGACGGAGTGCATGGGATCTATATCGACAAGGTGGAGGGCGATTGTGCGATCATCACGTATTCACGGATCGGTCGGCAATTGCCGCTGCATTGCACGGCGATCGGCAAGGTGCTTGTTGCGTATCAGGATGTCGAGACGAGGAAGCGGATCCTTTCCGGTTACAGTTATGATGCAATGACATCCCGATCGATTGCCGGAGAAGAGGCCTTCCTTGAAGAGATCGAGCGTGTGCGCGGTCAGGGTTATGCGATTGACGACCAGGAACATGTGCGCGGCGTTCGCTGCGCGGCTGTGCCCCTGTTTAACGACAAGGGAGATATCGCAGCGGCGATCAGCGTTTCGACGCTGACCACGATCGTCGACATCGGCGATTTCGAGCGTCACAGGGGCTTGCTTCGGCAGATGGGGCAGCAGATATCGGCACTGCTTGGGCATCGTTGATCCCGGGCCTTTAGGGTTGTCCGGTTGAGTGTGTTGGATTTGATCGGATTTTTTTTGGGGGATTTGTTTTTGGATTTGGTTGCGGGGGCAGGATTTGAACCTGCGGCCTTCAGGTTATGAGCCTGACGAGCTACCGGGCTGCTCCACCCCGCGCCAAGCGCAAGCTTTTGCTTGCGCGCTTCCGCCATCGAGAAGCGATGGCGGACTGTGCCGGAGCAACGAGCGAAGCTCGTTGTCTCCTGTAAGGGGCACACCGGCCGGAACCTGTGTGCTTTCCTTGGCAATTCATTTCTGTTCTGCAAACGACGAAGGGTCGCTTTGGGCGACCCTTTGGTTTTGGCCAGGGGCCGTTTGTTTTCGTGTCGAGAAGATTGTTTTCCACTATCGCGACAAATCCGCTGGATTTGCGCTTATGGCATTGCCTTTAAAAGACCTGGCAGCGACCTACTCTCCCGCGTCTT
>NZ_JBXHAY010000003.1:0-848091 GCF_057163345.1 Aliirhizobium sp. YIM B11859
ACCGTCGGCCACATGGTCACGCTGTTCGAACCACAAGAATGCGCCAACTACTTCAAATCGTGCGGATATGACCCCGAGTAAAGCGGACGTGCTCTAGATCGTCTGCGCATCGCGGCGGGTTCTGACAACCTTGCAATCCCGCATCTTTTTCAGATGCTGCGATAACGCCGACTGGCTCAGCTTCACTTCCTTGGCCAAGGAGCCGACATCCCACTCATTGCTGCTCAAGAGTTCAAGGATCTGTAGACGTCCGGTATTACTCATCAGCGTCAGCAGGCTGGCCGCCTGTTTCGTATTAGACAAAGCAATGCTCATGGTTTTCCCCTTTTGTATGTGGATATGCTAATGTTTGTCGATCGCAAGGCCGCCGAACGTTATTCCCCAAACCACGAACAGCGCAGATCGAAGACTATCTTACGAATGATTCAATATTAGTAAATAAGATTTTTGTTTCTGCTAAATTAGTGCGATTGTCTAGTTGTTTCCGTCAAGCGGCACGGTCAGGCAAATAAAAAGACCCTTCAACACACAGGATCGGAAATCTGCCAATGGATAAGCATGTGTTTGCTTGAATGAATACTGAGCATTCTGCCCATTAAGAATGCGTCTCTGCCTATTGCTCGGGCGATCATCGATAATGACAGGGTTGAGGCTCAAAGACCCACTCGAAACCGCCATATAACCCTCAATGCGATAAGGTCCGAGCCGTACCATCAGTCCCATCAGGCATCACGCCGGCCATGGCGATAAAACAGCTTGGCATGATCTCGATGAATGTACGGTGACGCTTATTTAGTAAATTGATGAATTGTGAGGCGGAGCGCCTATGAGTCGGTATCGATTGCGGCTGCGTGGCCGTTTCAAACCGTTGTTTGCAGAAGGTCACACGAACGAGGACGATGGATAATCAGCCTGGCGCGTCGCGTCGCGTCGTAGCGATCGCGGTCTTCGCCTTCGGTCAGGTGGAAACACGAGGTAGTTCGATCGAGCTCGACGATCTGGAGGGCAAAACGATTGACCGCATTGCCATGGGGGTCGAGGTTTAAGCGATCCCAGCGCCCGTCATCCCATCCGGGTGCAACACGACTGTCATGATGCGATGCTGTGGACGTATAGGCCGCAAAATCCTCACCATCTGGGATGCGCCTGGACACCGCTTGCGTCATCAAATGCCAATACCTGTTCCAGGCTCTCCCGAAAAAAGCCCGCTGGAAGAGGGTGCCTCGAATGTCAAAGAGACTTTGCCAAAAAAGGGCGGCAAACCTGCCAAAGTTAAGGCATTTGACCTTAACTGCGGCGCATAGTGAGGTCGGTCGTCACGATCGCTTTTCCCGACGCAGGATCACGGTCGATCGTCCGGATCCTCAGGCCGTTATTGCCAACCTTGCGGATGGTCATGGTGGCCTTCCGATCGCCGTATATTTCGTTGGCCCAGGTGACATCGAAACTGATCGTGTCGCCATCGCGGCGGCCAACCAGCGACGATGGTTTACCCGACACGCCGACATAGGTGCCGGAATAGGCACTGCCGGACGCCTTAACGCTGGCGTTAAATCCGCGACTGATCACCACCAAGGCCCGGCAAGAGCCATCCATCGAATAACGCGACGCGGCCGCATCCGATCGCATATTGCAGGTGACCTTGATCTGTTCGCCGCCCAACTTGCGCAAGACCGTGCCCGTTCCCGCCCACTCGCCCGAGATCGATTTCAAAAAACCTTCCTCAGAGGCAAGCGCATTGTGTGATGCAAACGACGCCGCACATAGAGCGGCACATGCCAAAAGACGCATCGCTGTTCTCCTTTATTGTTGCAAATGCAACCCTAAGAGCCCCGGTTTGGTTCCACAGGAGAATGAGATGTAAAGCACCATCCAGCCCTAAAACGCTGGTTTCGTGTGCCGGGAGACAGTTATTCCAAAGGTGTCGTTTCGCCCGGCTACGTCATTCAAACCTGACCGTCAGGCCGTCGGGATCTCAACCGTGGTTACCTCAAAATGTTTCAATGTGGCGGGGCCAAATGCGGTCGACATCGCCACATCCGTCGCATCTCGTCCCGTCGCCATCAAAATCCGCCCGATACGAGGCTCATTATGGCGCGCATCGACCGTGTGCCAATGCCCGCCAAGGTAAACCTCGGACCAGGCACTGAAGTCCATTGGATTTGGATCCTGCGGCACGCCAATATCGCCAAGATAACCGGTGCAATAGCGTGCCGGGATGTTCATGCAGCGCAAAAGTGTAATCGCCAGATGCGAAAAGTCGCGGCAGACGCCCGTACGGTCGGTAAATCCGCCAAAAGCCGTGCGGAGCGGATCAGCCTTTTGATAATTAAAGGCGATGCGATCATGGGCAAAATCAAGGATCGCCTTGACGCGCGGCCATCCAAGCGGCGTCGCCGAAAACGTCTTCCAGGCGAAATCCGCAAGGCGATCTGTGTCGCAATAACGGCTGCCCAGCAGAAACACCAAAACATCATCCGGAAGATCCTTGATGTCATGTTGCCAGGCGTTTTCCGGCACCGGATCCGGTAGGCCCCCGTCATAAATGTCAAAATTTGCCGACACGGTTGTCAGTCCCGGCGGCGCAACGATGCGATTGCAAGCATTTCCAAAACTATCAATATAACCCCATGCCTCGATCGGCCGGTCAAAGGTTAAAGTCTGCTCGCTCAAAAGATCGGCGCGGCGGGAAGGGTGGACATTAAGGACAAGCAACATGGCCGTGTCCTGCTCGCATTCATAAGCAATGCGAAAACCCGCACGTATCTTCATGATCGAAACGTCCTTTTGGTGAAATTAACGCCGGGATGGCAATGCTGTGGCAACGCCTGCGGCAATTCTCCGGTTCCAATCACCCATGGAGTTTGGCGCTGCGCTCATCGGTGGTGACATTGATCTGCACCGACATGCCCTTAAAATCGGAGGCTCTGCCGTCATAACTTCCAGAAAGCGGGACCGCCTGTTTGGGATCGCGCGCGACACCGACGCGGATAAGATCGCGATTGCCGACGATCCCATTGGTGGGGTCAAACTCCACCCAACCCGCACCGGGAAGGTAGATCTGACACCAGGCATGCGTGGATCCGCCACCCAAAACAGTCGATCCATCACGGTCTGGAACGTAGATATAACCGGTGACAAAACGTGCCGCGAGACCAAGGGAGCGAGCCGCCTCCATCATCAATAATGCAAAGTCACGGCAAGTCCCGCGCCCAAGCTGGAGGGTTTCAAGCGGCGTCTGTGTGCCATGCTCGAACCGCTTTGAATAAACGAAGCTCTCATGGATGGCGTAACAGAGCGTCATCAACAGACGGCCGGTTTCGGTCGATTTGCCTATTCTGACAAATTGTCGTGCCCATCCGCCGACCTCGTCACCTGGATCCGGGTAATGCCGGGCAATGGTCTTTTCCAGATCAAAAGCCTCTTGCTCGTCATAAGCAAACGGATACGTCAGAGCCTGTTTGTCGATCTGAAAATCGATTGCCATCTGCGGCGTATGATCAAGACGGATATTCGTCTCAAACCGAAGTTCACATGCCGTCTCGGCAATGCCGACCAACGCGATGCAATTGCCAAAGACGTCGTGGATCCAATGGACGTAATCTAACCTTGGAAAAACATCCAACTGCGTTCCCAATAACGTTTGATCAAAACTGTCGCGCGGGCGAAACATCAATCGATGTTCACCAAACTCCACCGGCCTTTTATAATGATACGAGGTGACGTGCCGGACGTTAAATATCGTCATCCAATCACCGAATTGGGTTTTGAGAGCGAGATGATCACCTTGGCGATCGAAAGGTCAGCTTTAAAAAACCGACGAGCCTTGCTCACCATAACAGGCTTGCCGCAGAGGCAACAATAAAAACCAAAGACCGACAGTGTATCGCAATGTCACGATCACGCCTTCCCCGCGTCCTCGTCTCACCGCTGAAATGCCGGTCAGGCAGCCAAGATTTTTGCTAAGTCGCCGACGACCCTCGACAGACCCTGTCAAACCATTGAGACAGGCTTGAAACGCTTGCACGCCAAAGGCTGCTTGGCGCAACGCCATTAAAAACGCCCCTGCGGCCCCGTTATCGGGCGAAAAAAAATCCACTGCGCGGTCGTTCGGTGCCTTGTTGAACTCGCCCCGCCCGTTCTTGCCCCGCGCGTTTCGCCCCGATCGGGAGGGGGCCAAACGGGACCGATTTAGATATAAAGCGGCGCCATTTTTCGCCATGCGCTGCCGCGATGCGCCCGGCCATCCCAGACATGCAACTGATGCCTAATTTGTTTGTCTGAAAGTATCCGACTGAGCTGGCGGTTATTGTCGAGAAAAGGATCCTCATTGCCGATCACCAGCATGATCTCCAATTGCCGCAAATGATGGATCCGCCACTCGCAGAACAGTGCTGGCAAAAAATGCATTGGCATATGGAAATAAACCGCCTCGTCGTAATACCCGCCCAATAAGTCCTCGAAATGCTCGACGCTCATCGTCAGGTCGTAGCGACCGGAAAAGACAACCAGTTTGCGAAACAAATGCGGATGGCGGAAGGCAAGGCTTGCGGCTTGAAACGCGCCAAGGCTGCAGCCCTGCACGATTGTGCAGTCATGCCCGTTTTTATGCGCCATCAGTGGTAAAACCTCATGAAGCACATAATTTTCCAGAGCTTCGTGTTTTTTTATGCGCTCGATCGGGTGTTGCTGGCGGTTGTAAAAACTCTCGCGCCCCATGCCGTCGATGCAATAAAGCTGAAGTTGGCCAGCACCAATCTTGTCGGCGAGGCTCGCGACCAGGCCAAGTTGTTCATATTCCCAGAAACGGCCGTCCCGGGTCGGAAACATCAACACTTTGGCTCCGGCATGGCCGAAGATTAAAAGCTCCATATCGCGGTGGAGACGGCCGCTATACCAGCGATGATATTCGCGCTTCATAACGCCTTAAAAAACAAACCAAGCTTTTGACGCAGAGCCAAAGTCTGCACCTCCATAGAAGGATAGTCGAAATGTCCGGCGTCGAGGATGAAGGTTTCATTATATTTTGAAGGCGTGATGGCATTGGCAACGGCAAATTGGCAGGGCGGAGCAACCGCTGGATCAAACAGCGCCACCGCCGTTAACATCGGCACGGTAATCAGTTTTGCCGCACAGGCGGCATCATACATTCGCAGGCTCTCAAACACGCTGCCATGGGATCTTTGATAAGCCTGCACAGCGTCTGCGCTGCCGACGGTTTTAAGCGCTAGCCATTGTTTTCTGTCGCCAAAGGTTGGCACGTTGAGATGCCCACGTGCAATCCGCGGGTCAAAGGGGATCGCAAGGGCGCCGATACCACCGCCAAAGCTGATGCCGCTATACCCGATATGGCCGTCTAACGACGGGTATAACGTTGTTAAAACAGAAACCGCGACCCACAGATCCTCAACGCAGCCGCCGATAATATAGGTCTGCGGTTTGTCGATGTCATGCAAAACATGGAACATCGGATCATCCGATATTGGCGCATGGCGACTGCGCGAGATCCCGCGAAAACAAGGAAACAATAAAGCCGTGTCTTCGACCGGCAGATCAAAATCCGGCTGTTGTCGTCCTCCATAACCGTGGCCAACGACAATGCCTCTTTTTACCGACCCGTTTTTCGGCAAAAGCAACCACCCACCGATCTCAAACCCGCCGGTCGATCGAAAAACGATGTCGAAGACCTGCCAGTCTGGGTGCCGGGTCTTGCTCGGCGATCGTCTGGGATCCGGATCGACGTTTAACGCACCCCTATATCGGTCCCGCCAAAAGTCGGCAAATCCAGCCACAGTCTTAGGCGGCGGGAGCGCTTTGAGATCCGCAAGCGTCATGCCGTAGGTTGGATCAAAGGCAAACGGGTGTATCGTTGGTACGCTCATGCCTGTTTTCCCCAAACACCGATAAGGCTCTAGGGAACTCCTATATCCCCGATGTCTGCACGAAAACATCCGATGGTCAGCGCCATCACAAAAAGCTGCTTCCATCATGGGCAGGCTCTCACCGTCAGAGGCGGGAAGATGGCGCGGGGCGCCAAACCTCCAGGATTTTGGCACAAAAATCGACAACCCGGACCCTCTTAAAAAAGGGCCATCGTTTTTTGCATCAAGGGCCGTTATCCGGCCTGAGACAGAAACCCCATGGCATCGGCGTTTGACCATGTCGATCAGAAACAGGATCTGACCTGTTGCCGTCTCCGTGGTGGTGAGCGCCGATTTTTGCAAATATAGGCGAGACCGTTAGCAGATTGGGGCGAGCTAGATCGCAATGATCGCGCTTCAGGCCGCAGGCGGCTTGTGTGTCATCATTCGAAGCTGCTGCATGGTGAGAATATATTGCCGCTCGTCGCCGCGTTGCCGGTGACGCAGCGCTTGCCGCCGCAAGAACAACACATGCAGGCTTTTCAGGAATGTCTTCATCATTGCCGTCTCTTGATCTCGGATCGTCGCTGTTGCCAATTGCAACTGTGTCGCCGATCTTAAGTGGCTCCAATCCAATTATTATTGCTGAATGTTTCTCGATATTTACAAGTTTTTTCTAACGCGGCACCGTCAAGTTTTCGCCTAAAATCCCCGCTCTCAGTCGTCGCCAATAGTCAGCCAAATGGAGATGATGATGGCCACCTTGATGCAAACCGGACGACACGTTGCCGGTCTCGTTTTTGCCGCTGTGACGATATGTGCTCCTCCAGCTTTTGCGCAGGCTTTGACGCAAACGATCGTGGTGGCGCAGGCCGGGCCAGGGGAGTGGCACGGCTATAAAGGAGAAAACGGACCAAGGCACGGATATCGCCGTGGGCCAGACGGCTGGTGGTATCCCGTTGCTGCCTTTGTGGTAGGGGCCGCAGCCGGGGTTATGATCGCCCAGCCGACAGACGACAGACCAAGGCCTTTGGACCCTGATCAGGATCGCCAGCCTTTGCCGGTGCGCGGTCGCAGCGATCGGCAATTTCGCTTGCCGCCAGAACATTATGCCTGGTGCGCCAGACGTTATAGAAGTTACCAAGCCGCGGATAACAGCTATTTGCCGCGCGCCGGCATGCGTGCTGAATGTATCTCTCCCTTCAGCGGTTAAGGCCTGATGTCGAAACATCAGGCGTTGAACGATCATCTCTCAAAGGACGAGCCGGTGGAGGCAAAAAACGGCGTATCGGCATCGGTGCGAGCGATCTGCCTTCGCGCGGCATTTTGGCTCACACTGACCATAACCACCTCCACCGTCCTTTCTTACGCAGCCGCGCCGCTGATCTTTGCGGTTTGGTTTTTAAAAGCGATCGCGCAGCTCTATCGGTTTTTGACCGGCGCATGATGATCTTGGAACAGGTGCTGAAACCCGCCGTGACCGTTTTCCATTTGCTCAAATGGCATGTCTGACGGTGACGCGGCGGTTGCAGAATTACCTGCTGATCTTCTCCGTTTCGATCGCCATCTGGGCGCTGATCATCGGTGCTGTGTCATGGATAATGAAATGAGGGCTTGGCCAATACCGTCGCAAGATGCCTATAGCCGCGTCCTGACCGATTGGCGCCAGAGCGTCCAGAGCCAAAATTCCGCGTTTGCGGCAATGGCTAAAACAGACATTTGAACCGGCCCTATCTTGCCGGGTAGAGGAGTATTTCAGTCGTGGCTTTGATCAATCCACCGTCTTTATCGACCTGGTCGACGGACTATCAAACCGAATGCCAATTTGCCCTTGAACCGTCACTGGTTGGACTGCTCACCAAGGCGCAGCTGGCCGGTTGGGACCGTCGGCAAGTCATCATCGCCATGCTCTCGGTTGTCATTGTCCTGGCCGATACTGAAGACACCACAGGCAGATCAGCGACAAAGCCCTGGTTGGCCTCGTGAGGTCCAAGCGATTGCACACGGGGCGATGGCCGCAATTGTGTTGCGCAAAGGCTAAAATGAAGATGCCGCGCTGAGGATAAGGCACTCTAAGTGCCAAGGCGCAGGGTCGAGCGCGGTTGGGCGCACATAAACTCAGGCACGCATCGCCCTGCAATCGAAAATCACAAGGCAAAACGAGGCCTCCGCTTTAATGCTCTTATTCGACGGAGAAGGAAAAAGCGCAGGCAGCACCGCTCGTCCACGCGGTGCGGTTTTGGAAAAAAGACAGAGTGAAGGTCTCGCCATGGACCGTCTGGAAAGACCTCTCGCTCGGGAACCTGGCCAATTTAGGAAGGTAGCCCAGCTGAGATGAGGTCTGCAGTTCCGCGCCGCAATTCTCATTATCCCCGCGAAACAAAAACCGTATCGATCCAGAATCCGACGCTTTGATGAGGTAAGTAACCTGGTCGCCTGCGCTGGATGATCCCCCAAACGACTGGACCGTCTCGTCTGCCTGCCTCACGTCAACGGCTGGATTTTTGGCATCAACAGGAGACGCAGCCGCCAAAAAAACAAGGAATGTGGGAATGCGCATGGGGATCTCCATAAAAGTCACCTTGCGCACAATCGTTGCCGATTAGATATCAATTTGTAAAAATCCGAGCGCGATGACCGTGAGTGAAACAGTCGACAGTGGGGGCAGTTCATCAGGTACTGGGCTTGGCATTTTTTGAATAGAGCCGATCGACGTCCTTGAAAGGCCTGCCAAGCAAACCGGGCAGCCGAAAATCCCCTGATTTCGGCTGCCCGATCGAGAATATACCAAGATTTATGGATCCCCTCAGCTCTATCCGCCTGATCAACCCTTTAAGGCGGATTGGCGTTCCGTCGCAAAATCCTTGTGGGCCTCGCTCGTTAAAGCGCTGTAATAAAGCGCTCTGGCCCGCAAGTAGCACAATCCATTTTCTCCATGGGCGGCGAATTCGCCAGCGGTCCGTAGTCGAAACTGTCTCTTTGCGATCTTCACTTTGGATAAATGCAAACCAAGGGAAGTGGCTTTTGCCATCTTAACCGCCGTGCTTATGCAGGCGGGAGCAGCGCTCTCAGCCGTCAGCGCCTACGTTTTCGGTTGCCGACGATAACTGACCCTATCGCAATCATTGTGAGTGGTCGAGCCCTGCGCCCTGACATCCTCTCGAAAAAAAAGAGGCCCACTTGCGGCAAGTGGGCCTCTTCCATCTGCAAAGGCTGGCGGACCTTATGCAGCGATTGCCTTTTCGTCGCGGCGGCGCTTTGCCCAATAGGCAACGCCGAGCATCGCTAAAGCACCAAGGCCAGCACCGGCTTCAGGACCGGGAACAGCGGTCACGCTAAGTGACACTGCCGGACCAGTTATGGACTTGTAGCCCTGTACAGTGCTGGAAACGCCGTCCTCGTCATAGACAAGATAGGCGCCAAGTTTGCTCACCGATCCGAGGGCATCGGTGATCCGCCCGTTCACGATATTAATCAAATAGCTGATTGTGTAGACAGCTTGACTGTCGATCGGAGCCGATATCTCCGTGACCGTGAAACCGGCGTTTTTTGACCCTTCGAGAGCCGCAGTTCCGGTCCAAGCTGAATTATTGCGATCAAGATTGTATTGCAGGCCCTGATAGATGGAGTTCCAATTGTCCGTGACGACTGACACGAGATCAACGCTCAACATTGCGTTGATTGCGTTCTTGCCGGTCGTACGGTCAACGACGTCGCAGGTAACCGATCCAGTACTTCCCACCGCGCATGTGCTGGCTGAAGCGGGCGCCTGCATTCCGCCGAAAAATAACGGTGCTGCAACTGCCGCAAATATATATTTGTTTTTCATGTGCCCCCAAGGCGTTCGAGAATATAACGTTCTAGAAATTGGCAAGTATTTACATTCTGTCAACTATTGTAGGCGCACCGCTCGCGGGTTTGTTTGAATATCCATGACGTGGTGCGCCTATGCCTCACCAATATCGGGGAATTTGTGCCGATATAGTACACGTGTAATATTTCACGAGACGAATTGTCCGCCGCGCTTCCTTTAGGATCGCGTCGAGCCTAAGAGTTCAGCGGCGGAGAGTCTGGTGGCAGTTGCTACCTAATTCCGCAAACTTCGGCGACCAACCATTAAAACGCTGTGGCCGCAATTGGTGAGCATGCGGAGCGGGAAAGATGGCCAGCAGCATGGAAGCAGTTCATGAACTGGGGGGGGAAGACATGATTGCCCGCAAGAAGACAGGAGAGGCGAACTGGCTAACGGCGTTGGCCGTCCTTCTGACCTGCGTATTGCTGATGTCGCAAATCGTGCTTGGGTTAAGCGAGTGGTTCGAGAAAACCTTTGGAAGTTACGCCTATTCCTCCATCTTTTGGAGCGGGGCTATCCTCTGGCTTGGCTGCGTCGTTTGCGTTCTGCGGTGGAAGAGGCGTTGGTGGCTTCTGGTTACTGCGCCTGTTGTATTGTTTCCAGTCTATCTGGTCGGTGGTCTGTTCATCTCTTGTGCGTTCCTTGAAAGTTGTCTGTGAGGACGCCGCTGCCCATCCCTCGGGGCTCGTTGGGGGGCAACGCCGTTCCCCAAGTCCCTTCCAACTTCTATGACATGAGGGTGCCTTTGGTCAGCCAAGGGGTCACCTAGGATAAGATCGTCGATTGCCTCTTTGCCTTGCAAAGGGGAGAAGATCATCGACTTGCCTCCGGGGAACCGGATGGTGTTGTTGAGAAAGCTTTAGGTGGGCTTTTATCGCGCGGCGATTAGGATGAGACGCTTGCGACAATCTGGATGAGAGTTTTAGATCGCGCTCGCGATCAAATCATCATGCTGATTGCCGCCGACAAGTTCTTCGTCGTTTTCTGATTGCCGCTGCACGACAGCCACCGTTGAGGTCCTGATTGTCGCGCTATGAGCGCTGGCGGCTTTTGCATGCGATCCGATGTCGGCTTCAAGTTTGCCTCACTCCAAGACATCGTCACGCATGCCGACGAGCCTGAAATCTAAACTGAAGCAATCTCGCTTTTCCATTCGGTGAAACGCGACTAGGCGGTGTCTGGTGCTAAAACCTTTGCAAACGCGAGAGACGGTCAGCAAGACGTCGATATTGAAGAAAAAGAGGTACGCTGAATAGCTCCTCCCTCGTCGGTAAGCTTTAGTCTCTCAGCCTGCGACAACAGACAAAAAAGGCCCCCAAAACGGGAGCCTTCTTCTCAAAGCTGCGGGAGCGGGAAGCCTTAGGCAGCCAGAGCTTCGTCCTTGCGACGGCGCTTCAGATAAAGTGCGATACCACCCATCGCGAGAGCGCCAAGACCAGCACCCGCTTCTGGACCGGGTACGGCGGTGACGTTGAAGCCGGTAACCAGTGCGCCGGTTGTGGAACCAGTGTTGTTGACCGAGCCGTTCCATGCGCGCGAAACCGTTCCGTCGTTCGTATAGTCGGCCTTAAAATACGAAGAGGATCCAGCTCCCCCTTCAAATGCATCGACATAGACCTGCATCAACAGGTTTCCTTCGCTCGGGTTGTAATTAAAGGCGTTGCCCGCAAATGTCAGGACAGCCGGCATCACCCCAGAGACAGAAAATGAGCCGAAGTTCGAAAGGAGCGAGCCAAGGTTACCATTCAAATCGTTTGTGAGCGCCTTAACGGGGAGCGAAGTGAGGTAGAAGCTGATGGAATATGTGGCGTTATCCAATGGCAGCCCAATATATTTTTGGTGTCCGTAGAACGAGACTGACGAGATCGTTTGCGGGCCCGAAAACGCTGCAGCAGAGTAGCTTTCTTGATAAGTCGACCCCACACCTTGCTGGGTAGCAAAACAAGAAAATGGATAGCAGTTGGCTACCTCGGAAGAAGCGGTACCGATGACGATCTCAGCCATGGCGGACTGAGTTCCGAAAAAAGCTGCGATTGCCAGATATGCAGCAAGCAAGAATTTTGATCGCATGGTTGCCCCCCCACTGGATCGTTGCGGCGAACATTCACCGTAAGTCGAACGGAAGCTTAATATTAACAAATAGTCAATTGCAAAGTGCTGAAATGCACCTTTTGCGAAAGTATTGATCGGATAGTAGAATTGTTTCCGTCCTGATTTGGCTTTTTTACCTCACCAATATGGGGTATTATAACAAAAATGAGTGCGAAGGCACGGTGTTGCGATAATCCGACTTCAAAAAGTAAGTATAGGCGAGACTTTATCGGTTTTTCGGTTGTCTTAAATGCTGAGGAGAAGTCTTAGAGTGTCGCCACCCATGTTCGGAAATCATCAAGGATTGGCATGAGCGGCATGCCGAGCGCTGATGGTGTACCAGCGCCGTTCACCGAAAAAGAGGCGTCGGGTTATCGACGGACCCGTCACTTTCGTGGTTGTGGATCCAAGATCCGCAACTGAGTGTCGATACGAAAAACATTTTAAGCCGATGAACCGCTCTTGGATATAAAAGTGGCCCCTCACGATATGGCAAGGGGCCAGTTAGAGTTTTGGCGGCGATTGCGACCGACGTCTGTTTCGCTAACAGCCCCCGGAAGTCGTACCTGTCGTCGAGCCATTGCCGGTGGCGCTGTTGCTGGTGGAGCCGGCAGCTGAGTTGTCGGCGCCGGAGGCACCCGACTGGCCACAGGGTTTGTTGACGTTACCTCCGTCGCTCGACGTGCCAGATGCCCCGCTGCTACCAGCACCAGACGCACCTGATTTTCCGCCACTGGTATCGCCCGACGAGCTGCTGGAATTGCCTGACGACGACCCACCGTCCGAGCCTGAGCCGGACGAGCCGCCTGATGATTGCGCATATGCCGATGTTGCAAGACCGATCGAAAGAGCCGCAATCGTAAGAAGTTTTATCATTGGGTATTTCCTCCATTTGCTCTCATCGAACATATGGAAACCGGGTAAGTTCCAGCCGAGCCGTAACTATCATGTGCCGGCACTGACGTCAGAAATGGCGATGCCAATCCAGACAAACGCCATGGTCGCAACAAGGGCGCCGATCAAAATGACAACAAACGACCGATCTGATCCTTCTTGTCCTGCGTGGCAAGCGGCTCTCTGTAGCTCTGTAGGTGAGGGATATCTCGCCTTCGCATAGGCGCAGCAAAGCGTCGGAAATATCAAATCTCGCTGCCAATCACTGCTGACTTTTCCGTGGTCGGTCCGCCGGCGTTTTAGCCTGTCCCCTATACCAGCAAGAGAGGGGGCCGCTTAGCCGTAATCGTTTGATTGTGGTAAAGGAGCTTCTCGATGGTGGATGCAACCATCGAGAAGCAAACGCCCATTCAAACGGGCAGGCAGTCTCGTCTGCAGCACCGGCTACGAAGACAGTTGAGGAACTTTGCCTGCCTTCGATTGTTTCGTTTATTGCGATTATTTCGATTATTGTCTATGTTTGCCAGACACGGAGAACGAAGGCGTGACCATTCCAGCAGCAGCACAAGGACTAGGTGGAAGGTCACCCTCCGCAACGGAAAAAGCCAGTGCGAACCAGCTTCGCAAAGTGCTCGCGGCACATGCGACGGGTACAAAGTTACGGCTCTTGACTGACGCAACAAAAGAGCCTGTCGAGGTTACGCTTACTCCAGCGGTATCTGGCCTCCTCATGGAGCTGTTGCGTCATATCGGTCGCGGCGATGCGGTAACCTTGGTCCCGGTAAGCCAAATGCTGACGACACAACAGGCAGCCGATATCCTGAACGTCTCCCGGCCTTTCCTTATCTCTCTGCTTGAAAGGGGTGAAATCCAACACACCCTGGTAGGCCGCCATCGCAGGGTACAGGCTGAACATCTGTTCGCCTATAAGAAGGCTCGCGACCAGAAGCGGAGTAACGCGTTGTCGGATCTGGCGGAAATGGACGCGGAGCTTTTGTAGAACGTGTTCGCCAACAGATTTACGGCTCTCGTAGACGCCTGCACGCTCGCCGACAAAGGTCGCAAGCGACAGGCGATGGTGGACATGGATGGTCGCGCACTGGTGCTCGATCCCCAGCAAGTCCTTGGCTGTCGGGCTGAACGTGTTTGATACTGCCCTCTTCGACATCATCGATGAAACGACCTGTCTATTTCATTCCGATGTAGATCAGTGCGATCCCAAGAATGATCAACCCGCCACAAATGGCTGCCGCGCAGTAGGTATCAATCGTCATCCGGTTGTTCCATTTACCGGCGATATAAATGCGGCGAACGGAAATCGCGATTAGCACAAATGTGCTAGTCAAAAATCGCGTTGTGATCAAAAAGACTATTTTCTCAAAGCTCTGCCGGGCTCATCTTATGGAATGACCGGGAGAGGGGGGCAGCCCTGCTCCCGGTCACATACCAACGGTGCTGCAACAATCAAGTCTGTATGGGGGGCATAGGGGGACTTGAGAGTGGGGGTCAGACCGTCAGGCATTTAAGCAAGTGTCAAAATAGGCTCGGTGGCGGCAGCAGGTGGATATTTCCGTCAGTCTCGCTCAAGCGTGCCAATTGATCCGGCGATAAAAGCGCCGTCAGCGCGTTAAGCGTATCTTTCAAAACTCTGGCCTTCTCGCCCACTTTCAGAGCCTGTCCGGCAAGCAATTCTGCCTGCAACGGTCGGGTTTGCATCCCAGGGCCGGTTTCTGTGACTGGGCCCGTTTTGTCGGTTTCCCGAAGGTTGGGCCTGCTCGACGTCACAAGGTCGATAAGGGCAGCGGTATAACCACGCCATGCGTCAAGCTGCTCAGGTTTGATGCCAACAAAGATCTCTTGTGCAGACAGATCGCGTGCCAACTCGAAGCCCGGATCAAATGGCGGTCGGCCATCGAAAAAGGGCAAAGGCGGTCCGCCGCCATCGCGCCCCCACATCGGAGGCGGAGCCTGCTTTTCTGGAGCCAGCGCAACATCAGATCCGGTGTTGTGGTCAAACGGCCGCTGCCGGTCGTCAGACCGCGCCGGCAGCGCCACGCCGCCCAGAGCTATTCCGGCCAGAACGGTGGCAACCACCCATTTACGCATCATAATCCCAATCTCCATTCAACTCGTCGCGGCAGATTAGGAGGGCCGTGTATCTGGTGTTCAACCAAATGTTTCTGCTGTGTGTCTGAAGGGCGTATTTTTGTAACGAAACATGTCTGCTTGCCGATCAGGAAGCGTTGACGCGTTAAGCGATTGCCGCAGCAACAAAACGTTACAAATTTCCCGCGACACTGAAGGGCGTTTGAGCGGTCTTTGCTGGCCCCAGACTGGCCACAATGTTAACGCGGGAAGGTCGGAGAAAGCTGCACCTTTATGGGATGCGCTTCAGACACGAACACTCTGATCCTGTTGCGATAGATAGGCCGCTGATGACCCCGTCTGAACTTATTCTTGTGGTTGATGATGACGCCGAAATCAGAACCTTGCTCGCCCGATTTTTAATCGAGCAAGGCTACCGGTGTTCGCTTGCGGCCGACCGGCGTGAATACGAGGTTCAGGTCACAAACGAAAAACCCGATCTGATTGTTCTCGACGTCATGTTGCCCGATGGATCCGGTCTCGACATCTGCCGAAAGATTCACAGTGGTCCCTCGCCAATTCCCGTCATTTTGTTGACGGCTCTCAAAGAAGACATCGACAGGATCATCGGTCTGGAACTGGGAGCAGATGACTATCTTGGCAAACCGTTTAATCCGCGCGAACTCTCCGCCCGTATCAAAGCGGTGTTGCGACGCTCCAAGCTTGCCTCTTTGCCCGTAGAAGGCCCCAGCCTGTTTCATTTCGCCGATTTGACCGTTGACCCGGAACTGCGCAGTGTTTGCCGCGACAATGGTGAGCATATCGAACTGACTGGCGGCGAATTCGACCTCCTCTTTGTCTTTCTTGAACGACCCGGCCGTCTTTTATCACGCGATCAGTTGCTTGATCTGACCCAGGGTCGCGGGCGAGATCCTCTCGATCGTTCGATCGATGTTCTCATGAGCCGGATCCGCCGAAAACTCAAAGAAACCGATGCTTGGCCGATCTTCAAGACGGTCCGTAATGGCGGATACCAGATGACCGTGAGTGTCAAAACCTCAAAGGGCGGTTCATGACAACGTTGCGCAATCGGATCGTCTTTTTATTGATCCTTGCCATCGTGACAGTCGTTGCCCTTGCGACATTGGCAGCAAGCCGGGCTCTGCAGCCACCCCCAATGGCGGATCGTCTCGCAAAACAAGCGTCACAACTGCACCTGCTCATTGCTTTCGTTGAAGCAGATCGACGCGCAGCGATTACGGCTGGCGCCCGTGTGAGCGAGCAGCCATTTACCGGACAGCCCGACACGAGGCTGACAGCCGATCTGAAGCGCGCGATGGCGGCTTCTGGTAATCATCAGGACCTCGTGGCTGTGCGCGCGCAAGACGATCAGGTCGTCACGACCTCCTTTCGATTAAACGACGGTCTTTGGTTGATCGTCGATCTGCCCGATCAAGGCCCGCCACCTGGCGGTTGGATCACCCTTGCTGTCTGGGTGGTGCTGATCATCATCGGAAGTGCCGTCGTCTCGATCTATGCCGCGTCCAAAATCATTCGCCCGCTGCAATTGATTGAGGGCGCTGTCGGTCGGGTTGGACCCGATGGCGTGTTACCGCTCATCCCCGAAACGGGGCCGGCCGAGGTCAAAGCGGCGGCCCACGCTCTCAACAAATTGTCGGGGCGCCTGAAAGTGGCAATTGAAAGCCGTATGCGTCTGGTTGCTGCGGCCGGACACGATCTGCGGACCCCCATGACGCGGATGCGGTTGAGAGCTGAGTTCATTCCCGATGAGATCGAGAGACAAAAATGGTTGGCCGACCTTCAGGAACTCGACGAAATCGCCGATAGCGCCATGCTGCTTGTCAAAGAGGAAATCACCGTATCCGATCCGCAATGCCTTCGGCTCGACCAATTGATCGCAGATATGGTGAGCGAGCTTGCGTCGCTTGGTTACCCCGTGACGTGTTATACCCTCGAGCCCTCCAATGTCGCGGCCTCACCCCTTGCGGTCAGACGAGCCATCAGAAACCTCCTTATTAATGCGGGAACGCACGGGAAGCAGGCAACAGTCCAACTGATCCATCGGCAAGACCATGCCGTGGTGACCATCAATGACGAAGGTCCCGGTATTCCCGACGCATTGCTTGGGCAGGTGTTTGAACCATTTTTTAGGGTCGACGCCGCAAGACGCCGGTCAACACCCGGCGCAGGTCTTGGGCTTGCCATTGCAAAAGAGATCATCGAGCGGTTCGGTGGCACGATTAATCTATCGAACCGCGTATCGGGTGGCCTGTCTCAAGAGATCACCTTTCCAATCAGGAATTAAAGCCGCGTCCACCACGCAACTGGTCGCTCTACGCTGAGCCGTCTTCAGCCCCCTGGTCGACGCAGACATCGTCTGCATACCGAGATGTGAATAGCTGATCGAGTGAGTTCCGCCAGGTCATCAGATTCTCAAAAAAACGATGTCGATCCCACACCCCGATCAGAGACCCGAAGCATCGGATTTGGGTATCCGCGCTGCCTGCGATCGCACCAGTTGCCATCGCTCGAGTTCGAGAAGCGCATCAGGCAGCGCGCGATGTGCCGGTTCGGGCGGCTCGGTTCTCGTGATGATGTCTTTGACCAGCTTTGCCGCGACATCTTCCAAAACCGAAGGCCCAATTGCTGCCCTGGCGGCATTCATGAAGGCTTCGTCGGATTTCCTCAGGCGCAGTTCGTGGCGGGGATGTCCCGCTGCGCGAAGCAATGCGCTTAACCACTTGCCATCCCAGGACGGCGCGCTGGCATAAAGGTCTTGATCGGCGAGTGTGGCGATCATCTCGTCAACGATGGTCGAAACGTCGACGCCGTCTTGCTCAAGCTCGTCCCTCGAAATCCCGTGGATCACTTCGGCTTCGGCTGACCAATCGGTCCAGCCGGCTGCTGGCCTGATGAGGAATGAACGCGAGCGCCCGTCGTCAAAGACCCACGCCACCTCGACGGGGTAGCTGTGTTTGTTCAAGGAAGACGCTTCAAAATCCAGGAAGACGGGCATTGGCGGCCGTAAAGGTTGATCGTTTCCGAAAGTTAGGATGGGCGACCGAATTTAGGTCGTAAAACGTGTTTTCGGCAGTCGCAAGGCCGTCAGGTTGAGCTGCGTCTGCCTCGCCAATAGTGGTCGATAATGTGTTGTCCATTGCCAACGATGCGTTCGCCGATCTCGGGATCACCACCCTCCAACGTATCAGGATCGCCGCCGCAGAGGCGCACGAACAGCACCTGCTGCGTCGCGAAGGTGAAATAGTCTTCATCGGTGGGCTTAAATTTCAGCCCGGCCTCGCAGAACTTGTCAGCCACTTCGGCAGACGCCTCCTTTATGGCCTTATAGACCTTGTCGAGCATCGCGCGTTCGGCTGCTTGCCTGATCTCCATATACTGGCGCTGTTCGGGCGTCGGGACGGGGCAGCTCTGGGTCATCTGGTCTCCGTTCGTGTCGGTCTTGGCGATCTTGGCGACTGCACTACCTCCCTTTTGAATAGGGAGGTCGTAATGAAGGTTCAAAAATTCAGCCTGGCAGACGCCAAACTTGAACGCTCTCCAGGCCAGAATGCCGATATCTTTGTCGGAAATCTGATCGACGAGAAGGATGGCGGACCCGTCACCATCGGATATGGCCGCTACGCACCCGACCAGTCGCTTACAGAAACCATGGCCGTTCACGACACCATGATTGTCCTTGAGGGCCGTCTGTCCGTCTCGACGAGCAACCGAACCGTGACGGCGGGGCAGGGCGATATCGTCTATATGCCGAAAGGAGAAGCGGTCACCATCACCACAAAAGGCGAGGGAGCACTGACCGCTTACGTCACCTATCCCCATTGGGCGCAGGCAAAGGGACGATGATGGAGATGGCCGCCTCACCGAAAGGCTGGGCAACTTTCGCCTGGCAGTCCGACTACGGCCAGTTCTACCTTGTGGATAGGGGAGATCAGGCCTTCGAGGCTCCGATCGAGATCACGCCGGAAATGGAGGAACATAGCCTCTTCGTCATGACCTCGGGCATCACGGTCTATACGCAGTCGTGCCTTCAGCAGCATATCCGGATCGCGATATACGACCGAGAGCCGGATCATCCGTCGGCTGACCCCATGAGTGACAAGCCCTGGACGCGGGTCAAAAATGTAGAGGTTAGGTTTCCTTCGAACAGTTTTTCGATCTCCAGTCCTTCGATGCCCGATCCATTGCCCAATGGACCGATATTCCTCGTAGACAGCGTCGATTGCGCGGTGAGGATCAACTGGATGGAATTCCAGGGCAGTCGAGACGACAGCCTGCCGATCGAGCCTGATGTCATCGACATCGCCATCTGGCCCGCCCGCCGTTGAGCACTATGAGGCCTCATGCAAAGTTCCCGTAACAGCCTGTTGCTCGCCCTGGCGTTGATCGTCGGAGGTGTGCTTGCCTTTTTCCTCTTCCTGTACCTCACGGGGCACGATCCCGACGAGAGCCCGCTCACTCTCGTCGAGTGGGTGATCGGAGGAGCACTGATCGGACCGGGTTTTGGCTATCTGGTGAAGTGGAGGAAGACGAAGGATCCGTAGATGGTTGTGTTGAACTGGTCGTTCAAACGGTCAGTCATTTTGAGCTCCGTCTTCTTCTGGATTACGTCGGACTTCGCCGATCTCCATCAGCTTTTTGCAAAGCTGAAAGAGTGAGGTCGGCTCCCACTCATGATCAGTCGTTTTCGCGTCGGACGAATGTCCATACGCCACCATTCACATCGGTGGGCGTTACCAATTCCGGGAGTTGACCAAGCGCAGCCGACAGGGCGCTCGGGCCGTTGATGCTGGCTAGGAATTCTAGGTGATGTGGAGCACTGTTTTGAGCCGCGTCCAGACAAAAACCGTGTAAGACGCCCAGTTCAACGGTATCTCTCGGTGTGAAACTCTTTGCCGCGACAACGACGCTGGCAACAAGGTCGCAGAAGGTAAGGGGAGGTGTCACAGATGTCTCTTCGCTCGGCGCTCCAGATGTGCTCTGCGACAAACGCACCGCCTCACTTTTTTGATCCTCTATAAGGTTAGATCCGAACACCTGGAGCGTAATCGATCTTGAAGGCAAACTCCAAGGTTCCGATTGGCTTGCGGTCCGCGTCGCTAATCAGGATCGACACATTCTCGGGCGGTGGAAAAGCTTTGCATGCAAATTTGCTCAAAGCATTTAGCCCAGTGTTCATGGCGTCGTGGGCGTTCTGAGCGTCGATATCAATTTCCGCTTCTATCCCGTCCTTAATGTGCAGGAAGTATTTCGGCATCCAGGATCTCCCCATGTGTTCCTCATGGACATGGGCAGTTCTTCGACGTTGGGAAGTAGCCCGTATCGCCTATTCAATTTTTTGTTCCGCGTGGGGGATGCGTTGTCACGTCCGCTTATGTCGCAGACGACACCAGCAGTTTCGATGTCGGGTGAACAGAAACCGGGTGCACCGGTCGCGTGCAAGAACAGCTTTACATAAGCTCAAGCCGGTTCGAGGATTGAAACGTCCGGATATGCCAGCGCCTTAGCAGACGGCAGGGCGACTATCGATCTGAGCCATTTGGCGCCAGAGCAGTCTGACTGGATCTTCGGACTGTCCGATGTCGATCTTGAAGCGCTTGCTAAAACTGGTCCTGCCGCGTGCGAGATACCTCTGGCTGGCAAGAATTGCGGTGTCGTTGGGATCTCGTTGCCGAGGAAGTCGGGCGCCACGCCTCAATCCTGGGCGTCAGGGTGGCTTTGAACCGATCTTCGTGACGCATTGGAAACTCTCTACGCCGCTCGATCAATTGGGCGGGGCAGGGGTGGGCCCGTCAAATCGAATCCTCCCGACATCCTCGGACATCAGATACCCCGGAAAACGTGGGCTTTATCTCAAGTGAGTGTTTCGATGCGATTTCGGTGCGGCAAATCTCAGCGATTGCGCTAAGAGCCTCTAATATTCTGATTTTCTGAAGGAAAATGGTGGGCGATGACGGACTCGAACCGCCGACATCCTCGGTGTAAACGAGGCGCTCTACCAACTGAGCTAATCGCCCGTCCGCTGGCTGGATATTGTCCGCCGCGTCGGTGGCCGTGATCTATGCGGATCGCGGAAAAACCGCAAGGGCTTTGATGATGTTTTTTTGAATTTTTCATCGCAAGCCCACAAAAAAGCGCGGCGACCGTGGAAAGGTTGAAGACGTCATCCTTTTGTCTTGAAACCTGCTTGACACCTGTTCGCGAACCTCTTAGACAGCCGCCAACCGAGCGATTGAGGTCGCCCGGCCAAGTGGTTTCCCTCTCTTGTGGGATTTCATTTGAAGAATGTGCGGGTGTAGCTCAGTTGGTTAGAGTGCCGGCCTGTCACGCCGGAGGTCGCGGGTTCGAGCCCCGTCACTCGCGCCATTCTTCATCTCCTCAATGTTTCCCACTTTCGTGTGGGAGGCTGCCTGAATAGGCAATATGCGCGGGTGTAGCTCAGTCGGTTAGAGTGCCGGCCTGTCACGCCGGAGGTCGCGGGTTCGAGCCCCGTCACTCGCGCCATTCATCTCTCCGGAAAGATCGTTTTCATCTCTCTTAAGTGTGCTGGATGCCTTTCGGGCTTTTCTTGCGCACACCTGATTCTATTCCGGATTTGCGTCCTTTCGTGCCCTTCTGTCTTATGGCGGCGTGCCAGACGTTGCGCTTTGTCCGCAACTTTGTGGGGGAGGGTGCTGCAGACCTGTTCTCAATCACGTGACCGTGCCTTTCCCTCAGGTTTTTTTGAGCTAACTAAGTCATCTCCGATACTGTTGGGTGTTTGCTCGTTATACGGGTGTTGGTGATTGCGGATCCTTGCGCTCCTCTGTTTCTCGAGTTGCCGCTGCAACTGAAAATGGTGTTGTGTCGCCCGTCTTCTGCCGCGCGCTATCGTCGCAGGCGGGTTGATCCGGATAAAAATTGGCAAAACGCAAATTTGCCTGCAATTGTTGGGGTTTCCACTCCTGTTAATAACTTTACGCGATTGTTTTCCTGTCGAATCGGGGTCGATTTTCACCTGTTTGGGGCTTTAAAGTGGACACTGCGACATTTCGTCGTCTTTCGCACCGCTATGCGTGTGAGGTCGCTTGTTAAAGCACTTGCGTGGGGGGCGCGGCTGCGATAGTCACGGCTTGTTGCAATGCACGTTCGCTTGCCCGCGCATTGACCAAAAATGCGTCACTTGGCACTTCTTGCAGGCAGGGATTGGATATCATGAGTGACCTTCTCGCTTCTTACGTCCCGATCGCGATCTTTATCGGAATCTCCCTGGTGATCGGCCTGGCGCTTCTGATCGCGCCCTTCGCCGTCGCCTACAAGGCGCCCGATCCGGAGAAGCTGTCTGCGTTCGAATGCGGCTTTAATGCTTTCGATGACGCACGCATGAAATTCGATATTCGATTCTATCTCGTGTCGATCCTGTTCATCATCTTCGATCTTGAAGTCGCCTTCCTGTTTCCCTGGGCAATCTCGTTTGGCGAAATCGGCTGGTTCGGGTTCTGCTCGATGATGGTTTTCCTGGCTGTTTTGACGGTCGGCTTTATTTATGAATGGAAAAAGGGAGCACTCGAATGGGAGTAGTCGATAACGGTAGCGTGCGTCTGACGCCGCAGCCCGGCAAAATCCCGGGTTCTCGCAGTGTTGCCTCCGATGGTCGCGACGACGCATTTTTCGGCGATATCAACAACGAACTGGCCGACAAGGGTTTCCTCGTCACCTCGACCCAGGATCTCATCACCTGGGCGCGCACCGGCTCGCTGATGTGGATGCAGTTCGGCCTGGCCTGTTGTGCGGTCGAAGGTCTGATGCAGGTTTCCGGCCCGCGCTACGACCTTGAACGTTTCGGCGTCGCGCCGCGCGCCTCACCGCGCCAGTCGGACGTGCTGATCGTTGCTGGCACACTCACCAACAAGATGGCACCTGCGCTGCGCAAGGTCTATGACCAGATGCCAGAGCCGCGCTACGTCATCTCGATGGGCTCCTGCGCCAATGGCGGCGGTTATTATCACTATTCCTATTCGGTCGTGCGTGGTTGTGACCGCGTCGTGCCGGTCGATATCTACGTGCCGGGCTGTCCTCCCACGGCAGAAGCACTGCTTTACGGCGTGCTTCTGCTGCAAAAGAAGATCCGCCGCACCGGCACGATCGAGCGGTAAGGGGAGGGCATCATGACAATCGAAGCTCTGAGTGCTTTCTCCGCCTATCTTTCCGAGGCAAAGCCCGGCCTTCTGACCGGCTCGCAGATCGCCTATGGCGAACTGACCGTTCTGACCGAGCCGCAGCATATCATCGAACTTTTGACCTTCCTGCGCGATGATCCGAAATCCGGCTTCATCGCCATCGTCGATATTTCCGGCGTCGACTGGCCAGCCCGCGAAAAACGCTTCGATGTCGTTTATCATCTGCTGTCGCCCCGCCAGAACCAACGCATCCGCATCAAGCTTGCGGTTGCCGAGGATGAGGCCGTGCCGTCTTCAACCGGCGTTTATCAGGGCGCCGAATGGTATGAACGCGAGACCTGGGACCTGTTCGGCATTCCGTTCAGCGGTCATCTCGACCTGCGCCGTCTGCTGACCGATTACGGCTTCGAAGGTCATCCGCTGCGCAAGGATTTCCCGACCACCGGTTTTGTCGAGGTTCGTTACGACGATAGCGCCAAGCGCGTCATTTACGAACCGGTCGCATTGCGTCAGGAATTTCGAAACTTCGACTTTTTGTCTCCCTGGGAAGGCCCGGAATACGTGCTGCCCGGAGACGAAAAGGCCGAGACCAAAGCATAAGTCCGGCGCGCTCGCGACGGAACCCAATTTTTCCCGCCCGCAGCATCGACTGTCCGGCATGGAGCAAGCGGTATGACTGAACATAACGTCCGCAATTTTACGATCAATTTCGGCCCCGAGCATCCGTCGGCGCACGGCGTTCTGCGTCTGGTGCTGGAACTCGATGGCGAGATCGTGGAACGCGTCGACCCGCATGTCGGCCTTTTGCATCGCGGCACCGAAAAGCTGATGGAGACCAAGACCTATCTCCAGGCGCTGCCTTATCTGGACCGGCTTGATTACGTCTCGCCGATGAACCAGGAACACGCCTATTCGCTGGCGGTCGAAAAGCTTTTGAAGCTGCAGATCCCGATCCGCGGCCAGTTGATCCGCGTTCTCTATTCGGAAATCGGTCGCATCCTCTCGCATCTGATGAACGTCACCACCCAGGCGATGGACGTTGGCGCCATGACCCCGCCGGTCTGGGGTTTCGAGGAACGCGAAAAGCTGATGATCTTTTACGAGCGTGCCTCGGGCGCTCGTCTGCACGCGGCTTATTTCCGTCCCGGCGGTGTCCATCAGGACCTGCCGCCGGAACTGGTCGAGGACATCGGCAACTGGTGTGATCCCTTCCTCAAGATCCTCGACGACATCGAAAGCCTTTTGACCGGCAACCGTATTTTCAAGCAGCGCAACGTCGATATCGGCGTCGTTAAGCTGGAAGACGCCTGGTCCTGGGGTTTTTCGGGCGTTTTGGTGCGCGGTTCGGGTGCTGCCTGGGATCTGCGCAAGGCGCAGCCCTACGAATGTTATGCCGACATGGATTTCGACGTGCCGATCGGCAAGAATGGCGACTGTTATGACCGCTATCTCATTCGCATGAACGAGATGCGCCAGTCGATCCGCATCATGAAGCAATGCGTCGAGCGGCTGCTCGGTGATGCAAAGACCGGTCCGGTCTCGTCCACCGACGGCAAGATCGTGCCGCCCAAGCGCGCCGAGATGAAGCGGTCGATGGAGGCGTTGATCCATCACTTCAAGCTTTACACTGAAGGTTATCATGTACCGGCCGGCGAAGCCTATGCTGCCGTCGAAGCGCCCAAGGGCGAGTTCGGCGTCTATATCGTCGCCGACGGGTCCAACAAGCCGTATCGCTGCAAGCTGCGCGCACCGGGTTTTGCCCATCTGCAGGCCATGGATTTCCTCTGCAAGGGGCATCAGCTTGCCGACGTCACCGCGGTCCTCGGTTCTCTCGATATCGTTTTCGGTGAGGTGGATCGCTGATGACCTGCCTTTTCGCCATCCGTCTGCCCGTGTTCGCAAGCTGTGCCGTCCGGCAAGCAGGCGTCGCGGTCCAATAAACTCATAAGGCGTGTGAAAGAATGTCCGTTCGTCGACTAGCCGAAGAGCAGTTCCAGCCCGCAAACTTCGCCTTCAGCGAAGAAAACGCGGCCTGGGCCGAGGCAACGATCAGGAAATATCCGGCCGGCCGGCAGCAGTCGGCCGTCATCCCGCTTCTCATGCGGGCACAGGAACAGGATGGCTGGGTCACCCGCGCCACGATCGAACATGTCGCGGCAAAGCTCGACATGGCCTATATCCGTGTCATGGAAGTGGCGACCTTCTACACCCAGTTCCAGCTGAAACCGGTCGGCACCCGCGCCCATATCCAGGTCTGCGGCACGACGCCCTGCATGCTGCGCGGCGCAGAAGAACTGATCAAGGTCTGTCAGCGCAAGATCCATCATGATCCGCTGCAGCCCAATGCCGAAGGCACGTTGTCCTGGGAAGAGGTCGAGTGTCAGGGCGCCTGCGTCAACGCGCCGATGGTGATCATCTTCAAGGATGCCTACGAGGACCTGACACCCGAGCGGCTTGAGGAAATCATCGATACGTTCGCGGCAGGCAAGGGAAGCGAGATCAAGGTTGGTCCGCAGATCGATCGCCACCTTTCGGCGCCCGAAGGTGGAGCGGTTACGCTCAATGACAAGATCACCCCGGTTCGCACCAATCTGGAGCCGCAGCCGGAACCCGTTGTCGACGCCGCCCCCGTGCCGCCGGCCGAGGCCGCCAAGCCGAAGGACACGGCCCCGGAAACCGATCCGAAGCTGAAAACGCCGGTCACCGCACCGAAGGCAGCCGAAGCGAATGCCAAGGCCACGGAAACTGCCGCGGTTCCCGCCAAGGCCGAAGCTGCAGCTTCTCCCGCCAAGGCGGCTCCCGCGGCAAAGGCCGAAAAACCGTCGCTCGAAGACAAGAACCGTCCGAAGGGCATCGATAGGCCCGACGCCGTTGATGATCTGAAGCTGATTTCCGGTGTCGGCCCGAAGATCGAGGCTATTCTCCACGAACTCGGCATTTTCACCTTCGCGCAAGTTGCATCGTGGAAAAAGGCCGAGCGCGAATGGGTGGATGGCTACCTGAATTTCAAGGGTCGCATCGATCGCGACGACTGGATCAGTCAGGCCAAGGCGCTCGCCAAGGGTGGCGAAGCCGAATACATTAAAGTCTTCGGCAAGAAACCGCGGTGAGGGTGAGACATGCTTAAAGATCAAGATCGCATCTTCACCAACATCTACGGCCTCAAGGACAAGTCCTTGAAGGGCGCGATGAGCCGTGGACATTGGGACGGCACGAAGATCATCATCGAAAAAGGCAGGGACTGGATCATCAACGAGATGAAGGCATCCGGCCTTCGTGGTCGTGGTGGCGCGGGTTTTCCGACCGGTCTCAAATGGTCCTTCATGCCCAAGGAGAGCGACGGCCGTCCGCATTATCTCGTCGTCAATGCCGATGAATCCGAGCCCGGCACCTGCAAGGACCGCGAAATCCTGCGCCATGATCCGCACACGCTGATCGAAGGCTGCCTGATTGCCGGTTTCGCCATGGGCGCCCACACAGCCTATATCTATGTCCGCGGCGAATATATGCGCGAGCGTGAAGCGCTGCAGGCGGCGATCGACGAATGTTACGATGCCGGCCTTCTCGGCGCCAACAACAAGAACGGCTGGGATTTCGACATCTTCGTCCATCACGGCGCCGGCGCCTATATTTGCGGCGAAGAGACGGCATTGCTCGAAAGCCTTGAGGGCAAAAAGGGCCAGCCGCGCATGAAGCCGCCATTCCCGGCGAACATGGGCCTCTATGGTTGCCCGACCACGGTCAACAACGTCGAATCGATCTCGGTCGCGCCGACCATCCTGCGCCGCGGTGCTTCCTGGTTCTCCTCGATCGGCCGTCCCAACAATGTCGGCACCAAACTGTTCATGGTCTCCGGCCATGTCGAAAAGCCTTGCACCTTCGAAGAGGCGATGGGCCATTCCTTCCGCGAGATCATCGAAACCCATTGCGGCGGCATTCGTGGCGGTTGGGACAATCTCTTGGCCGTCATCCCTGGCGGCGCATCCTGCCCGATCGTCCGCGGCGAAGACATGGCCGATGCGATCATGGATTTCGACGGCATGCGCGAGGTGAAATCCTCCTTCGGCACCGGCGGCATGATCGTCATGGACAAGTCGACCGACGTCATCAAGGCAATCTGGCGCATCTCGGCCTTCTTCAAGCATGAAAGCTGCGGCCAGTGCACGCCGTGCCGCGAAGGCACCGGCTGGATGATGCGCCTGATGGAACGCATGGTCCGCGGCAATGCCCAGAAGCGCGAAATCGACATGTTGTTCCAGGTGACCAAGCAGGTCGAAGGCCACACGATCTGCGCGCTCGGCGACGCTGCCGCCTGGCCGATCCAGGGCCTGATCCGCAACTTCCGCCCCGAAATCGAGGCACGGATCGATCAGTACACATACAATGCGACGTCGGAAGGCGCCGTCATGGAGGCCGCCGAATAACACGCCCAAAAGGCGGCTTCGGCTGTTGAAATGAACCATTTTCGGGCCTTGAGGGCCGGGATTGAACACAGGACGCAAGTGAAACAATGGCAACAAAGCTGAAGGTTGACGGCAACGAGATCGAGGTTCCGGACCATTTCACGCTGCTTCAGGCATGCGAGGAAGCGGGCGCCGAGATTCCGCGCTTTTGTTTCCATGAGCGTCTTTCGGTCGCCGGCAATTGCCGCATGTGCCTGATCGAGGTGAAGGGCGGCCCGCCGAAGCCGACCGCCTCCTGTGCCATGAGCGTGCGCGATATCCGCGGCGGCCCGAATGGCGAATTGCCGGAAGTCTTCACCACCACGCCGATGGTCAAGAAGGCCCGCGAAGGCGTGATGGAATTCCTGCTGATCAACCATCCGCTCGATTGCCCGATTTGCGACCAGGGCGGCGAATGTGACCTGCAGGACCAGGCGATGGCGTTTGGCATCGACAGTTCGCGTTATGCGGAAAACAAGCGCGCCGTCGAAGACAAATATATCGGCCCGCTGGTCAAGACGGTGATGAACCGCTGCATCCACTGCACGCGCTGCGTCCGCTTTACCACGGAGGTCGGCGGCATTTCCGAGCTTGGCCTGATCGGCCGCGGCGAGGATGCCGAGATCACCACCTATCTCGAACAGGCGATGACCTCCGAACTGCAGGGCAATGTCGTTGACCTTTGCCCGGTCGGTGCGCTCACCTCCAAGCCTTTCGCCTTCACCGCCCGTCCGTGGGAACTCGGCAAGACGGAATCGATCGACGTCATGGATGCCGTCGGCTCCGCCATTCGCGTTGATACCCGCGGCCGTGAAGTCATGCGCATCATGCCGCGCGTCAACGAACAGGTGAACGAGGAGTGGATCTCCGACAAGACCCGCTTCATCTGGGATGGCCTGAAGACCCAGCGTCTCGACCGCCCTTATGTTCGCAAGGATGGCCGTCTGGTGCCGGCAAGCTGGGGCGAAGCCTTCGCCGCCGTCAAGTCAGCGGTCTCGGCCTCCTCCGGCGACAAGATCGGCGCGATTGCCGGTGACCTTGCCTCGGTCGAGGAAATGTATGCGCTGAAGCAGCTGCTCGCCTCGCTCGGCTCGGAAAATCTCGACTGTCGCCAGGACGGGACGGCGCTTGATCCGTCGCTCGGCCGCTCGACCTATCTTTTCAACCCGACGATCGAAGGCATCGAACAGGCTGGTGCGCTGCTCATCATCGGCGCCAATCCGCGCATCGAGGCAGCCGTTCTCAATGCTCGCATCCGCAAGCGCTTCCGCCGCGGCAATTTCCCGATCGGCGTGATCGGCGAAGCGGGCGAGCTTCGTTATGCCTACGATTATCTCGGTGCCGGCCCGGAGACGCTGTCCGATCTCGCGTCGGGTGCCAACAGCTTTGCCGAAAAGTTGCGCGGCGCCAAGAATCCGATGATCATCGTGGGGCAGGGGGCTCTCACCCGCCCGGATGGCTTGGCCGTGCTTCAGGCCGCAAGCCAACTCGCCGGTTCCGTCGGTGCGTTGACGGAAGAATGGAACGGTTTTGCCGTCCTCCACACGGCAGCCTCGCGCGTCGGTGGCCTCGATCTCGGTTTCGTGCCGGGGCCGAAGGGGGCTGATGCCGCGACCATGCTGCGCTCGATGGATGTTCTTTTCCTGCTCGGCGCCGACGAGATGAATTTCGCGGCCAAATACGCCAAGACCACGATCTATATCGGCAGCCACGGCGATAGTGGCGCGATGAATGCCGACATCATCCTGCCGGGGGCCGCCTATACCGAAAAGTCCGGCACATGGGTCAATACCGAGGGCCGCGTCCAGATGGGCAACCGCGCAGGCTTTGCCCCGGGCGAGGCCCGTGAGGAATGGGCGATCCTGCGCGCGCTCTCCGACGTGCTCGGCAAGAAACTGCCCTTCGACAGCCTTCCGGCATTGCGCGCGAAGCTTTACCAGGACCATCCGCATTTTGCCGAGATCGACGAGATCGCTGCGGGTTCGGTCACCGATGTGGCAACGCTCGGACAAAAAGGCGGCGATATGACCAAGGGCGGCTTCTCTTCGCCGATCAAGGATTTCTACCTGACCAACCCGATTGCCCGCGCCTCTGCCGTAATGGCGGATTGCTCGGCATTGGCCCGCAACAACTTCAAGGCTGCGGCGGAGTGATATGAATATGGATCTGTTCTTCTGGACCTACGTTTGGCCGGCGCTCATCATGGTGGGCCAGTCGCTGCTTCTGTTGGTCTGCCTACTGGTTTTCATCGCCTTCATCCTGCTTGCCGACCGTAAGGTTTGGGCAAATGTGCAGCTTCGACGCGGCCCGAACGTGGTCGGTCCCTTCGGCCTGTTCCAGTCTTTCGCCGACCTTTTGAAATTCGTCTTCAAAGAGCCGATCATTCCGTCCGGCGCCGACAAGGTCGTTTTCCTGCTCGCCCCGCTAGTGTCGGTCACGCTGGCGCTCGCCACCTGGGCGGTGATCCCGCTCAACGATGGCTGGGTGATCGCCAACATCAATGTCGGCATCCTCTATATCTTCGCCATTTCCTCGCTCGAGGTCTATGGCGTGATCATGGCCGGCTGGGCATCGAACTCGAAATATCCCTTCCTCGGCGCGCTTCGCTCCGCAGCCCAGATGGTCTCCTATGAGGTCTCGATCGGTATCGTCATCGTCACCGTTCTGCTCTGCGTCGGCTCGCTGAACCTGACTGACATCGTTTACGCGCAGAAAACCGGTCTCGGCACGATGCTCGGCCTGCCGAACTCGTTCCTCGACTGGCACTGGTTCTCGCTGTTCCCGATGTTCGTGATCTTCTTCATCTCGGGCCTTGCCGAAACCAACCGTCCGCCCTTCGACTTGCCCGAAGCAGAATCCGAACTGGTCGCCGGTTACATGGTCGAATACGGTTCGGCGCCGTATATGATGCTGATGCTGTCGGAATACGCGGCGATCCTGCTCGTCTGCTCGCTGATGACCATCCTCTTTCTGGGTGGCTGGTTGCCGCCGGTCGATTTCTGGCTGATCAACTGGGTGCCCGGCATCATCTGGTTCGTCATCAAACTGTCCTTCTGCTTTTTCCTCTTTGCCATGGCAAAGGCGATCGTGCCCCGCTACCGCTACGACCAGCTGATGCGTCTCGGCTGGAAGGTTTTTCTGCCGATGTCGCTCATTATCATGATCGTCGTGGCATTCGTTCTGAAGCTGACGGGATGGGCAGGATGATCGCCATCGTCGCAACCGGCATTACTGGAGAATAAGATGGCTAGCCTATCCAACGCCGTCAGTTCGCTGTTCCTGAAGGAATTTGTCAGCGCCTTTTTCCTGGCGTTCAAATATCTGTTCTTCAAGCAGAAGGCGACGATCAACTATCCGTTCGAAAAAGGCCCGGTCTCGCCGCGTTTCCGCGGCGAACATGCGCTGCGCCGTTATCCGAACGGCGAAGAACGCTGCATCGCCTGCAAGCTGTGCGAAGCAATCTGTCCAGCTCAGGCGATCACCATCGAGGCCGGTCCGCGCCGCAATGACGGCACCCGCCGCACGGTGCGTTACGATATCGACATGGTGAAATGCATCTATTGCGGTTTCTGCCAGGAAGCCTGCCCGGTCGATGCGATCGTCGAGGGGCCGAATTTCGAGTTCTCGACGGAAACCCGCGAGGAGCTCTATTTCGACAAGGCCAAGCTTCTGGCAAACGGCGACCGCTGGGAGCGGGAAATCGCCCGCAATATCGCAATGGATGCGCCCTACCGGTAGGGGCGTTTTTGCCGGCGGCGGGGTCGCCGGCTTTGATGAGGTTAATCCCGGTGTCGCAACGGCATCGGTTGGGCGGGGTGGGCTAAATGCCCGATCTCGACGAGGGACGAGAAGGCACGACGATGGGTCTGCAGGCACTATTCTTTTATCTCTTCGCGTTCGTCGCAGTGGCGTCGGCGTTCATGGTCATTTCGTCCAAGAACCCGGTTCACTCGGTTCTCTTCTTGATCGTCGTCTTCTTTAATTCGGCAGGCCTTTTCCTGCTGACGGGAGCCGAGTTCCTGGCGATGA
The DNA here is from genome assembly GCF_057163345.1 of Aliirhizobium sp. YIM B11859. NCBI lineage: Bacteria > Pseudomonadati > Pseudomonadota > Alphaproteobacteria > Hyphomicrobiales > Rhizobiaceae > Aliirhizobium > Aliirhizobium sp. YIM B11859. The sequence goes on from NZ_JBXHAY010000003.1 coordinate 31,454, forward strand.
TCCTGCTGGTCGTTTATATCGGCGCCGTTGCGGTTCTCTTCCTCTTCGTCGTCATGATGCTCGATATCGATTTTGCCGAATTCCGTTCCGGCATGCTGCAATATGCACCGGTCGGCATTTTGGTCGGGATCGTGGTTGCCGCCGAACTGGTCCTCGTTGTCGGCGGCAGCGTGCTGTCGCCGGAAGCGGCATCATCGATCACCATGCCGATCCCCAACCCGGCGGAACGCAGCAATACGGCGGCGCTGGGCGACGTGCTCTATACCCATTACGTCTACTTCTTCCAGGTCGCCGGCATGGTCCTGTTGGTCGCAATGATCGGCGCCATCGTGCTGACGCTGCGTCACCGCCAGAACATCAAGCGGCAGGATATTTCGCGCCAGGTCGCCCGCACGCCGGAAACCGCCATCGAGGTGGTCAAGGTCAAGTCGGGCCAGGGTCTGTAGAGAAAGCGGGAAAAAGGAACAGTAATATGGAAATCGGTCTTTCCCACTATCTCACCGTCAGCGCCATCCTCTTCACCCTCGGCGTTTTCGGCATTTTCCTCAACCGCAAGAATGTCATCATCATCTTGATGTCGATCGAGCTCATCCTGCTCGCCGTCAATATCAACATGGTGGCCTTCTCGTCGTTCTTGAACGACATTGCCGGTCAGGTCTTTGCCCTGTTCATTTTGACCGTCGCTGCCGCCGAAGCGGCCATCGGTCTTGCAATTCTAGTCGTCTTCTACCGCAACCGCGGCTCGATCGCCGTCGACGACGTCAATGTGATGAAGGGCTGATCGGGTCATGATCTACAAGCTTATTGTCTTTCTTCCCCTGATCGGCTTCCTGATCGCCGGGCTTATGGGCCGGCAGATCGGCGCCAAGGCGTCGGAATTCGTCACCTGCGGCCTGATGGCGATTGTCACGATCCTTTCCTGGATCGTCTTTTTCCAGGTGGCACTTGGCTCCCAGGCAACCATGGCCGTCGAGGTTCTGCGCTGGATCCAGTCCGGCAATATCGACGTCTATTGGGCGCTGCGTATCGACACGCTGACATCCGTGATGTTCGTCGTCGTCAACACCGTGTCCTTCCTCGTGCATGTCTATTCGGTCGGTTATATGCATACCGATCCGCATCGGCCGCGTTTTTTCGCCTATCTGTCGCTGTTCACCTTCGCGATGCTGATGCTGATCACCTCGGACAATCTCGCCCAGATGTTCTTCGGCTGGGAAGGTGTTGGTCTGGCATCTTATCTGCTGATCGGCTTTTGGTACGATCGTCCCTCGGCCAATGCCGCGGCGATGAAGGCCTTCATCGTTAACCGCGTCGGCGACTTCGGTTTCATGCTCGGCATCGCCGCTCTTTTCGTGATGTTCGGCTCGATCAATTTCGAAACCATCTTCGCCAATGCCGGCAGCTATCTGCCGAAGGAAGGCTCACCGGAGGCTGCAACCGTCGTCTTCAACCTGTTCGGCTTGTCGCTCACCCGCGAAGGTGCCCTGACCGGCGCCTGCCTGCTGCTGTTCATGGGCGCCATGGGCAAATCGGCGCAGTTCATGCTGCACACCTGGCTGCCGGACGCGATGGAAGGCCCGACCCCGGTCTCGGCGCTCATTCATGCCGCAACCATGGTCACCGCCGGCGTCTTTTTGGTCGCCCGCATGTCGCCGCTCTTTGAACTGGCACCCGATGCGATGACATTCGTCACCATCATCGGTGCGATCACCGCCTTTTTCGCCGCAACCGTCGGCCTGGTGCAAAACGATATCAAGCGTGTCATCGCCTATTCGACATGCTCGCAGCTCGGTTATATGTTCGTCGCGCTCGGCGTCGGCGCTTATGGCGCGGCAATCTTCCATCTCTTCACCCACGCCTTCTTCAAGGCGCTCCTGTTCCTCTGCGCCGGTTCCGTCATCCATGCCGTTGATGGCGAGCAGGACATGCGCAAGATGGGCGGCTTAAGAAAACATATCCCGGTCACCTTCTGGATGATGACGATCGGCACGCTGGCGCTCACCGGCGTCGGCATTCCCTTCACCCCGATCGGTTTTGCCGGTTTCTTCTCCAAGGACGTGATCATCGAGGCGGCTTACGCTTCGCATTCGGCAGTCGCAGGTTTTGCCTTCACGCTTCTCGTCATCGCAGCACTCTTCACCAGCTTTTATTCCTGGCGTCTGGCTTTCATGACCTTTTTTGGCAAGGAACGGGCAAGCCACGAGGTCATGCATCATGTGCATGAAAGCCCGAACGTCATGCTGATCCCGCTTTACGTTCTGGCGATCGGCGCGGTTTTGACCGGTGTCCTCTTCGAGGGCCATTTTTACGGCGAGGAATATACCGCCTTCTGGAAGGGCGCGCTGTTTACCGCCGAACACAATGAACTGGTGGAGGAATTCCATCACGTTCCGGCCCTGGTGGCGCTGTCGCCCTTCATTGCCATGGTCATCGGCTTTGTCACCGCCTGGTATTTCTACATCAAGTCGCCGGAAACGCCCAAAAGGCTGGCCGCCTCGCAGCAGGGGCTCTACCAGTTCCTGCTCAACAAGTGGTATTTCGACGAGCTCTACGACTTTCTGTTCGTCCGGTCTTCGAAAGCGCTCGGTCGCTTCCTCTGGCAGAAAGTCGATATCGGCACGATCGACCATTACGGGCCCAACGGCGTTGCCGCGCGGGTCGTCGATGCTGCAAACCGGGTTGTTCGTCTGCAGACCGGTTACCTCTATCACTACGCCTTCACGATGCTGCTCGGCGTCGCTGCCCTGATTACCTGGATGATGCTCGGGAGTTCCATCTGATGACCGATTGGCCTATTCTTTCCACGGTCACCTTCCTCCCGATGGTGGGCGTGCTGTTGCTTCTGTTCACCCGCGACGATACCGATCACGGCCGCCAGAACGTCATGATCATCTCGTTGATAACGACGGTCATCACCTTCCTTCTGTCGCTGCTCGTATGGGCAGGTTTTGACGGTCACAGTGCCGAATACCAGATGGTCGAGCAGTATTACTGGCTCGGCAAGGGCATCAGCTACCATGTCGGCGTCGATGGCCTTTCAGTGATGTTCGTGGTTCTGGCAACCTTCCTCATGCCGTTCGGCGTGCTGACCAGCTGGAACGCCATCACCAAGCATGTGCGCGAATACATGATCGCCTTCCTCGTCCTGGAAGTGCTGATTGTCGGCGTTTTCGTGTCGATGGATATCGTGCTCTTTTACGTCTTCTTCGAGGCGAGCCTTATTCCGATGTTCCTGATCATCGGTGTCTGGGGCGGGCCGCGGCGCATCTACGCATCGATGAAGTTCTTCCTTTATACCTTGCTCGGCTCGATCTTCATGTTGATCGGCATTCTGGTCATGTATGCGGAGACGGGGTCGACCTCCATTCCGGTGCTTCTCGCCCATCAGTTTTCGCCGGAAATGCAGTTCTGGCTGTGGCTCGCCTTCTTCCTGTCGTTTGCCGTCAAGGTGCCGATGTGGCCGTTTCACACCTGGTTGCCGGATGCTCACGTCGAAGCCCCGACGGCAGGCTCGGTCGACCTTGCGGCGCTGCTTCTGAAGTTTGGCGGTTACGGCTTCCTGCGTTTCTCGCTGCCGATGTTCCCGCTGGCTTCGAGCTATTTCACCCCGCTGATCCTGACGCTCTCGGTCATCGCCATCATCTATGCCTCGCTCGTCGCCTTGATGCAGACCGACATCAAGAAGATGATCGCCTATTCCTCCGTCGCCCACATGGGTTACGTGACGATGGCAATATTCGCGGTCAACCAGCAGGGCCTGCACGGCGCTTTGTTCCAGATGTTGTCGCATGGCGTCATTTCCGGCGCGCTCTTCCTCTGCGTCGGCATCGTCTATGAACGCACCCATACGCGTAACGTCAACGATTACGGCGGCCTTGTGCATCGCATGCCGAAATACGCGCTGGCTTTCCTGATCTTCACCATGGCCAATGTCGGTTTGCCGGGCACTTCCGCCTTCGTCGGCGAATTCCTCGCAACCGTCGGCGTCTTCCGCGTCAGCGTCATCACCGCGGTCTTTGCTACGACCGGTGTCGTGCTCTCAGCCGCCTACATGCTGTGGCTCTATCGCCGGATGATCTTCGGCAAGGCGGTAAACCCGGTCATGCAGGGGCTCGTGGATATTTCCTTCCGCGAGAAATGCATCGTCTGGCCGCTGATCATCGTGACAATTTTCTTCGGCATCTATCCAGCACCCGTCTTCGATGCGTCGGCTGCAGCGGTGGACAAGCTCGTGACCAATTACCATGCGGCCATCGATGCCGCAGCGACCGCCGCTCAGGCTGCGAAATGATGACGGGAACAGACAGACTATGACCCCTGAACTCCTCTCTCAAAGCCTGGCTCTTTCGCTCCCCGAGGTCATCCTTGCGGTGGGTGCCCTGGCACTTCTGATGGTCGGCGTTTTTGCCGGCGAAAAATCCAGCCAGTTCGTCTCTGCCCTGGCGATCGTGCTTCTGGCGGTGGTCGGCCTGTGGATCGTCTTCTTCACCGGCAATGGCGAAGCTTATGGCGGTGCCTTCATCGTCGATCCTTTCGCCCGGTTCATGAAGGCGATCGCGATTGCCGGCTCGATCTTTGCGCTGATCATGTCGATCGGTCAGGGCAAGGCAATGCAGCTCGACAAGTTCGAATATCCGGTTCTCTTGCTGATCTCGACGCTCGGCATGCTGCTTTTGATCTCGGCCAACGACCTGATCGCTTTTTACCTTGGCCTGGAACTGATGTCGCTGGCGCTTTATGTCGTTGCAGCTTTTAATCGCGACAGCCTGCGCTCGACCGAAGCTGGCCTGAAATATTTCGTTCTCGGCGCGCTTTCGTCGGGCATGCTGCTTTACGGCATGTCGCTGGTCTACGGTTTCACCGGCAATACCGGCTTTGACGAGATCGCCAATGTTCTGATGTCGGAACCGCGTGGCCTCGGTCTGGTCTTTGGCATGGTCTTCATGCTTGCCGGCGCCTGTTTCAAGATCTCGGCCGTGCCTTTCCATATGTGGACGCCCGACGTCTATGAAGGTGCGCCGACACCGGTCACCGCCTTTTTCGCCGCCGGGCCGAAGGTTGCCGCCATGGCAATCCTGATCCGCCTGACCGCCGACGTGTTTTTGCCGATCATCGGCGACTGGCGCCAGATCATCGTCTTCGTATCGATCGCTTCGATGCTGCTCGGCTCGTTTGCCGCCGTCGTCCAGACCAATATCAAGCGGCTGATGGCCTATTCCTCGATCGGCCATATGGGTTATGCGCTGGTGGGGCTTTCTGCCGGCAGCGAAAGCGGTGTTTCTGGCATCGTCGTTTATATGCTGATCTATGTCGCCATGTCGGTCGGCACCTTTGCCTGCATCATCTCCATGCGCCGTCCCGATGGTACCTATGTCGAAACTGTCGATGATCTGGCCGGTCTTTGGGCGAGCAAGCCGTTCATGACCATGGTCCTGACGGCGCAGATGTTCTCCATGGCCGGCATTCCGCCGCTTGCGGGCTTCTTCGCCAAATATTTCGTCTTCCTCGCAGCGGCCGAAGCCAAGCTTTATGCCCTTGCCGTCATCGGCTTCCTCACCTCGGTCGTCGGCGCCTATTATTATCTGCGCATCGTCAAACTGATGTGGTTCGACGAACCGAAGGGCGAGTTTGCCCGAACGCCTGGCGAAATCCGCTTCGTTTTCGGGATCTCCGGCCTGTTCATCCTGGTCTATATCCTGTTTGGCGGTCCGATCGGCTCTGCTGCTGACGCTGCGGCACGGTCCTTCTTCTGAGGATGATGGCGCAAAACGGCCGTTTCGGCCTGGATGCCTTTCGTCATGTCGCTTTTGATGACATAGGCTCCACCAATACCGAATGCCTCGCCCGCGCTCGCGCGGGCGATCCCGGTCTGCTTTGGGTGACGGCCGCCCGCCAGACCGAAGGCCGGGGCCGTCGTGGCCGCGCCTGGACATCCGAGCCTGGAAACCTCTACGCGTCCTTGCTGTTGATCGATCCGGCCCCGATGGAGCGTGTCGCCTCGTTGCCGCTTGCCGTCGCCGTCGCCGTTCATGATGCGGTCAAAGCAGTGCTTCCGGCAGACGGCGCGCTGCTTCAGGTCAAATGGCCAAACGATATTCTGATAAACCGGGCCAAGACCTGCGGCATATTGTTGGAAGGCGAAGCACTGCCCGATGGGCGCCGGGCGCTCGTCATCGGCATGGGCATCAATATCCGCCATATGCCCGATAACGCGCCTTATGGCGTCACGCGGCTTGTCGACCACGGTGCGGCGATTTCGCCGGACGAACTTTTCGCCCATCTTTATCAGTCGATGGCGCTTTCGCTGGAAAAATGGGATGAGGGACGGGGAACGGCGCGGGTCGTGGAACGTTGGCGGCAGATCGCCTGCGGTATCGGCGAAAAGATCACCGTCAACCTTCCCGACCGGTCCTTGGAGGGAATATTCGCCGGGATTGACGACAATGGCCTGCTGTTGCTCGACATGGGGGGTGGACAAGTCCTGCCGATCGCGGCAGGTGATGTATTTTTTGCAAGAACGGAATAAGAAGAAGAATGACCAAACAAGACGAACTGGTGTTTCTGCCGCTGGGCGGCGTGGGCGAGATCGGCATGAACCTCGCTCTTTACGGCTATGGTACGCCGGAGAAGCGCCAGTGGATCATGGTCGATTGCGGCGTGACCTTCCCCGGTCCCGATCTCCCCGGTGTCGACCTCGTGCTTCCCGATATCCGTTTTCTTGCCTCCCAGCGCCACAATCTCAAGGCAATGTTCATCACCCATGCGCATGAAGACCATTACGGCGCGATGAACGATCTGTGGCCGGGCCTCAACGTGCCGGTCTATGCCTCGCCCTTTACCGCCGGCATGCTGGAAGCCAAGCGCAAATATGAAGGCAATCGGGCCGAAATCCCGATCACCATTTTTAAGTCTGGCGATCGCGTCGAGGTCGGTCCGTTTTCGGTCGAAGCCGTCGGTGTCAACCACTCGATCCCCGAACCGATGTCGCTGGTCATCCGCACGCCGCTCGGAAATGTCGTCCATACCGGCGACTGGAAGATCGATGCGCACCCGACGCTTGGGCCGCTGACCGATGAAGACCGCTTCCGTGCGATCGGCAACGAGGGTGTGCTGGCGCTGATGTGCGACAGCACCAATGCGATGCGCGAAGGCGTGTCGCCGTCGGAAGAGGAAGTCTCCAAGGGCCTGCAAAAGGTCATCGAAGAGGCAGAAGGCAGGGTTGCCGTCACCACCTTTTCGTCGAATGTCGGCCGTATCCGCTCGATTGCCGAGGCAGCAGAGGCCGCCGGCCGCGAAGTGCTGTTGCTCGGATCGTCCCTCAAGCGCGTCGTCAACGTCGCTCAAGACATCGGCATCATGGACGGCGTAAAGCCGTTTATCGCCGAAGACGAATACGGTTATATCCCGCGCGACAAGGTCGTCGTCATCTTGACCGGCAGCCAGGGTGAATCCCGCGCGGCACTTGCCAAGATTTCTCGCGACGAGATGCGCCATGTGGCGCTGACCAAGGGCGACACGGTGGTCTTTTCGTCGCGCACTATTCCTGGCAATGAAAAACCCATTATCGAGATCAAAAACGCGCTGATCGAACAGGGCATTCACGTGCTGGGCGACAGCGATGCGCTGGTGCATGTGTCGGGCCATCCGCGCCGCAACGAGCTCTTGAAAATGTACGAATGGACAAAACCGCAGATCCTCGTGCCGGTCCATGGCGAGGCAGCCCACCTGACGGCGCAGGCCGAGCTTGGTGCATCGGCCGGCATTGCGACCATCCCGCGGGTTCGAAACGGCGATATCTTACGGCTTGCGCCCGGTCCTGCCGAAGTCATCGGCGAAGCGCCGCATGGCCGCATCTTTAAAGATGGCAAGCTGATCGGTGACTTCGACGAAATGGGTGTTGGCGACCGCCGCAAGCTTTCTTTTGCCGGCCAGGTTTCTGTCAACATCCTGCTCGATCAGCGTTTTGAATTCCTCGCAGATCCCGATCTCGTCTCTTTCGGCCTGCCGGAATTCGACGACGAGGGCGAGGACATGGATGATGGTCTTTATGACGCCGTGCTCGGCGCCGTCGAAAGCATCCCGCGCGCCCGCCGCAAGGATCTCGATATGGTGCGTGAGGCCGTGCGTCGTGCAGTCCGGTCTGCCGCCAATATGGCCTGGGGCAAAAAGCCGGTCGTCACCGTCTTCGTCACGCGGGTGCAATAACAAATCACCGGATCATCCTGCTCGATGATCCGGCAACGTTGTTGCAAAAATTGAGATGTTTTAGCGCCTATCGGCGCTGAACGGGCTGGACGTATCAGGAGGGAGGAACTGATGCTCGGACGGGTCAACCACATCGCGATTGCCGTGCCGATCCTCGACGAGGCGGTCGAGATCTACCGCGACACACTGGGAGCAACGGTGTCTGCACCACAGTCTCTGCCGGACCACGGCGTGACAGTCGTTTTTGTCGAACTGCCCAACACCAAGATCGAACTGCTGGAACCGCTTGGTGACGGTTCGCCCATTGCAAGTTTTTTAGAACGCAATCCCGCCGGCGGTATCCACCATATCTGTTATGAAACCGCCGACATCGATAAGGCTGCCGATCAGCTGCGTTCTTTTGGCGCGCGCGTGCTTGGTGATGGCCATCCAAAAACCGGCGCCCACGGCAAGCCGGTGCTCTTCCTGCATCCGAAAGATTTTAACGGCACCTTGATCGAACTGGAAGAGATCTGAGCCCCCGACAGCGATGGCGGTAGGGCCGATTAAAACCTGAACGTTTGGTCTAAAACCGGACGCCGGCCTCTTCTTAAAAGGCTCGGTGTCGGATGCCTTTCAGATGCGCCGTCGAAAAAAAAGAGGCCCCTTTGAGGAGCCTCTTTGGTCTTTGTGACCTGATCTGTTTAAGCCGCGAGCGCCTGTTCGTCGCGGCGGCGTTTTGCCCAATAGGCAACCCCAAACAGTGCCAGTGCACCAAGCCCTGCGCCAGCTTCGGGGCCTGGAACGGGCGTCGGTGTATCGATCTTTTCGATCGTTACCAGATAGTTGGCTTTGCTGACGCCATTGGTTCCAAGCGTGCTATACCAGGCAAAAGCCGTATTTGCGGCATCGGTGACCGTGAAAGTCTGGCTTTGCAGGATGCCTGAAAGCGCGGTATCGGCGCCGACATTCCAAACGCCAAGGATCGTTTGGTAATCCAGCGTATAGGCCGTCAGTGTTGAAAACGCGTTGCCGGTTCCCGACAGAAAATTGGCAAGCAGATTGAGGGTGTAAGTGCCGTTTTCCGTGATTTCAGCTTCGGTATTGTTCTGATTGGTAGGGTTGAGAAACGGAGATTTCGATTGAACCGCACCGGAATATGTCTCGACAACGGCTGCATGTGCGAGCGCCGGGGTGGATAGCAAAGCTATCGTCACGGCGAGAGATCTGATACTCATTTGCTTATCCTTTTCGATGAAAGTCTAACGGGCTAGATATACATGAAATAAAAACCAAGTCTATTGGCGCAAAACCCGGGTTTGTTTATTTTCTGGGTGCTCAGTGTATTCTATGCGGAATGGATCATTATTCGGTATGATCGGTTGGATATCGAAGTGTATTGAGTTATGGTAAATATGTGAAAGTGTCACATTATTTCATGTAAGAACTATAGTTTAATGCGGGTGATGTCTGCGGCGCAGGTTTTGCTGTCTAGCGTGACCCGGTCAAATGCCGGCGTCTTCGATCGATGCGATGCGATTTTATCGACAATGAGCAATGCAGACGAGCGATGGAGACGAGCAATGGAGATGAGGAAAGGGGAAGGTTGGTGACTTTGTCTGACGCCTGATCGCACCCTTGAAAATCAGCCGCCTGAGCCTGCTCCGTTGAGCCCCCGGTAGGCCAGCGCGATTTGAGCTTCGACCGCGTCCGCCCTATAAGCTTTGGGTCATCTTTAAACGGATCTTATGTGATGCCCGTCCTCACCGTTGCTGCGATCTATTTTATTTTATGGTGGACGGTGTTGTTTATCGTCCTGCCGCTTGGTTATCGAAGCCAAAGTGAGGAGGGTGAGGTGTCGCCCGGCACTGTCGAAAGCGCACCTGCACACTTCAGGGGCGGGCGTGTGGTTCTGCTGACAACGGTCATCTCGGCGGTGATTTACCTCGCCTATTACCTCGCCGCGGCCTATTTCGGTTTCAGTGTCGCCAATATCCCAGACATCGTCCCAAGCTTTAAGGCGATCTGATCTCCCAATCGGTCTCCATGGAACGACCCAACCCGGCGCGTCCGTTAAGTCTCGCGGGCTGTTTTTCTTTCGCGCTATACGCTGGCAACGACCGTCCAAGCTCGGGCGGGGACCCGATCTTTCATCATGGAAAGCTCGTCATTGTCTTGGTCCACCCTGTGCCGATATGAGATCGCGTCGGATGGAGATGTTTTACGTCCGGCAGTGGAGGCAGTGTACGGAGGGGTCCGGCTGCTTCCACCCATCGTCTTTGAGACGATGGGTCATGGAAACCTCAGAGGTTTCTTACGCGGTCGCCCAGTGCGCCGCTTAAGAAATTAAGTTGCCTCGACTTTTATCGATTGACGACGCGGGAACCGTGGCCAAGCGCAAAAGGCGCCTCGGTGATGGTCGAGCGCGTTATAATAAAACAAAAACTCGATCGCCGATGGATCCACATTCGGGTGTGGAGACGAATGTATGTTCTGTGAATATTCCTTGTATATCCTGTGCTTGTTCCGCGTAATGGGCGATACGTGAGCGTAAAAGATCGGTCTTCAGCGCGTCATCGATCGACAGATAAAGATCGGCATTCCGCCGGATGATCATGTTCGCCACATGGCCTGACTGACGCGTGGTTGGTAAGAATACGTCCCTTAGGTGACGAGGGCGCCCAGTCCCACTCCTTAGATATTCGCATTGGACCTTATCAGATCGTCCCTATGCGGGAATACTTGCCTTCTGCACGACAGGTATCGAATGCTGATCGATGAGCAGCGTCGCAACATATGGGAAGATGTCACTGGATCCAGATCTTGAAATTAATGTCTTGGTGGCAGAGGCAATTTCAATTTGACCGCGCGACCCTGGCATCGCGATCTGCAGCTTTTGGCCGCGTTGCAAGAAATGTCGGCTGAAAGAAGACAGTGAGCGCGTCCCTCAACCATTCCAGCAACCGCTGAAAAAGGGGGGGGGAGGGAACGCCTCCTATCGGCGCGGCGATGCATCAAGATTATATTGGCGCCATCATATTGGCTCACCCATCTGAGTGCACGCAGACCGCCAGACACACTGATCCTCTCGGATCTCTCTGTCTTGGCACTCGAGGAAAGTGAGACATGTAAAAACCAGTCCCGAGCTCGCCTTAAGAACGGCAATCAAGTGCTTGTGTTCGGGCGGTCCTGGTTGTTCCTGGGGTTAAGGCCGCTTGAGCCGCGTTTTTGACGGTTTTAAGCGTCAACAAAGCAAAAAAAAACAAGGCGTTGCAGCCTTGTTTTTCAGTTTCGCGTGATCTCACCGTTGCCGGGGCTGCGTCGAGCGCGCCTAAGATCTGATCCTCCCAAGACTTTACCGCGATTGGCATGAATTTGAACTTCATGCCTGTTTTATGGGCTGAAGCTAGCCCAAAGGATGGGCTTTGTCATCCTCTTTTTTTGTATTTTTGTGACACAAGCGAAAAAAAATCCAGTTGGCGCATTTGTCGCACCCCCGCCTTCATCAAAACCGCATTTTTAGCAAGTCCCGGCTTATTTCGTCGGTTCGTCATCCACTGGCTTTTCGCCGATCGCCCGGTTTTCGCGGGGTTCCCTTGGCCCTCGGGAACGGCTAAAAGCCACGCAAATGGTCTTCAAATCGGCCGATTCCTGCGTGATGTGGGACGGCAAGCAAACGCTCGGAAATCAAGATGCGCCTGTCCCGCTATTTTATGCCCATCCTGAAGGAAAATCCCAAGGAAGCGGAAATCGTTTCGCACCGTCTGATGCTGCGCGCGGGCATGGTCCGTCAGCAGAGCCAGGGCATCTATTCCTGGCTGCCGCTCGGCAAGAAGGTGCTGGACAAGGTCAACACGATCATCCGCGAGGAGCAGAACCGCGCCGGCGCAGTCGAGCTTTTGATGCCGACATTGCAGTCTGCTGAGCTTTGGCAGGAGAGCGGTCGTTACGAGGCCTATGGCAAGGAAATGCTGCGCATCAAGGACCGCCAGGAGCGGCCGATGCTTTACGGTCCGACCAATGAGGAAATGGTCACCGACATTTTCCGGTCCTACGTCAAGTCCTACAAGAACCTGCCGCTCAACCTCTATCATATTCAGCTGAAGTTCCGCGACGAGATCCGTCCGCGTTTCGGCACCATGCGCTCGCGTGAATTCCTGATGAAGGATGCCTATTCCTTCGACATGACGCGCGAGGACGCCATCCATTCCTATAACAAGATGTTCGTCGCTTATCTGCGCACGTTTGCACGGCTTGGCATGCGCGCCATACCGATGCGCGCCGACACGGGCCCGATCGGTGGCAATCACAGCCACGAATTCATCATTCTCGCCGAGACCGGCGAATCGGAAGTTTTCAGCCACAAGGCTTTCACCGATTTCGACATCCCGGCGGAAAACACAGATTTTGACGATGTCGCTGGCCTGCAGGCGATCTTCGACAAGTGGACATCGGTTTATGCTGCCACTTCGGAAATGCACGACGAGGCGGCGTTTAACGCGATCCCCGAGGGCGAGCGGCTGTCTGCGCGCGGTATCGAGGTCGGCCACATCTTTTATTTCGGCACCAAATATTCCGAGCCGATGGGCGCCAAGGTGCAGGGACCGGACGGTAAGGAGCATCATGTCCACATGGGCTCTTATGGTATTGGCCCGACACGCCTTGTTCCCGCCATCATCGAAGCATCGCATGACGAGAACGGCATCATCTGGCCCGAATCGGTTGCCCCGTTCGATGTCGTGGTGATCAACATGAAGCCGGGCGATGCGGCCTGTGACGCGCTATCGGAAAATCTCTACGGCGCGCTCACCAATGCGGGCAAGGACGTGCTTTATGACGACACCGACGACCGCGCCGGTACGAAGTTCGCCACCGCCGATCTGATCGGTGTGCCGGTGCAGATCATCGTCGGTCCACGTTCGGCAGCCGCAGGCGAAGTCGAGGTGAAAAACCGCAAGACCGGCGCTCGCGAGGTGATGACCCTCGAGGCTGCGCTGAACAGGGCGATGGGCTGAACAAGGCGACGGGCTGAACAAGCCTGCAAGCCGCCTATCTAGAGACGCCGCGCGTGAACAGCCTTGCGCCGGATAGCATTTGAGGAAACGTGAATGGCGAGCGTCGCGGCGAGTGGTGAAACGGAAAAGGTGCACAAGGCCCCAAGTGCCGGTGCCTTTTCGGGTTTCGAACGTATGGTGGCATGGCGCTACCTGCGCTCGCGCCGCAAGGAAGCCTATATTTCCGTTATCGCCGGTTTCTCCTTCATCGGCATCATGCTCGGTGTTGCGACGCTGATCATCGTCATGGCGGTGATGAACGGATTTCGCACCGAACTGATCTCGCGCATCCTCGGCATCAACGGTCACATGATCGTTCAACCGGTCGATACGCCGCTCAACGACTATGCGGATCTGACAAAGAAATTTGCAGCCGTTCCGGGTGTGCGGATGGCGCTGCCGCTGGTCGAGGGCCAGACGCTGGCGTCGGGCAAGGGCGGCGCCGGTTCGGGTGCTTTGGTGCGCGGCATCCGCACCGAAGATCTCGAAAAACTCCACGAGGTCTCCGGTAACATCAAGCAGGGCGATACTGTCGGTTTTGCCTCGGGGCAGGGCGTTCTGGTCGGATCCAGGCTCGCAGCCCAGCTGGGCCTTTCTGCCGGCGACAAGATCACTCTGATCTCGCCGGAGGGCGACGTGACGCCGATGGGCGTTAATCCGCGGGTCAAATCCTATACGATCTCCGGCATATTCGAGATCGGCATGTCCGAATACGACGCCACGATCATCTATATGCCACTCGAAGAATCGCAGCTCTATTTCAACGCCGAAGGCATCGTCCAGTCGATCGAGCTGTTCGTCGATGACCCCGACGCGATCGACGACCTTCGCCCCAAGGTCGAGGCGGCCGCCGGCCGACAGATCTTCATCACCGACTGGCGCCAGCGCAACCAGACCTTTTTCTCGGCCCTGCAGGTCGAGCGCAACGTCATGTTCATGATCCTGACGCTGATCGTGCTGGTCGCGGCCTTGAACATCATTTCCGGCCTGATCATGCTGGTAAAGGACAAGGGCTCGGATATCGCCATCCTGCGCACGATGGGCGCAAGTTCCGGTGCGATCATGCGGATCTTCTTCATGACAGGAGCGGCAATCGGCCTTGTCGGCACGATCGCGGGTGTCGCTCTCGGTGTCATCGTCTGTCTCAATATCGAATCGATCCGGCAGTTCTTCTCCTGGGTTTCCGGCACCGTGCTGTTTAACCCGGAACTCTATTTCCTGAGCGAACTGCCGGCCGAAATGAGCGTCAGCGAAACGGTTTCCGTCGTCGCCATGGCGCTTGTGCTTTCCTTCATCGCCACCATTTTCCCGGCGTGGCGGGCCTCAAGGCTCGACCCCGTCCATGCCCTCCGCTACGAATAGGTCTCCATGGCACCGCGCAAATCCGTCTTGAAGCTCTCGGGCGTCGAACGTCACTATGGCCAGGGCGAGACCATGCTTTCGATCCTGAAGGGCGCCGATTTCGAGCTGAAAAGCGGCGAGATCGTCGCGCTCGTCGCTCCATCCGGCACCGGCAAGTCAACGCTCTTACATCTGGCAGGCCTGCTGGAACATCCAGATGCCGGCGAAGTTTTTGTCGGTGGTCAGTCATGCAACGACCTGGGTGACGAACGGCGCACGGCCATTCGCCGTTCAGAGGTCGGTTTCGTTTATCAGTTCCACCATCTGCTTCCGGAGTTCTCGGCCATCGAGAATATCATGATGCCGCAGCTGATTAGCGGTCTGTCCAAGGCCGAGGCGAGGGGGCGGGCGGCCCAGTTGCTCGATTACATGCGCATCGGCCACCGCGGTGAACACCGCCCAGCAGAGCTGTCGGGCGGTGAACAGCAGCGTGTCGCAATCGCCCGTGCCGTCGCCAACGCGCCGCGCCTGCTTCTGGCCGATGAACCGACCGGCAATCTCGATCCGAAAACCGCGTCCTACGTCTTCGACGCGCTGGAAGCGCTTGTCCGCCAGTCGGGCCTGGCTGCCCTGATCGCCACCCACAATCATGAGCTCGCCGGCCGTATGGATCGCCGCGTCACCATCGAAGGCGGCAAGGTCGTCGAGTTCTAGAGGCGATCGGCAGCCCTTTTCCAGGCCTGACCGTATCGTCTCAAAATTTGACGCGATACGCGGATAGATTTATCCCTCGACGCCAACTGCCCCGTCGCGCCTGATCAGTCCTGGCGTCGGTGCCTCACAGTGATTGGTCAAAATGCAGATCTGCATGACGATCCGAGGGGTGCGGATAAAAACTTTGACCGATCTATAAGGTCGAGGCCGAGACATCTGCGATACGCGATCGGGCGGAGCGACCCCAATGATCGTTTGATGGGTTTTTCATCAGCTCGCGCCTGATATCGCACTGCTCCAACCAGCTCGGCGGAAGCACGTTCACGGCAACGTTTGAATTCCTAAATTCTTTGAACGTCATACTGCGATAGCTCCAGAGATAGGGTACGCAGTCTTTCAGAATGGCCGTATGGACGTAAAACTGGAAATCCGCTGGAACTTCGTGAAGCGACCGAAAGAATGAGTGCTGAACCTCTAAATCGGGATCGAACGCGACGATTGCGTTTTTTCGAACCCAATCCGCGTATAGGCCAGTTGGCACAATACAGATCAACATCCATGACGCCATAAAGACAGCAGGCCGTAGAACATTGGGCCACAAATGTGGGAAAACATATGAGGAAGAAATCAGCAGCGCTGGAAGCATTGCTGCGGCGACCCCTAAACGCCAATTCTCCCAGAAAAGATGATGATAGAGGGTTAAAAACGCGACGGGCTGAGTTGGGCTTCCGAAAAACAGAAAAGCCAAAACGCAATACGTAAGAACGAGAAGACTGAGCTTCGCCAATTACATTTAACCCGTATGAGAACACTGCACTCGCACGGTAATAAATCATTCCTCGCGGGTTGATCAATCTCCGCTTAAGACAGGCCGTCAATGCACCGCGCTCTTCGTCAATGTGCCATCTAAACAGCGCTTACGCAGCTGCCACCCACTTGATCGGATAGCTACATCGCGACCTTTTCGCTCGCGATCGTATGGAGAGTGGTGACTTTCCAAGCGCTCCTCGTCGTCTCCTGGTCAGAAATTTCAAATGGGCAGCAAGACGCTGTTCTCCCATGCGCGTCGCAGTAGATTAAGGATCGTCGCGCATTTTTCCGAGAGACCAAAGATCAAGCATCGGTAGCAATGCCGCGCCTCTGAGGATAGATACCGAAGCCCAGCCTTGCTACAAGTTCGCCAGACTTGTAGCAAGGTGGAGCCATGAGATCGCTGTCCAGTATTGCTCAGACCGCGTTTTCTGAGCTCGTTGAGCGGGCTCACGACGTCCAGTTCAGCGACCAGTTCCCCGTGACAGGTTCTTTCATCAAACTTCGCAGGCACAACCGTGAATATTGGTATCACCGTACGCTCGAAAGAGGTGACGGCTCGGCACCTCCAAAGCTTCAGTCGAAATATCTAGGGCCTGTCGATGATGTCGATGTCACCAGGCGCGTCGAAAACGCAAGCGAACTGAAAGCTGACTACCTCGTACGTCGCAAGCTGGCGAGCCAGCTCAGGAGGTCTGGACTTCCGTCTCCGTCTGCTACGGAAGGCGAGGCGATCGAGAAACTGGCTGCCAACGGCCTGTTTCGCCTTCGCGCAACCCTCGTGGGCTCGCATGCCTTCCAGGCCTATGGCGGGGTGCTGGGCATCAAGCTCGATCAGGCCACCTACCGCACCGACGACATCGATATCGCTCAGTTCTTCAGTATCTCAGTCCTCGTGGAGGACCCAATGACCGACATCGGCAACATTCTCGAAGAGGTCGACAGCACGTTCAAGCCGATCTTCAATGCCTTTTCTCCAAACCTGGTGGCGGGATATCGGAACAAGGATGGCTCAAAGATCGAGATTCTGACCCCCAACAGAGGCGATGCGGACGATGGAAAGGGCCTGTCGAAGGTGCCTGCACTCAGCAATATCGGCGCACAAGCCCTGCCATTTCTCGACTTCCTGATCTACGAACCGGTCAGGTCAGTCGTCCTTCATGGTGCCGGAGTAGGGGTAGTGGTGCCTGCGCCTCAGCGTTTCGCCGTGCACAAGCTCATCCTCTCGACCCGCCGACATGGCGGGATGGAGGCGGCGAGCAAGGTGTCAAAGGATCTCGCGCAGTCTGCTTCTCTGATCCGCGGGCTGGCGGAGGCCAAACAAGACTTCGAACTGGGCGCGGCATGGATGGAAGCCTGGAGGCGAGGCCCCAAATGGAGGAAGCACCTCGCGATCGGCTCTCTCCGCCTCCGCGATAGCGACTTCGGCCTTCTCGAAGATGCCGTATGCTACGCTGAAAAGATGACGGGCACCAAGCTGCGGAGCCACGGCATGGGGGATGGGAAAGAAGGTCTGATCGACTTCCGGCGGAGGATGGGAGGGGTCAGGCCTCAGACCTGATCGAGTGGGTGGCTGGAGCGGTGTAAATCCTGACGCGGCGGCCGTATCTTTAGACCCCATGCGCGTCAACCTTTCCTCCGTTACAACGGTGAGACGAACGCCAATTTCCGCCACTCTTCTTCAGTTCTTCCGGCTTTGAGACCATGCGCAATCACCCTTTGGATCGATGCGATCCATCAGCGTAGAGGCCCAAGACGTGAAACTTATGCGTACGACCGCAGCCGTGTTACCGAAGCGGCTATTCGGATCGCCTACGTTCTGTCAGTGCGAAAATCCCCGAGCCGACAACAATCGTGGATCCAAAGATGGTCCAGAGATCCGGCCGCTCCTGAAAAACGAGAAGTCCTGCGATCACGGCAAAGACGAGACGGGTGTATCGGAACGGCGTGACGGCAGCGATCTCGCCGGTCCTCATCGCAACGGTCAGTGCAGTGTAGGCAATAATCCCCGACGCCGATCCAAGGAGTAAAAGCCCAACGGTATTGATCGTCGGTACAATTATGGGACCCGCAAAGGGAGATGCGACAACACCTGCGGCAATCAGCACCAGAAAACCGAGAACGCCCAGCTGACGGTGCGACATATGTAAGGGAGCCGCTCGAGTTGCCAGATCGCGGCCTGCAAAACCCAGCATGGCTATAACAGCGAGCAAAGAGAGAGTTCCAAACCCTTCAGTTCCAGGTCTCAAAATGCACACCACACCTATAAAACCCGCGATCACCGACATCCATCTCCGTAAGCTGACCCGTTCGCCAAACAAACCCGCGCAACCGATGACGACCAAAGGAGTTGCCTGCAGGATCGCGGATGCGGTGGAAAGCGGCGTAAGGGCAATGGCCAACATGTAAAACAGACGCCCGATGATCTCCGATAGCGAGCGAGCCAGGATCAAAGGTGAGAACACGTTTGCTGGGAGCGGCGTTTCACGAGCATGCATAGCCAGCGCGCTGAAGACCACAACGCCGATCGATCCGAAGAGAATGAGGATTTCACTCACAGGTAGCGATGTGGCAACAGCCTTCAAGCATGTATCCTCGACGGCAAAAAATGCCATCGCTGCTACCATGAAGGTGGCACCTCTTGGGTTTAGCGCGGCATCACGTTGCCTGAGGAGCTGCTGCATTCTCACAATCCATTTTGGATCAGGGCATTCTGTGAATCACCGTCGCCCCTTGGTTAGATAAAGATCGTCATTCGGGCTGCCTGTACAGATGAAAGATGCAGCAGCAAGCAAGCTCTCTTCCAAACCGGCTAGGGATAAAAGCGATCCTCGTTGGCGTCGCGCCGATGGGATCGCCAGTGAGTGCGATCGATAGCTCTCCTCGATCGTATGTCCGCGGTCAGCTTCCTTTATTTCTGATAATTGAGAGTTTCGGTCGAAACGAAAGGCTGCCCATGGACGAGAGCGCGTATACGATCCAACATCGGACGCCGAGCATTGCTGAGGCCATGCATCTGCTTGGTTCGGCAGCCCTTGACCAGGCCTGACCGTATCCGTCTCAAAATTTGGCGCGCGCAGCAGATAGATTTATCCCTCGACACCACGATGCGTCGTCGCGCGAGATCTGCCTGATGGTGATGCCTCACATCCCTTGGTCGTAATGCGGATCTGCATTACGATCTTCTGGTGTTTGGGAGTTGGGTCATGGCGACATTGACAGTGACGACGCGTGGCCAGGTCACGTTCCGCAAAGACGTGCTTGAGCATCTCGGTATTCAGCCTGGCGGTAAGATCAGGCTCTATTTATTGCCAGGTGGTCGAGCCGAGCTGGAAGCGGATAGGGGCGACGGCTCATGGAAAGACCTGAGCGGCATGCTCAAGACTAAAACCGACGGAGTGATTGCCTTTGACAGTAGATGGCTGGGTGGTGAAACTTTTGTCGTTCGACAAAAAGATTATGGGGCTGATGGAGCGGCGAGGCATCCCGGCGCGACTGCTCGACGGTCAATGACACGCCTTATCTGATCATGAGATATTGGCTGCCTGCGAGGTCTTGCGGCCGCTTTCGATCAGCGCCCTGGTGTAATCCTCGCGTGGCGCCAGGAAGATCTGTTCGGTATCGCCTTGTTCGACGATTTCGCCTCGCTTCATCACGATCGTTCTGTCGCAGATCTGCCGGATGACGGCCAGGTTATGCGAGATAAAGACATAGGTCAGGTTCAGCTCGGAGCGCAGCTCCTGCAGGAAGTCGAGGACTTGCGCCTGAACCGAGATGTCGAGCGCTGAGGTCGGTTCGTCGAGGATCAGAAGGCGCGGATTGAGCGCAATCGCACGAGCAATGCATACACGTTGTTTCTGCCCACCGGAAAGCTCGTGCGGATAACGGTATTTGAACATCTTCGGCAATTGCACGATATCGAGCAACGCCTCCGCGCGCGCCTCGATATCCCGGCGGCTCATGTTCGTCTGGATGCGCAGCGGCTCTCCGATCGCGTCGCCGATCGTGTGCCGGCCGTTGAGCGCTGAATGCGGGTTCTGGAAAACGAACTGCATGTGTCGGCGCATCTGTCTGAGCGGCTCGCCGGACAGGCCGGAAATGTTCTGCCCGTCGAAGATGATGTCGCCGGATGTCGGCTCGATCAGGCGCATCAGCATGCGCGCAAGCGTCGACTTGCCGGAGCCGCTTTCGCCGACCACGCCGAAGATTTCGCCGGTCTTCACCGACAGGCTGAGCGAGTTGACGGCGGTGAAGTCGTCGCCTGCCTGGCTGCGATAGACCTTTTTGAGATCGATGGCTTCGAGAAGATGGCCGGGTCTGGCAGCCACGCTGGCGGCAGGCTCTGCCGCTGCCTTTACGGGCGCGACATCGATATCCGGCACGGCTTTAAGCAGGCGCTGGGTATATTCGTGTTGTGGATGGTTGAGGATGTCCTTCGTCAGGCCTTGTTCGACGATTTCGCCCTTGTACATGACAGCGCAACGTTTCGCGACGGTGGCGATCGCACCGATATCATGGCTGATCATGATGACAGTGAGGTTGAGCTTTTCGACCAGCGAATTGATCAGGTCGAGCACTTGCGCCTGGACGGTGACGTCGAGTGCAGTTGTCGGTTCGTCGGCGATCAGGAGATCCGGCTTGCCCGCAAGCGCCATGGCGATCAGCACGCGCTGACGCATGCCGCCGGAAAGCTGGTGCGGATATTGCGAAAACAGCATAGATGGGTTCGGCAGGCCGACCTGATCGAGCAGTTCTTCGGTGCGGCTGCGGCGCACGGCCTTTGAGGAGACACCCTTTCCGCCAGCTTTCTCATGCGCTGCGATGACATCCGAAATCTGCCGCCCGATCGAAAAGAGCGGGTTGAGATAGGTCATCGGATCCTGGAAGATCATCGAGATGCGGATGCCCCGGATCTTCGTCCAGTCCTTTTCCGGCAATGCCGTGATGTCCTGGCCATCGAAAGAGATAGACCCCTCGACCACTTTCGAATTGCGCGGACCAATACCGAGCACGGAACGCACCAGCACGGTCTTGCCCGAACCGCTTTCGCCGACGATGCCGACCGTGTCGCCGCGGTTGACGGTGAGGTTGATGCCCTTCAGCACATGCACCGGCCCATCGAACGTGCCGATATCAAGCCGATAGTTGTTGATCTCAAGGAGAGGCGCTTTGGTTTCAAAAGAGGTCATCGGTCGCGGCTCCGGGGATCGAGAATATCGCGCAGGCCATCGCCCAAAAGGTTGAAACCGAGCACGGTGAGGAATATCGCGGCACCCGGAAAAAGCGAATACCACCACCAGTCCGGCATATAGGTGCGGGCAACCGAAATCATCGAGCCCCATTCAGGCGATGGCGGCTGGGCGCCAAGGCCGATGAAGCCGAGGCTGGCAGCCGACAGGATCGCCATGCCCATGTCCATGCTCATCTTGACGATGATCGGTGACAGGCAGTTCGGCAAAATATGGTGCCAGAGGATCCACGGTGTTTTTGCACCGATAGACCGGGCCGATTCGATAAACAGCTCTTCCTTGATCGATAGCGTTTTTGCCTCGACCAGCCGGACGTAACCCGGCCACCAGACGATCGCCAGCGCCAGCACGCAATTGGTGATGCCGGGCCCAAGTGCCGCAACGATCGCCAGTGCCAGGGCAAGACCTGGAACGGCGAGGAAAAGTTCGGTGAAACGCATGATGACGGCACGCACCCACCCGCCGCGATAACCGGCGATGATGCCGAGCGGCACGCCGATCAGGGCTGCAATGCCGGTGATGACGACACCGATCCACAGCGATGTGCGCGCACCGATGATCACACGCGAAAATATGTCCGCGCCCATCTCGTCCGTGCCGAACCAATAGGTGCTGTCGGGCGGCAGGAGTTTTGCCGACATGTTGATTGCACCGCTTGCCGCTTCCGGATAGGGCGCAATCAAAGGCCCGAAGGCCGCCAGAAGAAGAAACAGCACGACAAGCGTCAGGCCAAGCATTGACGAGAAGCTTTTCGCAAACATGTGACTATAGAGCCGCCACTGGCGGATCTGACTTTTATGCCGCTCAAGGAAGGAGAGTGGCCGGGATGCTTCAACCTGGGTGTTGAGAGAATTCATGGGGGGAATGGGTGTAGCCGTCATCACGCTTTCCTGAGACGCGGGTCGATCCAGGCATAGGCAAGATCGACGAGGGTATTGGCGACGATGAAGAAGAAACCGATCATCAGCGTGACGCCGACGACTGGCTTGAAGTCGGAAGACAGCGCCGAGGAGACTGCGTAAAGACCGATGCCCGGCCAATCGAATACCGTCTCGACCAAAACGGTTGAGCCGAGCATCCAGCCGAAACGCAGGCCGATCATCGCAAGCGTCGGCAGCATGGCATTCTTCAGCGCATAACATGCAACGATCCGCAAGGACGAGATGCCGTGGGCACGTGCAGCAACGATGTAATCCGACTGCAGGACCTCGATCATCTCGGCGCGGTTGACGCGCAGGATCGACGCAAGGCAGGGAAATGACAAGACGATCGCCGGCAAGATGAGATGCTGCAGCGAGACCCAGAAGGTCGAGAAACGTCCGGCAATCAGGCTGTCGATCAAAAGCAGTCCAGTCACGGTGTCCGGCGGCCTTGTCACCAGCGGCAAACGACCGGATACCGGCAGCCAGCCGAGATCGACGGCAAACATCAACTGCAGGATGATGCCGAACCAGAAAGCGGGCAGGGCCACGCCCGAAATCGAGAAGATGCGCGTCACCTGGTCGAGCGGGCCATCCTTGTAGACGGCCGACAGCATGCCCAGCGGAACGCCGATGACGACGCCGAGGAACATGGCGACGAACACGAGCTCCAGCGTCGCCGGTGCATAACGCATCACTTCTTCCAGCACCGGCCGGGTGGTGACGATCGAGGTGCCGAGATCGCCGCGCACGAGTTCGCCCATATAAACGACGAACTGTTCAGGCAGCGACTTGTCGAGACCATATTCAGTCCGGATCGTCGCCACCATGTCCTCGGTGGCATTGGGGCCTGCGACGAGACGGGCCGGATCGCCCGGCGCGATATTGGTGATGATGAAGGTCAGCGCGGCAATGCCGATCATCGTGCCGACCAGCGTCAGCAATTTGCGAAAGGCGAATGTCAGCATCGTCTTTTCCGATTTTTATAAAAGGCGCATGGCCCGGAACTGGGGGAAGCGGGCCATGCGCAGCATTCTGGCTTACAGAGGGGGAGGTCAGCCAGAGTTTATTCGGACTTTACCCACAGCGGGTAGAGATCGACTTCGCCGGTGAACCGGACCGGGCTGAAGTTGAAGCCCTGCAGGTAATCGCGGCGTGCCCAGCGGCGGTTCTGCAGCATGCCGAACACTTCCGGCTGGTCTGCAACGATCTGGGTCTGGATGTCGGCATAGAGCTTGGCGCGCTCATCCCAGTTCGACGAGGAACGAGCCTTGTCGATCATCTGCGTGACTTTCGGGCTGTCGTAGAACATCATCGCGAAATATTGGCCCCAGCTGTTCTTGTGATACTGGTAGGCAACAGCGTCCGGATCGGTGGAGACAGGTGTCGTATAGACAGATGTCATGGCCGGCGAGGTCTCGACCTTGGAGCCGTTGGCAACCATGTTCGGCCACTGCTCGGGCTTGATCTCGACATTGATGTTGAGCGGCTTCAGGCTGTCGAGCAGCACGAGACCGATGCGGCGGGCTTCTTCGAGACCGGCAACGTGAACGTAGGGGAGGGTAATGCCGCCGTTCGGATAGGAAGATTTGGCGAGATATTCCTTGGCCTTGGCGAGATCCTTGCGCGGAATGCCGGGAACGTCGATATGGCCGCGCATGGCGCCCGGGATCGGGCTCGTCTCAAGCGTCGCCGCACCATTATAGACCTGGATCAGCGCATCATAGTCCATTGCATAGGCGATCGCCTTGCGCAGGTTGATATCGGCAGCCGGACCTTGCTGGGTGTTGAACTTGATGCCGAACGTGGTCATGCCCTTGTGATCTTCAATCGCAATGCCCTTGGCGCGCGCGATCTGCACATAGTCGTCCGGGGTCAGTCCTTCGACGATATCGGCTTCGCCGCGCTGCAGTGCAGCTTTCTGAGCCGCGGGTTCGCGGATGATCTTGTAGATGACACCGGCCGGGCGGTTGGCATCGCCTTGCGGCCAGCCCTTCCAGTAGTCGGTAACCGCGTCGGCTTCATAAAGGACGTTCGGTTCCCAGCGGCCGAGCTTGAACGGTCCCGAACCGGCCTCATGGTCGGTCAGCCACTTCTGGCCGTAGTCGCCATCGACTTCGTTTGCCTTCACCTGGGCCGGATTGACGATATACCACCAGGGCAGGAAGGAGAGGAAAGGCGTATAAGGCGCCTTGAGATCGAACTTGACCGTATAGTCGTCAACGACGCTGATGCCGTCAGGCGCCAGAAAGTCCTTGAGCATCCAGGCGACGCCCTTGTTGAGCTTTAAGCCGCGCTCGAAGGAATAACGGACAGCCTCGGCATTGACCGGGTCGCCATTGTGGAACTTGGCAGTCTTGACCAGATGGAAGGTCCAGGTCTTGCCGTCTTCGCTGGTTTCCCACTTGTCGGCAAGCCAGGGCTTGATCTCGGCCGGATCGCCCTCGTATTTGACCAGACCATCATAAACGGCCTGCTGCATCATGCGCGTCGACCAGTCATAGCGGATATGCGGATCGAGAACCGGGATGGCCTGGCGGCCGCCAAACACGATGACATTGCCCTTGTCGGTGCGCTCGAAAGCGCTGGCAGGGGTATTCAGAACCGACGAGGCAAGCAGCCCCGCGATTGCGATATTCCTGATGATCTTGCCGAACATGTAGTTCCCTCTCTTTTTTAAACGGCTTTTCCGGCCGGGCCGAAATCCATTGTCACAGCATCTGGCGCACGACGCCTGCGACGAGTCGGCGTGACAGCAGCACCGGCGCATCGATCGAGTTGCGCACATGCTCATGCATGTCGGCCGAATAGCCCATGCAGTGCATGACCACGAGATCGCAGCCCTCGAGCAGCTTGGCCCGTTCGCCCATGTCGTCGCCGGCATAGGGCGACGCGGAGACGAGGCTGGGATTACCGGGCAGAACATGGCGCTCTTCGAAATCCTTGACCTGCCGCTCAAGCGGCACAATGACGCCGAGCCTGCGGGCAGACGCCGCCAGTGCCTCGACCGTCGAATCGACGATGCGCTGGGCTTCGACCACAAGGGTGTTTTCAAGCGGCTCGATTGTGGTGCCGGTGCATAAGAGCACGACGATATCAAAACCTTCGCCGTCGATCTTCTGAAGCAGGGCGTTCAGCTTTTCTTCCGTCAGCGCCTTTGAAGAGACGATCTCTTCGCCGTTGTTCAGCCGTGTGGCAAAGGAATGTTCGCCGTCCCTTGCACGCATCGCGTCGAGTTCTGCCGCGCTCATGCCGTCAAGCACGCCGAACTCTTTGTATTCGATACGGCCCTTTGGCAGGCCGACCGTGATCTCGGCCATCATTTCCGGAACGAGATCGACGCGCGGCGTCTGGCCGATGGTCACGAATGCAATCTTGGATGTGGAAGGCATGCTCTCGTTCGTTCCCTGCATGTGTCTTGTTGACAGGGAGCCTAGCGCCCGATGGCGCGGCTTCACTATAGGGTAATGCCCCTAGAGCGGCACAATTCCAACAGGGTGTTAGTGATCAAGTTTTAGGCGTTTTGCGTTTTTCCCGCAACTTTATTGCGCAAGAGCGATTATTTTCGTTACGGATGCCCAGCCGCAACGACCATCCGGATCAACGCGTTCGAAGAGGTCACTTCCATTTTCGCCATCACGTTGGAGCGATGGATTTCGACCGTTTTCGGGCTAATCCCGAGTTGCCGCGCAATTGCCTTGTTCGACAGACCTTCGGCCACCAGTGAAAGCACTTGTCGTTCGCGCGGCGTGAGGCGCTGGAGCTTTTCCGAAAATTCCGCCGGCACGCCCGGCAATGCGGCCGGATGCGTTCCGTGCAGAAGCAGGCGGATCGCGCTTGCAACGATGCGCCGGGCAAGAACCACAGGTTTGCCGCTCGCCTTGGCAACTGTCTGCCGGTCGGTTTCGGTAAAGCTTACCGAATTCAGAACGATGATTTCCGTGTCCGCGAGATCGACGAGAGCGCTTGCAAGCAAACGCTTGTCGCCGTCTGCAGCATAGCTGGCGGTGATCTTGTAAGGTGCAAGCGCTGGAATATCGAGTTCATCTATCTGCTGCTGCAACGGCTGGATCAGACCGACGGCAGAGCCGTGCGCGGCAAGCGAAATCACGGTCGATTCCATTGCGCGCTGGGCGTTGACCATCGGGCATGTGCTCTCGAAATCCCGGAAAAGCCCGGTCGAAAGGATCACCACCAAGTCAAATTCATTGGGCTGGAATGCAGCGGCGATCTTGGCCATCCGCTCAGCAATCCGAGGTTTGGACACGATGATGTCGCTGCCGTCAAAAAGCCGGGTGACGATGCTTGTCTCGCCAGGCTTCACCTTCAGATCATTGATCTCGGCCTGAGAAAGGCCGTCCAGAGCGCCGATTTCCAGCGCTTCGATCGGCAGATCGAGATTAACCAGCATGTCGTCGATAATGTCTGCACGCGGCGACTGGCCGACGCTTAAAAACATCACTCGATGAGGCGGTTCCGCTGCTTCAGGGTGAGGCGAAGACAGATTGTAAGGGCTCTTCGTCACGGGCAGGGAATCGGTCCTTCTGATCGTCTCGGCATGCTGGTTCTAGGCATGCACAAATTAAAGGCAAGCTCATTCTAGGGGCAGTCCCCTATAGGCATCCTTCGTCTCACATGGCTAGGTTCTAGCACATTATTCGGAGGCAAACATGATCCGTGATTTCGAAGCAAGCGAGATCGATCCGCTTGCCGTTGGTGCCTGGATTCTCGGGACCGGCGGCGGTGGCAGCCCTTATCTGGCGCAGCTTAACCTGAAAAAGCTCTACAAGGAGGGTAAGCGCGTCAAACTTATCGATCCAAACGCGCTCGACGATGGCGATGCCGTCGCCGTGGTCTCCAAGATGGGCGCACCGCTCGTCGGCCAGGAACGTCTGGTCGATCCGGCCCATCTCGCCCGCGCCATGCAGCTGATGGAAGAATATACCGGCCGCAAGTTCCGCGCCGTGATGAGCGTCGAGATCGGTGGCGGCAACGCGCTGTCGCCGTTCCTCGCAGCCGCCATGCTCGACATTCCGGTCGTTGACGCAGACGCGATGGGCCGCGCTTACCCGGAAGCGCAGATGACCAGCTTTGCCATCGGCGATCTGCCGATGTACCCGCTGACGCTGGTCGACTGCCGCGACAACGAGGCGATCGTCGCCAAGGCTGCATCCTGGAAGTGGATGGAACGCATCTCGCGAAAGATATGCACCGAAGTCGGCTCGACGTCTGCCACCTGCAAGGCCCCGCGCACCGGCAGGGAAGTCAAGGACTGGGGTGTGCTCCACACCGTCACCAAGGCTGTCAGCCTCGGCCGTGCGGTACTCGAAGCCCGCGCCGCCCACACGGATCCGATCGAGGCGGTGCTTGCGCATGAAGGCGGAAAAATCCTGTTCAAGGGCAAGGTTGCCGACGTTGATCGCACCACGACCGGCGGCTTCCTGCGCGGTGCAGCCCAGATTGATGGCCTCGACGCAGATCGCGGCGCCAAGGTCGAACTCGCCTTCCAGAACGAGTGGGCGGTTGCGTTCCGCGACGGTAAGCCGATTGCCATGACGCCTGACCTGATCTGCCTGCTCGACACCGTGTCGGGCGAAGCGATCGGCACGGAAACGGTGCGTTACGGCCAGCGTGTGACAGTCGTCGCTTTGCCGGCACCGGCGGTTCTGACCAGTCCCAAGGGCCTCGAACATGTCGGCCCGCGTGCCTTCGGATATGATCTGGATTTCAAATCGGTGTTTGCAGCATGAAGCGGATCGGAATTGACGTTGGCGGCACCAATACGGATGCCGTGCTCATCGATGGCGAGAAAGTCGTCTCGGCCATCAAGTTTCCCACCACCGCGGATGTGATGCAGGGCGTGGTCAACGCCATCGGTCATGTCGTCGCATCGCAGACACCTGACGCATCGCCGATCGATGCGGTGATGATCGGCACGACGCATTTTACCAACGCCGTCGTCGAGCGTGCCCGCCTCGAGCGGATTGCTGCGATCCGCATCGCCATGCCGGCCGGCGCATCCCTGCCGCCGATGATCGACTGGCCAGATGACCTGCGCGAAAGCGTTGAACCTTTGTCCTTCATGGTCCATGGCGGCCATGAATATGACGGTCGCCCGCTTGTGCCGCTCGGCCGCGACGAAATCCGTAACGCGGCGATGAAGATCCGCGATGCCGGCATCACCTCCGTCGGTATCACCGCGCTCTTTTCGCCATTAACGGCTGAAGGGGAGCTTGAAGCCGCCGAGATCGTCCGTTCGATCATCCCGGATGCGCGTATCACGCTGTCGCACACACTTGGCCGTATCGGCCTTTTGGAACGCGAAAACGTCACGCTTCTCAATGCAGCACTTCAGGGCCTCGGCACCAAGACGATCGACGCCTTCAAGGATGCACTCAAGCAGGCAGGCGTCAACGCACCCTTCTACCTGACGCAGAACGACGGCACTGTGGTACTTGCAGATGTCGCAGCCGCCAACCCGGTCTACAGCTTCGCATCCGGCCCGACCAATTCGATGCGCGGCGCAGCTTTTCTGACCGGTCTCAAGGAAGCCATGGTCATCGATGTCGGCGGCACCACGTCGGATGTCGGCTGCCTCGTCGGCGGTTTTCCGCGCGAAGCCAACAACGTCGTTGAAGTCGGCGGCGTGCGCACCTTGTTCCGCATGCCCGACCTTTTGCCGATGGCACTTGGCGGCGGCACGATCATCGACCCGCAAACCCGCAAGATCGGTCCGCGTTCGGTCGGTTATCGTATTACCGAAAAGGCGCTCGTCTTCGGCGGCGATACGTTGACCACGACGGACGTGGCGGTTGCTGCCGGCCTCGTCGAGATCGGTGACCGTGATCGTGTAAAACATCTCGACAAGGCGATGGTCGCCGACCTCCTGAAGCGTATCGAAGCCATGGTCGAGGATGGCGTCGACCGGATGAAGACATCGGCAGATGGTGTCAGCCTCATCGCCGTTGGCGGCGGTGCGTTCCTCATCCCGGAAAAGCTCAAAGGTGCAAACGAAGTTCTGCGCGTCGAGCACGCCGGCGTCGCCAATGCACTGGGTGCCGCAATGGCACAGGTTTCCGGTGAGGTTGATCAGGTCTTCTCCGACATGTCACGCGATAATGCGATTGCCGAAGCCGATCGCCTTGCTCGCCAGTGCGCAATTGAAGCCGGTGCCGATCCGAGCTCCATCGTCACGCTGGATACCGAAGACATACCGATCGCCTATCTTCCAGGTGATGCCCGCCGCGTCCGTGTCCGCGTCGTCGGCGATATCGCTTTCATGAAGGATCAGCATAAACAGGCTTCGTAAAAGCGGTTCACCGCGTTACCGTAGCCGAAGCGAACAGAGGTCCCCGATCCCGCGCGAGATCGGGGACTTTTCATTGTCACCAGCAAGGATGCGTCATGAAAGCCATGTATTACGAAGCGTTCGAACAGACGCCCGAAATCAGGACGCTTCCCGATCCCGAACCGACCTTCGCTGGCGTGGTCATCAAGGTCGGCGCGACCGGTCTTTGCCGCAGCGATTGGCATGGCTGGAAAGGCCATGATCCCGACATTCAACTGCCGCATGTTCCAGGCCACGAACTGGCCGGCAAGGTGGTGGCGACGGGCAAGGGCGTCATGCGCTTCAAGGTCGGCGATCGTGTCACCGTGCCCTTCGTATCAGGCTGCGGCCATTGCGCCGAGTGCCATTCCGGCAACAGCCAAGTCTGCCCCGATCAGTTCCAGCCGGGCTTCACCCATTGGGGATCGTTCGCCGAATATGTCGCGATTAACTACGCCGACACCAACCTGGTGCATCTGCCGGAGGAAATCGACGATGCGACGGCTGCAAGCCTCGGCTGCCGTTTTGCAACATCCTTCCGTGCGGTCGCGGATCAAGCCCGCACCGGTCCCGGCGACTGGGTGGCCGTGCATGGCTGCGGCGGTGTTGGCCTCTCGGCGATCATGATCGCCACCGCACTCGGCGCCAATGTCATCGGTATCGACCTGACCGAAGACAAGCTTGCGTTTGCAAGGCAATGCGGCGCGGTTGCGACGATCAATGCCGGTTCGGTGCCGGATGTCGTGGAAGCCGTCAGGGAAATCACCAAGGGTGGTGCGCATGTCTCGATCGACGCGCTCGGCCACCCGACGACCTGCTTCAACTCGATCAAGAACCTGCGCCGCCGCGGCCGTCACGTTCAGGTCGGCCTTATGCTCGGCGAACACGCGACACCACAGATCCCGATGGCGCAGGTGATCGGCCATGAACTCGAGATCTACGGAAGCCACGGCATGCAGGCCTGGCGTTACGACGCGATGCTCTCCATGCTTGCTGCCGGCAAGATGAAGCCGCAGCAGCTGATCGCAAAGAGGATGGATCTTGCCGACGCAGTCTGCGAATTGGTCAATCTGGACAAGGCCGAAACGCCTGGTATCGCCGTGATCACCAGCTTCTGAAACGAGACGTGACGTCAGGCTCGGGAGTTTACAAGTGCTAAATAATGATGCGGTTGTCGCATCAGAACCAGATCCTTTCGGCGCACCACGTTGGTCGGGTAGATGCTGCCTGTGCTGGACAGATCTATATCGGCAAACGTCAGTTCTCCGTTGATAAGGATCGCTTCGTTTCTCGGGAAGGCGAACGTGTCTGGTCCAAAGATCCCGCTGAGCCCGGTCTTGTTGCTGCCGTCCGGTCGGGTATTGGCAAACGCAAGGTAGCAATTATTCTCGCCGGCCCGAACGCGGTAATGGTGCCAATGCACAGGGTCGGCGCCAACGGGGATCGGCTCCGGCTGCCGCACCGTGCTGCCGGCATGACCGAAATAAAACCCGTCGGTTATGTTTGACGGGCAGCAGATGATATCACAGCCCTTAAGCGCCAATATTCGACCAGCTTCCGGGAAGGCTGCATCATGGCCGATGAGGACACCCATTCTTCCAAACGGCAGGTCGATCACGCAAAATTCGTCTCCTGCCGTCGCCCAGCGACGCTCGCTGACCGTCAGATGGATTTGGCGGTAGCTTTTCAAAGCCTGTCCGGGCACGGCGATCACCGCACTGCAGAATGTCCGGACACCGCTTTTTTCCGCAAGGCCTGCAACGATGCTGATGCCCAGCCGCTGCGACAGGGCGTCGAGAACCTCGATGGCCGGATGAGAGATAGCAGGATCAGAGATGGCAATGGCGTTTGCCGCAGGGTCTTCCGCTCCCGTCAGTGCGAAGGCCGGGAAAACCAATAATTCCACTCCCTCGTTTTTCGCGGTTTCCGAAAGGCGGGTGATTGTCTTCAGGTTGTCCTCGACATCAGATACCGGCGCAAACTCCGCGACCGCGATCCGGGCGACACGCCCGTCAGGCATCGGCTGGTGTCCGTAAAGTCGATAAAAGTCGTTCGGATTCCAGACGAAGGTGTTGGTCATCAGCTCCATGTAGAGTTCCGGCCGGCGCTGGCTCATGACGGGTTCTCCGCCGACCTGCCGCAAACGGGCCCGCTGCGGATCGATCATGCCGTAAGCAATCCCGTCGCCGTCGTCGACGACATTAAGGATTTCGGCATCCGGCGCGATGATGCAGCTGCCGCCGGAAAACTTGACGCCACGTTCCAGACCCCAGCGATTGCTTTCCATCAGGTAGCAACCATTCTCGAATGCGCGGCTGATCCAATAGGGGGCAGGGGTCCGCTCAGCCAGCCAATTGGAGATGTGGCAGATCACATCGGTACCGCCGAGGGCGACCAGGCGCGCCGTCTCGATGAAGTGGATATCCATGCAGATCAGCATCGCGATGCGGCCGATCTTGGTGTCGAACACCTGGTGGCCAAGGTCGCCGGATGCCGCCCATTTGGGCTCGGAAATATAAGGATGTGTCTTGCGGTGAACACCGACCAGGCCTTCGGGCCCGATCAGAGCCGCAGAATTATAATAGATATTCGTGTCCGCATCGACTTCCGGCAGGCCGAGGACGACGTAGCAGTCGTATGTGCGGGCGATTTCGGCAAAACGATTAGTGCTCGGCCCGGGAATGGTTTCGACAAAGCCGGTGACTTCGCCGCGGTCGTACCAGCAATAGCCGGTCGTGCCCATTTCCGGCGTGGTGATGAGTTTTGCTCCGGCTTTTGCTGCCTCTTCCACCAGCGTCAAAAGCGCATCGATATTGCGCTCTTTTTCGCCGAAATGCGGTTCGAACTGGATTGCTGCGGCTTTGAAGGGGGCGATCATCACGGGCTCCATCGGCGATTGGAAAAGAGCCGCCCGCAAAGGCGGCTCTGCAGGTTTTTTTCGTCAGGCAGCGATGCCGATGATCGATTTCAGCACCGAGGCGCCGACCGTATATTTCGGGTCGACCATATTGCCGAGGCGCACGCGACCGCACTGGGTCAAAAGCATGTAGGCGTCGATCTCGTCGAAGCCGAAATCGGCGACCATCCAGCGGATGAGCTCGCGATAGGCGCTGCGGGCAGCATCCTCCATCGGCCGGGCCGAACCGACCGTCATGTAGAAGCGGTCGTTTTCAAGACGTGGGGTCTTGATCGTCCAGCCCTTGATCAGATCGATCTGCAGCGTCGTGACTGTCGGGTGTTCGAGCGCCACGCCGCAAAGTTCGCCATCGCCCTGGGCGGCATGGCAGTCGCCAAGGTAAAGATAGGCGCCGGCGGTGTTGACCGGCAGGTAGACCACCGTGTCGAGGCAGACATCGGGCAGGTCCATGTTGCCGCCGTAATAGTCTGGAACGAGCGACGATATCGCCTCGATCTCCGGTGCCGTGCCGATCGTACCGATGAAGGGCTCGTAGGGCAGGGTGATCTTGTCGCTCCATTTGATGCCCGTTTCAGCATCGACATGCAGCTTGCGCACGCGCTCGGGAAGCGGTGCTGTCAGCAATGCCGTATCCGCGGTCGGAACAAGCCCGCCGAATTCCGGCATGATCACCGTCGTTCCGCGTGGCTGCGGCCCGCGCGGCACGATGCTCTTGATGTAGACGGCAAGGCAGTCGCCCTTCTCCGCGCCGTTCACATAGATAGGCCCGTTCTGAGGGTTGAGAAACGGGAAATTGAGGATTTTGGACGGAATGTCTGTCTCGTTCTTTATGGCTCCCTCAAAGGCGTCATGTGTCTCCGCCGAGACCACCGAGCCCGGATCGACCTTCAGCACGGGATCGACATAGGCGCCGTAGACATAATGATATTTGCCCTGGCTTTCCTCGGTGATGCTGTAGGTTTCTCCGACCTTGCCCCTGGCAATGCCCTTGCGGGCCATGATCGTTTCGTCGAACCAGCTCATCGGTGCGCTCCTTTGTTCGCTCATTTTGCTGTTTTCAGATGTCAGACTGCCAGGTAGCGGCGGACGGCATCGCGGTCCTCCAGCGTTTCCGGCATGATCTCGTTTGTGATCCGGCCCTTGTCGATGACATAACAGCGCTGCGCCATCGCTCTGATCATGTCGATATTCTGCTCGACGAAGACGACGGTCACGCCGGTCGACCTGTTGAGTTCGACCATGATGCGCGCAATGTCCTGGACGATGTTTGGCTGGATGCCTTCGGAAGGTTCGTCGAGCAGGATCAGGGATGGTTTGCCCATCAAAACACGGCCGATCGCAAGCTGCTGCTGTTGACCACCCGACATCGTGCCTGCCGGCTGATTGCGACGTTCCTTCAGGATCGGGAAATAGCTGAAGATCTGCTCGATCTCATCGGCCGTTGCTCGTTTGCCGCTGATCGACTGGCCGACCATCAGGTTTTCGATGACGCTCAGCCGCGGAAACACGTCGCGCCCCTGCGGCACATAACCGATACCAAGTCTGGCGCGTTTATAGGCGGCAACCGCGTCGATCGAGGAACCGCGAAAAATGACCGATCCCTTTGTCCCCGGCAGAAGCCCGATCAGGCTTTTCATCAGCGTTGACTTGCCGACCCCGTTGCGCCCGATGACGGCGACGATTTCGCCCTCGCGGACCTGGATGTCGACGCCCTGCAAGACCGGCTTTCCACCATAACCGGACCACAGGCCGACCGTGTTCAACAGGACTTCGCTACGCATGGACGGTATCTCCGAGATAGATTGCAGCCACCCGCTCGTCGGCGACGATCTCGTCGATCGTGCCTTGGGCGAAAATCTTGCCGAAATGGAGAACCGTCACCTTGTGGGCGATCTGGCGCACAAACGCCATGTCGTGCTCGACGGCAAGAACGGTCACGCCGTCTCTGTTCAACGCCTGCACCATTTCGCCTGTGGCGGCAGTCTCGTCGGGTGTCATGCCGGCGGTCGGCTCGTCGAGCAACAGAAGCCGCGGCCTCAATCCGACGGCCATGCCGATCTCCAGCCATTGTTTCTGGCCGTGGCTGAGGTTGCCGGCCAACTGGTAGCGCGCCTCAGAAAGCTTCAGGAATTCGAGAATTCGGTCGATCTCCTCGTCGAGTTCAGATGGTGCGCGGTGGTGCTGCAGCGCGATCTGCAGGTTCTGGCGGACGCTGAGTGCCTTGAATATGCCCGGAACCTGAAACTTGACGCTGATGCCGCGACGAATGCGCTCGAAGGATTTCGCCTTGGTAATGTCGGCACCCTCGTAGAGGATCTGACCGCTGCTCGGCAGATGTTCTCCAAGGATGAGGCGAAAAAGCGTGCTCTTGCCGGCGCCGTTCGGGCCGATCAGGCAATGGATCTCTCCAGGCTCAAGCGAAAAATTGACACCGCCTGTCACATGCAGGCCGCCAAACCATTTGTTGAGGTCACGTGTCTTAAGAATGGCCATGCTCATTCTCCCCGACCAGTTGTTTTGCGGCGCAATAGTTGGGTGGCAAACGCTGCAAGCCCGAAAATCAGCCCGCGCGGTGCAATCAACACGGTCAGCACCAAAAGCACGCCCATGACCACCAGCGCATATTGGCTGCCGTGGATCGTCAGCGCCTGAAATCCGGCAAGGACGACGACGGTACCGATCAGTGTCGTGGTCAGGTCGCTCCGGCCGCCCACCGCCACCCAGACGATCGGCAGCGCCGCTGCCGTCATTCCCATCGATGCCGGCGTTATGTAATTGCCCCAGGAGGTGTAGAGAACTCCGGAAAGCCCTGCCAGTGCCGAGCCGATGATGAAGGTGACAAGCTGGTAGACACGAATGTCATAACCGAGCATTTCCGCACGTTGCGGGTTCTCACGAATGGCGACCAGCACGTTGCCGAAGCGGGAATTCACCAGAATGCGAAGGCCAAGGTAGCAGAGCACCAGCAGTGCCAGCGTGAAATAATAAAGCTGGATGTCGGGAAAAAGCACGATGTCGCCGCCGAACCAGGGGATCGTCAGTGATGGCATGGCTCCCATGCCGTTATAGCCATTCAGCCTTGCCGTCCCGACCCGCCATTCCGGACCTGCGGTCTGGGCCATGAAGCGCTCCAGCACGAGCGTGATGGAAAGTGTCACGATCCCTAAAAATACGCCGCTGATGCGGCCGAAGAACAGGAAGTAGCCGAGAACGGCCGAAAGCAGCGCGGCTGCCGTAACCGATGCAATAAGGGCGAAAAGCGTCAGACCATAGGCATCGCCGAGATTGATCGAGATAATACCGTAAGTGTAGCCGGCGACGCCGAAAAAGGCGGTCTGACCGAAGCTTAAGGTTCCGCCGTAACCCCAGATCAGGCTGAGGCCCAGCGCCATGAAGGCCCAGTTGAAGAAGTAGACGTTGTTGCCGACGTCATAACCGTCGGCAAACAGCGGATAAAGTGAGGCCAGCACGATCACCAGCGTGAAGACGGCCCAGAAGGATCTGCCGCGACCGAGTGTCTGCGGCCCCTGTAACAGTGCAAGTGTTTTCGACAAGCGATTGCCTTTATGCATGGGTGTCAGGCTCTCTCACGTAGGATCCAGCCGGAAATGCCGCGCGGCAGGATGCGGATGACGATGATGACGGCGACCAGAAGGCCGATCTGGCCGGCGAGTTGCCCCTGCCAGGACGTCAGCGCAGCCTTCACCGCACCAAGGATGAGGGCGGCAGGGGCGGTGCCGAGGAAAATATCGGCTCCTCCAACGACGACGGTGACGAAGGCTTCAACCACGAACGAGGCCCCCATTGTCGGCACGAGCGTCATCGTCGGCGCGTAAAGGCCGCCGGCAAGGCCGGCAAGGGCTGCGCCAAGGCCGAAGGTGAGGCTATAGACAAGGCCGGTATTAACGCCGAGCGCCTGGGCGATATGCGGCACCTGGATCGTCGCCCGTGCCAGCACGCCGAAGCGGGTCTTGGTAAAGCCGAGAAAGAGCAGGCCAAGCGTTGCCAGTGCGGCCGCCATCAGCACGACGCGATAGATCGAATAGGAATAGGGGCCGACGGCAAAGCTGCCGAACGGTGTGCCTGTGCCCGGCATGGTCGATCCGAGCAGGATCAGCGTGCCCTGGGTGACGATCATCGAAACACCCCATGTCGCCACAATCGTGTCGAGCGGCCGGTCGTAGAGAGGACGGATGACGATCCTCTCGATAACCATTCCGGCGATGCCGGCAGCGACGGCACCTGCAACGATTGCCAGGGGAAGCGGCAGGCCGGCCCGCGCGGTGGCTGAACAGACATAGGCGCCGCACATGATGAATTCGCCATGGGCAAGGTTGATGACGCCCATCATGCCGAAGATGATCGCCAGCCCGCAGGCCGACAGGACGAGAAAGGCAAAAGCGTCGCCGGTCTGGTAGAGGAAGCTGAACAAGGTGAAGAGAACGGTCATCGCGAGGGACTTCCTTGCGCCTGGAGGAGCGGCCGATTCAGAGAAAAAAACGGCCGGAGAGGCTCCGGCCGCCCACGCGTCACTTCGAAGGTGGCGGGCTTGACGGCGTATATTGTGCGCTCGGATCGTTCTTCGTCAGGTCGCAGCCCGAATCGCCCAGCCAGTAAGGCTTGATGTCGTTCCAGACCTTCGGGAAGCTGATCGAATGATCGTTGTTGACCTTTGCCAGGTAGATGGTGTGCGACATATGCTGGCTTTTCGGGTCAAGGCAGACCTTGCCTTCAGGCGCGTCGTAGCAGACATCACCCTCGGCGATGACCTTGCGCAGGTCGTCCTTCTTCGTCGATCCCTTCGCCCGCTCGATCATCTGCTTGTAGAGGTAGACGGCGAGATAGGAATTTTCTGCTTCCTGGTTGATATAGGGCTCGTCCGGGAACTTCTTGTGCCACTTCTCGACGAAGGCCTTCGACTGCGGATTGTCGACCTCTTCGATCCAGTTGACGGTGGCATACATGTTGGCAAGGCTCGGCGGCTTGAAGCGCTTGTGCTCGTAACCCTGGCCGACATTGACGGAGGATGCCATCGGCTTGTTGACGTTGGCCGCTGCCGCCTGTTCGTAATAGGAGGCCTGCGCCGTGCCGACGAGAAGCGTCACGATGAAGTCCGGCTTGGCCGCCTGAATGTTCTGGATCGTTTGCGAGAACTGCGAGACGCCGAGCGGGACAAATTCCTCACCGACCATTTCGCCGCCGTTTTCCTTGACGATGTTGCGCACCCATTCGGCCGAGATCTGGCCGAAATTGTAGTCGGCGGCGATCGTGTAGACCTTCTTGCCATAGGTCTGCATCATGTAGGGCAGGAGGGTCGAGAACTGCTGTTCGGGAACCGCGCCGGTGACGATCATGTTGGCGTCGCAGACGCCGCCCTCATACTGGTTGTTGTAGAAGGCAAGCGCGTCGAACTGGTTTACGATTGGCCGGTAAGCCTCGCGCGAGGCCGACGAAAAGCCGGCAAACACTGCATCCACCTTGTCGCGTTGAAGCACGCGACGCATGAACTCCTGATACCGGGTATTGTCCGACTGGGTGTCGTAGATCACCAGTTCGAGCGGCCGACCGGCAATGCCGCCGCCCGCATTGATCTCTTCCGTCGCAAGTTGGATGCCGTGAACCTTGCCGATCGTGGCAGCGGCGAAATCGCCGGACTGGTCTTCGAGCACGCCGAGCTTGATCGGCTCCTGGGCACTGGCCGCGGAGCAAAGCAAAATCAGGCCGAGCGCCGTCATGGCGCCGTTAAGCGTCTTCATCATCTTGTTCTCCATGGAGGTGGTTTGGTTAGTCGGCGGCGGCCTGTTTCTTGCCAGGTTCCGTATCGCAGACAGTGCGCGTCGTGCTTCGTTGAACGACGCCTTCACAATAGGCTTCCAGGCTCAGACGCGCGCGCATGGCCTCCTTGCGGAGAAGCGCGAACGCTCCCTCATCGTCGAGGGAATGGGATTTCATCACCATCGTCACCGCCTTGATGACGTGCCGGCGATAGCGACGGCGGTGCTCGAGTTCTGCGATGGAAAGGCGCAGATCCGCCTTCTGATCGAATGTATTGATGGCCAGATAAAGAGCCGAGAAGATCGATCCGCTCTGAATTGGCTTGGACAGGAATGCGGTTGCGCCGAACTGCATCAATGTCCGCAGTCGGCTCGGCGCTTCGATGCCGACCAGCCCGATAACGGGAATATGCGCCAGCTCGGCCGTGGCACCCTGACTGGTTTCTGGGAAGAGGTTGAGGTCTCCGTCAAGAAACAGCACGTCGCGCTGGGCATCTGCTGCGTCCAGAATGGCGCGAAATTCGCCATCGACCAGCGATAGCGGTTCCATCGACATGCCAAGCCTGGCCACCATGGCAGCGGTCGTCTCGACGGCACGGGCATCGTTGCTGAGCACAAGCGCGCGGCGCTGGCGAAAGTTCTGGACGTAACGGTTGGACCTCATGACACAATCCTCAGGGCTGGGCGGCGTGACGGAGCCTCAAGAGTGGAGGTGGAGTTGATGAGATAGGGATCGGGTGCGACCGGTTTTCCCGCGTCATAGACGATATCGAACTGGCCATCCTGTCGTGATCGCCCGATGCGCGGCGTTAAAAAGGCATGGAACGTGTTCGGGTCGATGGCGACCTTTCCCTGGGGGGCCAGGATATGCTGGCGTGCCGCGCAGGCCTTGACCGCCTCCATGGCGTCGCTGCCCGCATCGCGCAGCGACTGCGCCAGGAAGATCACCGCGGTATAGGCCGCCTCCGCCTCTGCAGAGGGTGCGCTTTCTTCAGGAAAGGCGTGATTGTACCGGCTGACGAAGTCATGGTTTTCGCGCGTGTCGATCGAGGCGAAATAGACGCTGGAACTCAGATGGCCGGCGACCGCATCCTTTCCGATGCGATCCAGTTCCGGTTCCGACAGGTTGCAACTTGCGACCGGATAACGTTTGACCTGGTCAATGCCGCGCTCCGTGCAGGCGGCGCGGAAGGCACGGAAAAACGCATAGGCGGACTCACCGATCAGCGAGTTGAACACAATGTCCGGATCGGCATTGAAGATCGACTGGATGATGTTTTCGAAATCCGTCTCGCCGACCGCAAGATAGCGCTCGCCCACCAATGCCCCGTGCCGCAATGCGAGTTCCTCGCGCAAAACCCGGTTGCTCTCCCAAGCCCAGATGTAATTCGATCCGACGCAGAAAACCCGCCGGCCGATATGCCGGGTGAAATAGTCGACGAGCGGCAGCATGTGATGGTTGGGCGCCGCACCCGTGTAGATGACGTTGGCGCAACTCTCGAAGCCTTCGTAATGTGTCGGATACCACAAAAGCGCATCGCGCTTCTCAAACACCGGTATCACTTCCTTCCGGCTCGATGACGTGTAGCAGCCGACAATGTGCTTCACGCCGCTGCCGATGATGTCTTCAACGGCCGGGGCGTAGGCATTGAGGTCGCAACCGGGATTATGTTCGACCGGCCGCAGCCTGATGCCGAACTTGGATTGGCCATTGATCTGTTCGACGGCAAGTTTGGCGCCATTCAGCATGGATTTGCCGATGGTTCCGTACGACCCTGTGGTCGAAAATAGCAATCCGACGGGATATTCCCTGACCATGTTCCGGCAGCCACGAGGTTGGACCAATCAGCGTTCGCTGATGGTGGCGACGTTGCCAAGAAATGAAACGGATTCCCCAGTTTTGGCGCAATTTTGAGCATCTTTGCTCGGCGCCGCGAAATTAAGCTGCCGGTTTGCCCGCGGGATGTCAAGCGGTCGATTTCAACTTTTTTGCGCCATGAATGGCCTTGACGCCCCTCGAAAACGGGACGGATCCTATACGCGTATGGGCGCCGGCGAGACGGCTCAAAAACGAGGGGAACAGAATGGATCTGGGTTTGAAAGGCCTGCGGGCCGTGGTGACAGGCGGGACACGTGGGATCGGGCTGAAGATCGCCGAAACGCTTGCATCCGAGGGCGCACATGTCGCCATTTGCAGCCGTAATGGCGACGAGGCGAAAGCCGTTGCTGCGGGCCTTTCTGAGAAAGGCGTTTCCACCCTGGGTAGTTTCGTCGATGTGGCTGACGGTCCTGCGATCGCGGCCTGGGTGGAGACGGCGGCCGGACTGTTCGGCGGTGTTGACATCGTTGTGGCCAATGTCAGCGCTCTATCGATCGGCAACGACGAGGAAAGCTGGAAACAGGGCTTTGACGTCGACATGATGGGAACCGTCAGACTGGTCAATGCGGCCATGCCCTATCTTGAAAAAAGCAAGGCGGCATCGATCGTTGCCATATCCTCGGTTTCCGGCCGGGAGATCGACTTCGCAGCCGGACCCTATGGGGCCTTCAAGGCCGCACTGACCCATTATACCCAAGGGCTTGCCTATCAGCTCGCGCCCAGGGGGATCCGTGCAAATACCGTATCTCCTGGAAACACCTACTTCGCCGGTGGTGTGTGGGAGAACATCGAGAAAGGCAATCCGGAGTTGTTTGCGGCTTCGCTTGCATTGAACCCGACCGGGCGCATGGCGACGCCGCAGGAAATTGCCAATGCGGTGGCATTTCTTGCCAGCCCCGCCGCAAGTTTTATCTATGGCACGAACCTCGTGGTCGACGGTGCGCTGACCCGTGGCGTGCAGCTTTAAAGCCGTTCGGAGCCGCAGTTCTGGCCAGTCGGGGGCGGGCAGGCTGAGGTTAAACGATAAGTCGGTGGCAAATTAACCATGGTTTAAAGGTTGGAATTCTCTTTTTGTTCTTCTGTTGACTCTCGGACGAAAAGAGAACAAAAAGAAAACATAACGAACACGGGAGACAACGATGACCGACCTTCTTCGTGATATTGCCGCATTCGCATCCATCGCAACCTTCGTCGCGACACTGTCGATGATCATGATGGCGATGTAGGAGATCGCTCCGGCACGTCACGTGCCGGCGCCGGATTGCCCCGAAAGACGTTGACCACCGGAATCTGAACTGGACTTGTGTGGTCGCGCGCCCGAAAATGCCCCCGATTGAATCAGTGGTGATGGCGCATAGATATGGCAGAGCAGGCAAACACAGGATCAGCGGACGAAAACATGGGTGCGAGCCCGCAATTCGTTCACCTGCGTCTGCATTCCGCCTATTCGCTGCTCGAAGGTGCCTTGCCACTCAAGAAGGTCTTGGGCAAGGCGGTCGCGGACAACCAGCCTGCGATTGCCATCACCGATACCAATAATCTGTTCGTCGCGCTCGAATTTGCCCAGAAGGCAATCGGTGACGGATTACAGCCGATTATCGGCTGCCAGCTGTCGATCGACATGCAGGATCAGGACGAAGACCGGCGGGCAAATCAGCAGCTTGCCAAGCTCCCGGCCATCGTCCTGCTTGCTGCGACGTCCGAAGGCTATGAGCGGCTGGTTGATATGGTCAGTCGCGCCTATCTTGCCGGCGAGGGAAGCAGCGAAATCCATATCTGCGCCTCCTGGCTGGAGGAGGGCGGGACGGCCGGGCTGATTGCCCTTTCCGGCGCTGCATTCGGGCCGGTCGACAGGGCGGTCAGGGAAGGGCATGCAGAGCTTGCCGCGAACCGCCTCCTGCGGTTGAAGGACCTGTTCGGCGACCGGCTCTATATCGAATTACAACGCCACGGTGCTTACGATCGCCGTCATGAGCAGCGGATGATCGACATGGCGTATCGCCATGACATCCCGCTTGTGGCGACCAACGAGGCTTTTTTCCCCACCAAGGCCGATTATGACGCCCATGATGCATTGATGGCGGTTGCCCACGGCGCGATCGTCTCTGATGACAGCCGTTTCCGTCTGACGCCGGACCACTACCTGAAGAGCCGTGCCGAGATGGCAAAGCTCTTTGCCGATCTGCCGGAAGCACTGGAGAACACCGTCGAGATTGCCAGACGCTGCTCTTTCGTCCTCAAGACACGCAACCCTATCCTCCCGCGCTTTACCGGCGCGACCGACGATCCGGGGGAAGCCGAGCGCGCCGAGGCTGAGGAATTGCGCCGGCAGGCGGTCGAGGGACTTGATCATCGTATCGCCGAACTCGGATTGAGCGCCGGTTTTACCGAGAAGGAATATCGCGAGCGTCTGGATTTCGAACTCGGCGTCATCGAGAAGATGAAGTTTCCCGGCTACTTCCTGATCGTTGCCGACTTCATCAAATGGGCCAAACTCCAGAATATTCCAGTCGGCCCCGGCCGCGGTTCGGGTGCGGGCTCTCTGGTCGCTTACGCGCTGACCATTACCGACGTCGATCCGTTGCGCTTTTCGTTGCTGTTCGAACGGTTCCTTAACCCGGACCGCGTTTCGATGCCCGACTTCGACATCGACTTCTGCCAGGATCGCCGTGAAGAGGTGATCCGCTATGTGCAGCGGAAATACGGTCGCGAGCAGGTTGCGCAGATCATCACCTTCGGTTCGCTGCAGGCGCGTGCGGCCTTGCGCGACGTCGGCCGCGTTCTGGAAATGCCCTACGGTCAGGTCGATCGTATCTGCAAGCTGGTGCCCAACAACCCGGCCAATCCCACGCCATTGTCGAAGGCGATCGAGGAAGAGCCGAAGTTTCAGGAAGAGATCGACAAGGAGCCGGTGGTCGGGCGCCTTCTCGATATCGCCCAGAAGATCGAGGGTCTTTACCGCCACGCCTCGACCCACGCTGCCGGCATCGTCATCGGTGACCGGCCATTGTCGAAGCTGGTGCCGATGTACCGGGATCCGCGCTCCGACATGCCGGTCACCCAGTTCAACATGAAATGGGTGGAGCAGGCCGGGCTCGTCAAATTCGACTTTCTTGGTCTGAAGACGCTCACCGTGTTGAAGACGGCGGTCGATTTCTGCCGCAAGCGCAATATCGAGGTCGATCTGGCGAAAATCCCGCTCGACGATAAGCTGACCTATGAAATGCTCTCGCGCGGCGAAACCGTTGGCGTGTTCCAGGTGGAAAGTGCCGGCATGCGCAAGGCGCTGATAGGCATGCGGCCGGACTGTATTGAGGATATTATTGCGCTTGTGGCGCTCTATCGTCCTGGCCCGATGGAGAACATCCCGACCTACAATGCCCGCAAGCACGGTGAGGAGGAGATTGAATCGGTCCATCCCTCGATCGACTATCTGCTGAAGGAAACCCAGGGCGTTATCGTCTACCAGGAACAGGTGATGC
Organism: Aliirhizobium sp. YIM B11859; assembly: GCF_057163345.1. Classification (NCBI taxonomy): domain Bacteria; kingdom Pseudomonadati; phylum Pseudomonadota; class Alphaproteobacteria; order Hyphomicrobiales; family Rhizobiaceae; genus Aliirhizobium; species Aliirhizobium sp. YIM B11859. The sequence goes on from NZ_JBXHAY010000003.1 coordinate 75,105, forward strand.
AGATCGCCCAGGTTCTGTCCGGTTATTCGCTCGGCGAAGCCGATCTTCTGCGCCGTGCGATGGGCAAGAAGATCAAGGAGGAGATGGACAAGCAGAGCGAACGCTTCGTCGACGGCGCCATCAAGAACGGTGTCTCCAAACCGCAGGCGAAGAATATTTTCGAACTGCTTGCCAAGTTCGCCAACTACGGTTTCAACAAGTCGCACGCGGCCGCCTACGCCATCGTGTCTTATCAGACCGCCTATATGAAGGCGCATTATCCGGTTGAATTCCTCGCCGCGACGATGACCTACGATATGGCAAATAGCGAGAAGCTGAATGACTTCCGCGAGGATGCCGGGCGTCTCGGCATCAAGGTCATCCCGCCATCGGTACAGACGTCGTTCCGTCATTTCGAGACGGGAGAGGCGAAGATCTATTATGCGCTCGCTGCCATCAAGGGCGTCGGCGAATCGGCCGTCGAGCACATTACAGAGGTCCGTGGCGACAAGCCGTTTGCCGGCATCGAGGATTTTTGCCTGCGCGTCGATCCGAAGCAGATCAATCGTCGTGTCCTCGAAAGCCTGATTTCGGCCGGCGCATTCGATTGTTTCGGTTTTGACCGCGCCCAGTTGATTGCCGGCCTCGACCGGGTGATCGGCTACGCCCAGCGGGCGCAGGAAGAGAAAGTCTCCGGCCAGTCGGATTTCTTCGGCTCATCGGCCAATAGCGGACCCGAAAAGCTGGTCCTGCCGGCTTTCGACCCGCTGATGCCATCGGAAAAGCTGATGCGCGAATTCCAGGTCCTCGGCTTTTATCTTTCGGCTCATCCGCTCGATACCTATGCCGATGTGCTTGCCAAGATGCGGGTCCAGACATTTGCCGATTTTTCCGCGGCAGTGCGTCAGGGGGCGACCGCCGGTCGTCTGGCAGGCACGGTGACAGGTCGTCAGGAGCGCAAGACCCGCACCGGCAACAAGATGGGTATCGTGACGTTTTCGGATTCATCCGGTCAGTTCGAGGCGATTTTGTTTTCCGAAGCGCTGGCGCAGTATCGCGATCTTCTCGAGCCGGGCAAATCGCTGGTGATCACCGTGCAGGCCGACGAGCGCCCTGAAGGGATCGGCCTGCGCATTCAAACAGTGCAGTCGCTGGAAGAGCAGTCGGTGCGTATGCAGAAGGCGCTGCGGGTTTTCGTGCGCGACGCCGGGCCTTTGAAAACTGTCGCACGTCATCTCAATGCGAGAGGCGAGGGACTGGTGTCCTTCATCGTCATCAAGGAGGATGGTCGTCGGGAGATCGAGGTCGAGTTGACCGACAGATATCGCCTTTCGCCCGAGATGGCGGCCGCACTCAAGGCGGCGCCGGGCGTTCTCGATGTCGAACTCGTCTGACCGAGATTTGGCCTGAACCCTTCGCCTTCATCGATGGATAAGAGAAAAGGGGCCGTTCGGCCCCTTTTTCCTTGATCAGTAAAGCCCGACGCCACTGGCATAGGAGCTTTTCGACCGCCGCGCCGGTTTCTGCTGGCCGTCGGATGGCTGGACGAGCGCGAGATTGGCCTGTGAGCGGGTCAGTGTCACGAAATCGGTGCCCTTGCCGGTTTCCGGTCCGAGCCCTTGGTCGGTGATCGTCAGGGATGTGCCGTTTGCCATCAGGACGCCGATTTCGTCGCGGATATCCTTGGGAATATCGATCCGGTCGAGTGCTGCAGTGGCGGCATTCGGCAGGCTGTCATCGGCCGCCTTTACGATGCCGAACTGCTTCATTTCGTCGTCGGTCATTTCGTTTTTCAGCGTCACCGCATGCCATTCGGCAGTTTCGGCATTGCGCTGGATATGATCGGCGGTGAAGAAATGCGTGCCGAGTGCTCTTTCCGGGTCCTTGATGCCGACCGGTGCCTCGAACAGTGGTTCGAAATTCCGGCGCACCAGGATCTGGCCCGCCGGCGCTTCCGGCTTGCCCGCCGACTGGTAGAGCGCGGCGAGAAATTCCTTGCCGATCATCGGGCCGTTGGCGGCCATGCCCTTCCAGCGTTTGTAGGCGGCGATCGCCTCGCGGGTCGTCGGACCGGCAATGCCGTCAACCGTGCCGGCGTCGAACCCGAGTTCGGTCAAAAGCGCCTGGACATCGAGCATGGTTTCGCGTGCGCCGCGGCGATGGATGAGGATGCGCAGCGGTGCATCGTCTTCTTCGACCATCGGCTGCAGCGAGCCCGTCGTTACCGGGTCGGTTCCGGCCATTGCCACATCATAGGAACCGTCGGCAGCCTTTTTCATTGCTGTCGGACGCAGGTCCGCGTTCGGGAACAGCGGCGCGGACGGCATCGGCTTCAGTGGCTTGAACAGCTTGATATCGTCGATCCTGACCGGAACCACCGGCGCATCGGAGATCACCACATGGACGCCGCGCTCGGTCATGTCGTAGAGCGCCTTGGCGGTGCCCGTCGGGATGCGCACACAGCCGTGAGACGCCGGATAGTTGGGTACCTTGCCTTCATGGAGCGCAATACCCGACCATGTCAGACGCTGCATGAACGGCATGGGCGCATTCGAATAGATGTTCGATTCGTGATATTTGGCCTTTTCCAGAATGGAAAAAATGCCGCTCGGCGTCGTATGTCCGGCTTTGCCTGTCGATACCTTGGTCGTCGTCACGACCTTGTCGCCGTCATAGACCGTCATCGACTGCTGGTCCTTGGAGACGATGATCTGGAGTGTCGCGGCTTCGGCAAAAGCAGACTGTGAGAGAATGGTCCCGGACAGGAGCCCGAGGCTGAAAATGATGCCACGCAACATGAAGACCTCTTACGCATTACAATGGTCATCACATTAGCGCGTCGAACTTAATGAAAATTTTCTGAAAAGTGGCGAGATCGTGTCAATTCATCACGTTCCTGCGATTTCCTGTGGCTTCATCAGGGCAGGTCCCATGCATGATCCCGAGCAGGCATGACGGATGCGACCAGACATTGGACGGGGCTCTGCCCCATTCATCCACGCAGGGAATTTCCCCGCATACCTCTGCCTCTCCACGGCAACGTTATCGGAAAAACGCCTCAAGCATGGAAACACCGCCAATCGGCGCGATAATCAAGGCGAGGACATTGAAGGCAAGGATCAATATGCAGATTTTTTCTTCTCGCGGCGTCAGCCTGCGTGGCGGTTTGGGACGTTCCGGGCGCGAATGATAACCATTCAGATCACGAAACATTATCTCGTCCTTCCCGCCGGTTTTGATGACTGGCGATCATGTGGGATCGAACAGGAATTCGGCTCAAACGCCGTGTTGATCAAAGCCCTGCAGGTTTATATTGGCAAGTGTTATTCCGGCAGGCAGCCAACACGAATGTCTCGTTGATTGCAGCAAATCGGCCTCCCGGCCCCAAGGCAGGGTCCGGGATTGCCGGGAGAGGTCGTCGGTCAGCACGCATCCCTGGATGCCCGCACCCTTGGATGCCCGCACCATCGACCGCGCGGGGCTATGATGAATAAAAGCTATGTGCGTCCGGCAATTTGCCGCCGGGCGTCAGATCGTCGACAGCCTTGGGCAGGTCACGGCCCAGCCTGGCGAGAATTTCATCGGAGGAAAGGCCGGTCTTTTCCGCCAGTTCCCGAAGCACATCCGGACCGATTGCCTGAGAAAGCTGATCGGGCTCGATGTCGGCATTGTCTCCCGGATCCACCCAGGATTTGGCCTTGTCGCCCTGACCGTTCTGCTGGAAGGTTTCCAGAAGATCGCCAAGCCCGCCACTCAGGATGCCGCCGGCCGTAAGCCCTCCCAACAATCCGCCAAGGCCACCTGCGCTGCCGCCTCCGCCTGTCAGGCTGCCGAGAATATCTCCAAGCCCGCCGTGCCGGGCAGCGCCGGCATCCGGCGATGGTGGGGACCCATCGGGTTGCTGTGATCCCTCGGGTTGCGGATTTTGTATGCCGCGCAGGACTTCTGCAATCTTGTCCCTGTTCTGGTAGCCGGCGACGGCGAGAACGCCGAGCAGGGCTTTCAGTTGACCGCTTACCATGATCTGCTCCTATTGGGTTCGAGGAGCGGCGTGTGTCTGCTTGATCAGTCTGTCCCGCTCATCACTCGCTTCAACGCCATGCCGGCAAGCTGGTTCCGGCGCTTCAGGGTAGGCCGAAAAATACTATCGCTGAGCGTCGCCGGTTCGTTATGGATGGCGAGCCGACGGCGTCGACCACCGTCGTTTGCATGAAGCCCCCTGGTGAACTGAGCGCGATGAAAAGCGCACCGTGGGAGTGCCTCTTTGGCGACTAGCGGCGCTTGTCGCCAAACGTGTATCCGGTCTCCACCGCCGTTTTTCCGAACCTGTCGCGAAGCTTGTCCATCGCCGCTTCCGCTGCCGCCCGGCGGCCTGCCTGATGATCGACGAGGTCAGGCGGATCGGCGAGTGCGGGATCGCACAGATCGGTCACGCCGATGCCGAGAAGGCGAAATTTGGTGCCGTCGGTTTCCCGCTCCATCAGCGACAGTCCTGTACGAAAGATCCGATCGGCAAGCTGGGTAGGGTCTTCCAGCCGCTTGTTGCGCGTACGGCTCCTGAAGTCCGCCGTTTTCATCTTGAGGACGACAGTATGGCCGGCAATCTCGTGCTTCTTCAGACGTGCCGAAACCTTCTCGGACAAACGACGAAGAATGGGGACCAGATCGTCGTGGCGGGAAATGTCGTCGAAGAATGTGGTTTCGGCAGACACGCTTTTGGCCGGGTCGTTGGGATGCACGTCACGCTCGTCCATGCCCCGGGAAAGCCGGTAAAGCCGTTGGCCCATCGAGCCGTAGCGTCGCATCAGCGCGCCTTCCTCCATCTGCTGGAGCTGACCGATCGTGCGGATGCCATCAGCCTCAAGCGTGTTGTTGAAAGCCTTGCCGACACCCCAGATCGTGGTGACCGGTCGGGGCGCCAGAAAATCCCGCGCCTCCGCTTCGCCGATGACGGAAAAGCCGCGCGGTTTCTGCAGATCGGAGGCCACCTTGGCGAGAAATTTGCAATAGGAAAGGCCGACCGAAATCGTGATGCCGAGCTCGCTTTCGACACGTTTGGCAAGCCGTGCCAGAATGCGCGCCGGTGGGTCGCGATGCAGGCGCTCGGTTCCCGCCAGTTCGAGGAATGCCTCGTCGATCGAAAGTGGTTGAACGAGAGGCGTCAGCTCCATCATCAACTGCCGCACCTGCCGTCCGACGGCGACATATTTTTCCATATTCGGCCGGACCACCACGGCATCGGGGCAAAGCTCCAGAGCCTTGAACATCGGCATTGCCGAGCGAACGCCGCTGATGCGGGCGATGTAGCAGGCTGTCGACACGACGCCGCGCTTGCCGCCGCCGATGATCACCGGCCTGTCGGCAATCTCCGGATTGTCCCGTTTTTCGATCGTTGCATAAAAGGCGTCGCAGTCGACATGCGCCAGCGTCAGGTCGTAAAGCTCGCGGTGATAGACGAGGCGTGGCGAGCCGCAGGATCGGCATCGGCGCTGTTCTGCCTTCTGCTCGGCAAGGCAGTCGCGACAGAAGCCGGTCATGTTGTCGGCCGGAGACGCCATATGTCGAATAAACTCGCCTGGAACAAAGATTGAACATCTGCACAATAGGCGCTAACCTGGCATTCCTCAAGGGTATGCGGGGGGAATGCATGAATGCGTTTCAAGCCTGTCCGTTGACGCCGGACCGATGGGCCGATTTCGTCCTGCTGTTTGGCCCGAGCGGTGCCTGTTACGGCTGTTGGTGCACCTATTTCCGCATCCGGCCGGCGGAGCGGAAACTGCTTCGCCGCGATGACAAGCGGGACTTCATCCGCCAAAGGATTTTGGCCGGGCCTCCGCCCGGTATGCTCGGTTATGTCGACGGCGTGCCGGCCGCCTGGATACAGGTCGGGCCGCGTTCGGATGTCCCGCAATGGAATTCGCCACGCGCGGTATCGCGGCCGCTTGAGCCGGGCGATGCGGAGGACGAAAATGTCTGGGCCGTCAGCTGTTTCTTCATCGGCCGGCGCTTCAGGGGGCAGGGCAACAGCCACCTTATCCTCAAGGCTGCCGTCGATTTTGCTGCGGGTCACGGCGCCCGGTTCGTTGAAAGCTGTCCGATGGAGCATGCGAACACCGCCAATTCACCCGGTCTTTATGTCGGGTCTGCCAGCGTGTTCCGCTCTGCGGGTTTTGTCGAGATCGCCAGCCGCAAGCCAGGGCGGCCGCTGATGCGGCTGACGTTAGGGTGAGGGAGTGCGGGCGATATGTGCGCGGATCAACTCGCCGGCATGCGGCCAGTCCACCGCTCTGGCGATGCCGTCGTCCGGCTTGGGGGCAAGCAGATGCAGCGGCGAATCCGGCATCATATGCAAGACAAGGCAGCCATCCACATGGTCGCGGACAGAATGGAGATTATGCGCCATGTCGTCGATGAATGCCGAGGCAAACAAGCGATCGCCGTGAATTCGGCGCATCACCGGACCTTTCGGTTCTTCCGTTGCGACCAGCGGAAAATCGAGGCCGAGACGGTCGAGCAGCCGGCGGCGAACCTGACTGTATCGTGGGGGCATGGCAGTCAGGAACATGACGTCCGCATCTTGGGCGAGCGCATGCAGCGTGTCGGTCGCCTGGTCGAACGGCGTCTGCCATTCATCCTGCCGTTCGAAAAACGAACCGATCAGCTGCTTGACCGCAATCTCCTCCAAAGCCACCTGCGTTTCGACCGATACGATATTTCCGGTCAACCGGAAGGAGCGGGGCAGAAGTTCCAGACCGTCCTTTTTCAGATAGTCCTCGAATGGAGCGAAAAAATTCAGCACCACGTCGTCGACATCGCAGACGACCAGCGGCCTGTCGGTAACCCGGACATGGGAAAGGTCAAGTATCTCGCTCATCTCAATAATCACCCGATCCCATATAGGGGCCGCAATAGTGATGCGATGCCGCCACCACCGTTTCCGGCTTCGTTCCTGTCGCTTCGCAGAAGGCCAGAAGTGTCGGTTCATGTCCCATCACGAAGTCGATCATGCCGGCGAGAAAACCGGGTTCTGTCATGGCTGAGCGGATCTGGTTCGGAGCAACGCCCGATAATGACAGGAAGCGTTGCAGCATGTCCGGCTCGCCGGCCAGCCAGCCGAGGACCGCTGCAGCAGTTTCCTCCGCCTGTTTTGCCGCGGGCTCTTGTAGATTTGCTTTCGGTGGCATTGGCGGGAAGTTACCTCTTTTCAACTAAATGGCCTTAGCCTTGTCGGAGCAGGCTCCACGGAATCGATCGCACCGGAGCTTATATATCGAAGATATGCTTTTGAAGGCGCGATTTAAGGAACGGATCGCAATGCCCAAACGGGTCATGATTGTCGAAGACAACGAGCTGAACATGAAGCTCTTCCGCGATCTGATTGAGGCGTCGGGCTATGAAACGATTCAGACGCGCAATGGTATGGAAGCACTCGATCTTGCGCGCAAGCATCGCCCGGATCTCATCTTGATGGATATCCAGCTGCCGGAGGTCTCGGGGCTTGAGGTCACCAAATGGCTGAAGGAAGACGATGAACTGCACATCATCCCGGTCATCGCGGTCACCGCCTTCGCGATGAAGGGTGATGAGGAACGCATTCGCCAGGGGGGCTGCGAGGCTTACGTGTCGAAACCGATTTCGGTGCCGAAATTTATTGAGACGATAAAGACCTATCTGGGCGACGCATGAAGCGGGGAACACGGGTATGACAGCACGGATATTGGTCGTCGACGACATTCCGGCAAACGTAAAGCTGCTCGAAGCCCGGCTTCTTGCCGAATATTTCGATGTTCTAACGGCCGATGATGGCTACAAGGCGCTGTCGATCTGCGACAATACCAATGTCGACCTCATCCTGCTCGACATCATGATGCCCGGAATCGATGGATTTGAAGTCTGCGAGCGGTTGAAAGCCAATCCGAAGACCGCTCATATCCCGGTCGTGATGGTGACGGCGCTGGACCAGCCTTCGGACCGCGTGCGTGGACTGAAAGCCGGTGCCGATGACTTTCTCACCAAGCCGGTCAACGATATCCAGCTGATCTCGCGCGTCCGCAGTCTTGTGCGGTTGAAGACGCTGAGCGACGAATTGCGCATTCGCGCGGATACGACCCACAACCTCGTACTGGAAGACATGCTGAAGGGCGTCGAGGGGCGCGACGACAGCGCGCAGGTTCTGCTCGTCGATGGCCGCGCGAGCTCGCAGGAGCGCATCATCAAGGCATTGAAGCCCGTCTGCAACGTCGTCGCCATCTCTGATCCCCAGGCGGCGCTGTTCGAGGCTGCCGAAAGCGCCTGGGACCTGGTGATCGTCAACGCCAATTTCGATGACTATGATCCGCTTCGGCTCTGCTCGCAGCTCCGGTCTTTGGAGCGGACCCGCTTTCTGCCGATCCTGCTTGCCGCGGAAACCGGCGCCGAGGACATGATCGTTCGCGCGCTCGATCTCGGCGTCAATGACTATATCGTCCGCCCGATCGATCCCAATGAGCTCCTCGCGCGCACCCTGACCCAGGTCAAGCGCAAGCGTTACAATGATCGCTTACGGATGAGCGTCAAGCAGACGATCGAACTGGCCGTCACCGATGGCCTGACGGGGCTCAACAATCGCCGCTATCTCGACAATCACCTGAAGATCCTGTTTACCCGCGCAGCCGTCCGTTCGCGCCCGCTGTCGATTTGCCTGATCGATATCGACCGCTTCAAGTCGGTAAACGATACATACGGACATGATGCTGGCGATGACGTGCTGCGGGAATTTTCGACGCGTATCCGCTCGACGGTGCGCGGTGCGGATCTCGCCTGCCGTTATGGCGGCGAGGAATTTGTGGTCGTCATGCCGGACACCGATCCGGCGGCCGCAGCAGCGGTTGCCGAGCGCCTCCGCGCGATCATAGAGAAGACGCCATTCATGCTGAAAAGCGCTGGCACCGCCCTGAATTTGACGGCGTCCTTCGGTCTGTCCTGCAGCATCAGCGGAGCCGAAACGCCCGAACAGTTGTTGAAGCAGGCCGATCAGGCGCTTTACACGGCAAAGGCCGAGGGCCGCAATCGAGTGGTCGCCAACGCCGCCTGATCGGAACTTATGACCTGACTTCCGGTCACTTTTTTGTCAGATTGGTGTCGTGCGGCGGCTCTAATCGCCGATTTTTGCCATGCAAACTGCAATAATCACAGATTTTTGGCGCCTTGGAAGTGCTTGGTGCTGACTGCGCCAAGACAGTTGGCATGGGCACTTTCAGTATTTTAACCTCTGCGACATTCGTCGGCTCAAGGTAGACGGCAAGGATATACGATGTCTAGCGGTTGCAATATCATCGAGATCGCCGGTCTCCGTCGGGTTTGATCGATCGCAAGTTGTTCTCGTCAAGAATTTAGATCGATCTCGCCGGCGGATTTACTTCCACGCTATTGGCAAAGCTTACTTGACGTTGCGGCAGAGCACGTAAATTTTAACCAACAGTGGAACCAATTTTTCCGCCCAGTTAAGAATCTATTGATTTTCTTTTTACTTTGCGCAATTTTGACCCTAACGACAAACATGTGCCTTTAAGCGGCACCGTCATACCCCATGATGCTCAGGTCCGCCGCATCTCCTGGGTCGTGGGGTCGGTCGACCGGCAGGCATGCCAATGCGGTTCCTCGTGCCGTTATTGCAGGCTGGTCGACCCCCAATTTTAAACGCCGCTCCCGTTACGGGATGCGGCGTTTTTTCGTTTCCGGACCGGAAGTTGCAAAACTCTGCAACCGTTTGGCTTCTGGAATTGCACGGAAAGCCTGGTCCGCAGGGCAGGGAGTGAGGCCGCATGCCGGACAAAAGAAAAGGCGCCTGACCAATGGTCGGCGCCTTTTTCTAAAACCCATTATCAAGTCTTACTTGATCTTGGTTTCCTTGAACTCGACATGCTTCTTCGCAACCGGGTCATACTTGGTCTTGGTCATCTTGTCGGTCATCGTGCGGCTGTTCTTCGTCGTGACGTAGAAGAAACCGGTGTCAGCCGTCGACAGCAGCTTGATCTTGATGGTCGTAGCTTTCGCCATGGTTGTTCTGCCTCTAACAAATAGGAAGCCGCTGGCGCGGTGTGCACCACAGCTAAATCTGGCGCGAAATTACAAATTGCGAGCCAAAAGTCAACTCCGTTTTGACTGGAAAAGCGGTCGGCTGAGCGCCACGAGCACGTAAAAGCCGAAGAAAGCCGCCAGTGTCCAGGCGTAACCGCTGTTTCCGACGACATCCATGGCCGCGCCGATCCCCTGCGGGCCGACGACCGTTCCCACCGCGTAACAGAAAATGAAGGCTGCGTTTGCGGCTGCCAGATCCGCGCCGGTGAGTCGCGCTCCAAGATGCGCAAGCCCGACCGTATAGAGGCCGGACACGCAGCCGCCCCAGAAAAACAGGATGATCGCCATCAGCACCCAGTTGTGGATCAGCAACGGCAGGGCGAGCGAGCCAAGCACGCCGAGGATCGCCATGCCGGCCAGAAGAGGGCGACGGTCGTGCAAACGGTCCGACATCAGGCCGAGCGGGATCTGGAAGGCCATGTTGCCGATCCCCATGATGGTCAGCAGCACAGCCGCCTGCGATTCCTGCAACTGTTCGCGCAATGCGTAGATCGGAAACAGCGAAAGACCGCCGGCTGAAACCGCCCCGAAAGCGAAGACTGCGGCGGTCGCCGTGGGCACGAGGAAGATGTAGTGGAGGAAATGCCGCTCCGGCGCCGTATCGAGAACCGGGCTTTCATGCCGGGCAATGAAGATGGGGATCAGCGCCAGAAGAATGATCAGCGCGCCGACGAGGAAAGGCATCACGCCGTCGCTCCCGAGCGCCGAAAACAGCAGCGGCCCGCCGGCAAAGCCGATGGCCAGCACCGTGGCATAGATGCCGAGCACGAGACCACGGCGGCGCGGCGGCGCAGCAGCATTGATCCAGAATTCCGACAGGATGAACAGCGTCGTCGTTGCGCCGTGAAAGGTGAAGCGCAGCGGAAACCACATCCAGAACGATTTCGCATAATAGAAGCCGAGTGCGCTGATCGCAGCGACGACCACGGCAAACATCATCGTCCTCGCCACGCCGCAGCGATGCGCGAGTTTGGTCGTGACCGGTGCAGCCAGCATCGAGGCAATGCCGGCCATGGCGGCGTTCAGCCCGATCAGCGTCGATGGAATGCCGCGCTTTTCCAGAATGATGGACAAAAGCGGCAGGCCGAGGCCGATCGCGATCCCCACCGCGCTGATTGCGGCGATGGCGGCGGCCAGCGATGACCAGTGGATTGTCTCGACATGCCCGTTTTCGTCGGTCGTCGGCTGCGGCATTCACTCTTCCTTACAGTCGGCTCTGGACGAAACGCCCGTGACGCATCGAATAAAAGGGAACGGGGGTTCCGAAGGGCAAAGACTGATTGAGCTTTATCAGGTCTTCGACGTCTTCCAGCACCGTCTTTGTAATAGGCGCGAGTTTCAGACTAAAAATTGTTGCAATGTCAAGCCATTGCACGTCCTCCAGCTCGTCCGTATCGCCGAAATGCGACATGTCGAAGACACTGCCTTCGCAAAAGCTAAGAAAGAAGCGGGTGTCATAGCGGCGCGGGTGGCCGGGCGGCGTGACGGCCCGCGCGACATAACGCAGCATGCTGAGATCGGGACCATCTGCGCCGGCCGCTTTTATCCCGGTTTCTTCCCGCAATTCGCGCAGGGCAGCGAGTGCGAGTGCCCGGGCGCGGGCCGGGCCCATGCGCCGCGGCACGCCCGCCATCAGCTTTTCCATGACCTGCGGATTGAGGTCGCGGCTGAACGGAAGCGCATGGTCGCCGCGATCGCGGCGACCGCCGGGAAAGACATAGACGTCGGGCAGGAACACGTGTTTGGCTGCCCGCCGTCCGATCAGGATGCGGGGGGTGGAAAGCGACCGATCGACGAGGATCAGCGATGCGGCGTCGTGGATGCGCACGCCAACCGTGCTTGGCCCGCTGCCTTTTTCCAGCGCCTCTCGTTTATCAACGCTCTCGGCGATCACCGCTGCGGGCCATCGATATCGGCGTTGTCCTTGCCGCTGGTAGCGGAAAAGCCATGCATCCGGTTGGCCCATTGCAATCCGATGACACCGCCCTTGATCGGCTGGATTGTTGCGATCGCCGAAAGCACCGCAAGCGGTATCCATATCGCCGCATGCACCCAGAAAGGCGCCCGCCAGATCATGTCGGTCAGCATGTAGCCGGTCATCAGCACATGGCCGACGATGATGATGACCAGATAGGCGGGCAGGTCGTCGGCGCGCTGCGGCGTATAGTCTTCGCCGCAGACGGCGCAATGATCGACGGGTTTGAGGAAGGCACGAAACAACCGGCCTTCACCGCAATTCGGGCAGCGGCACTTGAGGCCACGCTTGATCGAGCGGCCCAATGGCCGTTCCGCCTCGCGCTGGCCTCCATATTTGACGGTCGATCCTGCGCGCTCGTTCATCTTACCTCCCGCGGCCGCGGGGAGGGCGCGTGCCAGGCTTTTTCGGTCCGCCGCCTGGCCGGTTGCGTCTGCCGGTCTTGTGGAACGAGCGCGTCGCTGTCGGCAGCTTCTTGCCTTCGCTCAGCATCTCGAACTGCAATGCGCCGGCAAGCGGTATGGCAGCTTTCAGCCTGACATCCACCATGTCCCCGAGCTGGTATCCGAGCCCGCTGCGCTCACCCGACAGCGCCTGATACGCTTCGTCATAGATGTAATAGTCGTTGCCGATCGTCGAGATCGGCACAAAACCATCGGCGCCATAGGTCGGCAATGAGACGAACAGGCCCGCCTTGGTGACACCGGAAATCCGCCCCTCGAAATCCTCACCGATGCGTGTCGCGAGATGATGGGCGACGAGACGGTTGACGGTGTCGCGTTCGGCAGCCATTGCCCGGCGCTCGAAGGTCGAGATTTCCGCGGCGATGTCGTCGAGCTGCGCTTCCTCCTCCGGCCTGATGCCGCCGTCTCCAAGGCCCAACGAACCGACCAGTGCGCGATGTACGATCAAGTCGGCATAACGACGGATCGGCGAGGTGAAATGCGAGTATTTCATCAGGTTGAGGCCGAAATGCCCGATATTGTCCGGGCTGTATACGGCCTGGCTCTGTGAACGCAGCACCATCTCGTTGACCATGATCTGATGCGGCGTGCCTTGCGCCTGCGACAGGATGCCGTTGAACGAGTTGGAACGCATGTTGCCGCCCTTGGCCATGGAAATGCCGAGCGTGGCGAGAAACTCGCGCAGCGTTTCCTGCTTGGCCAGCGACGGCCCGTCATGGGCGCGGTAGATCAGCGCCTGTTTCTTTTTTTCCAGCGTTTCGGCGGCGCAGACATTGGCCTGGATCATCATCTCTTCGATGAGCTTGTGCGCGTCCAGACGTTCCGGCACGAACACCCGGTCGACGGTGCCGTCGGGTTTCAACAGGATCTTGCGTTCCGGCATGTCGAGTTCGAGCGGCTGTCGGCGGTCGCGACCGATCTTCATGATCCGGTAGGCGTCCCACAGAGGCTTCAGGATCGGCTCGAGCAGCGGCCCGGACTTGTCGTCCGGCCGACCATCGATTGCGGCCTGCGCCTGTTGATAGGACAGCTTGGCGGCACTCTTCATCATGATGCGATGGAACGTGTGGCCGGCCTTCCGGCCTTCCTTCGAAAACGTCATCCGCACGGCAAGCGCCGGGCGATCCTCGCCTTCGCGCAGCGAGCAGAGATCGTTGGAAATCCGCTCCGGCAGCATCGGCACGACGCGGTCGGGGAAATAGACGGAATTGCCGCGCTTCAGCGCCTCGCGGTCGAGCGGTGAACCGGTGCGCACATACCAGGAGACATCAGCAATCGCGACCGTCACGATCACACCGCCGGGATTGTCGGGTGACGCGTCCGGTTCGGCATAGACGGCGTCGTCATGGTCCTTGGCGTCGGCCGGGTCGATCGTCACCAGCGGCACGTCGCGCCAGTCTTCCCGTTTCACCATCGTCGCAGCCTTGGCCGCTTCCGCTTCATCCATCACCTGTTTGGGGAAGATATGCGGAATGCCATGTGAATAAATCGCGATCATCGAGATCGCCTTTTCGGACGCAACCGATCCGACCACAGACAGAACGCGGGCACGCGGCAGGCCAAAACGGCCGCTGCGAACGGTTTCCGCCTCGACCAGATCGCCATCCTTGGCATCGCCCATGCCATCGGGCTCGATGACCATTTCCTCGCCGCGCCTGTCGGTCGGCAAAAGACGTATTTCGCCATCGGCGAGTTTCTGCACGACGCCGAGCGAAGCGCCGCGCCTTTTGTCGATTACCTTGATCACACGGGCCGTATAGGCAGGGCCGGAACGGTCCTTGTTCGGAAAGATCTTTGCGAGAATCCGGTCGTTGAGCCCAGCAGCCGGGGCCTTGCCCTTGCCACGGTTATCCGACGACTGGCGGATCAGCACTGCCGGTGCCGCCCCCTGATCCTCGGGCCATTCGGCAGGGCGGCCGATCAGTTCGCCGTCCTTGTCGCGGGTGGTGATGTCGAGAACGGTAACCGGCGGCAGGGCGCCCGGCCGCGCCAGCGACTTGCGGTTCTTGGTCAAAAGGCCTTCGTCTTCGAGCTGGCGCAGCAGGTCCTTCAGCTCGACGCGTGTCTCGCCTTTCAGCCCGAAAGCCTTGGAGATTTCACGCTTCGATGCCTTGTCCGGGTTGTCGGAGATGAATTCGAGCAGGACTTCGCGCGGCGGAATGGCGCCCTGGATGATCGCGGGCCGGCCTTTCGAGCCGGCGGCCATACCCCGTTCGGCTCGCTCTGTGCGTTTCCGCTGTCGGTGCGATCTGTTGTCGTCGTCCTGCTCTTCGCTCACGTATCCGTCTTCTTTGCCTTCGGAGCAGCTTTCTTGGCCGATGCCTTTTTGGCAGGCGCCTTCTTGGCCGCGGTCTTCGTCTTGTTCTCGCCGTCTGCCTTGGCAGCGGCTGCCTTTTTCGGTTTGGCCTTGGCCTTGCCCGATGATGCCTTGCCACCCTTTTCGATGATCAGCGCCATCGCCTGTTCCATCGTCACGGATTGCGGGTCCATGCCCTTCGGCAATGTCGCGTTGACCTTGCCCCAATTGACGTAAGGCCCGTATTTGCCGTCGCGTACCGTCACCGATCCGCCATCCGGATGATCGCCGAGTTCCTTCAGCGCCGCCGGCGTGCCACGCCCACGTCCACCCGGACCCTTTGCTGCCTTTTCGGCAATCACCGTCACTGCGCGGTTGAGGCCGATCGAAAACACGTCCTCGATGCTTTCGAGATTGGCATAACCGCCATCATGCAGCAGGAACGGCCCATAACGACCGAGCCCGGCCGAGATCATCTTGCCCGTCTCGGGATGCTGGCCCACGTCGCGCGGCAGGCCGATCAACGCCAGCGCCTTTTCGTGGTCGATGTCTTCCGGCTTCCAGCCCTTTGGCAGCGAGGAGCGTTTGGCTTCTTTGCCGTCGCCACGCTGGATATAGGGTCCGAACCGGCCCGAGCGAAGCGTCAACGGCTCGCCGGTATGCGGATCGTCGCCGAGCGCCTTCGGTTCGTTGAGGCCGGAGGCTTCCGCATCCGTGCCGCCTTCGGAGGAAAGCTGGCGGGTGAAATTGCATTCGGGATAGTTCGAGCAGCCGACGAAAGCGCCGTATTTGCCGAGCTTCAGCGACAGGTTTCCAGTGCCGCAGACTTGGCAAATGCGCGGATCCGAACCGTCTTCGCGTTTCGGGAAGACGAGCGGAGCCAAGGCCTCGTTGAGGGCATCCAGCACGTTGGTAACGCGCAGTTCCTTGGTGTCTTCGATCTGGGCAAAAAAGTCCTGCCAGAAATCACGCAGGACCTGTTTCCAGTCGAGTTCGCCGGCGGAAATCTTGTCGAGCTTCTCTTCCAGATCGGCGGTGAAATCATATTCCACATATTTGGTGAAGAAGCTCTCGAGGAACGCCGTCACCAGACGGCCCTTCGAATGCGGGATCAGCTTGCGCTTTTCAGTGACCACATATTCGCGGTCCGACAGCGTCTTCAGCGTCGCGGCATAGGTGGAAGGGCGGCCGATGCCGAGCTCTTCCATCTTCTTGATCAGCGAGGCTTCCGAATAACGCGGTGGCGGTTCGGTGAAATGCTGGCTGGAATTGATCTTCTGCTTGGCGAGGTTTTCGCGCGCATTGATCTCCGGCAGGCGGCCATCCTCATCGTCATCCTCGGACTTTTCGTCCTCGTCACGGCGGTCCATGTAGGCGCCGAGGAAGCCATCAAAACGCACGACAGAGCCAACCGCCCTGAGGCCCGCTCTGTCTGCGCCATTGGAGGCGAGGATTTCGACTGTTGTCCGCTCCATCTCGGCGGACGCCATCTGGCTGGCAATGCCGCGCTTCCAGATCAGTTCGTAAAGACGGGCCTGATCGGCGTCGAGGAACTTGCGCACCTTGTCCGGCGTGCGGTTGAAGTCGGTCGGGCGAATC
This sequence comes from Aliirhizobium sp. YIM B11859, assembly GCF_057163345.1. Taxonomy (NCBI): domain Bacteria; kingdom Pseudomonadati; phylum Pseudomonadota; class Alphaproteobacteria; order Hyphomicrobiales; family Rhizobiaceae; genus Aliirhizobium; species Aliirhizobium sp. YIM B11859. Next base: position 91,537 of record NZ_JBXHAY010000003.1, read on the forward strand.
GCTTCATGCGCTTCCTGGGCGTTTTTTGCCTTGGTGGAATAGACGCGCGGCTTTTCCGGCAGGTAGCGATTGCCGAACTGATCGACGATCGCCGCACGGGCGGCATCGATTGCTTCCGGCGCCATCTGCACGCCGTCGGTACGCATATAGGTGATCAGACCGACGGTCTCGCCATCGATGTCGAAACCTTCATAAAGCTTCTGCGCCACCTGCATGGTGCGCGACGCATTGAAGCCGAGATTGGAAGACGCCGCCTGCTGCAGCGTCGACGTCGTGAACGGAGGGCCGGGATTGCGCTTGACCGGCTTCGCCTCGACCGTGTCGACGACATAGGACGCGCCTTCGAGCAAAGTTTTCAGCCGGTTGGCATCGTCTCCGGTCTTGATCGAGCGGCCTGCCAAGCGCTTGCCATCGGCCTGCACCAGCTTGGCCTCGAACTCGTCGCCGCGCGGCGTCTTCAAAAGCGCCGAGAGGTTCCAGTATTCTTCCGAAACAAAGCGCTCGATCTCGTTTTCGCGGTCGCAGACGAGGCGCAGCGCCACCGACTGCACGCGGCCGGCCGAGCGGGCGCCGGGCAGCTTGCGCCAGAGGACCGGCGACAAGTTGAAGCCGACGAGATAATCGAGAGCACGGCGGGCGAGATAGGCATCGACCAGCGGCACGTCGATGTCGCGGGGGCTGGCCATCGCGTCGAGCACGGCTTTCTTTGTGATGGCGTTGAAGACGACCCGCTTGACCGGCATATCGCCGAGCACGCGCTTCTTTTTCAAAAGATCGAGGACATGCCAGGAGATGGCTTCACCTTCGCGATCCGGGTCGGTCGCGAGAAACAGACCATCGGAGCCCTTGACGGCGTCGGCTATGTCTTTCATCCGCTTTTGCGATGCGCTGTCGACCTCCCAGGACATTTCGAAGTCCTGGTCGGGAAGCACGGACCCGTCTTTCGCCGGGAGATCGCGGACATGGCCGAAGGATGCGAGAACCTTGTAGCCCGAGCCGAGATACTTATTGATCGTCTTGGCTTTGGACGGGGATTCTACAACGACAACATTCATTTTGTTTCTCTGCAATAGAGCGAGACCCGGAACTCTTTTCGGTCCAGGCGGAACTTTGACTTCCCGACATGGAGGGCGTTTGTCCTCCGGTCAAGGCCTTAAGTGAAATTAGCGCACTTCAAGGAATGCTCTCAATGAGAGTTATTATGCGACTTGCAATCATGAATATTTCTAATAAAGTCCACTATATTCAATCTGGTGAATAAAATTTCATATGATGATTGGTGAGGGATGGGGCATGTCAATTCATTTGAGTGGGCTCCGCGAGGGGCATTCGGTCGAGAATGTCGCATATATTCGTCAGATGCTGGGTGAGCTGCGGCAAGTGGCCTCCGGTGAAGGCGCAGACATGCTCTGCTATCTTATCGAAATGGCCTATGTCGAAGCCGGTGACATCCAGTCGGGCAGGCGGCCCTGCTCATTCGTCGGGCGCAATGGAAACAAGCCCGCCGGGATGGCGGTAGAGCCGCCCTGCGAGATCCAGCTCAAGTAGCACCAGATAGACAGACGAGGCCGGAAGGCCGGTATGACGGATGATGTCGTCGATCTCTGCAGGGCTCGGCCCGAGCGCGCAGACGATCCTGTACCGCTCTTCGTCGTCGGGCGGCAGCATCGTTCCCGTCGGCTTGTCCGGTTCGTCGATCACCGGCGGCTCGAACAAGTCGAGTTGCGACAGGGGTGCCAGCGCGTCGAGCACATCTTCCGGACCGGTCGTCACCACCGCGCCCTGCTTGAGCAGGCCATTGGTGCCATGGCAACGCGGATCGAGCGGAGATCCCGGCACGGCAAACACGATCCGTCCGAAATCGCCGGCCATCCGCGCGGTGATCAGCGAGCCGGATTTCTCCGCCGCCTCGACCACCACGATGCCGAGCGAAATGCCGGCGATCAGCCTGTTGCGGCGTGGAAAATCCCGTGCCCGTGGCTCCCAGCCGAACGGCATTTCGCTGACGGCTATTCCCGCGCCGCCGGTAATCTCATCCAGAAGCCCGAGATTTTCCGGCGGGTAGGGCCGGTCGAGCCCGCCTGCCAGAACTGCGGTCGTGCCGCTCTCGACGCCCGCCCTGTGCGCTGCCGTATCGATCCCGCGCGCCAGTCCGGAGGTGATGACGTAACCGGCCTGGCCGCAGCGGCGGGCGATCATGGCAGCGAACTTGGCGCCGACGACGGAAGCATTGCGTGAGCCGACGATCCCGAGAGAGGGGCGGGTGGCACTGGCAAGATCCCCCTTCATCGCCAGCAGCGGCGGGGCACCATCGACATGTCGGAGCGCCGGCGGGTAATCCGGCTCGCCGATGCCGACGAACGAGGCGCCGCAGCGGTATGCGGTTTCCAGTTCGCGTTCCGCTTCGGCAACGCTTGCAATGCGCAAGGTTCGCGTGGCGCCGCCACGCTGGGAAAGCTCCGGCAGCATGGACAGCGCACTTTCCGCCGAGCCGTAGTGATTGATGAGTTGCCGGAAGGTCGCCGGGCCGACATTTTCTGAACGGATCAGCCGCAGCCAGGCGATCCGCTGCCTTTCCGTCAGTCGTATGCCTGCACGTTTTTCCCCGATGTCGGCGGCCATGCTTTGAGGTCCTGCGGCAAAGATATGGGTGATGACGGAAGACTGCCGGCCTGCCGGTTGACGGTTGCTTTCGATTATCCGAGACGTTATCGCAAAATCGGCGAATGCCGCAAGTCGCAGCCTTGTTTCGGCCTAACACGCTGACGCCCGATCGCGGCGTTTCAATAGAAACAGGCCGGCGAGCGGCAGGGGAAGCGTCACGGCAAGCATCAGCCACAGCAGTGCATAGACCTGGTCGATGCCTTCATTCTGCAGATTGACGTAAAGCTTGACCGGAATTCCCTGGGGAAAGTAGGCGAAGATGGTAACGATGCCGAATTCCCCCATCACACGCACGAAGGCGACGATCAATCCGGCGAGAAGCCCGCGCACGGCAAGCGGCACCGTGACCCGCAGGAAGGTCTGGATGCCGGTGGCGCCGAGCACGGTTGCCGCTTCTTCGTTATCGGCGGGCACGCCTTCGAACGCTGCCGTTGCCGCCATGATGAAATAGGCGATCCCGCCGTAGACCTGCGATAGAATGAAGGCGCCGGCATTGTTGTTGAGTTCGATGCCGATCCTGCCGAGCAGTTCTCCGACCGTCGCATAGGGGCCGTAGACGGAAAGCAGCAGAATTCCCATTGCAAGCGGCGGGGTCAGAAGCACCGCCAGCACCATGACATCGACGATCGGCTTCAGGCGTGAACGTGTCCGTGCCAGCCAGAATGCCACAGGCGTGCCGAGCGCAAGGATGAGAATGATCGAAACGAGCCCCAGCCCGAGCGACACGGCAACCGCGTCGCCGTCGCCATAGGCAAGGTGGACCGTATCCCAGCGCGTCACCCAGCCGAGCCCCGCAAAGGGCAGGATGCAAAGAAGGATGGCAGGCAGGGCGAACAGGGCGGGGGCGGGGAGGCCAAGGCTGAGCGACCGGCTCATCGAGCCGGCCGCCGGCTTTGCGGGCCGGATTGGATCAATGATAGAGTTCATCGCCTTTCGGTGTGTCATAGCCATTGTCGGCAAACAGCTTCTGGCCGTCTGCGCTGTTCATGAACGCCACGAATTTTTGCGCGGCATCCGGATTGGGCGCATTTTTCAGCACGGCCGCGTAAAAGACCAGCGGCTGCGGTTTCAGCGTCTGTTGCTTGCCGTCTGCGCCAGTCACCTGGAAGCTGACGGTGTCGTACCAGCTGGCCGAATCCGTCGGATTGCTGAGATTGATCTCGTCAGGCAGTTCGACATAGGGCAGCTTGGCCGAAATGACGGCGCTCTTGTAACCCGAAGACGCATCGATCTGGCCGGCTTCGAGCCGCGCCAGCATACTGCCCTCCATGAACACCTGGTCATGGTTCAGCACTTCGCCGAGCGCGGTTTCCTCCAGCTTCGGCTGCTTGTAGTATTTTTCGGCCAGGAGCATGGTGAAGATGATGTTCTGGCCCTGCGGGTCGCCGACAGGATCGGTACGACCGAACTTGAGGCCTGGGGTTTCGAGGATTTTCCACCACGGATTATTTCCACCAGTGCCGGTCGCTGCGGCCTTGAAGGCCTCGCCGTATTTTCCCTTCGGATTATACGCGATCACCATGCTGGTGCTGGCAACGGGAACTGCCGTGTCGACCAGTCCAGCCTGTTTCAAGAGGTCCATCGGTCCGGGTGTGATCGAAACGAAGACGTCGGCGGGGACCTGTTTGGAAATGATCAGCCGCGCCATGGCATAAGCGCCGCGCCCTTGTCCCTGGTAGGTGACGTCGTTGCTCTTGGCAAAGCTCGGCCCCAGCGCCTTTTCCATCACCACACCCATCGACCCGGCATAGGTGACGTTGAGAGCGGCGGCATTGGCGAATGAGGCGCCCGAGACCATTGCCGAGGCGATGGTCAGTAGCCTTATATATCTGATCACGCTGAAATTCCTTCGTTATATCCGTGCGGATACATTGATGGTTAGACCAATGCCGCCCGCCTGCGAATATCCAAGGCGCACGCGGAATTTCACGTTTGTGTGAGACGGATCAAGGCGAGGTTCTGGTGCGGGACGGGACGCTCGCGCCCCGGTTGCCTCAGCCTTTCTTGCCGATCTTGCTTTCTGTGCCGGCAATCAGCCGTTCGATATTGGCCCTGTGTTTGGCCCAGGAGATCACGGTCATGATCGCCATGATAGTTGCGATCTTCGGTTCGTCCATGAACAACAGGACCACCGGCACGACGAGCGTGGCGATCAGCGCCGAGAGGGACGAATATTTGCTGATCTTGGCAACCGACAGCCAGACGGCGGCGAAAACCAGCACCATGATGGGGGCAACGCCGAGCAAAGTGCCGATATAGGTGGCGACACCCTTGCCACCCTTGAAACCGAGCCAGACCGGGTAAAGATGCCCGAGAAAGGCTGCAAAACCTGCCAGCAGGCCCGCTTCCGGACCAAAGGCATACGTCCCTATCAGGGCAGCGACCGTCGCTTTCAGCGCGTCGAGCAGAAGTGTTGCCGCCGCCAGCTTCTTGTTGCCGGTGCGAAGAACATTGGTCGCGCCGATATTGCCCGATCCGATCGAGCGGATGTCGCCGAGACCCGCCGAGCGGGTCAGGATCAGGCCGAACGGGATCGAGCCGAGCAGATAACCGAGGATCAGTGCTCCGGCGGCAATCGGCAGGGTGATCTGCCAGGTGAGGAGTTCGGTCACGCTCTATCCTCCCAGATTGCGTGCACGCATTTGCCGGCGACATAGGTTGCAACCGCCCGGCCGGAGAACCGCGCTTCATCGAACGGCGTGTTTTTCGACCGGGAGATGATTGCATCCTTGGAGACGATCCAGGGATGGTCAATATCGATCAGGGTTATATCGGCTTTCGAGCCCGGCTTCAAACTTCCAGCCTCAAGGCCGAAGATCTGCGCCGGCCGCGTTGACATCGCATCGATCAGCCGCATCAGCGGCACGCGGTTGTCGTGATGGAGGCGAAGTGCTGCCGACAACATGGTCTCCAATCCGATTGCGCCATCGGCGGCGTCGGCGAAGGGCAGCCGTTTGGTGTCGACATCCTGCGGATCATGCGAGGAGACGATGATGTCTATCGTCCCGTCGGAAAGCGCATCCACCATGGCGCTGCGATCGTCTTCCGTGCGAAGCGGCGGCGACAGCTTGAAGAAGCTGCGGTATTCGCCGATATCGTTCTCGTTGAGCGACAGATGGTTGATCGATATGCCGCAGGTGGCGTTGGCGCCACGCGAGCGGGCAAGCTTCATTGCCTCGACCGATTCCGGCACCGAGATCTTGGCGGCGTGATATTTGCCCTTGGTCAGCGCCGCGATCCGCAGATCCCGTTCGAGAGGAATGAGCTCCGCTTCCTTCGGCACGCCGGAAAGACCGAGCCAGGATGCAAACAGGCCCTCGTTCATCACTCCGTTGCCGAGATATTTTTCCTTGAGTTCGAGCGAGATGACCGCATCGAATTCGCGCGCATAGGTCATCGCGCGGCGCAGAAGCAGCGTATCCGAAAGCCCATGACGGCCATTGGTGAAGGCGACCGCACCGGCTTCCTGCAGAAGCCCGAATTCGGTCATTTCGCGGCCTTCCAGTCCCCTGGTCAGGGCGGCGGCCGCATAGACGTTGACGATCGCCTTGTCGCGCGCGGTCTTGTGAACGAATTCGACCAGCGCGATGTCGTCGATCACCGGATCGGTCTCCGGCATCATGATGAAGGAGGTGACACCGCCGGCAGCCGCCGCGCGGCTTGCCGATTCGATCGTCTCCGTGTGCTCGGCACCGGGTTCGCCGACGTAGACGCGGGCATCGACGAGGCCGGGTGTGGCAACAAGGCCGCTGCAGTCGCGAACCGTAGCACCGTCGGGAACGCCCTGGTTCTGCGCCTGCCGGCCGGCGGCGAGGATGCGGCCGTCATCGCCGATGATGATCGTGCCGGTCTCGTCGAGATTGCGCGACGGATCGACGATGCGGACATTCTTGAGGACCGCGCTCTTTGAAAGGCTTGGCGTCATGCGCGTTCTCCCTGGTTGGAGGTGAGAAGCGTCTCCATCACCGCCATGCGCACGGCAACCCCCATTTCGACCTGCTGTTCGATGACGCTCTGCGGTCCGTCGGCGACTTCCGAGGCAATTTCGACGCCGCGGTTCATCGGGCCGGGATGCATGACGAGGGCGTCTTCCTTGGCAGCCTTCAGCTTTTCAGCATCCAGCCCGTAGAAATGGAAATATTCACGCACCGAAGGCACGAAGGCGCCGGCCATCCGCTCGCGCTGCAGTCGCAGCATCATCACCACGTCGGCGTCCTTGAGGCCTTCCTCCATCGAGTGGAAGACTTCGACGCCCATGTCGCGAATGCCCGAAGGCAGAAGCGTCGATGGCGCGACGACACGCACGCGCGCTCCCATGGCGTTGAGCAGCAGGATATTGGAGCGCGCCACGCGCGAATGCAGAACATCGCCGCAGATCGCCACGATGATGCGCGACAATTTACCCTTGGCGCGGCGGATCGTCAGTGCGTCGAGCAGAGCCTGGGTCGGATGTTCGTGCTGGCCGTCACCGGCATTGACCACCGAGCAGGCGACCTTTTGCGCCAGAAGTGCGGCCGCACCGGCAGACGAGTGGCGCAGCACCAGCACGTCGGGACGCATCGCGTTCAGCGTCATCGCCGTATCGATCAGCGTCTCGCCCTTCTTCACCGAAGAATTGCCGACCGACATGTTCATCACGTCGGCGCCAAGCCGTTTGCCGGCAAGTTCGAACGAGGACTGGGTTCTGGTCGAGGCTTCGAAGAAGAGGTTGATTTGCGTAAGGCCGCGTAAGGTGGACGTCTTTTTCTCCCGTTGCCGGGAAATCTTCACGGCCTCGTCGGCCTTGTCGAGAAGAAAGGTGATGTCCTGTTCGGTAAGACCCTTGATGCCGAGGAGGTGGCGATGGGGGAAGAAGACCATGGATCGTGTCTCCGCTTGCGTTCGGCGGTCTATAGGCCGTGGGACGAGAGGCTGCAAGCGGGCGTTAAGGTTATCTACGGCTTGTTCGTCATCATATCGTTGCGGCGGCGGATGATGCGCAAGCCAAGGTGCGGTCAGGCGAGCGGTATATCTGTTTGCAAAAATCGCCATCCTTATAGAAAAGCCGCTCGCCGGTGAGCTTTGCCAGCGCGTAGCAAAAGCAATCGCGATAGTTTTAGGCGAACTCGCGACACTTGATCTGCCCACCTATCGAGCCGGGGTGCGCTGACGACTGCTGGGCTCCGGATGATCAATCGCGCGGTAGGCTAATCCATGACTGCGACCTTTTGTTGAGAACGGCCGAATTCCTCAAACGGCGCCGTTTCCACTCCCGTTAACTTCCGCTAGAAGCGGAGCATGAACGACTTGACCCGCGCCGAAGAAAAATTTGCCGAATTGAACCAGCCTGCGCCCTGGTCCGGCATCAATGCCTATCGCTCCGATCCGCTTCTGGTCGATCTGACGGGCGGTCTCAACCGCACGATCCGCGAGGAATATGACCAGCTCGGCCGCTATGTTACATCGCCTGAGGCGCAGGAACTGGCGCGCATGGCCAATGAGAACCCGCCAAAGCTGAAGACCCACGGTCCGCGTGGCGAGCGTCTCGATATCACCGAATTTCACCCGGCCTGGCACGCGCTGATGCGGCGCTCGATGCAGAGCGGCCTTCATTCTTCGATCTGGGAAAATATCCCGGAAGCCAAGGGCAACGAACACAAGGTTCGCGCCACCCGTTTCTATCTCACGGCACAGCTGGAGACCGGGCATCTTTGCCCGCTGACCATGACCAGCGCATCCGTTGCCGCCCTGATGGCCTCGCCCCGCGTTCAGAAGGAATGGGCGCCAAAAATCCTGTCGCGCAAATATGATTCGACCAACCGCCCGGCGATGCAGAAGTCGGCGGTTACGCTGGGCATGGGCATGACCGAAAAGCAGGGCGGTACCGATGTGCGCGCCAACCGGTCGACGGCCGAGCGGGTGGGGGAGGGCATCTATCGCCTGTCCGGCCACAAGTGGTTCATGTCGTCGCCGATGAGCGACGGTTTCGTCATGCTGGCCAAGACCAGGGATGATGTCAGTTGTTTTCTCGTGCCTCGATTGCTGGAAGACGGCTCCGCCAACGGCCTGCAGTTCCAGCGCCTGAAGGACAAGCTCGGCAATCGTTCGAACGCCTCGGCCGAAGTCGAGTTTTCCGATGCCTTCGGATACCTGCTCGGCGATCCGGGTGCCGGCATCCGCACCATTCTCGACATGGTGACGCTGACGAGGCTCGACTGCGCGATCGCTTCTGCCGGCATGATGCGCGCCTCGCTTGCAGAGGCTGTCCATCATACGCGTGGCCGCAGCGTCTTCGGCAAGAAGCTTGTCGACCAGCCGCTGATGACGCGGGTTCTGGCAGACATGGCGCTTGATGTCGCGGCGGCCACGGCGCTCGGTTTCCGTCTCGCCGAAGCGTTTGATCGTGCTGCCAGCAACCCGGCCGATGCCGCCTTTGCCCGCGTCATGACACCGGTCGTCAAATACTGGAATTGCAAGATTGCGCCGTCGCTGATTTACGAGGCGATGGAATGCCTTGGCGGCAATGGTTACGTCGAGGAACGCCCGATCGCCCGTCATTACCGCGAGGCGCCGGTCAATGCGATCTGGGAAGGCTCCGGCAACGTCATGGCGCTTGACGTTCTTCGCGTCCTGCAGCGTGGCCGCGATCTGTTCGATCTGGTTCTCGCGGGCTTCGAGCGCGATCTCGGCGCATCGGGCCGCAAGACGGTTGAGGTCCTGAGGGCGGCCATGGCGCTGTGCGAGCGTGATGAAGGGGCGGCCCGTCTTCTCGTCGAGCAGCTGGCGCTCGCAGCCGGTGCCGCCGAACTGGCGCGTCTTGGTGCCGGCAAGATCGCCGACGCCTATGTCGAAACGCGTCTCGCCGGCGGCTGGCGGTCAACCTACGGCATGCTCGATGCCCGTTTCGACGCCAGCTATATCGTCGATCTGCTTTATCCCCCAGCGGCGTAAATGGCGGCGTAGTTGGCCAGATACATGGCGATCGGGATGGTGAAGAAGGCAAGCGCCGTCTGCACCGTGGCGGCGGCGGCGTAGAAATCCGCATCGCCGCCCATCTGCTTGGCCAGCACATAGCCGTTCATCGCCGTCGGTACGGCAGCGCTCAGCGCCAGAAGGGCAAGATTGGTGCCGGTGAGGCCGACGGCCATGCCGACTGCGATCGCAAGCACCGGAAAGACCACCAGCTTCATGACGACGGCAGACAGCACGCCAATGCTGGGTTTCAGCGCGTCCGCCACCTTGAGGCCGGCACCGACGGTGATCAGGCCGAGGCTGAGCGATGCCTGCGACAGGAGGTCGACGGTTGCCATCAGCGGCCGGTAGATCGGAATGCCGATCAGGTTGACGCCAATGCCGAGGATGGTGGCGATGATCATCGGATTGCTGAGGATGCGGATGACGATGGCGCGGTAATCACGCTTGCGCCCGGAAAAGACGGCAAGAACCGCAATGCTTCCGGCGTTGACCGGTACGATGACCGCCGCCATCACCATGCCGACAACAACAAGCCCATGCGCATCATACGTCTTTGCGGCAATCGCAAGCGCCATGAAGCCGTTCCAACGGGTCGAGGTCTGGTAGAGCGAGGTGAAGGTGGACGGCGTCATCCGTCCGCGCTTGAGTACCGGCCAGGATGCCAGCACAACGACCGACATGGTGGTAAAGGCGAGGATGGCGATAAGGCTGACATGGACGCTGCTTGCGTCGGAAAAATCGGCTCTTGCCATGGTCTGGAACAGCAGGGCGGGAAATAGCACATAATAGCTGCACTGCTCCATCCCTTCCCAGAAATTGGCATTGATCACGGATGTCCGCTTGAGGCCGATGCCGAGAAGCACGAGCAGGAAAACGGGCAGGATGCTTTCGAATATGGTCAGCATGGGAATGTCGATGGAGAATGTGACGGGTGATAAGGCGATCTCTGATCCAACAGGCCCGGAGATGCCGTAAAAGCGCCAATGTGCATGGAAAATGCGGGAAAGCAATGCCCGCATTTCTGTGCATCATGTCGCAACCCGCTTGCCGCTGGTCTTTTCGCAGCTTATCCGACATCGACGGATTTTCTGGAGACCGGCGACGAATGCTGCAAATGCCCGACGCGATGACGCCCGACGCGATGACCAAGCAAGGCATGGCCTTGAGGCCGCGCAATCGCGCGAGCACCGAAAAGGCGATCTTCAATGCGGCCCGTGACCTTCTCGCCGAACAGGGTTTCCAGGGTTTCGGCATCAATGCCGTCGCACGCCGCGCCGGCTGCGACAAGCAGTTGATCTACCGTTATTTCGGCGGCCTCGACGGCCTGATCGACGCGATCGGCGAGGAACTCGGCAGCTGGGTCAACGACAAGATCCCGCAGGATACCGGCGGCATGTTCATCCTCACCTATGGCGACCTGATGGAAAAGCTCTCCATGTATTTCATGGAGGCCCTGAGGGACGACCCGCTGGTCTGCAAGATCATCGCCTGGGAAGTCTCGCAGGATACGCCGCAGGTCCGTCGCCTGTCCGAGTCGCGCATGAAGGCGCTCGGCAAGTGGCTGGAAAAGATGCGCGGTTCGCTGACCCTTCCCAAAGGCGTCGATACCGCGACCACCAATGCGCTCCTGTTTGCCGCCATCCAGCATCTGGTGATTTCCGCTTCCGTCAGCGGCCAGTTCGCCGGCGTTCCGTTGAAGACGGAGAAGGACTGGGAGAAGGTCGCGGCTTCCGTTCGCCGTCTCGTTCGAGCGATATACGGCTAAGCCCTGCAGTGACCCGCAAGTGAAACGCCGTGCCGATACGTCGGCTGCTTTCTTTGTTCTGATCCCTGTACCGTCTGGCGAAAGGCCGGCTTCGATTAAGCTTTTAGGCAGGTGGGCTGCCATCGGTATCAGCCGCGGGAAGGCCCTTGGCGCCTGACCATCCATTAAAGGCCCTGCGAGGGTGTAAAGTCAGCGAAGAAGACCGTCGCTCCCGAACTCGTCCCATCCCCGTAGATCAGGGTCGTGTTCGTCAGCTCCAGCAGTTTTCGAGGTCTTGCCCGGCGCCTTCTTCAAAGAGCGCGTCAGCTTCGCCTGATAGGCAGCCTTGAGCCGCTTTTCCGCCTTCGCTTCGGCATCCTGCTCGCGCCATTCGTCCGCCGCACCCCGATTAAGCAGGTCCTCGACGATCCGGGGGTCGAAGACATGGAATGTAATCTGCCGCGCGCGGCCGTTCAGCCTGACCGTCCTCGTGCCGGCGCTCTGCAGACGTCCGTCCGCAAGCCAGCGGTGCCGTTCGCTGGTCTTGATGGTGAGAATGTCTTCAATCTCGCGCGGGATGACAGGCAGGTTTTCGGCCTCCGCCATCGTCCTTGTGACGATGGCCACCGCGGCATTGAACGCAGCCTTTTCGCTCGCGGGCATGGCCAGGGTGATATCGCTGCCTTCGAGGATGACGGATTTTTTCGACACGGCAGGCAGCCGCGCCTGCATCTCCTGCAGAATCCCCTTGGCGCGGACCGAAGATCCCAATGTCGCTGCCGCCGGCAGCGCCCATGTCCTCAGGAGTTCGATGTCTGTCTTCTCGTGTTTCGGCATGCCTGTTAGATGGCCCCCTTTATCTCCCGCGTCAACGATATGCCAAGGCCAAGGAAACGCGGCCATCTTGCCGTCCGAGGTCAAAGGCTGGACGGCCGCCACCGAATACCCGTTGGGTAGCCTGCTTGTCTGGCTTTCCATGTTCGGGACTGGCAGGCCGTCGCTCTAGACCCAATCCCGGCTTCGTTGAGATTGCGTTTCGTCGATTGACGGCAGCATCCCGCACCCCGGCTTGTCCACAGTTGGCCCGTCGAAATTAACCATACTGCGTGGTTTGCGTTGCATTGCACTGGTGCAGCTCTAGGCTGGTTAATGTATTGTTAACCAGGTTTCGTAACACAAATGCCAGGTGTGGTAACATTCATCAGACAGCGTGCGCTGCTTTTGGTCCTGACGGGGGCGTTTGCGGCATTGGCACTCAATATCGCGGTTCCTGCGGTGGTGCTGAGCGTAATGGCGCTGTCGCGATGGGTGGTCTCGGCGGATATGGATCTGGCAGAGTTGGAAGGTAAGGCCGCATGAAGTGGTTCTTGATACTCTGGGCTGGTCCGGTTGCCCTTTTGGGCAGCTGGTACGGGCTGTCCTATTACGACATGAGCTTCGGTTTCTTCATGCTGACCCGCAACACACATGATCTCGTGTTCCAGGTCTATGGCAACATCCTCGGTATCCCGCCGGAGACGATCCCGCCGCTGGTCGCTCGTGCGATCGCATTCGACAGCCTGATCGTTTTTGCCATCATTGCCTACCGCAAGAGAAAGGCGATTTCCGCCTGGTGGCGGAAGCGTCAGGCGTCCGGCATGCCTGTCGCCGACGTGCGCAGCGAAAAGAGCCTGTCCAGCGCACCCTGAAGAATGAAGCTGGCGGCCGCCGAATCGATCCGTTCGGCGCGCTTGGCCCGTGACACGTCCATCTCCAGCAAAGCCCTTTCCGCCGCGACAGTCGATAGTCGTTCGTCCCAGTAGATGAACGGCAGGTCGGTCTTGTCCGACATCGCGCGCACGAAAGCGCGCGTCGCCTGAACCCGGGGACCGGCCGAGCCATCCATGTTCACCGGCAGGCCGATGATAAAAGCCGCGACCTTTTCTCTCGCCGCGAAATCCATAAGCACGACCGCATCCTGGGTGAATTTAACCCGCTTGATCACCGTTCGTGGCGACGCGAATCGACGGCCGAGATCCGACATGGCAAGGCCGATCGTCTTGGTGCCGAGGTCGAGCCCGGCAATCGCCTGGTTCGGCGCGAGCTGTCCGGCGAGTTCCTCGATTGTCAGCGTTGCCATGTGTTGTTCCTAGCTTTTCTTGCGGACGAATTCGGTGCGCAGCACCAGACCCTTGATCGCATCATGCCGGCAATCGATCTCTTCCGGATTGTCGGTCAGCCGGATCGAACGGATGACGGTACCCTGCTTCAGCGTCTGGCCGGCGCCCTTGACCTTGAGATCCTTGATCAGCGTGACCGCATCGCCGTCGGCAAGCACATTGCCGGCGCTGTCGTAGACTGCAGAAGCCGCAGCGGCCTTTGCCGCAGCCTCGGAAGCCGGCAGCCATTCGCCGCTTGCTTCGTCATAGATATAGTCGTCGTCATTGCCTGCCATTTTATGTCCTTAGGTCCTGAAAAGAGCGGCGTTGCCGATATTGCTCAAAAGAGCTGGCAACGGCTGCAGGTCGCTTAGCCCACGGCCCCGCTGCTTGCAACCGCAGTCGGCGGTCGCGCCAGCCGGATTGCTCTGCTTCCGGTGGTCGGCATCATCAAGCCGCGGACGCACAAGACAACCATCGCGAAGTTTGAAATCGCCGGGTGCCGTGCTATCATTGACAGAGGAGGTGAGACGACCTTCTTTCCGGTGGGAGCCGGGCTTTCGCCCGACCCCCGTTCTGTTAACGGCTCATCGTCAGTGTCAGGCGCCAACCGAACAAACTAACGATTACCGTAACCCGGATTTTCAATCGTCTCACCTCCTTTCGTCGCGTCGAAACCTCCGTTTCGACCTTTCCCTTCTATCAAAGTTCATTTGGTCTTGTTCCCCCTCATTCGACCATGTTGAAGGATGCTTTCCCATGAAGATCACCTGGCTCGGCCACGCCGCGTTCCGTATCGAGACCGCCAAGGCCAAAATCCTGATCGACCCGTTCCTGTCCTATAACCAGCCCTTCGCCGATGCCGGCCTCGACTTGAAGGACGTGACCGAAGGGATCACCCATATCCTTCTCACCCACGGCCATGCCGACCATGTTGGTGATACCGCCGCGATTGCCAAGGAAAAGGGTGCCGTCGTCCTGGCCAATGCCGATCTCGCCTCATGGCTCGGCACCAAGGGCGTCGAGAAGATCGAGATGGGCAATACCGGTGGCACGGTCGGTTTCGAGGGGTTTACCGCGACCTTCACCCAGGCGCTGCATTCCTCCGGCCAGGTTGATGAAATGGGCGTCGCCCATTCGCTCGGATCGGCCAACGGCCTGATGCTGCATTTCGATGACGAAATGTCCGTGCTGCACATGGGCGATACCGACATCTTCACCGACATGGGCCTGATCAACGAATTGCACCAGCCGGATATCGGCCTCGTGCCGGTCGGCGATCGCTTCACCATGGGCGGTGCCGTAGCAGCTCTTGCCTGCCAGCGCTTCTTCGATTTCAAGCACGCCATTCCCTGCCATTACGGCACATTCCCGATCATCGACCAGACGCCGGAAAAGTTCGTCAAGGGCATGGAAGGCAGCCGCACCCGTATCGAGACGCCGACACCCGGTACGACGCTCAGCTACTGACAAGTCCAGACATTATGCAGCGCCGGTGAAATGAACGGCGCTGCCTGTTGCGAAGGGCGGGCATGGCCATTATAGCGGAGGGGATTTTTATTGCCCGGAGTTGAGCCATGTCCGTCGATCTCGCCACCGTCAAGCGCGTTGCGCGCCTTGCCCGTATTGCCGTCTCAGAAGACGACGCCAATCGCATGGTCGGCGAGTTGAATGGCATCATCGATTTCGTCGAACAGCTTTCCGAAGTCGATGTGACCGGCGTCGAGCCGATGACATCAGTAACCCCGATGGACATGCGCAAGCGCCAGGACGCCGTGACCGACGGCGACAAGGCCGACGATATCGTCGCCAATGCGCCCGTCACCGACCGCAATTTCTTCCTGGTGCCGAAGGTCGTCGAATAAGCCGCTCCTACACTCGAGCGCTTCCGACCTCTCCACGCATTCGAACATTTTGAAGAGACCATGACCGAACTCACCAGCCTCACCATTGCCGAAGCCCGCGAGAAGCTCGCCTCCAAGGAGATCACCTCGGTCGAACTGACCAAGGCCTATGTCGATGCAATCGACGCCTTTAACGGCACGTTTAATGCCTACATCACCACCACGCCGGAAAAGGCGATGGAAATGGCAAAGGCCTCAGACGAACGCCGCGCGTCCGGCAAGGTCGGTGCGCTGGAAGGCATTCCGCTCGGCATCAAGGACCTGTTCGCCACCGAAGGCGTCCACACCCAGGCCGCCTCGCACATTCTCGACGGCTTCAAGCCGAAATACGAATCGACCGTCACCCAGAACCTCTGGGACGATGGCGCCGTCATGCTCGGCAAGCTGAACATGGACGAATTCGCCATGGGCTCGTCCAACGAAACCTCGTTCTACGGCCCCGTCATCAACCCGTGGAAGGCCGAAGGCTCCAACCAGCAGCTCGTTCCGGGCGGCTCGTCGGGTGGTTCTGCCGCAGCCGTTGCCGCTCATCTGTGCGCCGGCGCCACCGCCACCGATACCGGCGGCTCGATCCGCCAGCCGGCTGCGTTTACCGGCACGGTCGGCATCAAGCCGACCTATGGCCGCTGCTCGCGCTGGGGCACGGTTGCGTTTGCATCCTCGCTCGATCAGGCAGGCCCGATCGCCCGCGACGTGCGCGATGCCGCGATCATGCTGAAGTCGATGGCCTCGGTCGACAAGAAGGACACGACCTCGGTCGATCTGCCGATCCCGGATTACGAAGCAGCGCTCGGCCAGTCGGTCAAGGGCATGAAGATCGGCATTCCGAAGGAATACCGCGTCGACAACATGCCGGAAGAGATCGAAGCGCTCTGGCAACAGGGTATCGCTTTCCTCAAGGATGCCGGTGCCGAGATCGTCGACATCACTTTGCCGCACACCAAATACGCCCTGCCGGCATATTATATCGTGGCGCCTGCCGAAGCCTCGTCCAACCTTGCCCGTTATGACGGCGTTCGTTACGGCCTGCGCGTCGACGGCAAGGACATTGCCGACATGTATGAAAAGACCCGCGCCGCCGGTTTCGGCACCGAGGTCAAGCGCCGCATCATGATCGGCACCTATGTTCTGTCGGCCGGTTATTACGACGCCTATTACCTGCAGGCGCAGAAGGTCCGCACGCTGATCAAGCGCGATTTCGAACTGGCCTTCCATGCCGGTGTCGACGCGATCCTGACCCCGGCCACCCCGTCGTCTGCCTTCGGCATCGCCGACGAAAACCTCGCAGCCGATCCGGTCGCCATGTACCTGAACGACATCTTCACGGTGACGGTCAACATGGCTGGACTTCCGGGGATTGCAGTTCCCGCCGGCCTCGACAAGAAGGGCCTGCCGCTCGGCCTGCAGCTCATCGGCAAGCCGTTTGAGGAAGAAACGCTCTTCCGCACCGCTTACGTCATCGAACAGGCCGCGGGGAAATTCACCCCCGCCAAGTGGTGGTAAGCGGACTGAGCATACGGAATATGACTGTCGCCGACCACATCATGGTCGGCGAAGTCGGTTTTGCTGCCTGGCAATCCAGCGACGCCTTCAAGGGCGTCGACCTTTCTGCCGATGTGCTGGAGCGAACCCGCAAGGCCTACGAGATTTTTGCGGGCGAAACCAAAGGCGACATCTGGATTGCCGAGCTTGATGGCAGGGTCGTCGGCTGGTGTGCCCGCGATGGCGCGCGCAACTATATTTCCGATCTCTGGGTCTTGCCGGACTGCCAGGGCAGGGGCATCGGCCGGGCGCTCGTGCTTTACGCCTGCGACCGGATCAGGGCGGATGGCCACGAGACGGCAACCATCCAAACCCATGCCCGAAACACAGGTGCGATCCGGCTTTACGAGCGCTGCGGTTTCAAGATCGTCTGGCGCGGCATCGAGCCCTCGAAAAGCATGGGCGTCGATCTTGAAAAGATCCATCTCGCAAAACCGCTGGACTGACCAAACCATCTGGAGATCGCGATGAAGCCCGAAATTGCCTCACTGATCGCCACCCTCGACAGATTGGCCATCGACGATTTCACGATGGGATCGGACTGGGCAGCCGTTCATGATCTATGCCAGGCCAATGAAGGCGAGGCGCCCTTCGACTGGGCCCATGCGCTCTGCCATCGCATCGAAGGTGATGACTGGAATGCCGCCTACTGGTATCGCCGCGCCGGCAAGCCGGTCGCAACCGGTTCGTTTGCAGGCGAATGGGCGGCGATGAGGACTGCTCTCGACGCGCTCCGTTGAGCGTCTCTCCAGACTGATCCGCTGCACACAAAAAAACGCGCCGGTCTCCGGGCGCGTTTTTCAATCTCAAAATATCCTGTCGCTGCTCAGTCGAGCGTATAGGCAATCACCGAATCGCCCGGTGTCGTGCCGAGCGAGCCGTGGCCGCCGGCGGCAACGACGATATACTGTTTGCCGTCCTTGCCGCGATAGGTCATCGGCGTGGCCTGGCCACCGGCGGGCAGCGCCATTTTCCACAATACTTCACCGGTCTGCATGTCGTAACCGCGGATCGCGTCGTCGAGGGCAGCAGCCGTAAACGCCACGCCACCGGCGGTCGTCAGCGTGCCGCCATGGGCGAGCATGCCCATTTCGAACGGGATCGGGAACTTGACGCCGGCGAACTTCTGTCCGGCAACCGTACCGTTGCGGTATTTCCAGGCGGTCTTGCCGGTCGTCAGATCGACGCCGACGCGAACGCCCCAGGCCGGTGCATTGCACGGTGCGGCAAGCGCCGAACGGAAATGCTGGATCGATACGGCATAGGGTCCGCCGAGGTTTTCGTTGCCGGGCTTGGATTCGCCGCCCGAATTGTCGCCACCGAACATCCGTTTGTCGAGCTGACCTGCCGGACGCGGATAGAGCTGGTAGAGATAGGCGAGATATTGCGGTGTGCCGATCAGCCACTTGTTGACCGGATCAACGGCGATCGAACCCCAGTTGAACACACCGATATTGCCCGGCCATACGAGCGAGCCGGTCGTCGTCGGCGGTGTCCAAGGATTGCCGTCATAACGATACTGGTTGTAGGTCGTGCGGCATGCCATCTGGTCGAACGGCGTCGCACCCCACATGTCGGCTTCGCGCAACGGCGCCGGCGTGAAGTTGAGCGACGACATTGGCTGCGTCGGCGAAAGTTTTTCACCGGCAATATCGGTATTGGTCTTCACCGGCACGTCGCTGATCGGCAGGATCGGCTTGCCGTTGGTCCGGTCGAGAACCCACAGATTGCCGATCTTGGTCGGGATGATGATCGCCGGCGTATCGACGCCGTCCTTCGGCAGGTTCAACAGAACCGGCTGCGAAGGGTTGTCGCGATCCCAGAGATCGTGATGCGAGGTCTGGAATTTCCACTTCAGCTGGCCGGTCTTCAGGTCGAGCGCGGCGAGCGCATCAACGAAGGCCTCCTGTTCGGGCGTGCGCGAAATGCCGACCTGGTCGGGAGATGCGTTGCCGAACGGGATATAGGCAAGACCGAGCTTTTCGTCGGCGGCAAACTGCGTCCAGGCAACGACCGAGTTCGGTTCGTAATGCTGGCCAGGAGCAAGCGGTGCCGTGTCGTTCGGCTTGCTGGCATCGAACTTCCAGACGATCTTGCCGGTGCGCACATCGAAGGCGCGGATGACGCCCGACGGATTGTTTTCGTAATAGTTGTCGGCGATCGCGCTGCCGAGGATGATCAGATCTTTGGTCACCAGCGGCGCGGATGTCTGCTGGTAGGTGGCGCGGTTGGTATCGATCATGCCGTCCATCAGGTCGACATAACCGTCCGTGCCGAATGTCTTGCACAGGGCGCCGGTATCGGCGTTGAGCGCAAACAGGCGGGCATCGACCGTCGAGGCAAGGATGCGGCGCGGGCACTCGGCTACAGCCGCAGCGGTTGCTGCCTGCTGATCGGGAGCGCTGTCGGCCGGAGCGGCAAAGGCGGTCGAATCATTCCATGACACGCCGCGGCATGTCTGGTGCTGATAGAACGGATCGCGCTTCATCATCGGGTCGAAGGACCAGCGGACCTTGCCGGTTTCCGGCTCGAGCGACTGGATGACATTGTGCGGCGTGCAGAAATAAAGACCGCCATCGACTTTGATCGGCGTCGCCTCGAACGTGTATTCGGACGAATCCTGATCGGCCTTGCGCAGGTCGCCGGTATGGTGTTCCCAGGCAACCTTGAGGCCCTTGACGTTCTGGACATTGACGTCCTTCAGCGCCGAATACCGCTGGCCGAGATTGGTGCCACCATAGGCGGTCCAGTCATTGGCAGGGTAGGGTGTGCCGCTTGGATCGGTCGCGACATCCGCGGAGGCCGTCTTGGCGAGCTTGCCGGTGATCGACAGCGGATCGTAGAACCAGGCGATGACGCCGAGAACCGCGATGACGGCAACGACGGCGCGCAAGGCGAAGACGCCATTGCCAAGGCTCGGTGCCCAAAGCTTCTGCGGTCGGTCACGCAGGCCGTTGGTGACGAAAGGCAGGCTGAGAAGAATGCCGAGGAAAATGACCAGTGCACCGCGCGGAATCCACTGCCACTTGTCGAACCCGACTTCGTAGAGCGTCCAGATGAAGGTTGCGGCCAACGTCAGCGCATAGACCCAAAGGCCGGCCTGGCGCCGCATCATCAGCAATATGCCGGCAACGGTCAGGCCAAGCCCCATGAGGACATAAAACGGGGAACCTCCCGCAAGCGCCAGCTTTCCTCCATAACCGAGAATAGCGAGGCCGAGCAGAGCGGTAATAACCCCTCCGATACGAGACATCATGGCGATGTGCTCCTTTGTGTTGAGTTCAGAAATTGAGTTCAAGAAATGTCGAATTGCCCAGGAAGGGTGCGACGTAAGGCCGCGACCTCACTATCGAGGAGGTATGCCTCATAATTCTTGTACGCAATGCTCTTAAAGTTGCGTTGGCGTGCGTTTTGTCAATTGCCAAGCAAGGGTCTGCAATTGAAAGTGGATTAGGCGCCGGCTGGCGGGGAATGGGAGCGTTGCCTCTGGCCAAATTCCGGACACGATGTTTCTATCGTGCCGACAACAGGGGAACGCATGGCCACGACGCGCAACGCACGGGAAGACGATGTGGACATGCTGGCCGAGATCGGCTTTCGAGCCTGGGAAAAGGCGATGGAGGCGATCGGCGATATGGCCGATATGCGCGGCAATGCCCGCAGTGCCTTCCTGAATTTTGCCCGCTCGTCCTGGATCACCATCACCGTCGTCGAGCAGCATGGTTATCTGGCCGGCTGGGCGGCGCGCGAACATCTGGATGAGCTGATTTCGGATTTCTGGATCGATCCGCAATATCAGGGGCAGGGGCTTGGCAAGGCTTTACTCGATGAAGTCGAGGCGGAAGTCGTCCGCCAGGGTTTTGAGAAGACGCGGATCGAAACCCACGCGCAGAACAACGAGGCGATCGGCTTTTTCGAGAAGCACGGTTATGCCATCCATTGGCTCTCGGTCGCCTATTCGCCGAAGATCGATCGCGACGTTCAGTCCGTCGGACTGTCGAAGCAATTGGTGGAAAGCCCGACCGAAGCTTATGGAAGGGAATTCTAGCCGGCGCTCACCCTCTCCAGCAATGTGAGCGCTGCATCGGGCGCCACTGTCGCCATGATCAGCAGCAGGATCTGCAGCCCGAAAAACAAGGGCAACAGCACCGGAAAGGGCTGTTTGCGGGTCTTGTGGCGCAGCAGTCTCTGGGCGGCAAGCGCTCCGGCGCCTCCACCGGCAAAGGCCAGCAGCAGCAAGGTTGTCTCCTGCACCCGCCATGTGCCGTTGCGGGCCGCCTGCTTGTCCCACCAGTAAACCCCGTAGACGATCAAGTTATAGAGGATCGTCATTGCGGCGAGCGACAGGATTGTCTGGATCGTCATGAAAACTCCGGAAGTCTGCTTTTTTGTCTGGCCGGACGGCTGCCATCCGGCGCCCACAAGCCTTGCGCCACCACGGCATTTGTTCTACCTCACGACTTCAAAGAATTCACGCATGAGACGAGCCCAAGATGACCCTGATCGACGTCCGTACCCCTGATCCGAAACGCTTCATTCCCGGCGCCACCGGCGATTGGGAAGTGATCATCGGCATGGAGGTTCACGCTCAGGTCCTCTCCAATTCAAAACTCTTTTCCGGCGCCTCGACGGAATTCGGCAAGCCTGCCAACGGCAACGTCTCGCTGGTCGATGCCGCGATGCCTGGCATGCTGCCGGTCATCAACGAGGAATGCGTTCGTCAGGCCGTGCGCACCGGTCTTGGCCTCAAAGCCCAGATCAACAAGCGCTCGATCTTCGACCGCAAGAACTATTTCTATCCCGACCTGCCGCAGGGCTACCAGATCTCGCAGTTCAAGGATCCGATCGTTGGCGAGGGCCAGATCGTCATCTCGCTCGGCCCGGATCGCCAGGGCCAGTTCGAGGATATCGAGATCGGCATCGAGCGCCTGCATCTGGAACAGGATGCCGGCAAGTCGATGCATGACCAGCATCCGACCATGTCCTATGTCGACCTCAACCGCTCCGGCGTGGCGCTGATGGAAATCGTCTCCAAGCCCGACATGCGGTCTTCCGATGAAGCCAAGGCCTATATGACCAAGCTGCGCTCGATCGTCCGCTATCTCGGCACCTGCGACGGCAACATGGACGAAGGTTCGATGCGCGCCGACGTCAACGTTTCCGTTCGCCGTCCGGGCGAAGGTTTCGGCACGCGCTGCGAGATCAAAAACGTCAACTCCATCCGCTTCATCGGTCAGGCGATCGAATACGAAGCCCGCCGCCAGATCGCCATCCTCGAAGACGGTGGCGTGATCGATCAGGAGACCCGCCTCTTCGACCCGGGCAAGGGCGAGACGCGTTCGATGCGGTCCAAGGAAGACGCGCATGATTATCGCTATTTCCCCGATCCGGATCTCTTGCCGCTTGAATTCGACGATGCCTTCATCGAACGGATGCGCGCCGACCTGACCGAACTGCCGGACGACAAGAAGGCTCGGTTTGTCGCCGAACTCGGCCTGTCGATCTATGACGCGTCGGTGCTGGTTTCGGAAAAGGCGATTGCTGACTATTTCGAGGCCGTTGCCGAAGGCCGCGATGGCAAGATGGCGGCCAACTGGGTCATCAACGACCTGCTGGGCGCCTTGAACAGAACCGGCAAAGACATTGAAGAGACTCCGGTTTCTCCCGCTCAGCTCGGATCGATCATCGACCTCATCAAGTCCGAAACCATTTCCGGCAAGATCGCCAAGGACCTGTTCGAGATCGTGCTCACCGAAGGCGGTGATCCGGCAGAGCTCGTCGAGACGCGCGGCATGAAGCAGGTCACCGATACCGGCGCAATCGAAAAGGCGGTCGACGAAATCATCGCGGCGAACCCGGATCAGGTCGAGAAGGTCAAGGCCAAGCCGACGCTTGCCGGCTGGTTCGTCGGCCAGGTGATGAAGTCGACCGGCGGTAAGGCCAACCCGCAGGCCGTCCAGGCACTGGTCAAGGCCAAGCTCGGCATCGAGGAATAAGCCTCTTGGTCTACTTCGTTCGTACAGCCGGGCAGGAGGACGTGGAGAAGATCCGCGCCCTTCTGGGCGAGACATTCCACGCGACCTACGATCAGTTCTACGGAACGGATAAGGTTGCGCAGATGGTGGGTGGCTGGCACACCGCCAACGCGATCCGCTCGCGTATCGGCAAGAAGGACGGTGAATTCCTCGTCGCCGACGACGGGCGTCGGATCGGGGGCATCGCTTATGCCGCCGTGTATCCGAAAATGGCCAAGACCGTGATGCTGCATCAGCTTTATGTCCGGCCGTCCTGCCAGAACGAAGGCATAGGTCGCGATCTTTTCGCCGAGATCGAAACCTGCTTCCCCGATGCGGAAATCATGCGGGTCGAGGTTGCTCTTCCGAATATCCGCGCCATGTCCTTTTATCAGCGCCTCGGTTTTTCCGAAGTCGACCGGATGGAGGAATGGGGCGCACCGAATTCCGGCCTGCCCGCAATCATCATGGAAAAGCGGTTGCAGCAGCACTGAGGTTAATATGGGGGAGGCAGGTCCTATGGGCGAACTGATCATCAGAAGGGCGCATGAAGAGGACCTGGGCGCCCTGATCGCAATGTTTGCCGAGGACGACAAGGGCGGCCACGGCGATACGACCGACGCGGATGCCTACGAAGACTATCTTCGCGCCTTTCATGTCATCGATCACTCCGCCAACGAGCAGCTTTTCATCGCCGAACTGAATGGCGAGGTCGTCGGCACATTCCAGCTTCTTTTTACCCGCACGCTGACATCGCGCGGCTCGCTCAGCATGATCATCGAGGCGGTGCAGACGAGACCGGACATGCGTGGTCGCGGTGTCGGCGCGCGGATGATGGATTTTGCTGTCGAGGAGGCCAAGCGCCGGGATTGCCGGCTGGCCCAGGTAACCTCCAACGCCGCCCGCACCGATGCCCACCGCTTTTATGAACGGCAGGGGTTCATCAGGACCCATGCCGGTTTCAAGATGAAGCTGAGATAGTCAGGCCTTGAGAATCGCTGGACATCAACAACCGCAGGCGTCATAAGCAGGAAAGCCGTTCTTCGGCCCCGCGTGTCCAATCCGATCATGTCAAATCGACGGAATGCCCCATGAAAGAACTTCTGCTGCAGATATTCACCTGGTGGAACGGTCAGACGATGGGGACGCGTTTCTTCACCTGGCGGCACGGCAAGAAGGTCGGTGAAGACGAATTGGGCAACATCTACTACGAAGGCCCGATGGCGTCCTGGGGCAAGCCGAAGCGCTGGGTCGTCTACAAGGGATATGCCGACGCCTCTGCAATTCCTCCCGGCTGGCACGGCTGGATGCATTACCGCACGGACGTGCCCCCGTCGCAGGAAAGCTACAAGCCGCGCGAATGGCAGAAGGCTCACCAGCCTAACATGACCGGCACGCCGCTCGCCTATTACCCTGAAGGGTCAATGGCCGGCAGTGGGGAACGTCCCCGCGTTACCGGCGACTACGATGCCTGGACGCCCGGCAACTGACGCTTATTGGCCATAATCGCAGTCTAGTCACTGATGCGCGTCGCTCACGCGCTTGGCGCAAGAGTGACAGTATGGATATGACACGTATGATGATTTCTCCCCGCAAATTCGTTCTCGGCGCACTTGTTGCGATGGCGCCATTGGCTGTGGGAGAAACTGCATTCGCAGCCCGGATTTCTAATCCGGTGGCCGTTTTTGCCGGTATCGACAAGATCACCGGCCGCATCACCACCTTCGATGTCTATGTCAACGAGACGGTGCAATATGGCGCGCTCCAGGTGACGCCAAAGGTCTGTTATTCGCGCGACGACAGCGAGGCGCAGAAGATCGACGGTTTTGTCGAGGTTGACGAGATCACGCTTGACCGCAAGATCCGCCGTATCTTTTCCGGCTGGATGTTTGCCGACAGCCCGGGCCTCAACGCCGTCGAGCATCCGATCTATGACATTTGGCTGACCGGCTGCAAGCCGAAATCCGATGTGCCGCCACCAGCCGACGCGACCAACTGATCATCCAACCTGAGTTAAAACGGCATATGCGGTGTATCCACCGCGGCTCTCAGCATCACGATATAGTCGTCCTTCGGCACGTCGATCGCGCCGAAGGTTTTCAGGTGGTCTGTGGTGAACTGCGTGTCGAGCAGTCTGAAGCCGTTTCGGTTCAGGTGCTCCACCAGATGCACGAGGCAGATTTTCGAGGCGTCCGTGCGCCTTGAAAACATGCTCTCACCGAAAAACGCTGCTCCCAGCGACACGCCATAGAGACCGCCCACCATCTCGTCTCCATCCCATGCCTCGACGCTATGGGCATGCCCCATGCTGAAAAGCTCGTTATAGAGTTGCCTGATGGTCGCGTTGATCCAGGTGCTTGGCCGATCCTCCGCCGTCTCGGCGCACATGCAGATCACCTTCTCGAAGGCGCTGTCGAAGCGGATTTCGAAAGGTGCCTTGCGGATGGTCTTGGAGAGGCTTTTGGAGATGTGGAAGTCGTCGAGCGGAATGATGCCCCGCATCTCCGGCTCGACCCAGAAGATTTCCGGATCGTCGGCCGACTCGGCCATCGGGAACAGGCCTATCGAATAGGCTCGCAACAGAACGTCCGGGGTGATTGCCGGGTAATATCTGCCGCGCCGCCCTGCCATCTTGATCCCTGCAGAAAAACGCCCGGAAGCGGTTGCCCCGGGCGTTGTATTATACTCAGTGTTCCTTGGTCCCGGCCAGATAATTTTCCAGCCAGTGAATATCGTAGTCGCCCTTGGCGATATCCGGATTGTCGACCAGATCCTGGAACAGCGGCAGGGTGGTCTTGATACCGTCGACGACGAACTCGTCCAGCACGCGGCGAAGGCGCTTGATGCATTCCTCGCGCGTGCGGCCATGCACGATCAGCTTGCCGATCAGGCTGTCGTAATAGGGCGGGATCTTGTAGCCGGCATAGACGCCGGAATCGACGCGCACGCCGAGACCGCCGGGCGCATGATAATAGGTGATCGTGCCCGGAGACGGAACGAAGGTCCGTGGATCCTCGGCATTGATACGGCATTCGATCGCATGACCCTGGAACTGGATCTCTTCCTGCGTGACCGAAAGGCCGTTGCCCGAAGCGACGCGAATTTGTTCGTGCACCAGATCGATATTGGTGATCGCTTCGGTGATTGGATGTTCGACCTGAAGACGGGTGTTCATTTCGATGAAATAGAACTCGCCGTTTTCGTAGAGGAACTCGATCGTGCCGGCGCCGCGATATTTCATCTTCTTCATCGCATCGGCGCAGATCTGGCCGATGTTCATGCGCTGCTCGACGGTCAGGGCAGGGGAATTGGCTTCTTCCCAGACCTTCTGGTGACGACGCTGAAGCGAGCAGTCACGCTCGCCGAGATGGATCGCATTGCCTTCGCCGTCGCCGACGACCTGGATCTCGATATGCCGCGGCTTGCCGAGATATTTTTCCATGTAGACGGCACCGTTGCCGAAGGCTGCGAGCGCTTCGGTACGGGCAGTGTTGAAGGCTTCCTCGAGGTCGTCTTCGGTTTTGGCGACCTTCATGCCGCGTCCGCCGCCGCCGGCCGTTGCCTTGATCAACACCGGGAAACCGATGTTGCGGCCGGTTTCCAGCACGTTTTCAGGCGTAACTTCGCCTTCAGAACCGGGAACGACCGGGATGCCGAGCTCGACGGCCGTCTGCTTGGCGGTGATCTTGTCACCCATCAGGCGGATGTGCTCAGCGGTCGGGCCGATAAAAGTAATGCCATGTGCTTCGAGGATTTCCGCGAACTTGGCATTTTCCGACAGGAAGCCGTAGCCCGGATGCACGGCGTCAGCGCCGGTGATCTCGCAGGCCGCGACAATCTGATGGATGTTGAGATAGCTTTCGCGCGACGGCGGGGGGCCGATGCAAACGCTCTCGTCGGCGAGGCGGACATGCATGGCGTCCGCATCGGCCGTGGAATGCACGGCGACGGTGGCAATGCCGAGCTCTTTGCAGGCTCTCAGCACGCGCAACGCGATCTCGCCGCGATTGGCTATGAGGATCTTGGAAATCATGAAGGTGCCTTACTCGACGATGACGAGCGGCTGACCGTATTCTACCGGCTGCCCGTCGTTGACCAGGATTTCAGTGACCTTGCCGGAGCGCGGCGCCGGGATCTGGTTCATGGTCTTCATCGCTTCGATGATGAGAAGCGTCTGGCCTTCCTTGACGGTCGCGCCGACTTCGATGAATGCCTTGGCGCCTGGAGCAGGCGACAGATATGCCGTTCCGACCATTGGCGCGGTCACGGCATTCTTGTTGTCGGCGGCACTCGCAACCGGTGCAGCAGCAGCAGCGGCCGCAGGCGCAGCGACTGCGGCAGGAGCGGCAGCGGCGATCGGAGCCTGGACATACTGCATCGTTGAAGCGCGCGAGACGCGGATGCGCATATCATCCTGTTCGACTTCGATCTCGGTGAGATCGGTATCGTTGAGGATGTTCGCGAGGTCGCGGATCAGTCCCTTGTCGATCCCGTTCTTCTTCTCAGACATGGCAAACCCTATTGTTCTGTTTTATCTTGTCAGGCGATTGTGTATTTCAAGGCATGCAGCGCGAGAATGTAGCTCGCCGTGCCGAAACCGCAGATGACGCCTTTGGCAGCCGGCGCGATCATCGACGTATGGCGGAATTCCTCGCGTGCATGAACATTCGAGATGTGCAACTCGATCACCGGCACGGATACGGCCTTGATCGCATCATGAAGCGCGATCGACGTATGCGTATAGGCGCCGGCATTGATTGCCACGCCCACAGCCTCGGTCCCGGCCTCGTGAATCCAGTCGATCAGCGTGCCTTCGTGGTTGCTCTGCCGGAAGTCCACATCGAAACCGAGCTCCTTGCCCATTGAAAGGCATTGGCTCTTGACGTCCTCAAGAGTCTGTCCGCCATAGATGCCGGGCTCTCTTTTGCCAAGCATGTTGAGGTTCGGGCCGTTGAGGACGAAAACCGTCTTGCTCATCACTGATCTATTGTTCCATCCGAATTTAGCGGCCACCTATAGACCGTGAGGCTCGCAAGGGAAAGCCCCCGCCGCGCCGAAACGCCGCTGGTCCACCGCCCGGAGATAAATGGGAGCTGCCGTGGGGTTAAAGGTCAGCAGCTGGCCTTGCCGCAGGAACGGACATTCTTCACCTTGCCCTCGATTTCTTCCAGCCCGACGGCGCCGAACACGGCCTCGTCACCGACAACATAGGTCGGTGTGCCGGTAATGCCGATCGCATTGGCCAGCTGGTACGCCTGGCGTACCACGTCGTCGTTGGGGTTTTCGGTCATCGACTTGCGGATCGCGGCTTCATCGATGCCCAGCCCGGTTGCGACCGCCATGGCGGTATCTTCCGAAGCATGCTCCTGTCCACCCAGCAGGTCACGGTGGAACTCGGCATATTTGTCCGGCGCCACAAGCCGAACGGCATTGGCAACTTTGTGCGCGGCAAGCGAATCGGGACCGAGGATCGGGAATTCCTTCAGCACGAAGCGGATATTCTTGTCCTTCGAAAGGATGTCGTCCATGTCGCCCATCGCGCGTTTGCAATAGCCGCAATTGTAGTCGAAGAACTCGACGACGGTGACGTCGCCCTTGGGATTGCCCAGCACCACGTCGGTCGGCGAGGAAAAGATCTCGTCCTTGTTGGCAGCCACCGCCTTGGTCGACTGATCGGTACGCTGCGCCTGCTGCTTGGCTTCCAGCGCGTTCTGAACCTCGATCATCACTTCCGGGTTCTGGATCAGATATTCGCGAATGAACTCGCCCATTTCTTTCTTTTGGGTGTCGTCCAGGGCAAAGGCCGGCGCTGCAGCGCAAAGTGCCAGCGACAGGCAGGCGCCGGCAGCGAGGGTCTTGAACAGGCGGATCATCGTTTTCCTCATCGGTTGGCGATCGCGAATCCACGCCGCCGCAATATCATGTGCCTGGCGAGGCTAAGCCAACCGGCGCGCATGAGAAATAGGAAATGTGCATTGCGGCATGAGCAAGGCTTCACATCTGTGTAGTGATCGCCGGCAAAGGCGACAATGCTCCCGCACAAACAACAGCATGCCGGGATTTCATGATTCATTTTGCGAGCCCCGCTCTGGTCAGGAATGGACGGCGCTGCAAAAGAAAATGGCCGCAGAAGCGGCCATTTTCATCGGATGTTTTCTTCGGATCAGAAGAAGCCGCGGCGCTGCCACCAGCCGGCCTTTTTCGGCTTCGACGGATCGCCATCACCTTCCGGCGCGCTGCTGCCTTCAGAGCTCTTCACCACCGCCTCGCTGGAGGAAATGTTGGAGCCGCGATTGCCGCGAACCGGCTTGGCTTCGTCATTCTCGACCGTTGCCTCGGCCTCGACAGCCTTCGGAGCAGCGTCTTCGACCTTTGGTTCAGCAACGGTGATTTCCGCGGGCTGAGGCTCTGCGGCCTTCGGCTCTTCAACGACGGGAGCGACCACAACCGGCTCGGCGATAACTTCGACGGCTGCTGCAGCCTCTGCTGCGGCCGCCTCGGCCTCGATCGCCTTCTTGCTGCGACGGGCACGCTTCGGCTTTGGCGCCGCTTCGGCCTCGACGGCGGGTTCGATGACGACCGCTTCGACAACGGTTTCCGCGACAACGGGCTCGGCGGCAACTTCCGCCTGAGCTTCGGTTTCGACAGCAACGGAGGCCGCGTCGCCTTCCAAAGCGTCATTGTCGCCGTCTGCGCTGACTTCTACGCCGTCCTCGCCATTGCGGTTGCGACGGCCACCACGCTTGCCGCGGCGGCGGCGCTTGCGGCGGTTGCCTTCATCGGTATCGGCGTCATCGGCTGCTTCGGTCGAAGTCGATGCTTCTGCCGCATCATCCTCGTCCTCGTCGTCACCCTCATCGGCGTCGTCGGAAATCTGTTCGACATTGCCGCCCTGCGCCAGCGCATCGCCATCGCGTTCGCCGTTGCGGTTGCGACGACGCCGGCGGCGCTTGCGCTTGCGACCATTCTGATCGTCGCCCTCAGCGCGTTCCGGCTTGGCAACGGCCTGTACCGGTGCCAGCTCTTCGTCTTCTTCCTCTTCCATGTCGATGACGACATCATCGTCGTCTTCCTCGACCGGAATGGCAGCGAACTGCATCAGGCTTTCGATCTTGACCGGGTTTTCCACCGGCTCGCCACGGTCGATCGCGAAGTGGCTGGAACCGACGCCGGCATCGGATTCGATGAAGATCGAGACGCCGAAGCGGTCTTCGTAATCCACCACGGTGCCGCGCTTGTGGTTGAGCAGGAACAGCGCGATGTCAGGCGTGGTGCGCACGGTGATGTCATGCGTGGTGTTCTTCAGCAGATATTCCTCGATGCCGCGCAGGACGTGCAGGGCAACGGAAGACTGCGAACGAACGTGGCCGGTACCACCGCAATGCGAGCAGATCTGCGTCGTCGATTCCAGAACCGAGGCGCGGATACGCTGACGCGACATTTCCAGAAGGCCGAAATGCGAGATGCGTCCGACTTGGATGCGGGCGCGGTCATTCTTCAGGCAATCCTTCAGCTTCTTCTCGACGGCGCGGTTATTGCGCTTTTCTTCCATGTCGATGAAGTCGATGACGATCAGGCCGGCAAGGTCGCGCAAACGAAGCTGGCGGGCGACTTCCTCAGCCGCTTCGAGATTGGTCTGGAGTGCGGTGTCCTCGATCGAGTGCTCACGGGTCGAACGACCGGAGTTCACGTCGACGGCCACCAGCGCTTCCGTCTGGTTGATGATCAGGTAACCGCCGGACTTCAGCGTTACCTGCGGCTGCAGCATGCGATCGAGCTGCGCCTCGATGCCCGAGCGGGCAAAGATCGGATGCAGGTCGCGATACGGCTGGACCACCTTGGCATGGCTCGGCATCAGCATCTTCATGAAGTCTTTCGCTTCACGATAGCCTTCCTCGCCGGAAACGACGATCTCGCTGATATCCTTGTTGTAGAGATCGCGGATCGAACGTTTGATCAGCGAGCCTTCTTCATAAACGAGGCATGGCGCAGTCGACGACAGCGTCAGCGTTCTGACGTTTTCCCAAAGGCGCATCAGGTATTCGAAGTCGCGCTTGACTTCGACGCGGGTGCGGTTGGCACCGGCGGTACGCAGGATCACGCCCATGCCCTGCGGCACGTCGAGCTCGCGGGCGATTTCCTTCAGGCGCTTGCGGTCCTGCGGCTGAGTGATCTTGCGGGAAATGCCACCGCCACGCGCCGTGTTCGGCATCAAAACCGAATAACGACCGGCAAGCGACAGATAGGTGGTGAGAGCGGCGCCCTTGTTGCCACGTTCTTCCTTGGCGACCTGCACGAGCAGGATCTGGCGGCGCTTGATGACTTCCTGGATACGATACTGCTTGCGCGGCTTGCGCTGGATACGGTCCGGAACCTCTTCCATGGCGTCTTCCGCGCCAACGGATTCGATCTCTTCCTTCTCGTGGTTGTCATCATCGTCATCGTCGTCACCATCGTGACGGCGACGCGAATCGACATCTTCCGAAATCGTGTCGGTGTCGATCATCGCAGCCATGCTGTCCGGCGTCGAATCGTCGCCTTCAGAAGCTGCACCTTCCGATGCCTCTGCTGCGGTTTCTTCGACCGAGGCCTCGACGACCTTCTTGCGCGAACGGGCGCGCTTCGGCTTGGCCTTCTTTTCGGGCTCGGCGGCTTCTACGGAAGCTGCCGGCTCAGCCGCGGCTTTGGCTTCAGCAACAATGCCGACATCCGGCTGGTCTTCGTGGGCCAGATCGACAGCCGGATCGGCGGCTTCCGCCTCGGCGATCTTGCGCTGATCCTCGGCTTCCTGCTGCATCAGGGCCTGACGGTCTGCCAGCGGAATCTGGTAATAATCCGGATGGATTTCCGCAAAGGCGAGGAAGCCGTGACGGTTGCCGCCGTAATCGACAAAAGCAGCCTGAAGCGACGGTTCGACGCGCGTTACCTTCGCCAGGTAAATATTGCCTCGGATCTGCTTCTTGTGCTGCGATTCGAAATCGAATTCTTCGATGCGATTGCCGCGAACGACAACTACGCGCGTCTCCTCTTCGTGGGACGCATCGATAAGCATTTTGTCTGCCATTGAAATTCTGCTCCTCGGCGTAGCCGCGCAAATGCACGAAAGCCTGTCGCGAGGACAGGCTCGTTATGCAGAACGGTCATGACGCCGGATAAAGGTGATCCCGCACGGTCGAGGCGATACGGCAACCGGAAAGGCAATGAAGCCGCGGGCCTCTTCCTTCTTTCCGTGATCTGAAAAATTTGCCGCAACATTAAGGACCAGACGAGAATGACGATAACTGGATCCTGGGGGATCCGATGGGGTGCTCCATGCGAGCGGTGGGTGGCGTACCACCCGGCATTGTTCCGGCCGCGGCCGGAGTGATCGTTTACTAAAGGTCAAAGTGTTGCGACGGCGGATGTTTACCGGTACTTGGCGCCAGATCCTTGAGGCTGGCCAGCCCATCGGCAGACTATCCCGTCAACCCTCTAACCTGTCTGGCTTTGTATGTTTTATCTGTCACAATAGCAAGGGAAAAGCCGTATCCGCCACATTGTCGATGGATTTGACGGCCTTATCAAAAATAGGGTTCTCGCGTCGATTCTTGATCGCTGGAACAGAAATGCCTGAAATGCAGGCCTTTCATGCGGATGGCAGGTTTTGCATGGAAGATCAGAAGGCGGAATATTGGTTGAAATTGGCTAGAATGTTAGTGATCTGCGCCGCCGTCGGAATGCGGGCTGCAAGCGGGATTTGGCGAATCGCTGGCCGGATATTGCCCGCCGCGTTTCTTGCGTCGTTCGTTGTGGCAGGCCAGGGGTTTGCCGCCCAGCAGCCGGTGCTGGCATTTTCCGCCCGTGTCGCCGGTGACGACGCCCGCACCCGCGTGGTGATCGATTTCGAGGAAAAGCCGTCCTTTTCCATCCATTATATTGGCGGCCCCGAACGTATCGTCGTTGATCTGCCCGCCACGGCCTTCGGGTTTCCGGCAGCCGATCTTGCTCCGCGTGGCCTGTTCAAGGATATCCGTTACGGCACGATGGGCGCCGAAAGCGCCCGCCTGGTGTTCACCACCAGCAGGCCGGTCAAGTTGGTCACTGCCGAGGTTCAGCAGAATGAGGAGAGGGGATATCGCCTCGTCCTCGATGCCGAAATCACCTCCAAGCAGCAGTTCCAGGACATGTTGAAGACGCAGGACTGGACGTCGTCGGCCGCCGTGCCGCCGCATGATGTCGAGCCGGTGGTCGAGGATGGTGTCTTTACCGTCGCGGTCGACGCCGGGCATGGCGGCATCGATGCCGGCGCCAGCGGGGCGGTGACGAAGACGCCGGAAAAGACCGTGACGCTCGACTTTGCAAAACTGCTCGCCGACCGGTTGAACAAGATCCAGGGCGTGAAGGCTTTTCTGACGCGTGAGGATGATACGTTCCTGTCGTTGTCCGAGCGTGTCGTGATCGCCCGCCAGCATCATGCCGATCTCTTCATCTCCATCCATGCCGATACTCTGGGGCAAAAGGACATCCGCGGCGCGACGGTCTACACCCTTTCCGACAAGGCATCGGACCGAATGGCCGAGAACCTCGCTGCGCGCGAAAACCTGTCCGATCAGCTGGCGGGGTTCAAGATCGAGGAAGGCAGGCCGGAAGTGGCTGATATCCTGCTCGATCTGACGCGCCGCGAAACCCAGGCCTTTTCGGTCGCGCTGGCGGAAAACGTGGTGAAATCCTTCGATGGCCAGGTGGGCCTTATCAACCATCCGCACCGCCAAGCCAATTTTCAGGTTCTGCGGGCCCCCGATATCCCCTCGGTACTGCTCGAAATGGGCTTCCTGTCGAATGGCGAGGACGAAAAACTGCTGCTCGACGAGGGCTGGAGGACAAAGGTTTCGGCCTTGCTGGCCGATGCGGTGGATCGTTACCGCAAGCGCTCCATGGCCAATGGAGATTGAACGGGCGACCGGGTAGAGGAGGCGTGACTTCGATACCACAGTCGCCCGCCGATCCTCATGCGAAGGGCGGAAGTGGCGGAAATACTTGTCAAAAGCCCTACTTTCCTCACATTCGAAGGGCATTGCGCCAGGATGGTTTTCGCATGGACCGAAGTTTCGCAGAGTTGAACCGGTCTCCCTTGCGCTGGTGGAAACGTCGTGCAAAAGGCCTGCATGCATGCGATGGTGCTTTTGCGCCGATAGAAAAGCTTAAACGGTAGCTCAGACATGATCAGACTGATTGGATATTTCTTCGGAGTGGCGTGCGTGCTCTTCCTGGGCGTTGCGGCCGCCGCTGCCATCTATCTGAATGGCATGACCAAGGATTTGCCCGATTACGAGGTCCTGAGCTCCTACGAGCCGCCGGTGGCGACGCGCGTTCACGCCGGTAACGGCGCGCTGATGTCGGAATATGCCCGCGAGCGGCGTCTGTTCCTGCCGATCCAGGCCATTCCCGATCGTGTCAAGGCGGCGTTCCTGTCTGCCGAAGACAAGAATTTCTACAATCATCCGGGCGTCGATATTTTCGGCCTTGGTCGCGCCGTGGTCAACAACCTGCAGAATTTCGGTTCTGGCCGCCGTCCTGAAGGCGCGTCGACGATCACCCAGCAGGTGGCGAAGAACTTCCTGCTGTCCGCCGACCAGACGATCGACCGCAAGGTCAAGGAAGCGGTCCTCTCCTTCCGCATCGAGCAGGCCTATTCCAAGGACAAGATCCTCGAACTCTATCTGAACGAAATTTTCTTCGGCCTGAATTCCTACGGCATTGCCGGTGCGGCACTCACTTATTTCGACAAGTCGGTGACGGAACTGACCACCGCCGAGGCCGCCTATCTTGCAGCCCTGCCCAAGGGGCCGAACAACTATAACCCGTTCCGCCATACCCAGGCGGCGCTTGATCGCCGCAACTGGGTGATCGACCGCATGGCCGAGAATGGCTACATCACGCAGGCCGATGCCGACGATGCCAAGACGCAGTCGCTCGGCGTCAAGCCGCGCCGCGGTTCCTCGGGCCTTTTGGGTTCGGAATATTTCTCCGAAGCCGTCCGCCGCCAGATCATCGAACGTTATGGCGACAAGGCCCTCTACGAGGGTGGCCTGTCGGTCCGCACCTCGCTTGATCCCGATCTGCAGGTTCTCGCCCGCGCTGCCCTGCAGAAGGGGCTAGTCGATTACGATGAACGCCGTGGTTTCCATGGTCCGCTCACAAATATCGAAATCTCGCCTGACTGGGCCGTTCCGCTCGTCACCCTTGTGGCGGACAACAAGGTCCCCGAACTGCGCGACGTGCCGGAATGGACAATCGCCGTGGTGCTCAGCGTGTCGGCCAAGGGCGTCGAGATTGGGCTTGAACCGCAAAACGGCAGCAAGACCGATCCGGACCGCAAGACCGGCACGATCGCTGCCGACGATATGAAATGGGCCTATCGCGATGCCGACGGCGATCGCAAGACCGCCAAGTCCCCCGAAGGCGTGCTGAAGCCGGGCGACGTGGTCTATGTCGAACCGTTGACCAAGGACGGCAACGCCTACAGGCTTCACCAGCCGCCGAAGGTCCAGGGTGGCCTCGTGGCGATGGACCCGAATACCGGCCGTGTTCTCGCCATGGTCGGCGGCTTCTCCTATTCGCGTTCGGAATTTAACCGCGCAACCCAGGCGATGCGTCAGCCGGGTTCGTCGTTCAAGCCGTTCGTCTACGCTGCAGCACTCGATAACGGCTACACGCCGGCCTCCGTCGTGCTCGACGCCCCGATCGAAGTCGTCTCCGGCGGCCAGACCTGGAGCCCGAACAATTACGGCAATGAAGGCAGCAACGGCCCTTCGACCCTGCGCTTCGGCATCGAGCATTCCCGCAACCAGATGACGGTCCGCCTGGCGCAGGACATGGGCATGGATCTCGTCGCCGAATATGCCGAACGTTTCGGCATCTATGACAAGATGCTGCCGGTTTTGGCCATGTCGCTCGGCTCCGGTGAAACCACCGTCATGCGCATGGTGTCCGCCTATGCGGTGATCGCCAACGGCGGCAAGCAGATCAAGCCGACCGTGATCGACCGCATTCAGGACCGTTACGGCAAGACGATTTTCCGTCACGAGGAGCGCGGTTGCGACGGCTGCAATGCCAGCGGCTGGAACAATCAGGAAGAGCCGGTTCTGGTCGACAACCGTGAACAGGTTCTCGACCCGATGACCGCCTACCAGATCACCACGATGATGGAAGGCGTCGTCCAGCGTGGAACGGCCGCCGGCAAGATCCATATCAGTGACCGCCCGGTCGCCGGCAAGACGGGCACGACCAATGACGAGAAGGACGCCTGGTTCGTCGGCTTCACTCCCAATCTTGTGGCCGGACTATATGTCGGTTTCGACACTCCGGCACCGCTTGGTCGCGGCGCCACCGGCTCAGGCCTTGCCGTGCCGATCTTCGCCGACTTCATGGAAGCGGCTGCCAAGCAGACGCCGGCCGAAAAATTCCATGTGCCGGATGGCATGAAGTTCATCCCGGTCAACCGCAAGACCGGCATGATGGCCTTCGAGGGTGAGCCGGACACGATTGTCGAGGCCTTCAAGCCCGGAACCGGCCCGGCCGATGTGTTTCAGGTCATCGGCGACGGCGAATACATGACGCAGGACCAGATCCTGGATTCGTCGCCACAGGCCCAGCAGGCCATCACATCGGGCGCTTCGGGTCTGTACTGATCCGCTGAACGTCGTTTGCGGCCGGGCGCGGGCTTTACATCCGCCCCCGGCGCAACTATGTCCCACCGCATCTCAAATCCCCAATGATGAAGAGAAGAATACGCCATGCGCGCGGAAATGCTGAATGTTGTCGACGAAATCAAGCAGGCCATAAGCCTGCTGAGGAGGCATCTTTGACTGGGATCAGGCTGTAAGAAGACTGGACTGGTTGAATAACAAGTCAGAGGATCCGAACCTCTGGAACGACGCCCAGGAAGCCCAGAAGCTGATGCGCGAGCGTCAGCAGCTCGACGACGGCATCGGTGGCGTCAAGGCGATGGAGCAGCAGCTCTCCGACAATATCGAGCTTATCGAGCTTGGTGAGGAAGAGGGCGACGAGGCGATCGTCAAGGAAGCCGAAGACGCGCTGAAGGCCCTCAAGGCCGAGGCCGGCCGCCGTCAGGTGGAAGCCATGCTGTCCGGCGAGGCAGACAGCAACGACACCTATGTCGAAGTGCATTCGGGTGCCGGCGGTACCGAAAGCCAGGACTGGGCGAACATGCTTTTGCGCATGTATACCCGTTGGGCTGAACGTCAGGGCTACAAGGTCGAGCTGCTCGAAGTCCACGACGGCGAAGAAGCGGGCATCAAGTCCGCGACCATCCTCGTCAAGGGACACAACGCTTTCGGCTGGATGAAGACCGAATCGGGCGTGCATCGCCTCGTTCGTATCTCGCCCTACGATTCGAATGCGCGTCGCCACACCTCGTTCTCTTCGATCTGGGTCTATCCGGTCGTTGATGACACGATCAATATCGAGATCAACGAAAGCGATTGCCGCATCGACACCTACCGTTCGTCGGGTGCCGGTGGACAGCACGTCAACACCACCGATTCGGCCGTGCGTATCACCCATATCCCGACCAATATCGTGGTCGCCTGCCAGCAGGAGCGTTCGCAGCATAAGAACCGTGCCAAGGCGTGGGAAATGCTGCGCGCTCGCATGTATGAGGCGGAATTGATGAAGCGCGAAGCCGCCGCCAACGCGGAAGCCGCTTCCAAGAGCGATATCGGCTGGGGCCACCAGATTCGTTCCTACGTGCTGCAGCCCTATCAGCTGGTCAAGGATCTGCGCACCGGCGTTGCCAGCACTGCTCCGGACGACGTGTTGGACGGCGACCTGAACGAGTTCATGGAGGCAGCCCTGGCGCACCGTATCAGCGGCAAGCCGGATGTCGACGCTGCCGACGCCGACTGAGGCAGTCTCGAAGAAATACAAAAGGCCGGGCTCAACGCCCGGCCTTTTTGTTTTGACATCGACTCCCGGCAGCAAAGCCCTGGAATTCCGCCAGGCGACCCGTCAGCGATATTCGCTGAACACCAGTGCTGCATTGACACCCCCGAAACCGAAGGCGTTGGAAAGCGCATGGCTGATCCGGGCGGGGCGAGCCCCTGTCCTGATCAGATTGAAGTCTTCGGCCTTGGGCATCGGCATATCGATGTTGAGGCTCGGCGGGAGGATCTGTCGCTGGATGGCGAGAATGGAGAATACCGCCTCAATCGCTCCGGCTGCTCCCAGCATGTGGCCCGTCGCCGATTTGGTCGAGCTGATCGGCACTTGTCCGCCGCCGCGGCCAAACAGTTTTTCGAGCGCCGCCAGTTCTGCAGCGTCACCGACCGGAGTGGAGGTGGCGTGGGCGTTGATATAACCGATCTCGCCGGGAGTGACGCCTGCCATATGCAGCGCGATGTCCATCGCCCGGGCGGCCTCTCGACCATCCGGCCATCCCGACGTCACGTGATGCCCATCGGTCGTGGTCCCGTAACCTGCCAGCACGGCCAGAGGGCGGGCGCCCCGTCGTTCGGCATGGCTGAGCGTTTCTATGACCAGCATCGCAGCACCTTCCGATAACACGAAGCCGTCGTGCCCGGCATCGAAGGGCCGTGAGGCTTTCTGCGGCTCTTCATTGAAATCGAAGGAAAGCGCCTTGGCTGCGGTGAAGCCGCCGATCGCTACCGGATCGACACAGGCTTCCGTGCCGCCGCAAAGAGCAATATCGACCTCGCCGGCGCGGATCATCCGCATCGCATCGCCAATCGCCTGGGCCGAGGCGGCGCAGGCCGTGGTCGGCGAACCGGCGGGACCATGGAAGCCGAAGCGAATGGCGATCTGGCCGGCGGCAAGGTTGGGAAGGAAGGACGGAACCACAAATGGCGATAGCCGTCGCACGCCGGATATGCGGATGGTGTCGCTTGCAGCGGTAATCGCCGGCACCCCACCGACGCCCGTGCCGATCACCGTCGCGGTGCGCGTCCGGTCAGCATTGAGCTCTGGACGCCAGCCGGACTGATCGAGCGCTTCCTGCGCGGCCGCCATGGCGTATTGGATGAAAAGATCGTTGCGACGCACGTCCCGTGCGTCCATCGCGCTCTCGGGGTCAAAGCCATCCGGGTCATCCATATGGCTGGGGACCAGCCCGGCGATACGGCATTTCCAGTCAGCCGTATCAAAGCGCGTATTGGTGCCTATGCCGCTTTTTCCTGCAATCAATCGGTTCCAGTTTGTCTCAACGCCAGCACCAAGAGGCGATATTGCTCCGAGCCCGGTTATAACAATGGGATCTTTCATCACGGTTCCTCAGTCATTACGCTAAGTGTGTATATACACAGTAAGTGACGTCGGCAATATTCGTCATACGCGTCACTCTGACGTCAGATGTCGCGCGACCCGGAGATAGGTTTCCACATCCTGGCTGGAAAAATCCTTGAGGAGCGCGGTCTGTGACTGTTGCCATTCGACCATCAGCTGATCGAGAAGCAGGTCGCCGCTCCCGGTTAGTTCGCACAGGCGCGCATTTCCGGTCTCGTTCGATACACGCTGAACCAGTTCCTTGCGCTGAAGGAGGTCGAGATTGCGGGTCAGGCTGGTTCGATCGAGCAGAATGCGCTGGGCCAGCACCATGACGGGTTCGCCGGGGTGGAACCGGATGGCGGCAAGCAGTGAGAATTGCTGTACCGTAACCCCGTAGGGCCGCAGCTTCGCATCCCCGATCCGCAGCAACATGCGCGACGCGGCAACCGTGTTGAGGATGAGGCAGTTCGAAAGTTCATCAGGCATCGACATGGTGAAACTTGGCGGGCCTTTTCCCGTCCAAGTCAAGGCCGGGTTTCGCATTTGTTGCCGTCATTCCGCTGCGGACATGCCCGCGCGGCTGCGCAGCACGAACACGGAAAGCATCAGAACCACGACGGAGCACATTGCGATGATCGTGGTCATCGGCCGTGCCGTGCCGTCCATCACCAGCCCGCCGAGGCCGATCACGATCGCCGAGGTGATGAACTGGATCGTTCCCATCATTGCCGATGCGGTGCCGGCAATCCGGCCATGGTGTTCGAGCGCCAGCACCGCGGCAGTCGGTACGATCAGGCCGAGGAAACCATAACCACCGAACAGAAATGCAGCCATCACCTCGAGCCGGTCGAAGCCGAGCGACATGGTCAGCACCATCAGCACCATCATCGAGGAATAGCCGATCGTGGCGCCGCGGATCACCCGGCGCAGTCCGATGCGCCGCGAAAGCCATCCGTTCAGCTGCGACATGCCGATGAAGGCGACCGCGTTCACCGAGAAGACGATGCTGTAGAAGGACGGTGACAGACCGTAATGGTCGATCAGGATGAAGGACGAATTCGCCACGTAGATCATGTAGCTCGACATGCCGAAGGAGGCGATCATCACCAGGCCGAGATAATAGGGGTCCCGGAGCAGCATGCCATAGGAGCGCAACGCTCCGCCGATGCTGCTTTCGCTGCGCGCTGCCGGCAATCTGGTCTCTTCGAGAAAGAACAGCGCGACGATCAACCCGGCCACGCCGGCACCGACCATCACCCAGAAGATCAGCCGCCAGTCGCCGAATGCCGTGACGATACTGCCGGCAAGCGGCGCAAGGATCGGCGAGACGCTGAACACCAGCATCAGACGCGACATCAATTGTGCAGCGGCAGGACCCGTATGCAGGTCACGCACGACGGCACGGGAGATGACGACGCCGGCGCAGGCGCCCATGCCCTGTAGGAAGCGGAAGCCGATCAGCCAATCGATATTTGCCGACAGCGCACAGCCGACGCCACCAAGGATATAGAGACAGAGCCCCGCATAAAGCGGCGGCTTGCGGCCGAACATGTCCGACAGCGGGCCGTAGATGATCTGCGACATGGCCATCGCCGCGAAGAACGAGATCAGGCTCGCCTGCA
This sequence comes from Aliirhizobium sp. YIM B11859, assembly GCF_057163345.1. NCBI lineage: Bacteria > Pseudomonadati > Pseudomonadota > Alphaproteobacteria > Hyphomicrobiales > Rhizobiaceae > Aliirhizobium > Aliirhizobium sp. YIM B11859. Next base: position 132,400 of record NZ_JBXHAY010000003.1, read on the forward strand.
CGGCATGGCTGTCCGCTTGCAGGTCCCGGCTGATCGTGGGAAGAGCAGGAAGATACATGTCGAGGGCAAACAGCCCGACGGCCGACAGCAGTCCGAGCGAAAGGGCGTGGGATGGAGCGCGCATTGGAAAAGACCTTTCCCGTCGCCACATCCAACGCATAAGCGATAGGGCGGAAGACGATGATCGATTGCGAAAAATGGGTGCCAGTGCAGGACAAGGCTGCTGCATGTTCGGCGTCGTCAATAATTTTGGACACAATTGTCCAATTCGTCAAGGCCTGTTAGGGTGATGTCATGAAAGTTTCGTCCGCGGATGCAAAACCTGATTCTGCCGCATGGCCGCCGGCGCAGACCAAACGCCAGGCGATCCTCAATGCGGCGGCCGATGTTTTCGCCGCGGATGGCTTTGCCGCAGCCAGCATCGATGCGATCGCCGCAAGGGCAGGGGTATCGCGCCAGACGGTCTATAATCAGGTCGGCGACAAGGATAATCTGTTCAAGATCGTCGTATCGGAAATTACCGACCGCTCGAGTGCCGGTTTCTTCCGTGTGCTCGACACATTCCCAGCCGCTCCGCAGAACCTCGAGGACGAACTGACGGCGTTTTCGGCGCAACTGTTGCGCAAGGCGATCTGTGATCCGAACGGCCGCTGGCTGCGCAAGCTCGTCGAGACGGAGGGCACGCGGTTTCCCGAGCTTTTCGAGACCTGGCGGGAATATGGGCCGGGCAAGAAATACCCGGCGATTGCCGCGCGTCTGGCGCAACTGGCCCATGCCGGTTATCTGGAAATCGACGACCCCGCACTTGCCGCGCGCCAGTATATGGCCCTGCTTGCAACCGATCTCCGCATCGACCAGCAGATCGGTCGACAGACGCCCGAGACGGAAATAGACCGTATGGCGCAGTCTGCCACACGCACTTTCCTGAGGGCTTTCGCCAGGCGTTAGAGGCGAAGCCGGATCAGTTGGTGAACTGCTCGGCCAGAATCCGGTCGGACCAGGAATGATCCGGGTCGGAAAGGATGCGTGCCGTCAGCTCCGTCGATTGCGATATATGCACGTGCAGAACCGACTTGACCTCTGCATTGTCCGCCACCGCATTGACCGGCCGCTTTTCCGGCTCGAGGATGGTGAGATCGACATGCACGTGGTTCGGCAGCAAGGCGCCGCGCCAGCGTCGCGGACGATAGGGTGAGACCGGCGTCATTGCCAGAAGCGGTGCCTCGAGCGGCAGGATCGGGCCGTGGGCGGACAGATTGTAGGCGGTCGAGCCGGCGGGCGTCGCGACCATCACTCCGTCGCAAATCAGTTCGTCCAGTCGCACATGGCCATCGACCTCCACCCTCAGCTTCGCTGCCTGATAGGACTGGCGAAACAGGTAGACCTCATTGATCGCCAGTGCCACCGACGTCGAGCCGTCGGTGCTCGTCGCCGTCATTTTCAGCGGATGGAATTCGTTTTCCACGGCAACCGCGATCCGCGCCGGCAGGTCGTCCGTTCTGAAATCATTCATCAGGAAGCCGACCGAGCCGCGGTTCATGCCATAGACGCGTGGTCCATGCGTGATGTTTTCATGAAGTGTCTGCAGCATGAAACCATCGCCGCCGAGCGCGACGATGACGTCGGCGTCTCTGATCGGCGTGTTTTTGTAACGCCGGGTAAGCTCCTCGAGCGCGGCCTGCGCCTCCGGTGCCGGGGAGGCGATGAACGAGAGCTTCTCGCATGGGCTGGGCATAAACGGACGGGCCTCTGACGATGCCGATTTTTGATCGCGCCGGCGGGATTGCTGAAACACCTTGCAGCCGAAAGGCCTAAGGCGTTCCACTGGTACAGGAAAAGAGCTGCCAAGGACAAGCATCTTGGGCTTGTGCAACAGGCGATTGGCCGCTGCCGACAGGCGGACGGCCGCCAGATGATCGGCAACTCGAACCAACTGCGACATTTTGCTGAATGGCAGACCGAAATCTGGCACCCCGCCCAATCCGGCAGTGCCATTGCCGTCCGGTTGTGAGAGCGGCTGATTTGCGTTCAGGTCAAGAAAGGTCCGAGCCCTGCGGGGCGGGCAGTTGGTCTGCCGGCCCAATTCTTCGCCAATCTTTCCGTCCCATGCGCGGCGGCCTCATTACCGACTGTTGTCACGGCACAGGCTGCGTTGGTCAGCTTGAATGTTTTCGCCGGGGCTCGAGAATTTTTCTCGATCGTCTCAGAGATGGTCGATGATCCGGCCGTCGAGGGCGTCGATGCCGAGGCAGAGTATGGCCAGTGAAAAAATAACGATCAGATAGGTCGTGGCTTGCGCCCTGAACCTGCTGCGCGGTGCGCCTTCCACGGCGGATGCCAACAAGGCGTTGGCGGAGCTGATTTTACCAGCGAGCGCTTCATTCAATATGTTGTCAGCAATGTCTCGGTCATTCTTCATGCGAAAGGTCCTTGATCAAAGGTCCCAGGTAACGGGTGTTGCTGACAATCACCTGAAGACCTGTTCACACGGTCATACCAACCAAAGATGACACATTCATGCCAGCGGCCTGTGCCTGCGCGCGGATATGTGCGTGCAGCTTGGCCTGATAGCGTTTCAGTTTCAGTCGATTGAGCGCACTGCTCATCGCATAGAGACCGAACACGGATTTCTCGCCGGTCCCGTCGACGCAGATGACCCGCGGCTCCCCCTCGTGGCTGTTGCACCAGACGAAGTTTCCAAGATTGGCATCCATCAACACCACATGGAGTTTTGCCGCTTCCCGAAAAAAGCTGTTCAATCCATCAAGATGTTTCTGTTCAAAGCGCTTTTCCTGGATGAGGCGCCGCAGCGTCGGAGCAAGGGAGCCATCACGCGACGCGATCCGCTCGACCACCATTCCCAGCCCCTGGCTTGTCTGGACGAAGCCGTGAATTTTCGCGATCGGCAGTTTCTGCTGTTCACCGCCGAATTTACGCGCAAGGTTGAGATATTCCTCAAGCTCCCGGCGAAAAACCATATAGGCGCCAAAACGGCGCTTCTTTTTCAGAAAGTAGAGCCTGCTCTTGACCTTGCGGTTTCCACCTGCGGTCTGGGCACTGGCCTTGACGGTCTTGATAAGAATATCCGGGTTCGACCTGCTTTCGAACAGATTGCGAGCGGCGCCTTGTCCGGCGAGCCTCCATTGGGCGAGATCCACCCATTCAGAAATCAGGTGCGTCATGCAATATTCCGTCGTTACATAAATGTGCCTCGGCCTGTGCGACGTCGCTCAGCCGATCTTCCGGCAGAGGATCCATGGCTGGGATTCGTCTGCGGCGTGGACAAGCATATTATTATGCGCTTGCAGTCGACCAATGCAATCCGAAGATCGCGGCAGTCCCGAGATTGAACGTTACTATATAGAAACGTGACGCGGTCCGGACAGTGGATCGTGCCCTATGCCGCAGGTCGTCATTGAGCATGACTGTCATCGCCGGCAATTCGAATCGCGGGAGCAGCCGGCTGCGCCATGGTGCCGTTGCAACCGACACGAATGTCGGCAGCCGTGCAGCCCTGGCGCTAATCCTTGATCTCGATCCCCGCTTCGATTGCCGCGGCAATGAATGCGAGCTTGGCGGCTTCCGCCGATTTCTTGCCTTTCATGGCCTGTTCGAACACGATCAGCGCCTTGTCGAGCGCATCTCCGTCTTCGACCGGCCAATCTTCGATCAGTGCCCACGAGGCTTCTTGAAGGTTGCTGATGGTGGTGAATTGACCGGGGCCTTCCAGCGCCAGGGTCACTCCCTTGTTCCAGCTGATGCTCAACTCGCTATCTCCAGATGCAGATTTGGCAACCTCTTAGCGCCAACCGGCAGACATTGCGAGATGTCGGCATCCTTATCTCCTTGCCGATAAGGTATGTGCTGTCCCGCATGCCCTAGAGCCAGCGAGGCTCAACCGAACGGCGAGGCCACGAGGTATGGAGCCGGAGCTTTTCGCACAGGAGGCCATGACCATCCTGCAGCCACTCCGGATCATCCCGTCCCGGCCTCGCTCTTGTCGTATCACTTCTTTTTCACACCGCTATCTGTGTTTTTGACCTGTGAACCGAGCGTGGCGGCGGGCGTTGCAGCCGCCTTGTCCTTCTTGGGTTTGCGGGTTTCCTTGTTGCTTCGAACTTGACCTTTAGCCATTGTCTGCTCCTGCTGTGTCTGGAAGCGCATAACCCGCCCAAAGCAAAGGGAATGCAAGCGTTTTTGTCGGGGCTTTGCTCGAAATGATTGCCGATCCTGCAAGCCGCAGGATTTAACCGTCGAGGTCGATCCGCATGGCGTGGAAAACTGCCCGTGGCCGGATAAAGCGACACCCGCCAGAGGATCGGGAGGCCGGTACGACACGAGATCTATCCGGCGCGATTTCCCGCGCCGCACCGCGCGACAAAGTCTGGATTGGCGAAGTCGGCGCAGTCCGCACGCCCGGTTTTGCCGTAACGCAGCGGCTGCCCATTGAGGTCGAATGTCATTCCGCCTGCGGCCCGAAGCACGGCGTCGCCGGCAGCAGTGTCCCATTCCATCGTTCGGCCAAAGCGCGGATAGATATCGGCCGTACCTTCGGCGATCAGGCAGAACTTCAGCGAAGACCCGACAGTCCTGATTTCCGAGGCGCCGCAGCGGCTGAGAAAAGCGTCCGTTTCCGGTGACCGGTGAGAGCGGCTGGCAAGCGCGATATCCGGCATGGCGAGTGTTCGGGCGCGCATCGGTTCGCGGCGCAGGACCTGAAAATGCCCGTCGATCCAGAGTTTTTCCGCGCCGTTCGGACTGCCGAGATAGGCGATGCCAAGCGCCGGGGCATAAACGACGCCTGCGACCGGCACGCCATTCTCGATCAACGCGATATTGACGGTAAAGTCGTCATGGCCGCCGACGAATTCCTTCGTGCCGTCGAGCGGATCGACCAGAATGAAGGGCGTGCCGGCAATCTTCGGGATGTGCCCGGCGGCAGCCGATTCTTCGGCGACGACCGGGATCCGCGGGCAGGAAGAGTGGAGTTCAGACAGAATGATCGCCTCGGCCCGCTCGTCGGCTTCGGTCACCGGCGAGGCATCGGCCTTGTAATGGACATCCGGTCCGGCAAGGTGGATGTCCATGATGGGCTGTCCGGCCAGAAGGGCCGCGCGTTCGAAAATGGACAGGATGGCGGTGAGGGGTGGGGTGATCATCATGATCGTCATCCCATGCCACGTTTTCGGACTTTATTGGAGTCCCTCGTCAAAACATGGTGGGCAAAGGCATTCGGCGGTGCCGACATCTGACGCGGCAACCACCTGAGGCGTCAAAGGCGATCCTAATGATTGCGTCGCGCATCAGAGCAATTCCAGCGAAATTAGGAACCGGTCTTGTGTCCGGAATTGCGTGGAAACAAAAAAGCAGGAGCAGTTTCGCGTCTCGAAGAGAGGCAGAGATGCTCTAATGTGCCTGCCTGCCTGTCCTCCTCACCATTCCGACGGTGAAAAGGCTGGTAAGGGACCAGACGATCTCGAGGCCGATCTGCCCGAGCAGATGGATCAGCCTCCCCATCAGCTCGATGAGACCGGGCTCCTGCATGTTCGGCATCTGCGGCAGCGGCCGTGAGCCGGGAACTGCCGTATGATCGGCGGCAGTTCTAGCCGCGGAACTGTCCGTCCCTGTATCACCGCTCGCCAGCATTGCCCGCTTGCTGATCAGCGCCGCCAGCCCGAGCGTCGGCCGCTGCGTGTCATCATCCTGCGGCGTCAGGTCCCACCGGCCGGATAGAAACGTCTCCGGTTCTATCCGGTAGCCGGCCTCGATGGCAGCCTCGATGAAGTGAACCCGCGCCAGCGCCGGCTCGGCACTGCCGGTCAGGACGTTGCGGCAGGAGAGCACCGCCGCCATATGGGTTTCGGTCCGCTTCGTCGGCCATGCGCCGACCAGCATCAATGCGGCGTCAAGCGTGTCGGTAATGAACACCGTCCCCGGTCGTCCATACATCTCGATGACGACGGGAGTTTTCCAGGCACCTGTTTCCATGCGTGTCTCCTGCGTTCAATATTAGGAGATGAGCATGTAAAGCTTGCGCCAGGATGGATTTATGAGGAAATCCTAATTTTACCGAACGCCATCAGCGCTTGGCCGCCAGATGCAGGCGAGACGCATAAAGAGCGATCGCTGCAGCATTGGAGACGTTAAGTGATTTGATCACGCCGGGCATGTCGAGACGGGCGAGTGCACTCACGGTTTCGCGGGTTTTCTGCCTGATACCCTTGCCTTCCGACCCCAGCACCAGAGCGATCCGATCACCCGTAAGCGTTGCCTCGATCGGGGCAGGGCCCTCCGAATCGAGCCCGATCGTCAGGAAGCCGAGCTTGTGAAGTTCCTGCAGCGCATCGGCAAGATTGGTGATCTGGATATAAGGAATGAGTTCGAGCGCGCCGGACGCCGACTTGGCGAGCACGCCGGATTCGGTCGGGCTATGTCTCTGGGTGGTGATCACGGCGCCGGCGCCGAAAGCGACGGCCGAGCGCATGATGGCGCCGACATTGTGCGGGTCCGTCACCTGGTCGAGGACCAGAATCAGCGGGCTCTCCTTCAGGGCTTCGAGCCGGCGTACTGGAAGCGGCTGGGTTTCCAGCATCACGCCCTGATGGATTGCCTCGGGGCCGAGTACCTTGTCTATATCCTGCGGCGAGACGAATTCGACAGGGAAGGGAAGGTCCGTCGAGACACCGATATCGAGCCGCACGAAGGCATTCTGCGTGACCGTAAGCTTGATCAGCTTGCGTTCCGGATTGTCGAGCGCCGCACGCACCGTATGCAGGCCATAAAGATAGACCTGGTCCGCCTGCAGTTGCGGCGGCTTCCAGTCCTTGGCCGGTTTCTGGCGCGTCGGGCGCGGCGTGGGGATTTCTCCGCTTTCACGCTTCTGGTCGCGCACCGCGCGCCTCAACGTTGCGTAATGCGTGTCGCGGGGAGATTTGTTTTTGGGGTCTTTTGTGCTCATGCAGCCTTATATCTGTGAGCGCCTGCGCAGCATAGCCCTCTCAGTTGGGGGTAATGCAGCGAATGAAATTTTTTCGTCATTTTTCCAAAGAGGTCGTGTTGACAGACGGAAACGAGGCGGTCATATAGCCGCCACAGACGACGGGGCGACAAGCTTTCGGGCCAAGCCTCCTGATCTGACGAACTTGGTCTCACGATCCAGACGGAATACTGGAGGGATGCCCGAGTGGTTAAAGGGGACGGACTGTAAATCCGTTGGCTCAGCCTACGTTGGTTCAAATCCAACTCCCTCCACCATTCTGTCACCGGATCGGAACCAACCCATACCGCGGGTATAGCTCAATGGTAGAGCAGCAGCCTTCCAAGCTGAATACGCGGGTTCGATTCCCGCTACCCGCTCCAAAAAATCCGATCAAAGACCATCTGTAAACGCGCAAACGACGCCTTCGGCCGCGTTTTGTAGGCAGCTGCCTCGCTTTTATACGGCCCGCAGCAAGGCTTTTTCCCCTCCTCCCTTGTCCCGGAGGCCTGCCGCAATTATGTCTTGCGCAATCCCATGGAAAGCCTTAAACGGCTGCACCAAACCCGGGTCCGGGTCCACCTCTATATTCACAGGAAGCATTCAATGGCAAAGAGCAAGTTTGAGCGCAACAAGCCTCACGTTAACATCGGCACGATTGGTCACGTTGACCACGGCAAGACGTCGTTGACGGCAGCGATCACGAAATACTTCGGTGAATACAAGGCGTATGACCAGATCGACGCTGCTCCGGAAGAAAAGGCGCGCGGCATCACCATCTCGACGGCGCACGTCGAGTATGAGACGCCGGCTCGCCACTACGCCCACGTTGACTGCCCCGGCCACGCCGACTACGTCAAGAACATGATCACCGGTGCCGCGCAGATGGACGGCGCGATCCTGGTTTGCTCGGCCGCCGACGGCCCGATGCCGCAGACCCGCGAGCACATCCTGCTTGCTCGTCAGGTTGGCGTTCCGGCTCTGGTCGTGTTCCTCAACAAGGTCGATCAGGTCGACGACGCGGAACTTCTCGAGCTCGTCGAAATGGAAGTTCGCGAACTTCTGTCGTCCTACGACTTCCCGGGCGATGATGTTCCTGTCGTCAAGGGTTCGGCTCTGGCTGCTCTCAACGATTCTGACAAGACGATCGGTGAAGACGCGATCCGCGAGCTGATGGCTGCTGTCGACGCCTACATCCCGACGCCTGAGCGTCCGATCGACCAGCCGTTCCTGATGCCGATCGAAGACGTGTTCTCGATCTCGGGTCGCGGTACGGTTGTGACCGGTCGCGTCGAGCGCGGCATTGTCAAGGTTGGCGAAGAAGTCGAAATCGTCGGCATCAAGGCAACCTCGAAAACGACGGTTACCGGCGTTGAAATGTTCCGCAAGCTGCTCGACCAGGGCCAGGCCGGCGACAACATCGGTGCGCTCGTTCGCGGCGTCCAGCGTGACGGCGTCGAGCGTGGCCAGATCCTGTGCAAGCCGGGCTCTGTCAAGCCGCACAAGAAGTTCATGGCTGAAGCCTACATCCTGACGAAGGAAGAAGGCGGCCGTCATACGCCGTTCTTCACCAACTACCGTCCGCAGTTCTACTTCCGCACGACGGACGTGACGGGCATCGTTTCGCTGCCGGAAGGCACGGAAATGGTTATGCCTGGTGACAACGTCACGGTTCAGGTTGAACTGATCGTTCCGATCGCGATGGAAGAAAAGCTGCGCTTCGCAATCCGCGAAGGCGGCCGCACCGTCGGCGCCGGCATCGTTGCTTCGATCATCGAGTAATCGATAGATCTTCGGATCAGAAAAAAGCCCCGCTGGAGACAGCGGGGCTTTTTTCGTCAGTGTCGTGCCGATAAGGGCTTCGACGGAGGATGTGTTTCCGGCGCTGACAAAGAGCCAAGTTAGCCGCCAAGAAGCTCCTGTACATAACGGAATGTGCCGCGGTTGCGCGGCTTTCTCCATCTTTCCGGCAGCCGTGTGTCTTTTTCCATCAATCGCGCAGCAATGTTATTTGCGCCGGTCTCGAGTGCCGCACGGCCGATAAAGCCGCCGCGTACCTGCGTCGTCGCGGCGAGCGCCCGCATGAAGATGTCGAACAGTTCTGGATCGGGAAGGGGCGGGGCGGTCCAGAATTCCGCCAGCGGCGCCTGAGACGTCAGTCCCGCCACGTCATATATGGCCGAGCCGAGAGCAATGACTGGCCGGTTGAGGCCGAGAGCCGTCAGCCCGACTGTCGAGTTGACGGTCACCACGCCGGCGGCCTGTTCGATCAGCCTGTCCGTATTTCCTCCGTCCGCAAGGAAAATACGTTCACCGACGCCAAGGCGGGCGGCGACGCCGCCGATCCTGTCGGGCCAGCGCGACAGTCCGTTATCGATCGGATGAACCTTGAAGAGAAGCCGCGTTTGCGGTGACGCATGGCGGGCAAAGGACGCGATAACTGCATCGACTATGCGATACAGGTCACCGCCTGGTGAGTGGCGGATGATCTGGTAGTCGCCGGGCAATTGCAGCGGAAACAGGAAGAAGCACGCATCGCTTCCGTCGGGCAATGTCGTTGCCGTCGTAATGGTTCGCCCGGCCTCGCGCCGTCGCCGCCCGGCGGTAAGGCCTTTGCGGATCCAGCCGCTATATTCGAGGAAGGGATGGACCGCTCCATGCGTCCTGTAATGCGGATGAAACAGCGGTCCGGGCACGACATTGGGCAGGTGATAGGCGAGATCATAAAGAGCGTATGTCAGGAAACTCGCCGGGAACAGGCCGCCGCCTGTCACCGGCGCAGCATCGGCGGCAAGCGCCCTGATCGCTTCCGGCGCCTGTGGAAAACGCGAATGCGCCGACATGCCGTCCGGCTCGACGGTCAGCCAGTCCGGCCTCAGATACCCATGCTCGATGATATGGACCCTGACACCGGATGTTTGGCCGATCTCGGCAGCCGCTGCATGATAGTCGCGTCCATCGCCCAGCATCACGATGTCCGTCACCAATCGGTGACGCAGGAATTCGGCGAGATAGCGCGGCCATTCGCTTCGGCGGCCACGATAGAACGTGCCTTTCCTCGGCCACCAGAACACCATGTCGCCGAGGCTGAAATTGATACGCTCGACGCGCGCCCCGGCGGCCTCCAGCCGGTCGGCGACCAGTCTGAATATCGGGGAGGCAGGTCCCTGGAGAAACAGGAAGCTTCGTGCTTTCATGCCACACTGCTAACGTGATTTAACAACTTGAATCCGTATTTGCATTGACGACGCAGCGCGTTTGATGAGAATGCCGGATACCTTAACGACAAATAGCCGATTATCACTGCTTTTGTGTCGAAATATTCGGTGCATCCAAGGTCTCGAAGGTACCAGATCGCGTATGACCAAAGTTCTCTTTCTGCAAGGTCCCCCTTCGGTTTTCTGGAGGGAACTCTCAGATGCCTTCGAGGCGCAGGGGGTGGAGACCCGGCGGGTGAATTTTTCCTTTGGCGACCAGGTGTACTGGTTCAAGCGGGGCGCCATCAATTACCGCGGCACGCTGAAGAAGTGGCCGCGTTATCTCGCCGAACTGCTGAAGCGCGAAGGCATTACCGACATTCTCTATTACGCCGACCGTCTGCCCTATCACCGGTTTGCCGCAAGGGTGGCACGCCGTCTGGGTGTGCGCTGTCACGCGGTTGAGTTCGGCTATCTGCGGCCTGATTGGGTGACACTTGAACGAGACGGCATGGGCCGCTTCTCGCATTTTCCCAATGATCCCGACAGCATTCGCCGGATCGCCGCGCAGGTTGGCGACCCGGACTTGAAGAATCGCTATCCGCATACATTCGGGCAGGAAGCGACCAACGAGGTCATCTATAATCTCGTCGCCTATTTCGGCCGCGTGATGTTCCCGTTCTTCCGGTCCGACAAATATTACGATCCGCTTTTCGACTACCTGTCATGGCTGCCGCGCATGTTCAGGCAAAGACACGACCTGCCGGAAGGGTATTTCGACGACAAGCTGAAGCGCAACTACCTGCTCGCACTGCAGCTCCAGAGCGACTACCAGATCAGGGCGAATTCGCCTTACCATCATCTGTCGCAGATGCTTGATCAGGTGATGCAGTCGTTTTCCCGCCATGCGCCGGAAAACGGCCGGCTGATCATCAAGCAGCATCCGCTCGATAACGATCTCGAGAACTGGCGCAAGGTCGTCGGCGAACTGGCGGAAAAATACCACATCCAGAATCGTGTCCTCTTCATCGAGAAGGGCAATCTGGCGGAGATCCTGCGGCATTGCCATGGCTCGATCGTCGTCAACTCGACCACTGGCCTGCACAGCCTGAGGGCGGATGTGCCGACCATCGTGCTCGGCGCGGCAATCTTCGACATAGCTGGTCTCACCCATCAGGGCGGGCTCGACGCATTCTGGCGGCACCCGGAGCGAATCGATCGCAGCCTTCTTGCCTGTTTCATCCGTGCGCTTGCCGGCACCATTCAGGTAAAGGGCAATTTCTATCATCCGGAAGGTCGGAAACTGGGGATATCGACAATCATCGAGCGGATTGTCGCCGAGCGGGTCAATCAGCCTGACGCCTATGTCGCGGATCCTCCGCGCCTTGCCTGGCAAAGATTGCCGTGGCGCCAGCAACGCAAGGGTGTTCAGGCTCTTTTGCCCGGTGCAATCGACATTACCGGCGGTGATCTTCTCGGTGCCGGCGAGCCGGCGCTTTCGGGCGCACGCCTGGGCGATGGCGCCGATCCGCGGGGCAGTGGCTACCGATAGCGGCGGGAACGCAAAAAACACACTTGCCAAGTCGGGCGCTGCGTCTTAAAGGGAGCGCCTAGCTTACGTACGACGGTGAAAATGATTGTCATTTCACCGTTGGCCAGGGCGAAGGGGTATAGCTCAGTTGGTAGAGCGGCGGTCTCCAAAACCGCAGGTCGTCGGTTCAAGCCCGGCTGCCCCTGCCATTTAAAGATGGTCGCCGAGGCGAAATCTGGAAGCCGTTATTGGATATCCGGATGGCTGGGCGAAATTTAATCGAACATTGTTTTTCCTCTTGTGTAAAGAGGATGCGGTGTTTATGTAAGGCAAAACAGACACGCGGTGCGTGGAGCTGAGCGGAATCGGCTTTACGTGCCGTAATCGCGTGGAAAATCGATGGCATCCAAGACCAATCCGGTAACGTTCTTCAAGCAGGTTCGCTCCGAAGCCTTGAAAATTACATGGCCGTCCCGCCGTGAGACTGGGATCTCGACGGCGATGGTTCTGGTGATGGTTGTCTTTGCTGCACTGTTTTTCTTTGCTGCAGACCAGCTGATCGGTTGGCTGATACGGCTCGTGCTGAACGTCAGCGTTTGAATCTGGAGAGTGAAGATGGCGGCGCGCTGGTATATCGTCCACGCATATTCGAACTTTGAAAAGAAGGTCGCAGACGACATCGAGAACAAGGCTCGCCAGAAGGGGCTTGAGCATTTGTTCGAGAAGATTCTCGTTCCGACCGAAAAGGTGGTTGAAGTGCGCCGCGGCCGCAAGGTTGAAGCCGAGCGCAAGTTCTTCCCGGGTTACGTTCTCGTTCGCGCCAACCTGACGGACGAAGCCTACCACCTGATCAAGAACACGCCGAAGGTTACCGGGTTCCTCGGATCCGATAGCAAGCCGGTTCCGATCCCGGATTTTGAAGCCGACCGCATCCTTGGTCAGGTTCAGGAAGGTGTCGAGCGGCCGAAGTCCTCGATCTCGTTCGAGATCGGCGAGCAGGTTCGTGTTTCCGATGGTCCGTTCGCGTCGTTCAACGGCGTCGTGCAGGATGTCGACGAAGAGCGTTCGCGCCTCAAGGTCGAAGTTTCGATCTTCGGCCGCGCAACGCCGGTCGAGCTTGAATACGCTCAGGTCGAGAAGGTCTGAGTTTTGGGAATGGGATCCGCTTGGCGGGTCTCGCGCGGCGACAAGTCGCGAACCGCGTGGAAGGTGAGGGGTCTTAGCCGGACCTCAAATGATCCGCACCACGCAACCGCAGCCGCCGGACTTGTTCCGGCATCGAGGGTCGGGCAACCGGCTCGTTAGTGAAAGGCAGAGAGATATGGCTAAGAAAGTAGCAGGCCAGCTCAAGCTTCAGGTCAAGGCAGGATCGGCAAACCCGTCCCCGCCAATCGGCCCGGCGCTTGGTCAGCGTGGCATCAACATCATGGAATTCTGCAAGGCGTTCAATGCCGCCACGCAGGAAATGGAAAAGGGCATGCCGATCCCGGTCGTCATTACCTATTACCAGGACAAGTCCTTCACCTTCGCGATGAAGCAGCCTCCGGTCAGCTACTGGCTGAAGAAGGAAGCGAAGATCACCTCCGGTTCCAAGACGCCCGGCAAGGGTGGCAAGGCCGGTACCCTCACCAAGGCTCAGATCAAGACGATCGCCGAGGCCAAGATGAAGGATCTGAACGCCGCTGATATCGAAGGCGCAATGGCCATGATCGAGGGCTCTGCCCGCGCCATGGGTCTGGAAGTGGTGGCTTAACATGGCAAAGATTGCAAAGCGTCTCCAGAAGATCCGCGAAGGCGTTGATCCGACGAAGCTTATCGCTCTGACCGATGCCATCGGCATGGTCAAGGAACGGGCTGTCGCCAAGTTCGACGAAACCATCGAGATCTCGATGAATCTCGGCGTTGACCCGCGTCATGCTGACCAGATGGTCCGCGGCGTTGTCAACCTGCCGAACGGCACCGGCCGTGACGTTCGCGTCGCTGTCTTCGCACGTGGCGTCAAGGCTGACGAAGCGAAGGCTGCCGGCGCAGACATCGTTGGTGCCGAAGACCTCGTCGAAATCGTCCAGGGCGGCAAGATCGACTTCGATCGTTGCATCGCAACCCCGGACATGATGCCGCTCGTCGGTCGCCTCGGTAAGGTTCTCGGCCCGCGTGGCATGATGCCGAACCCGAAGGTCGGTACGGTTACGATGGATGTCGCTGGTGCCGTCAAGGCTTCCAAGGGCGGCGCCGTTGAATTCCGCGTCGAAAAGGCTGGTATCGTCCATGCCGGCATCGGCAAGGCCTCTTTCGAAGCCAAGGCTCTCGAAGAAAACATCAAGGCATTTGCCGACGCGGTCATCAAGGCCAAGCCGGCTGGCGCCAAAGGCAACTACGTCAAGCGTGTAGCGATCTCCTCGACCATGGGTCCGGGCGTAAAGATCGATCCGTCGAGCGTATCGGCCTGATTAAGAATTGCCGGCACCTGATTGATTTCGGGTGCCGGCGGCATGAATTCCTGGCTCTTTTGAGCCGGGAATTTCCGGAGAAATCCGGAATTCCTGTCCGAGATTGTGGGTGGCTTTAGATCCTTCGGGACTGCGGCCTTAATAATTCAAACCTGCATGAGACGGGTAAGACCCAAGTTTTCAGATGCTTGAGGCATCTCTAGAAGTTTGGTTCGAGCCTGGTGTGCCTTGTGCCTGTAGCAGATGCTGCAGAGCAGGGGGGCAGGATCCTCAAGCGCCGCTTGGGGTCTTGAAAGAGGCCCTTTGTGGCAAAGGCAAACCGATGGGGCCTGCAGGATTGCGGTCCCGTCAACTGGAGACAGACAGTGGAAAGAGCGGAAAAACGCGAATTCGTCACGGAGCTGAACGAAGTCTTCAAGGCTTCCGGTTCGGTTGTCGTGGCCCACTATGCTGGTGTCACAGTTGCGCAGATGAACGACTTCCGTTCGAAGATGCGCGCTGCTGGCGGCACCGTCAAAGTCGCGAAGAACCGCCTGGCCAAGATCGCTCTTCAGGGTACGGAGTCCGAGGGGATCGTTGATCTCTTCAAGGGTCAGACGCTTATCGCATATAGCGAAGACCCGATTGTGGCACCGAAGGTCGTCATGGATTTCGCCAAGACCAACGACAAGGTCGTTGTTCTGGGCGGCGCCATGGGTTCCACGACGCTCGACGCCGAAGCAGTCAAGTCGCTTGCGACCCTGCCTTCGCTCGACGAGCTGCGTGCAAAGCTTCTGGGCATGATCCAGACGCCGGCTACCCGTATCGCAGGGGTTGTTGCAGCACCGGCAAGCCAGCTTGCCCGCGTGTTCGCGGCCTATGCAAAGAAGGACGAAGCCGCTTAAGGCGGTTTTTCGCTGTTCAAAACCAAGTTCGAACCCATATAAGGAACTATGAAAATGGCTGATCTCGCAAAGATCGTTGAAGACCTCTCGGCTCTGACCGTTCTGGAAGCTGCTGAGCTTTCCAAGCTTCTCGAAGAAAAGTGGGGCGTTTCTGCCGCTGCTCCGGTAGCTGTTGCTGCTGCTGGCGGTGCTGCTGCTGCCGTCGTTGAAGAAGAAAAGACCGAGTTCGACGTCATCCTCACGGATGCCGGCGCGAACAAGATCAACGTCATCAAGGAAGTCCGCGCCATCACCGGCCTGGGCCTCAAGGAAGCCAAGGACCTCGTCGAAGGCGCTCCGAAGGCTGTCAAGGAAGCTGTTTCCAAGGCTGAAGCTGCTGACCTCAAGAAGAAGCTCGAAGACGCCGGCGCTAAGGTCGACGTTAAGTAATATCGAATACGACGGGGGAGAGATCATCTCTCTCCCGTTGATTTCTTCCGAACTTTTTACCCAGGATCCGTGTCGAAACGGATCCTGGGTAATGGGTTCTCAAGAGGATGGTCCCCACCGAGGTGCTAGGCAATCCGGCCTAGGGTTTCGGCAAGCGGGACGAGATTGAGAATTCATGTTCGACGGGATATCGGTTGGCCTCCGATAGCCGTCCGTTGCAGGCCCGGATGCAATTTTGAAGGAGCGACGATGGCTCAGCAGACCCTTTCGTTTAATGGTCGCAGGCGCGTACGCAAGTTTTTTGGTAAAATCCCTGAAGTCACGGAGATGCCGAACCTGATCGAGGTTCAAAAGGCATCCTATGACCAGTTTCTGATGGTTGAAGAGCCTAAGGGCGGCCGTCCGGACGAGGGCCTCAATGCGGTCTTCAAGTCCGTCTTCCCGATCACAGACTTCTCCGGCGCTTCGATGCTCGAGTTCGTGTCCTACGAATTCGATCCTCCGAAGTTCGACGTCGAGGAATGCCGTCAGCGCGATCTGACCTACGCAGCTCCCCTCAAGGTGACGCTGCGCCTCATCGTGTTCGATATCGACGAGGATACGGGCGCGAAGTCCATCAAGGACATCAAGGAACAGTCTGTCTACATGGGCGACATGCCGCTCATGACGGATAACGGTACGTTCATCGTCAACGGCACCGAGCGCGTTATCGTGTCTCAGATGCACCGTTCGCCGGGCGTCTTCTTCGACCATGACAAGGGCAAGAGCCACTCTTCCGGCAAGCTGCTTTTCGCAGCCCGCGTCATCCCCTATCGCGGTTCCTGGCTCGACATCGAATTCGACGCCAAGGACATCGTTTTTGCCCGTATCGACCGTCGCCGCAAGATCCCGGTATCGTCGCTGCTGATGGCGCTCGGCATGGACGGCGAGGAAATTCTCTCGACCTTCTATACCAAGTCGATCTACAAGCGTGACGACAAGGGCTGGCGCATTCCGTTCCAGCCTGAGACGCTGCGCGGCACCAAGAACCTTGCCGATCTCGTAGACGCTGACAGCGGTGAAGTTCTGGTCGAATCCGGCAAGAAGTTGACCCCGCGTCTGCTCAAGCAGCTGACCGAAAAGGGCGTCAAGGCTCTGCGCGCGACCGATGAAGACCTCATCGGTTCGTTCATCGCTGAAGATATCGTCAACCCGGAAACCGGTGAAATCTACCTGGAAGCCGGCGACGAACTGGATATGGCAATTGACGCCAAGTCCGGTGAGCGCAAGGGCACCCTGATCGATCTGATGAATCTCGGCTTCGACGAGATTCCGGTTCTCGGCATCGACCATATCAATGTCGGCGCCTATATCCGCAACACGCTTGCGGCCGACAAGAATGTCAGCCGTCAGGATGCGTTGTTCGACATCTATCGCGTTATGCGTCCCGGCGAACCGCCGACGATGGATTCTGCCGAAGCGATGTTCAACTCGCTGTTCTTCGATGCGGAGCGTTACGACCTGTCGGCTGTCGGCCGCGTCAAGATGAACATGCGCCTCGACCTTGATGCGCCTGATACGATGCGCGTCCTGCGCAAGGAGGACATCCTTGCGGTCGTTCGCATGCTCGTCGAGCTGCGTGACGGCAAGGGTGAAATCGACGACATCGACAACCTCGGCAACCGCCGTGTTCGTTCTGTCGGCGAACTGATGGAAAACCAGTACCGTCTCGGCCTGCTCCGCATGGAGCGCGCGATCAAGGAGCGCATGTCGTCGATCGAAATCGACACCGTCATGCCGCAGGATCTGATCAACGCCAAGCCGGCTGCTGCTGCCGTCCGCGAATTCTTCGGCTCGTCGCAGCTGTCGCAGTTCATGGACCAGGTGAACCCGCTTTCGGAAATCACCCACAAGCGCCGTCTTTCGGCTCTTGGCCCGGGTGGTCTGACCCGCGAGCGCGCAGGCTTCGAAGTCCGCGACGTTCATCCGACCCATTACGGCCGTATTTGCCCGATCGAAACGCCGGAAGGCCCGAACATCGGTCTGATCAACTCGCTTGCCACCTTCGCCCGCGTCAACAAGTACGGCTTCATTGAATCGCCTTACCGCAAGATCGTCGACGGTGTCGTGACCAAGGAAGTGCTTTACCTCTCCGCAATGGAAGAGGCGAAGTATTATGTCGCGCAGGCAAACTCCGAGCTGACGTCGGACGGTTCGTTTGTTGAAGAGTTCGTGGTCTGCCGTCATGCCGGCGAAGTCATGCTGTCCCCGCGCGACACCATCAACCTGATGGACGTCTCGCCGAAACAGCTCGTCTCCGTCGCTGCGGCTCTGATCCCGTTCCTCGAAAACGACGACGCCAACCGCGCTCTGATGGGCTCGAACATGCAGCGTCAGGCCGTGCCTCTGGTGCGCGCCGAAGCGCCGTTCGTCGGTACCGGCATGGAACCGGTTGTTGCCCGTGACTCGGGTGCAGCGATTGCGGCACGCCGCAGCGGTGTGGTCGACCAGGTCGACGCGACGCGTATCGTTATCCGCGCCACCGAAGATCTCGATGCCGGCAAGTCCGGTGTTGACATCTACCGCCTGCAGAAGTTCCAGCGCTCCAACCAGAACACCTGCGTCAACCAGCGTCCGCTGGTGGCCGTCGGCGACATTCTGAACAAGGGCGACATCATCGCTGACGGTCCGTCGACCGACCTCGGTGACCTGGCGCTCGGCCGCAACGCGCTCGTCGCGTTCATGCCGTGGAACGGTTACAACTACGAAGACTCGATCCTGATGTCGGAACGCATCGTCGCTGACGACGTGTTCACCTCCATCCACATCGAGGAATTCGAAGTCGCTGCCCGTGATACCAAGCTTGGTCCGGAAGAAATCACCCGCGACATTCCGAACGTTTCGGAAGAAGCGCTGAAGAACCTCGACGAAGCCGGCATCGTCTATATCGGTGCGGAAGTTGCTCCTGGCGACATCCTCGTCGGCAAGATCACGCCGAAGGGCGAAAGCCCGATGACGCCGGAAGAAAAGCTTCTGCGCGCCATCTTCGGTGAAAAGGCCTCCGACGTTCGCGACACCTCCATGCGCATGCCTCCGGGCACGTTCGGAACGATCGTCGAAGTTCGCGTCTTCAACCGTCACGGCGTCGAAAAGGACGAACGTGCGATGGCGATCGAGCGTGAGGAAATCGAACGCCTCGCCAAGGACCGCGACGACGAACAGGCGATCCTCGACCGTAACGTCTACGGTCGTCTGGTCGACATGCTGCGTGGTCAGATGTCTGTTGCCGGTCCGAAGGGCTTCAAGAAGGGCATCGAGCTTTCGAACGCCGTCGTCTCCGAATATCCCCGCTCGCAGTGGTGGATGTTCGCTGTCGAGGACGAGAAGGTCCAGGGCGAGATCGAAGCGCTTCGTGGCCAGTACGACGAGTCGAAGTCGCTGCTCGAGCATCGCTTCATGGACAAGGTCGAAAAGGTCCAGCGCGGCGATGAAATGCCTCCGGGCGTCATGAAGATGGTCAAGGTCTTCGTCGCTGTGAAGCGCAAGATCCAGCCGGGCGACAAGATGGCCGGCCGTCACGGTAACAAGGGCGTTGTCTCGCGTATCGTGCCTGTCGAAGACATGCCGTTCCTCGAGGACGGTACCCATGTCGACATCTGCTTGAACCCGCTCGGCGTGCCGTCGCGCATGAACGTCGGTCAGATCCTCGAAACCCACCTTGCCTGGGCTTGCGCCGGCATGGGTAAGAAGATCGGCGAAATGCTCGACGAGTACCGCAAGACCATGGACATCACGAACCTGAAGACGGTTCTGACGGACGTGTATTCCAGTGAAGCCAAGGACGAAGTCGCACACTTCGACGACGACTCTCTCGTCAAGCTGGCCGAACAGTCCCGCAAGGGCGTCTCCATCGCAACGCCGGTCTTCGACGGTGCGCATGAGCCGGACGTTGCTGCGATGCTGACCAAGGCTGGTCTGCATTCGTCGGGTCAGTCGGTCCTGTACGATGGTCGTACCGGTGAGCCCTTCGACCGCAAGGTCACTGTCGGCTACATGTACATGATCAAGCTGAACCATCTCGTGGACGACAAGATCCACGCGCGTTCGATCGGTCCGTACTCGCTCGTCACCCAGCAGCCGCTCGGTGGTAAGGCGCAGTTCGGCGGCCAGCGTTTCGGGGAAATGGAAGTCTGGGCTCTGGAAGCCTATGGCGCTGCCTACACCCTGCAGGAAATGCTGACCGTGAAGTCGGACGACGTGGCCGGCCGTACCAAGGTCTACGAGGCGATCGTCCGTGGCGACGACACGTTCGAGGCCGGCATTCCGGAGAGCTTCAACGTTCTCGTCAAGGAAATGCGGTCGCTTGGTCTGTCCGTCGAGCTGGAGAACTCGAAGATCGAGACTCCGGAAGGTCAGCTGCCCGACGCAGCCGAATAATATTTTGACAACGGCGTGCGTGAGAAATCGCGCACGCCATTCCCTCCCTGATCGGACCCACCGGTCGGGGAAGGGGAGTTTCGCCGCATTTGGCGTCTATTGTCATTAAGGGTCAGGTTCGGCAGCCCGGGAATTTGCCGAAACCGCGACCCATCTGAGGGCTCTAAGCCCCATCAAGGAGACAGGCATGAACCAAGAGGTCATGAACCTTTTCAATCCGACAGTGCCCGCACAGCACTTCGATTCGATCCGCATCTCGATTGCGAGCCCGGAAAAGATTCTGTCGTGGTCCTACGGCGAAATCAAAAAGCCGGAAACCATCAACTACCGTACGTTCAAGCCTGAGCGCGACGGCCTGTTCTGCGCGCGCATCTTTGGACCGATCAAGGACTACGAATGCTTGTGCGGCAAGTACAAGCGTATGAAATACAAGGGCATCATCTGCGAAAAGTGCGGCGTCGAAGTCACGCTGTCGCGCGTTCGCCGTGAGCGCATGGGCCATATCGAGCTCGCCGCTCCGGTTGCCCATATCTGGTTCCTGAAGTCGCTTCCTTCGCGTATCTCGACATTGCTCGACATGACGCTGAAGGATGTCGAGCGCGTTCTCTATTTCGAGAACTACATCGTCACCGAGCCCGGCCTGACTGCTTTGAAGGAGAACCAGCTTCTCTCCGAAGAAGAGTACATGATCGCCATCGACGAATATGGTGAAGATCAGTTCACGGCGATGATCGGTGCGGAAGCCATCTACGAGATGCTCGCCTCGATGCAGCTCGACAAGATCGCCGGCGACCTGCGCACCGATCTGGCTGAGACCACCTCGGATCTCAAGCAGAAGAAGCTGATGAAGCGCTTGAAGATCGTCGAGAACTTCATCGAATCCGGCAACCGCCCGGAATGGATGATCATGAAGGTCGTACCTGTCATCCCGCCGGACCTGCGCCCGCTGGTTCCGCTCGATGGCGGCCGTTTCGCGACGTCTGACCTGAACGATCTCTATCGCCGCGTCATCAACCGTAACAACCGTCTGAAGCGCCTGATCGAACTGCGCGCTCCGGGCATCATCATCCGCAACGAAAAGCGCATGCTGCAGGAATCTGTAGACGCGCTGTTCGACAACGGCCGTCGTGGCCGCGTCATCACCGGTGCCAACAAGCGTCCGCTGAAGTCGCTGTCCGACATGCTCAAGGGCAAGCAGGGTCGCTTCCGCCAGAACCTTCTCGGCAAGCGAGTCGACTATTCCGGCCGCTCGGTTATCGTGACGGGTCCGGAACTGAAGCTGCACCAGTGCGGCCTGCCGAAGAAGATGGCGCTCGAGCTGTTCAAGCCGTTCATCTACGCCCGTCTTGACGCCAAGGGCTTCTCGTCCACCGTCAAGCAGGCCAAGAAGCTGGTCGAAAAGGAAAAGCCGGAAGTCTGGGATATCCTCGACGAGGTCATCCGCGAGCATCCGGTTCTGTTGAACCGCGCACCGACGTTGCACCGCCTGGGCATCCAGGCCTTCGAACCGATCCTGGTCGAAGGCAAGGCCATCCAGCTGCACCCGCTCGTCTGCACGGCCTTCAACGCCGACTTCGACGGTGACCAGATGGCCGTTCACGTGCCGCTGTCGCTCGAAGCCCAGCTCGAAGCCCGCGTCCTGATGATGTCGACGAACAACATCCTGCACCCTGCAAACGGTGCACCGATCATCGTTCCGTCGCAGGACATGGTTCTCGGTCTCTACTATCTGTCGATCATGAACCAGAACGAACCGGGCGAAGGCATGGCTTTCTCCGACATGGGCGAACTGCACCATGCTCTGGAAAACAAGGTCGTCACCCTGCATTCCAAGATCAAGGGCCGTTTCAAGACCATGGATGCCGACGGCAAGTTGGTTTCCAAGATCTATGACACGACGCCTGGTCGCCTGATCATCGGCGAACTTCTGCCGAAGAACGTCAACGTGCCTTACGAAACCTGCAACCAGGAAATGACCAAGAAGAACATCTCCAAGATGATCGACACGGTCTACCGTCATTGCGGTCAGAAGGACACGGTGATCTTCTGCGACCGGATCATGCAGCTCGGCTTTACCCATGCTTGCCGCGCCGGCATTTCGTTCGGCAAGGACGACATGATCATCCCGGACAGCAAGGTCAAGATCGTCGGCGACACCGAAGCTCTCGTCAAGGAATACGAGCAGCAGTACAATGACGGCCTGATCACTCAGGGCGAAAAGTACAACAAGGTCGTCGACGCCTGGGGCAAGGCAACCGAAAAGGTCGCCGAAGACATGATGGCCCGCATTAAGGCTATCGAGTTCGATCCGGAAACCAAGCGCCAGAAGCCGATGAACGCCATCTACATGATGTCGCACTCGGGTGCCCGTGGTTCTCCGAACCAGATGCGCCAGCTGGGCGGCATGCGCGGCCTGATGGCAAAACCGTCGGGTGAGATCATCGAGACCCCGATCATCTCGAACTTCAAGGAAGGCCTGACCGTTAACGAGTACTTCAACTCGACCCACGGTGCCCGTAAGGGTCTCGCAGACACCGCCTTGAAGACGGCTAACTCCGGTTACCTGACCCGTCGTCTCGTCGACGTGGCCCAGGACTGCATCGTCAACCTCGTGGATTGCGGTACCGATACCGGCCTCACCATGACTGCCATCGTCGATGCCGGTCAGGTTGTTGCTTCGATCGGTGTTCGCGTTCTCGGACGTACCGCCCTCGACAATATCGACCATCCGGTCACGGGTGAGCGTATCGTTGATGCCGGCAAGATGATCCTCGAGCCGGATGTCATCGAGATTGAAAAGGCTGGCATCCAGTCGATCCGCATCCGCTCCGCATTGACCTGCGCGGTACAGACGGGCGTTTGCTCGGTCTGCTACGGCCGTGACCTTGCGCGCGGTACGCCGGTCAACATGGGCGAAGCAGTCGGCGTTATCGCGGCTCAGTCGATCGGCGAGCCGGGCACGCAGCTGACCATGCGTACGTTCCACCTTGGTGGTACGGCAAACGTGGTTGACCAGTCGTTCCTGGAAGCCTCCTACGAAGGCACGATCCAGATCAAGAACCGCAACATGCTGCGCAACTCGGAAGGCGTTCTCGTCGCGATGGGCCGCAACATGGCGGTGACCATTCTTGACGAGCGTGGCGTCGAGCGTTCTTCGCAGCGCGTCGCATACGGTTCGAAGATCTTTGTCGATGACGGTGACAAGGTTAAGCGTGGTCAGCGTTTCGCCGAGTGGGACCCCTACACACGCCCGATGATGACGGAAGTCGCCGGTACGGTTCAGTTCGAAGACGTGGTCGACTCGATCTCGGTTTCGGAATCCACCGACGAATCCACCGGTATCACCAAGCGTCAGGTTATCGACTGGCGTTCGACCCCGCGCGGTGTGGACCTCAAGCCTGCGATCGTCATCAAGGATGATGCCGGCAACATCCTGAAGCTGGCCCGTGGCAGCGATGCTCGCTTCAACCTCTCGGTTGATGCGATCCTGTCGGTCGAACCGGGTCAGAAGATTGCTCAGGGTGACGTGCTTGCACGTATCCCGATGGAAAGCGCCAAGACCAAGGACATCACCGGTGGTCTGCCGCGCGTCGCAGAACTGTTCGAAGCCCGTCGTCCGAAGGACCATGCCATCATCGCTGAGATTGATGGTACGATCCGCCTCGGCCGCGACTACAAGAACAAGCGTCGCGTCATGATCGAACCTGCCGAAGATGGCGTCGAAGCAGTCGAATACCTGATCCCGAAGGGCAAGCCTTTCCATCTTCAGGATGGCGACTACATCGAAAAGGGCGACTACATCCTCGACGGCAATCCTGCGCCGCACGACATTCTGGCGATCAAGGGCGTGGAGGCACTCGCTTCTTACCTCGTGAACGAAATCCAGGAAGTCTACCGACTGCAGGGCGTTGTCATCAACGACAAGCATATCGAAGTCATCGTCCGTCAGATGCTTCAGAAGGTCGAGATCACCGACAGTGGCGACAGCCAGTACATCGTCGGTGACAATGTCGACCGGATCGAGCTGGACGATGCCAACGACGCGCTGATCGAAGAAGGCAAGAAGCCTGCCTATGGCGATCCGGTTCTTCTCGGCATCACCAAGGCATCGCTGCAGACGCCGTCCTTCATCTCGGCCGCATCCTTCCAGGAAACCACCAAGGTTCTCACGGAAGCTGCGATCGCCGGCAAGGTGGACACGCTGCAGGGCCTGAAGGAAAACGTCATCGTCGGCCGTCTTATCCCGGCCGGTACCGGCGGCACCATGACGCAGATCCGCCGTATCGCCACCTCGCGCGACGAGCTCATCCTCGAAGAGCGCAAGAAGGGCACCGGATCGGATACAGCGACACCGATGCTGCGGGACATGAACACGGAAACGACGCCTGCCGAATAAGGCAGGCGAGGGGCCACGCGCCCCGCCGGTTCAACCTTTGTGATATAGAAACGCCCGGAGCAATCTGGGCGTTTTTTTTGTTTTGAATAGATCTAGACTATTGATTGAGGACAAAGCAGCAGATTGGAGAGGTTCTAAGCTTCCCGAATTCGACGACGAATGGAGGCTCGAATGAAACGCTTTTTCTCATCTGCCGCTATCTGTCTGTTGCTGGCGACGACCGCTTTCGCTGCAGACATCAATCCCGCCGATCTACGCCAGCAGGCCCAGGACATCTTCAAGCCGCTCCCGTCAACGGTTCCGGCAGTCAAGGGCAACAAGATTACCGCGGAAAAGATCACGCTCGGCAAGGCATTGTTCTTCGACCCGCGCATGTCCGCTTCGGGTGTGTTTTCCTGCTATTCCTGCCACAACCTTACGACCGGTGGTGACGATAATCTGGAAACGTCCATCGGCCATGGCTGGCAGAAGGGGCCGCGCAACGCACCGACCGTCTTCAACGCCGTCTTTAACATCGCCCAGTTCTGGGATGGCCGGGCGGAAGACTTGAAGGCGCAGGCCAAGGGGCCCGTTCAGGCGGGTGTCGAGATGGCCAATACGCCGGGCCAGGTGGTCGCCACGCTGAAATCGATGCCGCAATATGACGAGTGGTTCAAGGCGGCTTTCCCCGGCGAAGCCGACCCGGTGACCTTCGACAATTTCGCCAAGGCGATCGAGGCCTTCGAGGCAACGCTGATCACGCCGGCACCTTTCGATGCCTTTTTGAATGGTGATGACGATGCGATGACTGCCGAAGCCAAACAGGGATTGTCGGTTTTCATCGAGACCGGCTGCGCATCCTGTCACAACGGCATCAATGTCGGTGGCGAGGCCTATTATCCCTTCGGCCTGATCGAAAAGCCTGGCGCCGACGTCTTGCCGGAAAAGGACAAGGGGCGTTTTGCGGTCACCAATACGGCAGATGACAGCTATGTCTTTCGCGCCGGTCCGCTCCGCAACATCGCCCTGACCGCCCCGTATTTCCATTCAGGCAAGGTTTGGGATCTGAAGCAGGCCGTCGCGATCATGGGGACATCCCAACTTGGGGAAAAGCTCGAGGACAAGGATGTCGATCTGATCGTTGCCTTCCTCAATTCGCTGACGGGTAGGGCTCCGGAAGTGGTTTATCCGGTGCTGCCAGCCGAAACGGGAACCACGCCGCGGCCGACAGGTGTCGTTCGTTCGGCGAATTAGGGCAGGGCGGCATCCCTGGTCATTCATGCCGAGACACAAGACCGCGCCGGATAAAGCGCGGTCTTGCCAATTCCAGCGAAACTCAGTCGAAGCGGATGATCGCCACTTCTCCTTCGAGCGCGCCCTGATAGGCCGACGCATGCGGTTCTTCCGGCGGCTCTTCCTGCAGCACGCCGATCTGGTCGAGATCGGCTTCGAGGAAACCTTCCTCGGTCAGCGCGTTCAACGCTTCGCGGACCGCCGAATCGTCGTCCGGAGCTCGCAGCATGATGTGAAGTTCGACACCTTCACCGCCCTTCGTCTCGTAACCCTTGCCGATGATGATGAAAATCATCGGCTCATCGCTGTTGTCATTGTCGGCGGGCGAAATCATGATAGTCTCCTGAATAGGTGCTCTTGGGACCCAAGGCGATCGGAAGAGGAAAGTTCCCTCATCCCATAGACTCGTCTCCGGCGATTCCCAAACACAATCCGCAATCGTCCTCCGTCGTGACGGATGAGTGACCGCTGCGGTGGAGGAAACCCCGGCAAACAGGGCTTCAGGGCATTATTTTAGGCCCCGCCCTTGACGCAGAAGGGTTAAGACAGTAAACGCCCGGCATCAGATGCGATGTGAGACTTGCGCATCCGGAGTGCCAAAATTCCGGAGTTCGTCTCAAACAGGCTTCTAAAACGCACGAAGACTAAAAGAATGCTGCACGCATGACGCATTTCTGATGCGTCCTCTGCCTTCCGTGGTCCATCCGTACAGGGATTGGGCCACGTTTGTGTATGAGGGATGTGGGTGCTTCAGCCGGAAACGGCACCAGGATGGTTCCGCAAGGGGCTTTGAAGAAGATTTTGCAAGGGATGGTTATATGCCTACCGTAAACCAGCTGATCCGTAAGCCGCGTCAGGCAAACGTAAAGCGCAATAAGGTTCCTGCCCTGCAGGAAAACCCGCAGAAGCGTGGCGTTTGCACGCGCGTCTACACCACGACCCCGAAGAAGCCGAACTCGGCTCTGCGTAAGGTTGCCAAGATCCGTCTGACCAATGGCTTCGAAGTCATCGGCTACATTCCGGGTGAAGGCCACAACCTGCAGGAACACTCTGTCGTCATGATCCGTGGCGGCCGCGTAAAGGACTTGCCGGGCGTTCGTTACCACATCATCCGCGGCGTTCTCGATACCCAGGGTGTCAAGAACCGTAAGCAGCGCCGTTCGAAGTACGGTGCAAAGCGTCCGAAGTAATCCTTCGGACCTTGAATTTATCAATCCGGCGCTGCGCGAGGTTCTCCGCGTGATGAAGCGCCCGTAACGTTTAGAGACGAGATTAGTATGTCCAGACGCCATCGTGCAGAGAAGCGTGAGATCAACCCGGACCCGAAGTTCGGCGACCTGATCGTCACCAAGTTCATGAATGCCATCATGCTCCACGGCAAGAAGTCCGTAGCTGAAAGCATTGTTTACGGCGCATTTGACGCTGTGCAGGGCAAGGCCAAGGCCGACCCGCTGGGTATCTTCCATTCGGCGCTCGACAATGTCGCGCCGCATGTCGAAGTTCGCTCGCGTCGTGTTGGTGGTGCGACCTATCAGGTTCCGGTTGACGTGCGTCCGGAGCGCCGCCAGGCCCTCGCAATTCGCTGGCTGATCACTGCAGCCCGCAAGCGCAATGAAACCACCATGATCGATCGTCTTTCGGGCGAACTCATGGATGCCGCAAACAACCGTGGCTCGGCCGTCAAGAAGCGTGAAGACACGCACAAGATGGCAGACGCGAACCGCGCATTCTCGCATTATCGCTGGTAATCTTAACCGATCGAATTTCGAAAGGCAGTCATTATGGCTCGCGAATATAAAATCGAAGACTACCGCAACTTCGGTATCATGGCGCATATCGACGCCGGCAAGACCACGACCACCGAGCGTATTCTTTATTACACCGGCAAGTCGCACAAGATCGGCGAAGTTCATGATGGCGCCGCCACCATGGACTGGATGGAGCAGGAGCAGGAGCGTGGCATCACGATCACCTCCGCTGCCACCACGACCTTCTGGAAGGGTCGCGACGGCACCATGCGCCGCTTCAACATCATCGACACCCCCGGCCACGTCGACTTCACCATCGAAGTCGAACGTTCGCTGCGCGTTCTCGACGGTGCGGTTGCTCTTCTCGATGCAAACGCCGGCGTAGAGCCGCAGACGGAAACCGTCTGGCGTCAGGCTGAGAAGTACAACGTTCCGCGCATGATCTTCTGCAACAAGATGGACAAGACCGGCGCGGACTTCTACCGCTCGGTCGAAATGATCAAGACCCGTCTGGGCGCGATCGCTGTCGTCATGCAGCTGCCGATCGGTGCGGAAACTGAATTCAAGGGCGTTGTCGACCTGATCGAGATGAATGCTCTCGTATGGCGCGACGAATCCCTCGGTGCGGCCTGGGATGTCGTTGAAATCCCGGACGACCTGAAGGAAAAGGCTGCCGAATATCGCGAGAAGATGATCGAACAGGTCGTCGAAGTCGATGAAGAAGCGCTGGAAGCCTACCTGAACGGCGACATGCCGGACAACGACAAGATCCGCGCCCTGGTTCGCCGCGGTACGATCGACGTCAAGTTCCACCCGATGTTCTGCGGCACTGCCTTCAAGAACAAGGGCGTTCAGCCGCTGCTCGACGCCGTTGTCGAATACCTGCCTTCGCCGCTGGATATCCCGGCGATCAAGGGCATCGACTTCAAGACCGAAGCAGAAATCGAGCGTCACGCTGACGATGCCGAGCCGCTTTCGATGCTGGCGTTCAAGATCATGAACGACCCCTTCGTTGGTTCGCTGACCTTCGCGCGCATCTACTCCGGCAAGCTCGAAAAGGGTACGTCGGTTCTGAACACGGTCAAGGACAAGCGCGAGCGTGTCGGCCGTATGCTGCAGATGCATTCCAACAGCCGTGAAGACATCGAAGAAGCCTTTGCAGGCGACATCGTTGCTCTCGCTGGCCTCAAGGAAACCACCACTGGCGATACGCTCTGCGATCCGCTGAAGCCGGTTATCCTCGAGCGCATGGAATTCCCCGAGCCGGTCATCCAGATCGCGATCGAGCCGAAGTCCAAGGGCGACCAGGAAAAGATGGGCCTCGCGCTCAACCGCCTGGCAGCAGAAGATCCGTCGTTCCGCGTCAAGACCGACCAGGAATCCGGCCAGACGATCATCGCCGGCATGGGCGAACTTCACCTCGACATTCTCGTCGACCGTATGCGTCGCGAGTTCAAGGTTGAAGCCAACGTCGGTGCTCCGCAGGTTGCCTACCGCGAAACCATCACGCGTCAGCACGAAGAAGATTACACGCACAAGAAGCAGTCCGGTGGTACCGGTCAGTTCGCGCGCGTCAAGATTGTCTTCGAACCGAACCCTGAAGGCGAAGACTTCAAGTTCGAATCCAAGATCGTCGGTGGTTCTGTTCCGAAGGAATACATCCCGGGCGTTCAGAAGGGTATCGAAAGCGTCCTGTCTTCCGGTCCGCTCGCTGGCTTCCCGATGCTCGGCGTCAAGGCCACCCTCATCGATGGTGCCTTCCATGACGTCGACTCCTCGGTCCTCGCCTTCGAAATCGCATCGCGTGCCTGCTTCCGTGAAGCAGCCAAGAAGGCCGGCGCTCAGCTGCTCGAGCCGATGATGAAGGTCGAAGTCGTAACGCCGGAAGATTACGTCGGTGACGTTATCGGCGACCTGAACTCGCGTCGTGGCCAGATCCAGGGCCAGGAACAGCGCGGCATCGCGATCGTGATCAATGCTCACGTACCGCTCGCCAACATGTTCAAGTATGTCGACAACCTGCGCTCCATGTCGCAGGGCCGTGCACAGTATTCGATGACCTTCGATCACTACGCACCGGTTCCGTCGAACGTCGCGACCGAAATCCAGGCGAAGTATTCCGGCCAGAAGTAACCGGAATACCGATCCAGAAATACGCCCCGGTCACGCGCCGGGGCGATCACATGAATGAGAGCCCTCCGGGTTCAGACAAATTATGGAGAGCCTGTAATGGCAAAGAGCAAGTTTGAGCGCAACAAGCCTCACGTTAACATCGGCACGATTGGTCACGTTGACCACGGCAAGACGTCGTTGACGGCAGCGATCACGAAATACTTCGGTGAATACAAGGCGTATGACCAGATCGACGCTGCTCCGGAAGAAAAGGCGCGCGGCATCACCATCTCGACGGCGCACGTTGAGTATGAGACGCCGGCTCGCCACTACGCCCACGTTGACTGCCCCGGCCACGCCGACTACGTCAAGAACATGATCACCGGTGCCGCGCAGATGGACGGCGCGATCCTGGTTTGCTCGGCCGCCGACGGCCCGATGCCGCAGACCCGCGAGCACATCCTGCTTGCTCGTCAGGTTGGCGTTCCGGCTCTGGTCGTGTTCCTCAACAAGGTCGACCAGGTCGACGACGCGGAACTTCTCGAACTCGTCGAAATGGAAGTTCGCGAACTTCTGTCGTCCTACGACTTCCCGGGCGACGATGTTCCTGTCGTCAAGGGTTCGGCTCTGGCTGCTCTCAACGATTCTGACAAGACGATCGGTGAAGACGCGATCCGCGAGCTGATGGCTGCTGTCGACGCCTACATCCCGACGCCTGAGCGTCCGATCGACCAGCCGTTCCTGATGCCGATCGAAGACGTGTTCTCGATCTCGGGTCGTGGTACGGTTGTGACCGGTCGCGTCGAGCGCGGCATCGTCAAGGTTGGCGAAGAAGTCGAAATCGTCGGCATCAAGGCAACCTCGAAGACGACGGTTACCGGCGTTGAAATGTTCCGCAAGCTGCTCGACCAGGGCCAGGCCGGCGACAACATCGGTGCGCTCGTTCGCGGCGTCCAGCGTGACGGCGTCGAGCGTGGCCAGATCCTGTGCAAGCCGGGCTCTGTCAAGCCGCACAAGAAGTTCATGGCTGAAGCCTACATCCTGACGAAGGAAGAAGGCGGCCGTCATACGCCGTTCTTCACCAACTACCGTCCGCAGTTCTACTTCCGCACGACGGACGTGACGGGCATCGTTTCGCTGCCGGAAGGCACGGAAATGGTTATGCCTGGCGACAACGTCACGGTTCAGGTTGAACTGATCGTTCCGATCGCGATGGAAGAAAAGCTGCGCTTCGCAATCCGCGAAGGCGGCCGCACCGTCGGCGCCGGCATCGTTGCCTCGATCATCGAGTAATCGATAAGGGCAGGGCGGTATCTACCGATACCGCCCGCTTCAATTTTTTTTAAGCAAGTGGCGATTAGCGACTTGCTTATGACACAAAAACATAGCAAATGGCGCGCAAGCGCGATTTGCGCCTGCTTCGCTATGGCGGCGCAGGAAGTTGCACAAGAATTTAAGGTGGGCCTTCGGGCCTGAAGGCTGGAAGTGGGCGCCTGCTGGAAGCGGTGTCCTCTTCGATCTTTGAAACCGGTGATCCGCCTTAGGTAAACGAACAACCCGTGCCATCACGTTTGGTCTCGGGAGAACAGAAAACAAGGATAACGTCGAATGAACGGCCAAAATATCCGCATTCGCCTTAAGGCATTCGATCACCGTATTCTCGACGCTTCTACGCGCGAGATCGTGTCGACGGCGAAGCGCACCGGAGCAAGTGTCCGGGGCCCCGTTCCGCTTCCGACCCGCATCGAGAAGTTTACGGTTAACCGGTCCCCCCACATCGACAAGAAGAGCCGCGAGCAGTTCGAGATGCGCACTCATAAGCGCCTTCTCGATATCGTTGACCCGACACCTCAGACGGTGGACGCGCTGATGAAGCTCGACCTCGCCGCAGGCGTCGATGTTGAGATCAAGCTCTGAGAAATCAGAGCTGAGTTGGAAGGATTGAACCGATGCGTTCAGGTGTAATTGCACAAAAGATTGGGATGACCCGCGTCTATAACGACGCCGGTGAGCATATCCCGGTAACCGTATTGCGTCTCGACAGCTGCCAGGTTGTTGCACACCGTACCGTAGAAAAGAACGGCTACACGGCTGTTCAGCTCGGTGCAGGCGTTGCCAAGGTGAAGAACACCTCCAAGGCTATGCGTGGCAACTTTGCCATCGCCAATGTCGAGCCGAAGTCGAAGCTCGTCGAGTTTCGCGTTTCTGAAGACAACATGATCGAAGTCGGCGCTGAGCTGAAGGCCGATCATTTTGCTGCTGGTCAGCTGGTCGACGTGACCGGTACTTCGATCGGTAAGGGCTTTGCCGGCGCCATGAAGCGCCATAACTTCGGCGGTCTGCGCGCAACCCACGGCGTTTCCGTTTCGCACCGTTCGCACGGTTCGACCGGTAACAACCAGGATCCGGGCAAGGTCTGGAAGGGCAAGCGTATGGCTGGTCACATGGGCAGCACGCGCATCACCACCCAGAACCTCGAAGTCGTGTCCACCGATGAAGGCCGCGGCCTGATCCTCGTCAAGGGTGCCGTCCCCGGCTCCAAGGGCGCCTGGATCGTTGTTCGCGATGCCGTCAAGTCGGCAGCGAAGTAAGGGAACCAAGCACATGGAATTCAACGTCAAGACCCTCGAGGGAAAAGACGCCGGCAAGGTCTCCCTGTCGGACGCGATTTTCGGCCTCGACCCGCGCGAGGATATCCTCGCCCGCATGGTTCGTTACCAGCTCGCCAAGAAGCAGCAGGGCACGCACAAGACGCTTACGCGCGCTGAAGTTTCGCGCACCGGCGCCAAGATGTTCAAGCAGAAGGGTACGGGCCGCGCTCGTCACCATTCGGCTCGCGCTCCGCAGTTCCGCGGTGGTGGTAAGGCTCACGGCCCGGTTACCCGGAGCCATGCCTTCGACCTGCCGAAGAAGGTTCGCGCTCTGGCCCTGCGTCACGCGCTCTCTGCCAAGCTGAAGTCCGAAGATCTGATCGTCATCGACGACCTGGTTTCGACCGAAGCAAAGACCAAGGCTCTCGTCGGCACGTTCGCGTCGCTCGGCCTGACCAATGCTCTGGTCATCGGCGGCGCCGAGATCGACACCAACTTCAAGCTCGCAGCCCAGAACATCCCGAACGTCGATGTTCTGCCTGTTCAGGGCATCAACGTTTACGACATTCTGCGTCGCGGCAAGCTCGTGCTGTCGAAGGCCGCAGTTGAAGCTCTAGAGGAGCGTTTCAAGTGACCGATCTTCGCCACTATGATGTGATCGTATCTCCCTCGATCACCGAAAAGTCGACCCTGCTGTCCGAGCAGAACCAGGTCGTCTTCAACGTTGCCAAGACTGCTTCCAAGCCCGAGATCAAGGCTGCCGTAGAAGCTCTCTTCGGTGTGAAAGTCACTGCCGTCAATACGCTGGTCCGTTTGGGCAAAACGAAGCGCTTCAAGGGCTTCATCGGTAAGCAGAAGGACGTCAAGAAGGCTGTTGTCACCCTGGCCGAAGGTCAGACGATCGACATCTCCACCGGTCTCTGAGGTAAAGAAAAATGGCACTGAAAAGCTATAATCCGACGACCCCGAGCCAGCGTCAGCTGGTCATCGTCGACCGTTCGGGCCTGTGGAAGGGTAAGCCTGTCAAGGCGCTCACCGAAGGTCTTTCCAAGAGCGGCGGCCGTAACAACAACGGCCGCATCACCGCCCGCTTCATCGGCGGCGGTCACAAGCGTACCTACCGCCTGGTCGACTTCAAGCGTCGCAAGTTCGACGTTGAAGGTACGGTCGAGCGTCTGGAATACGACCCGAACCGCTCTGCGTTCATCGCGCTCGTCACCTATGCCGACGGCGAACAGGCCTACATCATCGCTCCGCAGCGTCTTGCTGCCGGCGACAAGGTCATCGCTTCCGACAAGGCTGTCGACGTCAAGCCCGGCAACACCATGCCGCTGCAGTACATCCCGGTTGGCTCGATCGTTCATAACGTTGAGATGAAGCCGGGCAAGGGTGGCCAGATCGCGCGTTCGGCTGGCACCTATGTACAGCTCGTCGGTCGTGATAGCGGCATGGCTATCCTTCGTCTGAACTCTGGCGAGCAGCGTCTCGTCCCGGGTTCCTGCCTTGCTTCGATTGGCGCCGTATCCAACCCGGATCACGGCAACATCAACGACGGTAAGGCCGGTCGTACCGTATGGCGTGGCAAGCGTCCGCATAACCGCGGCGTTGTCATGAACCCGGTCGACCACCCGCACGGCGGTGGTGAAGGTCGCACCTCGGGTGGCCGTCATCCGGTTTCGCCTTGGGGCAAGCCCACCAAGGGCAAGCGCACACGTTCGAACAAGTCCACGGATAAGTTCATCATGCGCTCGCGCCACGTGAAGAAGTAAGAGAGGAAGTCGTTCAATGGCTCGTTCAGTATGGAAAGGTCCGTTTGTTGACGGCTATCTTCTCGCGAAGGCTGAGAAGGTACGTGAAGGCGGCCGCAACGAAGTGATCAAGATGTGGAGCCGTCGCTCCACCATCTTGCCGCAGTTCGTCGGTCTGACCTTCGGCGTCTACAATGGCTCCAAGCACATCCCGGTTAATGTCAACGAAGACATGGTCGGTCATAAATTCGGTGAATTCGCTCCCACCCGGACCTATTACGGTCATGGCGCGGACAAGAAGGCGAAGAGGAAGTAGTCATGGCTAAGGCAAAGACCGAACGCCGGCTGAAGGACAACGAGGCACAGGCAATCGCCCGTACTCTCCGCGTCAGCCCGCAGAAGCTGAACCTGGTTGCCGCCATGATCCGCGGCAAGAAGGTTGAACGTGCGCTCGCAGAACTCGAGTTCTCGCGTAAGCGTATCGCAAGCACGGTGAAGAAGACTCTCGAGTCCGCTATCGCCAACGCTGAAAACAACCATGACCTCGACGTCGACTCCTTGATCGTCGCCGAAGCCTATGTCGGCAAGTCGATCACCATGAAGCGTTTCCACGCTCGTGGCCGTGGCCGCGCCTCGCGCATTGAAAAGCCGTTCGCGCATCTGACGATCGTCGTGCGCGAAGTCGAGGAAAAAGGGGAGGCCGCATAATGGGTCAGAAAATCAATCCTATCGGTTTCCGCCTCGGCATTAACCGTACCTGGGACAGCCGTTGGTTCGCCGACAATGCCGAATACGGCCAGCTGCTCCATGAGGACCTGAAGATTCGTGCATACCTCATGCAGGAACTCAAGCAGGCCGGCATCGCCAAGGTGGTCATCGAGCGTCCGCACAAGAAGTGCCGCGTCACGATCCACTCGGCTCGTCCGGGCCTGATCATCGGCAAGAAGGGCGCCGACATCGAAAAGCTTCGCAAGAAGATCGCTTCGATGACCAATTCCGAAACGCACCTCAACATTGTTGAAGTGCGCAAGCCGGAAGTCGACGCAACTCTGGTTGCCCAGTCGATCGCCCAGCAGCTCGAGCGCCGCGTGGCTTTCCGCCGTGCGATGAAGCGTGCTGTTCAGTCCGCAATGCGTCTTGGCGCCGAAGGCATCAAGATCACCTGCGCAGGCCGTCTCGGCGGCGCGGAAATCGCTCGTACCGAATGGTACCGCGAAGGCCGCGTTCCGCTTCACACGCTGCGCGCCGACATCGACTACGGGACGGCTGAAGCCGAAACCGCATTCGGTATTTGCGGCATCAAGGTATGGATCTTCAAGGGCGAGATCCTTGAGCATGATCCGATGGCTTCCGAACGCCGCGCGCTGGAAGGCGACGCTCAGGGTCCGGCAAGCCGTGAGCGTGGCGACCGTGGCGACCGTCGCCGCGAGCGCGAAAACGCTTGATTGACGCTGGCGAAAGATAAGCTCGGAGAAGTAATAAAATGTTGCAGCCAAAGCGTACCAAGTACCGCAAGCAGTTCAAAGGTCGCATCAAGGGTGTGGCCAAGGGCGGCTTCGATCTGGCATTCGGCGAATTCGGCCTGAAGGCTCAGGAACCGAACCGCGTGAACGCCCGCGAAATCGAGGCGGCTCGCCGCGCGATTACGCGTTACATGAAGCGCGCGGGTCGAGTTTGGATCCGCGTATTTCCTGATGTTCCGGTCACTGCCAAGCCTACCGAAGTTCGTATGGGTAAGGGCAAGGGTTCGGTCGAATACTGGGCTTGCAAGGTCAAGCCTGGTCGTATCATGTTCGAGATCGACGGCGTTTCGGAAGAAATCGCGCGCGAGGCACTTCGCCTCGGTTCTGCCAAGCTCTCGGTCACGACGCGCTTCGTTCAGCGCATCGCAGAGTAAGGAGAAGGCACGATGAAAGCCGAAGACGTACGCGGCCTCAGCGCCGACCAGCTCAAGGACAAGCTCGCCGACCTTAAGAAAGAGCAGTTCAACCTGCGCTTCCAGAAGGCCACCGGTCAGCTCGAGAAGTCCTCGCGCATCACCGAAGTCCGCAAGGACATCGCTCGCGTGAAAACCATTGCCCGCCAGAAGGCGGCAGAAGCCAAGGCCTAAGGAAAAATAATATGCCAAAACGCATTCTGCAGGGCGTTGTCGTTTCCGACAAGAACGAGAAGACCGTTGTTGTCCGCGTCGAGCGCCGCTTCGCGCACCCGCTGCTTCAGAAGACCGTTCGCCGGTCCAAGAAGTACAAGGCGCATGACGAAAGCAACCAGTACAAGGTTGGTGATGTTGTTTCCATCGAGGAATGCGCACCGATTTCCAAGGATAAGCGCTGGACGGTAATTGCCGCCCAGGCTTAAAACGACCAGGATGTTCCGCCAGGCCCTTGCGTCTGGCGGAGAATCCTGTATGAAGCACGCCACTGGCGTAGAACGCTCGGAAACGGGCGTTCTTTTGCTTTGAGCGCACGGAAGGTCCCTTTCAGGGAAACCACCTTGGCAAGACCCATCCAGCGCACACTGAAGATCTGTTCATTGCCGGCTCCGGGCGTTTTTTCGCTTGGATGCTCCGGTCATTAGAAAAAGGCGACCTGACATGATTCAGATGCAAACAAACCTCGACGTGGCGGATAATTCCGGCGCACGTCGTGTCATGTGCATCAAGGTGCTGGGCGGCTCCAAG
Organism: Aliirhizobium sp. YIM B11859; assembly: GCF_057163345.1. NCBI lineage: Bacteria > Pseudomonadati > Pseudomonadota > Alphaproteobacteria > Hyphomicrobiales > Rhizobiaceae > Aliirhizobium > Aliirhizobium sp. YIM B11859. Next base: position 168,830 of record NZ_JBXHAY010000003.1, read on the forward strand.
CGCAAGTACGCTTCGGTCGGCGACATTATCGTCGTTTCGATCAAGGAAGCTATTCCGCGCGGCCGCGTGAAGAAGGGCGACGTGATGAAGGCGGTTGTTGTGCGTACCGCTAAAGACATCCGTCGCGCCGACGGCAGCGTCATCCGCTTCGACAACAACGCAGCGGTCCTCATCGACAACAAAAAAGAGCCGATCGGCACCCGTATCTTCGGACCGGTTCCGCGCGAACTTCGCGCCAAGAACCACATGAAGATCATCTCGCTGGCTCCAGAAGTACTGTAAGGAGCGGGACCCATGCAGAAGATTAAGAAGGGCGACAACGTCGTCATCCTCGCCGGCAAGGACAAGGGCCGTACCGGTGAAGTTCTCCAGGTTATGCCGAAGGAAGACCGTGCGGTCGTCCGTGGCATCAACATGGTGAAGCGCCACCAGCGTCAGACACAGACTCAGGAAGCTGGCATCATCAACAAGGAAGCATCCATCCATCTGTCGAACATCGCAGTTGCTGCGAAAGACGGTAAGCCGACCCGCGTTGGCTTCTCTGTCGTCGACGGTAAGAAGGTGCGTGTAGCCAAGCGTACGGGAGATGTCATCGATGGCTGAGGCAAAGTATGAGCCGCGGCTCAAGACGGAATACGTAAGCCGCATCCGCGCTGCGCTGCAGGAGCAGTTCTCCTTCGCCAACGAGATGATGATCCCCAAGATGGACAAGATCGTCATCAACATGGGCGTTGGTGAAGCCACTGCCGACAGCAAGAAGCCTACGATTGCTGCAGCCGACCTCGCAGCGATTGCCGGCCAGAAGCCTGTCATCACGCGCGCTCGCAACTCGATTGCCGGCTTCAAGGTTCGTGAAGACATGCCGATCGGCGCGAAGGTTACTCTCCGCGGCGCCCGCATGTATGAATTCATGGATCGCCTGGTCAATATCGCGCTTCCGCGCGTTCGCGACTTTCGCGGCCTGAATCCGAAGTCCTTCGATGGTCGTGGCAACTTTGCCATGGGCCTCAAGGAGCACATTGTGTTCCCGGAAATCAACTACGACAAGGTTGATCAGATGTGGGGCATGGACATCATCGTTTGCACGACGGCTACCAACGACGACGAAGCTCGGGCTCTCCTGAAAGAGTTCAACTTCCCGTTCCGCACGTAACCGTAACGACGAGCGTTAAAAAGGAACTACGATATGGCGAAGACCAGCGCAGTTGAAAAGAACAAGCGCCGCCGCAAGACAGTTGCCGACCATGCCGCCAAGCGCGCTGCATTGAAGGCAACCATCATGAACCAGGAACTTCCGATCGAAGAACGGTTCAAGGCAACTCTGAAGCTCGCTTCCCTGCCGCGCGATGGCTCGAAGACGCGTATCCGCAACCGTTGTGAAGTCACCGGTCGCCCGCGCGCTTTCTATCGCAAGCTCAAGATGTCGCGTATTGCGCTTCGTGAGCTCGGCAACCTCGGCAAGGTGCCGGGTATTGTTAAGTCGAGCTGGTAAGGAGATCGTTCGATGACCATGACTGATCCCTTGGGCGATATGCTCACCCGCATCCGCAATGGCGCTTCCCGCCGCAAGTCGACCGTCACGACGCCTGCTTCCAGGCTCCGTGCTCGCGTTCTCGACGTGCTCCAGGCTGAAGGCTACATCCGCGGTTACACGGAAACCGACTTCGGTAACGGCAAGGCCGAGATCGAAATCGAACTGAAGTATTACGAAGGCGCGTCGGTGATCCGTGAGATCGGCCGCGTGTCCAAGCCGGGCCGCCGAGTTTATGTCTCGGTCAAGTCCATTCCTCAGGTCGCGAACGGCCTCGGCATCACCATCCTTTCGACCCCGAAGGGCGTGATGGCCGATCACCAGGCTCGCGAACAGAACGTAGGCGGCGAGGTTCTTTGCTCGGTCTTCTAAGGCTGAGCAGAGATCTCCATAACGGACAGACAGGATAACAAAATGTCTCGTATCGGTAAGAAGCCCGTTCCGGTTCCTGCAGGCGTGACGGCTACCGTCGACGGCCAGAAGGTCACCGCAAAGGGCCCGAAGGGCGAACTTTTCTTCGTCGCCAATGACGAAGTGAAGGTCGAGTTCAACGACAACGCTGTATCGGTCACCCCGGTCGCTCAGACCAAGGATGCTCGTTCGAAGTGGGGCATGTCCCGCACGATGATCGAGAACATCTTCAAGGGTGTTAAGGACGGCTATGAGCGCAAGCTCGAAATCAACGGCGTCGGTTACCGCGCGTCGCTGCAGGGCAAGAACCTGCAGCTGGCACTCGGTTTCAGCCACGACGTTGTGTATCAGACGCCGGAAGGCATCACCATTGCCGTGCCGAAGCCGACGGAAATCATCGTCTCCGGTATCAATAAACAGCAGGTCGGTCAGGTAGCAGCGGAAATCCGCGAATACCGCGGTCCAGAGCCCTACAAGGGCAAAGGCGTCAAGTACGCTGAGGAACGGATCGTCCGCAAGGAAGGCAAGAAGAAGTAAGGACGCGGGATCATGGCAACCAGAAAAGAAGCACTCACCAAGCGTGCGAGCCGTGTTCGCCGTCAGATCAAGAAGGTCGCAAATGGCCGTCCGCGTCTGTCGGTTCACCGCTCCTCGAAGAACATCTACGTACAGGTCATCGACGACGTGGCCGGCCGCACGCTTGCTGCCGCCTCCACGCTCGACGTCGATCTGCGCAAGTCGCTGAAGACCGGTGCGGACGTTGCAGCAGCTGCTGCCGTCGGCAAGCTGGTCGCAGAGCGCGCCGAAAAGGCTGGCGTGAAGGAAGTCGTGTTCGATCGCGGCGCCTTCATCTACCACGGCCGTATCAAGGCACTTGCTGAAGCTGCCCGCGAAGGCGGCCTGAGCTTCTAAGAAATTTCGCCCGGTCTGCCTTTTGAAGAGGGCAGGCCGGGCGAATTGCGGTTCTGCCGCATCTCCTCCGGACCGTTGAACTGACGTGCCGGAAATAATGTGAACCTGCCGTTCCACCCGTAAAAGAAAAAGGACAAGGACAATGGCACAGGAAAGAAGAGGTTCGGGCAACGATCGCCAGAACCGCGAAGAACGCGATAGCGAATTCGTCGACAAGCTGGTCGCGATCAACCGCGTCGCCAAGGTCGTCAAGGGCGGCCGTCGTTTCGGTTTTGCTGCTCTCGTCGTCGTCGGCGACCAGAAGGGCCGCGTCGGCTTCGGTCATGGCAAGGCACGTGAAGTGCCGGAAGCCATCCGCAAGGCGACAGAAGCTGCCAAGCGCGAGCTGATCTTCGTACCGCTGCGCGACGGCCGTACGCTGCATCACGACGTCAATGGTCGTCACGGCGCAGGCAAGGTTCTGCTTCGTTCGGCCAAGGCTGGTACCGGTATCATCGCCGGCGGCCCGATGCGCGCCGTTTTCGAAACGCTCGGCGTTCATGACGTTGTTGCGAAGTCGACCGGTTCGTCGAACCCGTACAACATGATTCGTGCGACGTTCGATGCTCTCAAGCACCAGGTGCATCCGAAGGACGTGGCAGCTCAGCGTGGCATGAAGTATGCTACGCTTCAGGCTCGCCGTGCCGCTTCCGGCGTTGCATCGGAAGAATAAGAGGAGTCTGAACCATGGCTAAGGCTACGAAGAAGACTGAAGCAAAGACGATCACGGTCGAGCAGATCGGTTCGCCTATTCGCCGTCCGGCCGTCCAGCGCGCAACGCTGGTTGGTCTGGGCCTCAACAAGATGCACCGGGTAAGCACGCTGGAAGATACGCCTTCCGTTCGTGGCATGATCCGGGCTGTCCAGCATCTCGTTCGCGTCGTCGACGAGAAGTGAGACGGAGGAAACGATCATGAAACTGAATGAGATCAAGGACAACGAAGGCTCTTCGAAGGACCGCATCCGCGTAGGTCGCGGTATCGGTTCGGGCAAGGGCAAGACCGGTGGCCGCGGCGTCAAGGGTCAGAAGGCCCGTTCCGGCGTTGCCGTCAACGGCTTCGAAGGCGGTCAGATGCCAATCTACCGTCGTCTGCCGAAGCGTGGCTTCAACAACATCTTCGCATCTGAATACGTCACCGTTTCGGTTGGCCGTATCCAGGCAGCGCTCGATGCCAAGAAGCTCGACCCGAAGGCCACGATCGATGCAGCAGCTCTCAAGGCTGCCGGCGTCATCCGTCGCCTCAAGGACGGCGTTCGCGTCCTGTCCGGCGGCGAACTGACGACCAAGGTTACGATCGAAGTTGCCGGTGCCTCCAAGGCTGCCGTCGAAAAGATCGAAAAGGCTGGCGGTTCCGTCAAGCTGCTCGCTGCTGCAGAAACTGCCGCAGAGTAAAACGTTTAAAATCGCCCGGCGTGTGCTTCACACCGGGCGATTTTATGTCCATATGTGAGCCTCACGATTTGGCGGCCCCAATGGGCGCCGATCACATGAAGACAGGGTGAGGCACCCGATTGCGACAGCAATCTCCGCGCCCGGTTTTTTGAACCAGAATTCACGATCGCTTTCCTGGCCAGGCAATTTCAGCCGGCGGACTGTGATCGGGCGGAGAAATGCATGGCTTCTGCAGCGGAACAACTTGCTTCGAACCTTAATTTTTCGACCTTCGCCAAGGCTGAGGATCTCAAGAAGCGGCTGTGGTTTACCCTCGCTGCTCTCCTCGTTTATCGCCTCGGCACGCATATCCCGCTTCCAGGTCTCAATCCGGAAGCCTATGCGCAGGCCTTCCGCGGCCAGGCCGGCGGCATCCTCGGTCTTTTCAACATGTTTGCTGGCGGCGCCGTCGAGCGCATGGCGATCTTCGCGCTCGGAATCATGCCGTATATTTCCGCGTCGATCATCGTCCAGCTGATGACCTCGGTGGTTCCCTCGCTCGAAAACCTGAAAAAGGAAGGCGAGGCGGGCCGCAAGATCATCAATCAGTATACCCGCTACGGTACGGTTATCCTCGGCGCGCTTCAGGCCTACGGCATTTCTGCCGGTCTTGAAGCAGGGCAGGGCATCGTCAACGATCCGGGCATGTTCTTCCGCCTCTCGACGGTGGTTACGCTTCTCGGCGGCACCATGTTCCTGATGTGGCTCGGCGAACAGATCACCTCGCGCGGTATCGGCAACGGTATTTCGCTGATCATCTTTGCCGGTATTGCCGCAGGTCTGCCGACGGCTCTCGCCAGCACGATGGAACTGGGTCGCACCGGTGCTCTTTCGACCGGACTGATTCTCCTCGTTCTGATCGTCGCGATCTTCGTCATCGCTTTGATCGTGTTCGTCGAGCGCGCCCAGCGTCGCCTTCTGATCCAGTATCCGAAGCGTCAGGTCGGCAACCGCATGTTCCAGGGCGACACGTCGCACCTGCCGCTCAAGCTCAACACGTCCGGTGTCATCCCTGCGATCTTCGCCTCGTCGCTGCTGCTTCTGCCGGCCACTGCTGCAGGCTTTGCCGGCGGCGCGGATATGCCTGCCTGGGCGACGGCTGCAATTGCATCGCTCGGTCACGGCCAGCCGCTGTTCATGCTGTTCTACGGCCTGCTGATTGCCTTTTTTGCCTTCTTCTACACGGCCATCGTCTTCAATCCGAAGGATACGGCCGACAACCTGAAGAAACACGGCGGTTTCATTCCGGGCATCCGTCCGGGCGAGCGTACCGCCGAGTATATTGACTATGTGCTGACCCGCATCACGGTTATCGGCGCGATCTACCTCGTATTCGTCTGCATTCTGCCGGAGTTTCTGATCGCCCGTACAGGCGTCCCATTAGCCCTTGGTGGTACTTCGCTTTTGATTGTTGTCAGTGTTACCCTTGATACGGTTGCGCAGATCCAAGGACATCTCATCGCGCAGCAGTATGAGGGTCTGATCAAGAAGTCGAAGCTGCGCGGAGGAAAGAGGGGACGATGAGACTGATACTTTTAGGACCGCCGGGCGCTGGTAAAGGAACCCAGGCCCAGCGGATCGTGGAGAAGCACGGCATTCCGCAGCTTTCCACGGGTGATATGCTGCGCGCCGCCGTTGCGGCCGAGACGGAAGTCGGCAAGCGTGCAAAGGCTGTCATGGACGCCGGCAACCTGGTCTCTGACGAGATCGTAAATGCCATCGTTTCCGAACGTATCGATCAGCCCGACTGTGCCAACGGTTTCATTCTCGATGGTTTCCCCAGGACGCTGGTCCAGGCGGATGCCACCGAGAAGATGCTGGCTGCAAAGGGCATGGATCTGTCGGTCGTCATCGAGCTTCGCGTCGACGACAAGGAGCTCGTCCGCCGGGTGTCCGGTCGTTATTCGTGCGGCCAGTGCGGCACCGTCTACCACGACACGGACAAGAAGCCTTCCAAGGAAGGCGTCTGCGACAAGTGCGGCTCGACTCACTTCAAGCGTCGGCCCGACGACAATGCCGAGACGATGACCAAGCGCCTTGAGGTCTACTACAAGGAAACCTCGCCGCTGATTGGCTATTATTATGCCAAGGGCAAGCTCAAGGTCGTCGACGGCATGGCCGAGATGGACAAGGTCACGGCCGATATCGAAAAGATCGTCGACGGGCTCTGAAACCGCGCCTCGGAAGGGGCTCGGGGTCGGAACTGTCACCGGTCTGTTAAAGAATCTTGGGGTCAGCAGTTGCATTCGAGCGCTGATTCCGTTAAACACCGCGCCAACTCGCGATAGACTTGAGCGATTGGCGCGGATTTCCGAGCAGGTTATCCGGGGCTGATCGTTTTGACCTGTCTCGTATGGTGTTGTTGAACTGGTGACCTTTCGGGGTTGCTATCATGGAAGAAGTACCGCTTGCCGGATGGCAACCGGAACGAAGGAGAATAGACGTGGCACGTATCGCTGGCGTCAACATCCCGACTGCGAAGCGCGTTGTAATCGCGCTGACCTATATTCACGGGATCGGCCCGAAGTTTGCGCAGGAAATCATGGAAAAGGTCGGTCTTCCGGCCGAAAAGCGCGTCCATCAGCTGACGGATTCTGAAGTTCTTCAGATCCGCGAAACCATCGACCGCGATTATCAGGTGGAGGGCGATCTTCGCCGCGAAACCTCGATGAACATCAAGCGTCTGATGGACCTCGGTTGCTACCGTGGTCTGCGTCATCGTCGTGGCCTTCCGGTCCGCGGTCAGCGCACCCACACCAATGCCCGCACCCGCAAGGGTCCGGCTAAGGCAATCGCCGGTAAGAAGAAGTAATTTTGGATGGATGTCGCGGAGCGGGCAGGTTCCTGTCCGCTCGATTGTGACATTGCGTTCCAAGGTGGAGCCGCTGGAACTACGGCGGTGCAGAGATCAACGAAAGGGAAAAAATGGCCAAGGAAGCCACACGCGTTCGTCGTCGCGAACGTAAGAATATCACGTCGGGCGTTGCCCACGTCAATTCTACCTTCAACAACACCATGATCACCATCACCGACGCGCAGGGCAATGCTATTGCCTGGTCGTCTGCCGGTGCAAAGGGCTTCAAGGGTTCGCGTAAGTCGACCCCGTTCGCGGCTCAGATCGCTGCTGAAGACTGCGCCAAGAAGGCTCAGGAACACGGCATGAAGTCGCTTGAAGTTGAAGTTTGCGGTCCGGGTTCGGGTCGTGAATCGGCACTTCGCGCCCTCCAGGCTGCCGGCTTCATGATCACTTCTATCCGCGACGTCACGCCGATCCCGCACAACGGTTGCCGCCCGCGCAAGAAGCGCCGCGTCTAATGGACGTTTTTGGAGATCGCTTTGCGGCGATTTCCATCTGAACTCGGGAATAGCCGCTTCGCCTCTGGAAAGTTGCGAGGCGGCTTTCACCGTATCGCCGGATGGGTATCCGGTGTTCCTAGTGCTCGGTTGCCACGATTGGATGGTGGCAACGAACGGAAGGTAGTAGGTCATGATCCAGAAGAACTGGCAGGAACTGATTAAGCCGAACAAGGTGGAGTTCACCTCGTCCGGTCGTACCAAGGTAACGCTTATTGCCGAACCTCTTGAGCGCGGCTTCGGCCTGACGCTCGGCAACGCGCTTCGTCGCGTGCTTTTGTCGTCGCTTCGCGGCGCTGCCGTTACGGCAGTCCAGATCGACGGCGTCCTGCACGAGTTCTCCTCTATCCCGGGCGTTCGGGAAGATGTGACGGACATCGTGCTGAACATCAAGGAAATCGCCATCAAGATGGACGGCGATGACCCGAAGCGCATGGTCGTGCGTAAGCAGGGCCCGGGTTCGGTAACCGCCGGAGACATCCAGACGGTTGGCGACATCGAGATCCTCAACCCCGACCACGTGATCTGCACGCTGGACGACGGTGCCGAGATCCGCATGGAATTCACGGTCAACAACGGCAAGGGTTATGTCCCGGCCGATCGTAACCGTGCCGAGGATGCCCCGATCGGTCTTATCCCGGTCGACAGCCTCTACTCGCCGGTCAAGAAAGTGTCCTACAAGGTGGAAAACACCCGTGAAGGCCAGGTTCTCGACTACGACAAGCTGACCATGACCATCGAAACCGATGGCTCGGTCACGGGTGAAGACGCCGTAGCCTTTGCCGCCCGCATCCTTCAGGATCAGCTCGCTGTATTCGTCAACTTCGACGAACCGCAGAAGGAAGCTGAAGAGGAATCCGTCACTGAACTCGCGTTCAACCCGGCGCTCCTCAAGAAGGTCGACGAACTGGAACTTTCCGTCCGTTCGGCCAACTGCCTGAAGAACGACAACATCGTTTATATCGGCGACCTCATCCAGAAGACCGAGGCGGAAATGCTCCGTACTCCTAACTTTGGTCGCAAGTCGCTGAACGAGATCAAGGAAGTTCTCGCATCCATGGGCCTCCATCTTGGCATGGAAGTTCCCGCATGGCCGCCGGAAAACATCGAAGATCTCGCTAAGCGTTACGAAGACCAATACTAAGGTCGCCCGCGCCCGCAAGGGCGCGGAAAGCTGACCTTGGCAACTGAAACTTGCGCATGGACCTTTATCCCGCAGATGCGGAATGGACATGCGCCTAATCAGACTGCAGGCGAATGCCTGCAAGTGAAGGAGACCAGATATGCGCCACGGAAAATCCGGCCGCAAGCTTAACCGCACCGCAAGCCACCGCAAGGCTATGTTCACCAACATGGCTGCCTCGCTCATCACCCATGAGCAGATCGTAACCACGCTGCCGAAGGCGAAGGAAATTCGCCCGATCGTCGAAAAGCTCGTCACGCTTGGTAAGCGCGGCGATCTGCACGCTCGTCGTCAGGCCGTTTCGCAGGTTCAGGATCAGGACGCAGTTCGCAAGCTGTTCGACGTCATCGCTTCGCGTTACGCAACCCGCAACGGCGGTTACCTGCGTATCATGAAGGCCGGCTACCGTCAGGGCGACAACGCTCCGATGGCCGTCATCGAGTTCGTTGAACGCGACGTCACTGCCAAGGGCGCAGCCGACAAGGCTCGCGCTGCTGCAGAAGCAGAAGCCGCAGAAGCTGCATAATTCGATCTTTGATCGTAAGTTTGAAAAGCCGGGTGGAAACGCCCGGCTTTTTTTATTTGCAGGGGTAGAGCATGACGGTTGGAAACTGGCTTTCGGCAGCGCGAGGGCGAAGGATCTTGGGGGCCATCGTTGTTATTGCCGCCGGGCTCGCGCTGCGCCGTTTCGGCTATGAGTTGGGTTTGCCTTTCACAGTTGTGAAATACGGAGGCTCAACGCTTTGGGGCGCGATGGTCTTTCTGCTGGTCGCATTTGCCTTGGGCCGGCGTGGAGTGATCGTTTCCGCCGCAACGGCGCTGGCGATCGCGGTCGCCGTCGAATTTTCCAGACTCTACCACACACCGCTACTCGATGAGTTTCGCCTGACGATGGCAGGAAAGCTGCTGCTTGGCCGTGTGTTTTCTCTCTGGAATATTCTTGCCTATGCCGCAGGTATCGGACTTGGCATGGCAGCCGATATCCGGTTGCGATCTGTTGACCGGAATCAATGATGGATCGCAAGGGCAGCATAATGTCGGAACACATCAACCAGTGGGGTTGTGAGGGACGACAATGGCATACACACCCGTATTCGATAACGAACGTAAAGACCTGATTATTCCGGCGCTCGGCGGCTTCTACGAGAAGGTCGCGCAGCCGATGGCATGGAGCATTTTCCGGCTGGCGGTCGGCGGCATGCTGGTCCTCGAAGGCTGGCCGAAGCTGATGGCCCCGTTTGCGCAGATAGGTTTTGTCGAAAATCTCGGCTTTTACCCCGGCTGGTTTTGGTCCCCGACACTTGCGGTCATCCAGGTGCTGGGAGGGATATTGCTGGCTATCGGCCTGTTCACCCGGCCGGCGGCTCTCGCGGGTGGCGTCATGTTGGCGATCACGCTGTGGTACCACTTTGCCCACCCCTATGGCGGCGCCGTCCTCACCCAGGCGGGCATTGATGCCCTGAAGGCCGGCGGCGACCTGTTTACCCAAAATGGCGTGGCCCGTCTGGCCGATGGTGGCGTCAAATTCCTCGGCCAGGTCCAGGAAAAGGCCGAGCAGGACTCGCTGTTCTGGACCGGCGGTGCTTTCCTTTTCGCAGCCTTTGGCGGCGGTTACCTGTCGCTGGATCGCCTCCTGTTCAGGAAACAGTTCTGAAGGCAGGGCCGGGGTCTCTATAACGCGCGGCAACGGCCGGATCATTGCGATCCGGCCGTTTTGCTCTCTGCATCATCGTGCCGCAGCATACGGATTGGCCGGCAGGCCCGACGCGGTTATGATCGCCAAGGGATGCGAGGGAGAGGAGCCCGAAGGCATGACCGGCAAAACCACGACAAAAGCGATCGAGCCGAAACTCCTGTCTGGCGGCAATCCGCAGATTGGCAAGGGGGATGGCAATGCGCCCGTGCAGGCCTATATCGCCGCAATGCCGGGCTGGAAGGCCGAGGTCGGGCGCAAGCTGGACATTCTGGTGGAAAGCACCGTGCCCGACGTGGCAAAGGCGGTGAAGTGGAACAGTCCGTTTTACGGCGTAAAAGCGCAGGGCTGGTTCCTGACCGTCCACTGTTTCAACAGATATGTAAAGCTCACCTTTTTCCGCGGTTCGGCGCTCGATCCGTCTCCGCCTGAGCCATCGAGGACAGCTGGGGTACGGAGTTTCCATATTCATGAAACGCACGAGTGGAATGAGGTCCAGCTCCGCTCCTGGATCAGCCAGGCAAGTCTGCTGCCGGGCGAGAAACTATAGGAGGAAACCATGACGGACGATGCACAGCAAAATGGGCCAGACCCCGCCCGGCTGATCGACCAGCGAATCGCGGAACTGGGGGACTGGCGGGGAAAGACGCTCGCGCATGTTCGTGCGCTCATTCACCACGCGCTGCCCGATGTCATCGAGACATGGAAATGGAGGGGCGTGCCGGTATGGGAGAAGGATGGCATCCTCTGTACCGGCGAAACATACCGGAACGTCGTCAAGCTCACTTTCGCCAAAGGGGCGTCGATCGATGATCCCTCCGGCCTGTTCAACGCGAGCCTTGAGGGCAATACCCGCCGGGCGATCGACCTGCAGGATGGCATGATAATCGACGAGGCAGCGTTCGTCACGCTCATCGGAAACGCAGCCGCACTGAATGCGTCAAAGACCGCAAGCAAGACCACGCGCAGCTGATTGGGTCATTGACCCGCGGGGTGTCCGAGCCTCTTTTGCGGGAAGCCAATCCTTGGACCGGTTGTCGCTTATGGGCGACGTCAGCGCGTTGCCTGCGCCGGCTGACGCCGTCCCCGCTTCCAGTTCATGATTGGTCGCCGCAGTGGCCGGTAAGCGAGAAGCAATGCGATCAGTCCGATATGGATTGCCGGGCCGGTGGTGATCGACTTGACCGCCAGGAAATAATGCAGGGCGCCGCCAAGCGCGATCGGGTAGATCAAGTGATGCATGTCGATCCACAGCCGGCCAAGGCGGCGGATCGAATAATTGTTTGATGTCACCGCCAGCGGTACCAGTGCCGCAAGACAGACCATGCCGATGGTGATGTAGGGACGCTTCAGGATGTCTCCGACAACGGAGTGAAGATCCATGCCAAGGTCGAGCAGCATCCAGACGGCAAAATGCATCAGCACATAATAGAAGGCGAGCAGCCCGAGTGCCCGGCGGTAGCGCACCCAGTTTATACCGACTAGATCACGCAGCGGCGTGACGACGAGCGTGGCAATGATCAGGCGCAACGCCCATATGCCGAGAAGATGCTCGAATTCCTTCACCGGGTTGAACCCCAGTCCGCCGGTTGCCGCCTGATAGAAATACCAGGCCGCCGGACACAGGCCGATGACGTAAAGCGCCCAGATGCTGGCGGCGTGATATTTGCGGGGCAGGGCGGGAAGGATGGCTGACGGAAAAGCCATGATCAATAATTCGCCTTCAGGTCCATGCCCGCATAAAGGCTTGCCACTTCCGTGCCGTAACCGTTGAACGGCAGCGTATCGACCCGCTTGGTGCCGAAGAAGCCGCCTTCACCTATCCGCTGCTCGGTTGCCTGGCTCCAGCGCGGATGATCGACCGCCGGATTGACGTTCGAAAAGAACCCGTATTCGCGGGCGTTGGAATTTTTCCACGTCGTTTCCGGCTGTTTCTCGACAAGCTTGATCTTGACGATCGACTTGATGCTCTTGAAACCGTATTTCCACGGAACGACGAGCCGGATCGGCGCACCATTCTGGTTGGGCAGCGTCTCGCCGTAAAGCCCGACGGCCAGAATGGTCAGCGGATGGCTGGCCTCGTCCATCCTCAGTCCCTCGACATAGGGCCAGGGCAGGGGCTGGAAAAGTCCGCTCTGGCCGGGCATTTCCTCGGGCCGCACGACGGTCTCGAAGGCCACATATTTGGCGCTGCCAAGCGGCTCGACCTCGTCGAGCATGGCAGAGAGCGGAAAGCCGATCCACGGAATGACCATCGACCAGCCTTCGACACAGCGCATCCGGTAGGTTCGGTCCTCGAGTTTCATCTTGAGGATTTCATCGAGCCCGAATTCTTTCGGCTTGCCGACCAGGCCTTCGACCTTCACCGTCCATGGCGTCGGTTTGAAGCTCTCGGAATTCTGAGCCGGGTCTTCCTTGTTGACGCCGAATTCGTAGAAATTGTTATAGGTCGTCACCGCCTTTTGCGGCGTCAGCTTTTCGTCGAGCTTGTAGGGACCGGGGCTTGCGGTCAGCGGTGCGGCAAATGTCTCGCCTGCCCCCAGCACAAGCCCGGCGGCAGCCGCCGCAGTGCCGATAAACTGGCGACGTGAGACGTAGATATCCTTCGGGGTGATCTGCGAAGGCGCAATATGCGGCGGGCGATAGGCGGGCATGTCCATGTCTCCTTCGACGTCGTGCCGTTCCTGAGCTTATACGTAATCCGGACCGGTGCGGTTTCACAGCCTAGCAGATATTCCCGCAAACCACGTTTGCGTGAGAAAAACCGCATGTACTCTGGCTGACACCTCTTGGAACCGCCGGCGTCGATGTTCATTTGTAGTCCTGAACATGGACGAGGACGACGATGGCCACAAAGACCTGGGATGCCGCCACCAAGCGATTTGTCGATGAAGGGCTCGATCATGTCGAGCGCTTGCGGCGTCTGCGCCGGCTGCATGCTGTTGCCCGGATGATGGATACGGCCATCAGGATACCCGGCACAGGCATCCGTTTCGGCGCGGATTCCGTCTTCGGGCTGATCCCGGTCATCGGCGACGCGGGTGGTGCGCTGGTCGGTCTTTACATCGTCAACGAGGCGCGCCGCATGGGGGTGCCGGTCAACAAGCTCGTCCAGATGCTCGGCAATATCGCAGCCGATGGAGTGCTTGGCAGCGTTCCGGTCGCCGGTGATCTTTTCGATCTGTTCTTCAAGTCGAACCGCCGCAACCTCGATATCATCCTCGACCATTTCGACGTGCGGGCGGAAGAGTTGAGGAACGCACGTTAGTGTCATAACGCTTTGGGAGGTCCCGCTTGTTTCAATGTCTCGTTGGCAGTGTGCCGAGATTTTACGCCATGATCCACGGTGAAATAACGCTTGTTGATCGGACTATACCAAATCTCATGGCCGCCTTTGCCTGAGCGATGAAATGAGCATCCGCCTTCTCAAGCAAGTCCTTGAGTTCCCGCAGATAGCCTCCCATCGTCAGGCCGCATAGGGATTGGAAACGCGTGAAGTTTGCTCGGCGATGATGGGGAACGAAATTTCCTTCAGTGGCGAAGAGATGCCGTTGAGCTCGATCAGATCGGTCAGCGCAGCCCTCACTTTAGGCTTCAGCGCCTCCAAACTGCCTGCTTCGACGATGAGTCCGTCAATATCCATGCTGGTGGCAACCCAGATCGATGCCTCCTCATCCTAGGTGGCTTGGACGATGATGGACAGGGTAGGCGTCATGGGTTTTACCTCTCGATCGGCGAAACCAACTCGCTATCTGCGGAATTGCATAATTTGAGACTGACCATATACCGCACCGAACCGTACCGTACCGTACTGTTTTGCCTCGATCTGGCAGTGACAGCCGGTGCTGGTCCGGCTAGGAGAAACTAAAACAATTGGCTTTTTGCGCCTCCGCTGTGAAGCGGATAGAATGATGGCCTGCTAAAGGCCGCGGGCAAAGGCCGAAATTAAGTGAGCGAGGAAAGATCCATGCCAGTTTATCGTTCGAGAACCACCACCCACGGCCGCAACATGGCCGGTGCCCGCGGCCTCTGGCGCGCCACCGGGATGAAGGACGGCGATTTCGGCAAGCCGATCATTGCGGTCGTCAATTCGTTCACCCAGTTCGTGCCGGGCCATGTGCACCTGAAGGATCTCGGCCAGCTGGTCGCCCGCGAGATCGAGGCGGCCGGCGGTGTCGCCAAGGAATTCAACACGATCGCCGTTGATGACGGCATCGCCATGGGCCATGACGGCATGCTTTATTCGCTGCCGTCGCGCGAGATCATCGCCGACTCGGTCGAATACATGGTCAACGCCCATTGCGCCGACGCCATGGTCTGCATCTCCAATTGCGACAAGATCACCCCCGGCATGCTGAACGCCGCCATGCGGCTCAACATCCCCGCCGTCTTCGTCTCCGGCGGTCCGATGGAGGCAGGCAAGGTCACGCTGCATGGCAAGACGGTCGCTCTCGACCTCGTCGATGCCATGGTCGCGGCAGCCGACGACAAGATTTCCGACGAGGACGTCGCCGTCATCGAACGGTCTGCCTGTCCCACCTGTGGCTCGTGCTCCGGCATGTTCACCGCCAACTCGATGAACTGCCTGACCGAAGCGCTCGGCCTGTCGCTGCCGGGCAACGGCTCGACGCTTGCCACCCATTCGGACCGCAAGCGCCTGTTCGTCGAGGCCGGCCATCTGATCGTCGATCTCGCCCGTCGTTATTACGAGCAGGATGACGAGACCGTTCTGCCGCGCAACATCGCCACCAAACAGGCGTTTGAAAATGCCATGTCGCTCGACATTGCCATGGGCGGCTCGACCAACACCGTGCTGCATATCCTTGCAGCCGCCTATGAGGGCGGCGTCGATTTTGGTATGGAAGACATCGACAAGCTGTCGCGCAAGGTGCCGTGCCTGTCCAAGGTCGCGCCGGCCAAACAGGACGTCCACATGGAAGATGTCCACCGTGCAGGCGGCATCATGCGCATTCTGGGCGAACTCGAGCGCGGCGGCCTGATCAATCGTGATTGCTACACCGTCCACGAGGCAACGCTCGGTGACGCGATCGACCGCTGGGACATTACCCGCACCAATTCCGAGACCGTTCGCGAATTCTTCAAGGCAGCCCCCGGCGGCGTGCCCACCCAGGTCGCCTTCTCGCAGTCCTCGCGTTGGGACGACCTCGACACCGATAGCGACAAGGGCGTCATCCGCTCGGTCGAAAAGCCGTTCTCGAAGGATGGCGGTCTGGCCGTGCTTTACGGCAATATCGCGCTGGACGGCTGCATCGTGAAGACCGCCGGCGTCGACGAATCGATCCTGAAATTCACCGGTCCGGCCGTCGTTTTCGAAAGCCAGGACGCCGCCGTGAAGGGTATTCTCAGCAATGAGGTCAAGGCCGGCGATGTCGTCGTTATCCGCTACGAAGGCCCCAAGGGCGGCCCCGGCATGCAGGAAATGCTCTATCCGACCAGCTATCTGAAGTCGAAGGGCCTCGGCAAAGCCTGCGCGCTGATCACTGACGGCCGTTTCTCCGGTGGCACCTCTGGCCTGTCGATCGGTCACGCGTCTCCCGAAGCGGCTCAGGGCGGCGCCATCGGACTCGTCCAGCCGGGTGACCTGATCGCGATCGACATCCCCAACCGGACGATCCATCTGGACGTTTCCGATGCCGAGCTCTCCGCCCGCCGTCACGAACAGGATGCGCTCGGCTGGAAGCCGGCAGCGCCCCGTAAGCGCAATGTCACGACGGCACTGAAGGCCTATGCCGCCTTCGCCTCCTCCGCCGACAAGGGCGCCGTGCGGATCCTGCCGGAGTAGTCTCTGTCACGGGCGAAAAACAAAAAAAGGCCGGCGAATCGCCGGCCTCTTGCGTCGTGAATCAGACCCTCTTCACATCAGGATATAATCCACCGGTTTTGGCATCGACGGCAGGTCGGTATCGCCCAGCATGCCGCGTGTCTCGATCTCGATGACGGTCGCGATCGCAGCGATCGGCAGGTCGTTCGGCATCGATCCGAACGGTTCCTCCAGTTCGTCCCCAAGCGCGTCGAGGCCGAAGAACGTATAGGCGACGAGGCCGGCTGCAAGCGGCGTGACCAGACCCAGCACATCGGCAAAGCCGAACGGCACCATGAAGCAGAACAGATGGGCCGTGCGATGAATGAGCAGCGTGTATCCGAACGGCACCGGCGTGTTTCTCAGGCGCTCGCAGGCGGCAATCGCATCGGCGAGCCGCGTCACGGTCCGCTCGAGAAGCGTGAACTCGATATCGCTGATGACCTTGCCGTTCAGGAGCGCGATTAGTTCGCGGTTCATCCGGTTGATGATCTCGGCAGGTGGATTGCGCGACGCGCGCACCGCGGCCGCAACCTTCACCGGCAAAAGCCGCCGCGTGGCATTGCTGGGACATTCGCCGCCGCGCAGGAATTTCACCGTCTCGTCGGCAAGTGCTGCAGTCAGCAGCAGGATCGTGCGGCGGGCGGCTGTTGCCGCTTCGCCGCGTTGCTCGAAGAGTTCGCTCTGGCGGGACAGGTGACGGCTGACGGCGAGCAATTCGCCCCACAGCTTGCGGGCTTCCCACCAGCGATCATAGCAGGCACTGTTGCGGAAGCTCAGGAAGATAGAAAGCGCGATACCGATCAGCGCGAAAGGCGCACCGGCAACGGAAGGCACGAATTGCGGCACTTCGCGATGTCCCCACACGATGAGGGCGGACATCGCCATGACGACGAGGATCTGCGGGAAAATGCGAGGGAGGACGGAACCGCGCAGGATGAAGAAAAGCTGCCCGAGATTGGGGCGTTCACGAATGATCATGGATGGACTGCCGGAAAGGCTGGATACGGGGAGGGGTTTTCCGGGCACGTGCCGGACCCGGTCGCGGGTCGTTGAAGGAAATCCTGCCCTCGGCGATTCCCTCAGGAAAACCATCCGCGACCACTCGACGCAATCAAACTAGTCGAATGCCGGTCGGGCTGGATAGAAGAAGAAGGCACATGCGGCGGAAAGCCGCATGCACGCTTGCGCCAGATCAATGCGAAATCTCACAGAGGCCGGCTTAGCCCTTTATAGGCCTCGTTGAGCTCTTTCATCCGCTCTTCATAGGCGGCCGCCAGACAGGCCGCATCGGCGCCGCATGCCTGGCGTTTCTTCAGCCACGCGCTTTGCCCATCCTTCAACTGGTCGCGATTGCCCATCGCCAGCAGGCTGGTCAGGATGTCGAATGTTGTCGCCATCTTCACGTCGGCATCGTTGAGACTGCGCGTGTCGCAGATCATCTTCTCATCGGCTGCGAGACCGGCCTTTTCGCAGTCGAAACTGGCCGCCGCCGCGGGCAGGCAGAAAATGGCGGTGAACATTCCGCTGATGAGGCTGATTGCAGCCACCTGTCGTTTCATGCCGGATACTCCTGATCTTTCCTCGGAGCCTGTTCAGAAATAATCCCTGATGCTCCAGACGAGGAAGATGATGCAGCAGAGCCAGATGGCAAGGATGACGGCGAGACCGGTACGGCTGGCCGGGCGGCTGGAACGCCGCGCCGCTTCGAGCCGGAATTCGGTCATCAGCGCCTGTGGCACAAGGCGGATCGCCAGCACTATCCCGAGCGGCACGATGATCAGGTCATCGAGATAGCCGAGTATCGGAATGAAATCCGGAATGAGATCGACGGGAGACAGGGCGTAGGCCGCCACCGCGCCCGCTGCAAGTTTGGCGCCGAGCGGCACGCGCGAATCCCGTGCCGCGATCCAGAGCGCGACGATATCCCGTTTCAGCGCCTTTGCCCATGTTTTTGCCTTTTTCAGCATCATCTTGTCCCTGCATCTGCCCGATATCCATATAGACGAACAAGATCCTGTTTCGTCTGGTTTCGGCCACCTTTCTTTTCCTGCCCGCAACGCTAAAACTTCAAGCGGAATTTTCTGAAGAGGAATCAAATGCTCAGCCTGTTCAAGCATATGTCGGTCGGCCTTGTTGCCCTGGCTGTGATTTGTCCCGCGACGGCCTTCGCCCAGGAGGCGAGGACCCTCCCGCAGACCCGCGAGGAAATGCAGCTGTCGTTTTCGCCGCTCGTCAAACAGACGGCGGGGGCGGTGGTCAATGTTTATGCGGAACGCGTCGTCCAGCGTCAGGGTTCGATGACCGGCGATCCCTTCTTCGACCAGTTTTTCGGCCAGCGCATGCCGAACCGTTCGGAAAAGCAGTCCTCGCTCGGCTCGGGCGTGATCCTGTCGCATGACGGTCTGGTGGTGACCAACAATCACGTCATCAAGGGGGCCGACGACATCAAGATCGCACTCGCCGATGGTCGCGAATTTGCCTGTGATGTGGTGCTCAAGGATGAGACCGTCGATCTGGCGGTGCTCCGTATCAAGAGCAAGGAAAACTTCCCGGTCCTGCCGATCGGCAATTCCGACAGCGCCGAAGTCGGTGACCTCGTGCTGGCCATCGGCAATCCGTTTGGCGTCGGCCAGACGGTGACCAGCGGCATCGTCTCCGGCCTTGCACGCAACCAGATCACCGACGGCGATTTCGGCTTCTTCATCCAGACCGATGCGTCGATCAATCCGGGCAATTCCGGAGGTGCGCTGATGAACATGAAAGGTGAGCTGATCGGAGTCAACACGGCGATCTTCTCCCGCGGTGGCGGTTCGAACGGCGTCGGTTTTGCCATTCCCGCCAATCTGGTCAAGGTCTTCCTTGCGGCAGCGGCCGAAGGCAAGACCACATTCGATCGTCCCTATGTCGGCGCCACTTTCGATGCCGTGACCTCCGACATTGCCGAGGCGCTCGGCCTGAAATCCGCGCGTGGTGCACTGGTCGTCAGAACCGTCGAGGGCGGACCGGCCGACAAGGCGGGTCTCAAGCCGGGTGAGGTGATCACTGCCGTCAACGGTATTTCGGTCGAACATCCCGATGCCCTCGGCTATCGCCTCACCACCGCCGGCCTCGGCAAGAAGGCCGAACTGGCGGTCCAGACCAGCGAAGGCCAGCGGCAGATGACGCTGATGCTCAACACCGCGCCGGAAACGACGCCGCGCGACGAGCGGCTGATCGAGGGACGCAATCCCTTTGCCGGGCTGCATGTCGCCAATCTTTCGCCCAAGCTTGCCACCGAGCTTCGCGTCCCGGTCGAAAAGACCGGCGTCGTCGTCACCGATGTGACCCGCGGTTCGCCATCGGGCCGCCTCGGTTTCCAGCCGAACGACATCATCGTCTCGATCAATGGTGCGGATGTCGCAACCACCAAGACCATGGCCGGCATGATCGATCAGGATCCCGGCTTCTGGCGGGTGGAAATCGAACGCGACGGCCAGCGCATCCGGCAATTTTTCCGATGAGCGGCGACCTGTTCTCTCCCAATCTGCCCAAGGATGTCGCCAGCCGGAGACCCCTGGCTGATAGGCTGCGTCCGACGTCGCTTGGCGAAGTCACCGGCCAGTCGCATTTGACGGGGGAGGACGGTGCGCTGCGGCGCATGATAGCCTCGGGCACGCTCGGTTCGATGATCTTCTGGGGCCCGCCCGGAACCGGCAAGACCACCGTCGCCCGTCTCCTGTCGGGTGAGACGGGGCTGGCGTTCGAGCAGATCTCGGCGATCTTTTCCGGTGTCGCCGACCTGAAACGGGTTTTTGAGACGGCAAGGCTGCGACGCATGGATGGCCGCCAGACGCTGTTGTTCGTCGACGAGATCCACCGCTTCAACCGGGCCCAGCAGGACAGCTTTCTGCCGGTCATGGAGGATGGCACGGTGATCCTCGTCGGCGCGACGACCGAGAATCCGAGCTTCGAACTCAATGCCGCTCTTTTGTCCCGCGCCCGCGTCCTGACATTCAAGTCCCATGACGAGGAAAGCCTCGAAGAACTGCTCAAGCGTGCCGAACAGGTGGAGCAAAAGCCGCTGCCGCTTGACGGTGATGCCAGGCTCACGCTGGTCCGCATGGCTGATGGCGACGGGCGGGCGGTACTGACGCTGGCCGAGGAAGTTTGGCGTGCCGCAAGGCAAGGGGAGGTCTTCGATACCGCCGGGCTGACGGAAATCGTCCAGCGCCGCGCCCCGGTCTACGACAAGGGCCAGGATGGCCACTACAATCTGATTTCCGCCTTGCATAAATCGGTGCGCGGTTCGGATCCCGACGCGGCACTTTATTATCTCGCGCGGATGTTTGATGCCGGTGAGGATCCGCTTTATATCGGCCGTCGGCTGGTGCGCATGGCGATCGAGGATGTCGGCCTTGCCGACCCTCAGGCACTCGTCATCGCCAATGCCGCCAAGGATGCCTATGACTATCTCGGTTCGCCCGAGGGCGAGCTCGCCTTTGCCCAGGCCTGCGTCTATATCGCCACCGCGCCGAAGTCGAATGCGATCGAGATGGCGCTGGCTGCGGCCTCGCAGGCGGCCAAGCAATATGGCTCGCTGATGCCGCCAAAGCATATTCTCAACGCGCCGACCAAGCTGATGAAGCAGGAAGGTTACAACGACGGCTATCGTTACGATCATAACGAGCCGGACGCCTTTTCAGGCCAGGACTATTTCCCCGAAAAAATGGGGCGCCAGACCTTCTACGATCCGGCGGAGCGTGGCTTCGAACGCGAAATCAGGAAGCGGATGGATTGGTGGGCAAAACTGCGCAAGGAGCGCAACGCCTGACTGTTGAGCTTGAGGAGGCCTGTTTCTGCGGACTCTGCAATGCCGGGCCGGCAAGCATCTTCACCGAGGATTCGGCAAGCCCGTGATGGCCTTCCATGTCGACGATCAGGTGCCAGTGGCCGTTTTCGGGAATGACCAGCCGAATGGGCGACTTGCGCGCAACGCCGCCGACATACTTGAAGTCGAGGCGCTCGGTGAAACGCTGGTAATTGCCCGCATTCATCAGCCGGACATTATTAACCACGCTGAGGGTCACCTCGATCGCCGTGCCCGCGCGCTGCGGCTTCAGATCGTAGTGGGTGAAGCGGAAATTTGGCTCAGCCATGTCTGTCTCGTCGATATGTAATCCGGGTTTGCTCAACCATAGCGGCTACCGAGTTAAGGATTGGTGGAACTTAAACCGTGCTGGCGGGTTATCTTTGCAAGTGACAGAGAAGACAGCAACCACGCTGTGTCACAGCGAATAAAAACGGCGGTGCCCGTCCCCTGTGCCGTCAAACAATAATAATTTTTGACCTCCAATTAAAACCTCGCCGCGTCCCCTCGGCGAGGTTTTCTTTTGTTTGTGAACGGCCGCTCAGCGGCGGTTCTCGACATCGAGTTGCTGGGTCAGCGACAGAATGGTCTCGCAGACGGGGGTCGGCACGCCGGCAAGCCTGCCGAGTGACACGACCATGCCGTTGAGCGGCACGATTTCCAATGCCTTGCCGGCATTCAGATCCTGCAGCATCGAGGTCTTTACCGGGCCGAACCCGTTGGCGCTGGCAAACTGCTCGTCGGCCGAGCGTGTGAAACGGCAGCCGAGTGCGGTGCCGACCGCCTGCACCTCGTTCATGATCTTGCGAACCATCTGCGCCAGATCCGCATTGGCCATTAGATCGACCATCAGCGCGCGGGTCAGCGCGCTGATCGGATTGAAGGCCGCGTTACCGCGCAGCTTCGCCCAGATCTCGTCGCGAATGCGTGCCGTCGGGCGGGTGTCGAGATTGGCTTGGGCCAGAAGGTCGGTTATCGCCTGCAGGTCGGAGGACATTTCTCCGCTTGGCTCGCCGAGGTGGAAATGGCCATTGCCGCTGAGCTTCGTGCAGCCCGGCTCGATCACCTCCGCGCCCTGATAGGCGACGCAGCCGATCACCCGTTCCGGTCCGATCGACTGCCACAGGCGACCGTCCGGATCGACCTCCGGCAATTGCCGTCCTGAAAATGCGCTATCCTTGTCCGCGTGAAAATACCACCACGGAATGCCGTTGAGGATCATCACCACCCGCGTGCGATCATGAAGCAGCGAGCCTATACCATCCGCTGCCGCGGAAAGCTGATGTCCCTTGAGGCCGGTGATGACGAGGTCCTGGGGAGGCAGGCTCGACGGATCGTCGGTCGCCGTGACGCTGGCAGAGATCGAAGCGAGGTTCGGATCGTCATAAACGATGCGGAGGCCGATTTTGCGGATTGCTTCGAGCTGTGCTCCGCGTGCAATGACGGAAATCTCTACCTTATCGTGGCAGGCGCTGGCGATTTTGGTTGCAAACGCGCCTCCGAGCGCGCCTGCGCCATAAATGCAAACTGTCTTGATGGTCATTGTCCCTCGCTGCATGCCGGCTGTCGGTATCGGCAAGACTTAGAGCAGCGGGGTTGATCAGGCGAACGAGTTTTTGTGATGAATGAAGTCTGGTTTTTAATGAGGCCAGCTGATCGGCAACAACTCGTTGCGCCGCAACTCATCGATTGCGGCCACCGCTTCATTCAGCGGCCAGCCGGCATTGAGCGCAGCCGACAGCATCTTGACCTCGGCTTCCTGTTCCAACGCCAGAAAGAGTGGTTCCAGTGCCTCCTGGACGGTGAGAACGTGTTCTTCGGGCGAGGTGACAGCTTGGCGTGCAGCGTTCGGCATGGGGACGGTTCTCCTCTCTCTTTCGTGAACGAATCCTTGTAAATCCCCCTGCAACCGGAAAAGTTCCGTCGTCTCGCGATATTTTATCTCTGGGTCGCAGCCATGCGTCTGAGCACCTGCCTTTTCAGCAGCCTCTGCAGTGGCTGATCGAGCCTTACCGTCAGGCACCAGGAGATCAGCACGATCAGTGTCACCAGCATGATCCCCGCATAGGGTCTCAAATCCGGGTTGGCGATATCCGGCCAGAGGACATGCGCCCAGTCGAGAAGCGGCGTGTGCATCACGTAGACGGCGTAGGATGCTGTCCCGAGGAAACTTGCAATGGCGGTCGTTATCTTTCCAGGCACGATCGCGCTTGCCCAGTAGAGCATTGCCGGCCAGACGAGAAACACGACGGTGAGGTCAAAGATCCAGCGCATCTCCCGCGGCGTTGGAAAAGCCAGGATGACCATCAGCAGCGCCAGGCAGGCGAGCGCCTGAAACGGCCGCACCAGCGGTACTTTGCGGCGATACCGATAGATCAGCACGCCGGCCGAGAAGGAGAAGAATACCCGCGCCATGCCGGCATACATCTCATGCCAGCGAAAACCGGCATGCAGGCGGTCGAATTGCAGCGCTGCGATCACCAGCAATACGGCGCTGATGCCAAGGACGATGCCGATCTGGCGCAATGTCGCCCTGGCGCCGCGAAGTGCGTAGAAAAAATTGGCCACCAGCTCGTTGAACAGCGACCATGCGGGGTGGACGAGGAAAAGTGCGGCATTGAACGAGATTGTCAGCGGTGAGGGCAGGAACAGCAGACCGGTAAAAAACGCCAGCACCAGTTCTCTCGGCGCCACATATTCATCGGCCATCACCAGCCGGCCGGCCAGATACATGTGGATGTAATAGCCGGTCGCCAGCGCCAGCGCGACGGCATAGAGCGGATAAAGCCGCATCAGCCGTGCCTTCATGAACTGGCGCGTCGACATGCGGCCATCCGAAAGTACAGAACCATAGGCATGCGCCAGCACAAAACCGCTCAGGGCGAAAAACAGATCGACTCCGAGATAGCTGGACGGCAGCGCATTGCCGAGCAGGTCTTCAGCATGGCGCTGGATGATGAAGATGGCTGCGACGCCTCTGAGCCCATCGAGAAGCACGAAGCGGTTGGCTGACGGGTTTGTCTTGTCTGTCATCTGTTCTCTGGTGTCGGGTCGGTGGCGGCGCCGGCCATTGGTCTTTTGCCGGCGGAAGATAACATCGATCGCCGCGCTGGCCAGCCGGATAGCCGGCGTCTCGGTGACATTGTCGCGATCATATGAGGTTTCGAGGCCGAGTTTCCGCCCAGGGTCGGGCACCTCGCGGATTCGTGATCTCGGGCCGCATGTCATATTTTCGGTCGTCGCTCCGCGGTTAATGGAGTGTTTATGAATTCATGAAAATAGAAGGCTATCGGTGCGTGATCGCACATGCGGCCAGGGGTAGGGCAAATCCGCATGAGTGGTCCGCTTACTGTAAAGTCGGATGTATCGCCTGCCCATCCGCCAGACGCAGGCTGTGTATGGAGTAACAGTATCATGACTAAGAAGCCCCTCGCGCTGGCGATTGTCGCCGCTTTCATTTCTGCCCCCGCTTTTTCCGTATCGGCTGCCGACTTGGCCAGCTCCTATGAGCCGCCGGCCTATAACGAGCCTTCCGTTCCGTCCTCGGATTGGACTGGCGCCTATGCCGGTATTCATGCCGGTTCGGCGAACGACGATATCAGCCCCTTCTCGAGCGGCTCGAAGTTCATGGGCGGCGTCCATGGCGGTTACAACACCGAGATCAATGGCGTCGTTGTCGGCGGTGAACTCGAACTTTCGCATATGGGCGACACCAAGGTCGACGTTCGCGGCGGCAAGCTCGCTGAACGCCAGCGCGTTGCCATCAAGGGCAAGGTCGGCGCACCGCTCGGCAGCACGCTGGTCTACGGTACGGCCGGTGCAGCCATGACCAACCTGCGCGACACGTCGAGCGCCGAAGGCCCGGATGGCTGGAAGCCCGGTTACGTCATCGGCGCCGGCGTCGAGCAGAAGATCACCGGCAATCTGTCCGGCCGCGTTGAGTACAACTACACGCATACAAGCGATGTCCGCAGCTTCAACGGCGTCTCGACGTCTGAAAGCAGCATCGGCGATCACACGATCAAGGCCGGCGTGAACTACAAGTTCTAGTCTTTGAGCGGGCCTCGGCCCGCTGCCAAAAACATCTGCAGCGCCGCGTACCCCCGGGTACGTGGCGCTTTTTGCGTTTTGGCCCAATCGCGTTTGTCGGTGGCTTTGACGCCGCAGGCGCCTGTCGGATTGGCGTGCCTTTCGAAGGGCCGACATTCGTTGAATTAATAGTATTATCTGATTTCTGTATTCAATTCCATTTATTGCTGAATTTTCGTATTTTTAAAGGCATGGAAACGTCGAAATAAATACATGTAATATTGGCGTATGCTAAGTAATGTCCGACTGTTCGCAGTGCTTTATTATGCTGCTGTTAATTGCCGCCGCTTCTTATGGGGCCGTACAGGCGATGCTGTACCGATCCGCCGCATGATGCGCGCCAAAATCACCCCTTAGCACCAGACAATTAGCCGACGCCGATTGCGCCGTGGGGATGGCCCATGGCCGTTCGGCCGGATTTTATAGGCGATATTACGATGTTGAAGCATATACGCATCAAAACCAAGATCCTCCTGTCCATCTGCGCTCTGGCTCTCGTCTCCATTTGCGGACTGTCCTTCGTGACCTACAAGTTCAACGAGGCGAGCATCAGCTACAACGACTTCCTCAACCGGGAAGCCAAGGCCGCCTTGCTTTCGGCAAGGGCAAGTTCCGGTGTTAACGCCTCGGCGGTGCGTCTGGGCCGGCTCATTTTTACCGCGCCCGATAGTCCGCAATTTTCGACCGCCCAGAAGGAGTTCGATTCCCTTCTGGGCATTGCCGTCGACCGTATGAAGGAATTGTCGACGCTGGTCCCCGGCACCAAGGCGGCGATGGATGATCTTATGCCGGATATCGGCGATCTTCGCACGCTGCTGGCCGACGTGGTCAAACTGCGCCAGGCGGGGCAGAACGAGGCCGCCATCACTCGCATTGCGGCGCTCGAAGCCATTACCAGCCGCATCTCGAAGAAATTCAACGACAGCAATTCC
Organism: Aliirhizobium sp. YIM B11859; assembly: GCF_057163345.1. NCBI lineage: Bacteria > Pseudomonadati > Pseudomonadota > Alphaproteobacteria > Hyphomicrobiales > Rhizobiaceae > Aliirhizobium > Aliirhizobium sp. YIM B11859. The sequence continues at coordinate 195,076 of NZ_JBXHAY010000003.1, forward strand.
GCGTTGCAGGCGGTTCAGACCGCCGGCACGGATCGGTTGGCAACACTGGTGCATGATACGATTGTGGCAAACATTGTCGGCATGGCCGTCGGCGTCGTGATCGCTCTCCTGCTTGCCGCCTATTTCGTGCAGGTAGGCATTACCCGGCCGATGAACAGTTTGCGCCAGCGGATGCAATTGCTGGCAGAGGGAGAGACCATGGCTGAAATCGTCGGCACGGATCGCCGCGACGAGATTGGCGAGATGGCGGTAACCGTCTCCGTCTTCCGGGAAAACGCCGTGGAGCGTGCGCGTCTGGAAAACGAAACGGAAGCGGCCAGAGATCTTGCGGAAGGTGAGAGAGACCGCCGGGAGCGCGATAAGGCCGCAGAGGCCGGGAATGTTCAATTTGCGCTTCGCTCGCTCGGTGATGGCCTCAGGCGCCTGGCCGGAGGTGATCTCGTCACGGTGATCGATATGCCGTTCACCGCCGATCTCGATCCCGTCCGGCAGGACTTCAACCATTCGCTCGGCAGGGTCCGCGAGGCAATGCAGGCGGTCGGTGTCAATGCCCAGGCAATCAGTGCCAGTGCAAACGAGATGCTGGCCTCGTCGGACGACATGTCCACCCGCACCGAACAGCAGGCCGCCTCCGTCGAGGAAACGGCAGCAGCACTCGAAGAGATCACCACGACGGTCAAGGATGCCGCAAGCCGTGCCGAGGAGGCGAGTCAGCTGGTTGCCCGCACCCGTGCCGGTGCCGAGAGGTCGGGTGAGATCGTCCGCAGCACGGTGAGCGCGATGCAGCAGATCGAACGCTCTTCGTCCGAAATCAGCAATATCATCGGCGTGATCGACGATATTGCCTTTCAGACCAATCTTCTCGCGTTGAATGCCGGCGTCGAGGCTGCCCGTGCAGGTGATGCCGGCAAGGGGTTTGCCGTGGTCGCCCAGGAAGTGCGCGAGCTTGCGCAGCGCTCGGCCGCTGCCGCCAAGGAGATCAAGACGCTGATCAATACCTCGGGCGGTCACGTCGAGCACGGGGTTAATCTCGTCGGCGAGACAGGCAAGGCGCTTGATGCGATCGTCGCCGAAGTGCATGAGATCAACCGCCACGTCCAGGCGATCGCCGAGGCCTCCCGCGAACAGTCGATCGGCCTCCAGGAGATCAGCACGGCGGTCAATACGATCGATCAGGGCACGCAGAAAAACGCGGCGATGGTCGAACAATCCACCGCCGCAAGCCACGGCCTTGCAACCGATGCGGCGGCGCTGATGTCTCTTCTGGCCCAGTTCCAGGTCGGCGATGAGAGCGCCCTGGTGCCGCCGGCACATTATCCCGCCAACCGTCGACCACAGCCCGTCTCGCCAGGTGTCCATCCTGCCTTGCAGGACGAGCGGCCCCAGTCGTCACCGGCGCGGGCGCTCGGCCGCAGGCTCGCCTCGGCCTTCGGTGGTGCCTCCGCCTCGTCTGCAGTGGCGAAAAATCAGGAATGGTCGGAGTTCTGACGTCTTTCGGTTGACGGCAGGCCTGAACGAGCAGAAACGGCGCCGCATCATGGAATGAACGCGGCGCCGTCTTTTATGCGAAAGGGGTTTTTCTACACCGGATTGCAGGTCATCCCGTTGCGCTTGGCATTGGCGATGCAATCGCTTCTGTTATTGTATCCCTCGGACGATTGACCGACGATGCGCCCGTTGGCGGCCGTCCGCCGCCAGCGCCATTCGCTGCCGCTCTGGTAGATTTCCCAGGTGTCCCCATTGCTTTCCTTGCAACTTGCCATGGTTTTCCTCCCTTTTGTTGCGAGGCAAACCTAGGCAAATTTAAACGCCACCACCACGAAGCGGACGCAATCTAAGGTGGTGCATTTGTGTGCGGCGGGTTGAGCCGCCGGCCGGGAATCATGCTGCGGCGGAGGCCTTATATCAGCCGCCGGACCAGAACCTGTCGGTGTCGAATTCTTCATCGATCGCGCGCGGCAGCGGCTCCGTCCGGGATGCTTTCGCCGTCAGGTCGGTCAACGTCCGGCCGACAAGCACCGGAGCGGCCATTCCTGCTGCTTCGCCCGGTGCCGAAAGCGCCCAGGCGAGCACCGTGTCCTCGCCGTCGAATTCGTCCTCGACATCGAGATCCGGCCCGGTGATCGGCAGGAGCGCCAGCGAACCTTCCGCCATGCGCAATTGCCGGCCCATCGACGGACGCTCAAACGATGCAGCCTTGCGGAAGGCCGAAGTGGAGGCGAGCTTTGGTTCCGCGACCGGTTGCGGAAGGGCAGACAAGAGCGGCACCGCCGGTGCGATCGACGCCGTCCGAACCGGATCCACCGCAGGCGCCGGTGCTGGTGCCGGGCGCAAAAGCGGCAGCGGCGCCGCAAGCGATGCCAGATCGGCAAATCCTGACTCCGCTTTGTCCGAAGGTCTTGCCACCGGCTGCGGATTGGCCTGCTCGGCCAGCGCCTCTATGGCGCGGCTCTTGGGGGTCGGCAGCATGGCCGCGATCAGGCCGCTGCCCGGGCGCTTGGCGGAGCCGTTATCGTCGTCGTCATCCGGCAGGGTGCTGGCGATCTGGATAGACTTTGCCCCGACGCGACGCTTGTAGTCGGCCACTGCCTGATCGTAACCGGGCAGGGGGCCGCCGCTTGCCGGAAGATGCATGGTCTTGCCGCCCGGGAAAATCCGCGCCAGTTCCTTGCGCGACATTCTCGGCCAGGCGCGGACATTGCCGACATCGAGATGCACGAAGGGTGAGCCAGAGGTCGGATAGAAGCCGACGCCGCCGATCTGCATCTGCATGGCAAGCTGCCTGAGCGTCGCCAGCTTGACGCCTGGAATGTAGAAATCCATCGCCTTGCCGAGTGTATGCTGGCTCATCTTTGCGACGCCCGAACTGCGCGACCGGCCTCTCAGCATCTTGTTGGTGCCGGGTGAGCGATAGGCGGAAACGACATGGATATAATCTTTTGCACCGCTGCGATCATAGACTTCCCAGACGAGGTCGAGCAGGCGCGGGTCCATGCGGGTCGGTTCGTTCTTGCGCCAGTCGCGCAGCAACCGGTTGATCTTGGCAAGGCCCTGGGTGTCGAAACGGCCGTCACGTTTGTAGGTGATGGTGGCGCGTTCGCCGGTATGGATGAAATACAGCCTGAGCGACCTGTCTTCGGCTTCTGCGCCGACGGTCGAACCGAGCAATGCCGCCAGCCCGAAGGTCGCAGCACGAGAGGCACTGGAAATTCGGCTGCCGATCGATCGCAGGGCGCAAAGCGCAGCCTCCGCGACAAGGCTCGCGATGGGGCGGACAGGCTGGGACACACTCGACTGATACTCGGACACGACAAGACCCGTTCGATGAAACACCGCAATCGCGGGGCACTCTGCTTGGCAGGCGTCCCGGTTCGAACCGCCATTATGGTCAATGAAAGGCTAATGGAAGGTTGACGAATGGTTAGGACGGCGGGCGGATGTGCCGGATTGGAAACACAGTGTCCACCATGTGCCGCAGACCGTCGGTCCGACATCGCCTGTCCTTGTCCCGGAAATCGCCTAACGCCTTGCTTTTGCTGGGCTCCAATTTCGCCGCTGCAATGATCTCCCTCAATGAATGAACCGATGTCGCAGCCTAGCCTGCCCGGTAACGGTTTCGTTGGTTGGTGCTCCAACTCTTGCCCTGGACTGCCAGCCGACCGATATCCGCCGCGTAGTTTTGTCCATTGACGAATTGGAAGTGACAGACATGAGCAAGCGAATTTTTGCATCCCCCGGCCGTTATATTCAGGGCAGCGGCGTGATTGCCGAACTGGGGGATTATCTTTCCGAAATGGGCAGCAAGGCCCTATTGGTAGCGGACGATATCGTCTGGGGCCTGATCGGCCAGAAGGTCGAAACGGCTTTGTCCGGCAAGCTCGAATCCCAGCGGGAACGGTTTTCCGGCGAAGCCTCCAGCAACGAGATCAATCGCCTTGTCGAACTGGCGAAAAAGGCCGGCACCAACCTCGTCGTCGGCATCGGCGGCGGCAAGACGCTCGATACCGTCAAGGCGGTGGCCGATGAACTGAAACAGCCCGTCATCATCGTGCCGACCATCGCCTCCACCGATGCGCCCTGCAGCGCACTGTCGGTCATCTACAGCGATGACGGCGTCTTCGAACAATATCGTTTCTACGCGAAAAACCCGGATCTCGTCCTCGTCGATACCTGGGTCTGCGCCCAGGCGCCGGTTCGCCTGTTCGCCTCGGGGATTGCCGATGGCCTTGCAACCTACGTCGAGGCGCTCGCCGTCCAGCGTTCAAATTCGAAGACCATGGTCGGCGGTGCAACCACGATTGCCGGCATGGCAATTGCCGAAGCCTGCGAAAAGACGCTTTTGACCTATGGTCTGAGTGCCTATCAGGCCGTCGAACAGAAGTTGGTCACACCTGCCGTCGAAGCGGTCGTTGAGGCCGCCACACTTCTCTCCGGCCTCGGTTTCGAAAATGGTGGCCTTGCGGGCGCCCACGCCATCCATAACGGCTTTACCGCGTTGCACGGCGATATCCATCACCTGACCCACGGCGAAAAGGTGGCCTACGGCACGCTCGCCCACATGATCCTCGAACAGCGCCCCGACGACGAGATCGCCGGTTACATCGACTTCTACCGCTCGATCAAGATGCCGGTGACGCTGGCCGAACTGCATCTGGAAGGTGTGTCCCGCGAGGACCTGATCAAGGTCGGCAAACTCGCCAACAGCGATCAGGACACGCTGAAAAACCTGCGCACCGATTTCACTGCCGAAGAAGTGGCCGACGCGATCTTTGCGGTGGATGCACTGGCCAAGGTTGTTTGACCTTTTCCTCCCCCGCAAAGGGGGAGAAAGAGATCGCGGCTTCCCCGAAAAACTCTTCTCCCCTTGCGGGAGAAGGGCGCGGTTCTTCAGGTATTTTCTCGATGTCACGAAAAAGGCTCTGCTGTTTCCAGCAGAGCCTTTTTCATTTTTAAAACCCGTCAGCTCAAGAGCAACCGCTCGTTGCGCCGCATGTGTCGCACTTCTCGCATGTCCCGTTGCGCACCATCGTGAAGTTCTGGCACTCGGAGCACATGTTGCCGGTGTAACCCTGCATCATCGACTTCATCCGGCGGTCGTTTTCCACCTTTTTGGCTTCCGTCTTGGCGGCAGCGGCGTCGGCTGCAGCCTTGTCGGAAAACAGTGCGGTGGCCGACTGCCGGCTTTCGCTGTGGAGTTCCTCATGAACCTCCTCGGCGATCTCCTCGGCCAGTTCCTTGGCGCGCTCTTCGTAGTCGCGTTTGAAGGAGACGACTTCCGAGGTCGAGATGGCCACCGTCGGTTCCAGCTTGCGGGCGGCAGAGCCGGCAAACGAGGTTACCGTGGCCGAGGCGCGGGCAGGGGCGGCGGTGGCCGATCCCTTCGGTTCGCCGGAAGCCCGGTCGAGGCCGGTATTGGAGACGAGCGTCGGCTTGTAGCCGCGTGTCCAGCCGGTCGACACCAGGTTGGTTTTGCCTTCCTTGATGCCCTTGCCGAGTGCCGTGTTGGAAAAATCCGACGTGTCGACATGCGCCAGGTCATGACGGCCGAGATAGGAAACGGCGAGTTCGCGGAACACGTAGTCGAGGATCGACGTGGCATTCTTGATCGCGTCATTGCCCGTCACGATGCCGGCCGGCTCGAACTTGGTGAAGGTGAAGGCCTCCACATATTCTTCCAGCGGTACGCCGTACTGGAGACCCAGCGAGATGGCGATGGCGAAGTTGTTCATCATCGCACGGAAGGCAGCACCTTCCTTGTGCATGTCGATGAAGATCTCGCCGATCCGGCCATCGCCGAATTCGCCGGTGCGCAGATAGACCTTGTGTCCGCCGACATTGGCCTTCTGGGTGTAACCCTGACGGCGGTTCGGCAGCTTTTCGCGTTCGCGGGTGACGCGCTCGATGACGCGTTCGACAATCTTTTCAGTGATCTGCACCGCCTGGGCGGCGATCGGAGCCTGCAGCAGTTCCTCGATCGCGTCGTCCGCATCGTCTTCATCGATCAGCGAAGCATTCAGCGGCTGGCTGAGCTTGGAGCCGTCACGATAAAGCGCGTTGGCCTTCAGGGCCAGCTTCCAGGACAGCATGTAGGCGGCGCCGCAATCCTCGACGGTTGCGTCGTTCGGCATGTTGATCGTCTTGGAGATCGCCCCCGAGATGAACGGCTGGGCAGCCGCCATCATGCGGATATGGCTTTCGACCGAGAGGTAACGCTTGCCGATCTTGCCGCAGGGATTGGCGCAATCGAACACGGCCAGGTGCTCGTCCTTGAGGAACGGCGAGCCTTCCAGCGTCATCGCACCGCAGACATGGATATTGGCAGCTTCGATGTCCTTCTTCGAAAAGCCGATATGTTCGAGCAGGTTGAAGCTCATGTCGGCAAGCTGTTCGTCGCTGACCTTGAGCGTGTCCTTGAGGAAATCGGTGCCCAAGGTCCACTGGTTGAAGACGAACTTGATGTCGAATGCAGCCTTGGTGGCGCCGTTGATGGCTTCGATCTTCTCGTCGGAAAAACCCTTGGCCTTCAGCGAGCCGGGGTTGATGCCGGGAGCCTGATTGATGTTGCCGTGACCGATGGCATAGGCCTCGATTTCGGCGATCTGGCTTTCGGAGTAACCCAGCGTGCGCAGGGCTTCCGGAACTGCACCGTTGATGATCTTGAAGTAACCGCCGCCGGCGAGCTTCTTGAACTTCACCAAGGCGAAATCGGGTTCGATGCCGGTCGTGTCGCAATCCATGACCAGGCCGATCGTGCCGGTCGGCGCGATAACCGTTGTCTGGGCGTTGCGGTAGCCGTGCTTCTCGCCGAGTTCAAGCGCCTTGTCCCAGGCGGCCTTGGCATGGGCGGAAAGATCCTGGTCCGGGTTTTCCGAATGGTAGAGCGGAACCGGGTCGACCGAGAGCGCTTCGTAACCGGTCGTCTCGCCGTAGGCTGCGCGGCGATGGTTGCGGATGACGCGCAGCATGCTTTCGCGGTTCGGTGCAAAATTCGGGAACGGGCCGAGTTCGCCGGCGATTTCAGCAGACGTCGCATAGGAAATACCGGTCATGATTGCTGTCAGCGAACCGGCAATCGCACGGCCTTCCTTCGAGTCGTAGGGAATGCCCGACGACATCAGGAAACCGCCGATGTTTGCATAACCGAGGCCGAGCGTGCGGTACTGGTAGGAGAGTTCGGCGATTTCCTTCGACGGGAACTGCGCCATCATCACCGACACTTCGAGAACGACGGTCCACAGGCGAACCGCGTGTTCGTAATCGGCGATCGCGATGTTCTTCGTTGCCTTGTCCTTGAACTGGAGAAGGTTGAGCGAAGCAAGGTTGCAGGCCGTGTCGTCGAGGAACATGTATTCCGAGCACGGGTTGGAGCCGCGGATCGGGCCACCGGCAGGCGACGTGTGCCAGTCATTCATCGTCGTGTTGAAATGGATGCCCGGATCGGCAGACGCCCATGCGGCATAGGAGATCTGTTCCCACAGGTCCTTGGCCTTCAGGGTCTTCATCACCTTGCCGTCCTTGCGGGCGGTCAGGTTCCAGTCGCCGTCGTTTTCGACGGCCTTGAGGAAGTCGTCCTTCAGCGAAACGGAGTTGTTGGAGTTCTGGCCCGATACGGTCAGATAGGCTTCCGAATCCCAGTCGGTGTCATAGGTCTTGAACTCGAGATCCTTGTAGCCCTGGCGGGCGAACTGGATGACGCGTTTGACGTAGTTTTCCGGAACCTGATCCTTCTTGGCAGCGCGGACTTCGCGCTTCAGGGCAGGGTTCTTCATCGGGTCGTAGCAATCGTCGCCATCTGCTTCGCAGTTGACGCAGGCCTTCATGATCGCCTTGAGGTGACGGTTGACGATCTTCGAGCCGGTCACGAGGGCAGCAACCTTCTGCTCTTCCTTGACCTTCCAGTTGATGTATTCCTCGATATCCGGATGGTCGATATCGACGACGACCATCTTGGCCGCGCGGCGGGTCGTGCCGCCCGACTTGATCGCGCCGGCTGCCCGGTCACCGATCTTGAGGAAGCTCATCAGGCCGCTGGAGCGACCGCCGCCTGAAAGCCTTTCACCTGCACCGCGCAGATGCGAGAAGTTCGAGCCGGTGCCGGAACCGTATTTGAACAGGCGCGCTTCGCGAACCCACAGGTCCATGATGCCGCCTTCGTTGACCAGATCGTCGCCGACGGACTGGATGAAGCAGGCATGCGGCTGCGGATGTTCATAGGCAGACTTCGACTTGGTCAGCTTGCCGGTGAAGGGGTCGACATAAAAATGGCCCTGGCCGGGACCGTCGATGCCATAGGCCCAATGCAGGCCGGTATTGAACCACTGCGGGGAATTGGGGGCAACGCGCTGGGTTGCGAGCATGTAGGCAAGCTCGTCCATGAAGGCGGATGCATCGTCTTCGGACGAGAAATAGCCGCCCTTCCAGCCCCAATAGGTCCAGGTGCCGGCAAGACGCGAGAAAACCTGACGGGCATCGGTTTCCGAACCGTAGCGCTCGTCTTCGGCAATGTCCTTCATCGCCTTTTCGTCGGCGACCGAGCGCCACAGGAAGGAAGGCACGTCGTTTTCCTCGACGCGCTTCAGGATTTTCGGAACGCCGGCCTTGCGGAAATACTTCTGCGCCAGAACGTCGGTCGCCACCTGGGAAAATTGCGAGGGCACGTCAATGTCGGCAAGCCGGAAGACGATGGAACCGTCCGGGTTGCGGATCTCGCTGGTCGCCTTGCGGAATTCGATGGTTCCGTAGGCGCCTGTCTCAGGCTTGGTGAAACGACGTTCGATGCGCATTGCCTTTTGTCCCTCATCCTTTGTCGCCATAGAGGCGCACGTGTCCGCTGCGGCCGCTCTCCATCATGGGCAGCCGGCTGAAATTCCATCCAGAATCATTGGATGTCTATCTGTATATTGTGCTGGATGATGGCTGCCAACACTAAATATAGTGTTAATAAGGTCTTTCCACCAGTACCAATCACCGTCTCGAAAGCGTTTTCGAACACACGGAAACCCATCGCCCAGCTGCCTGTCAAAACAAGCCGTGCGCTCAAATGTTTCCGGAAACCTCGAAAAAGAACCGGCCTCGATACTCCCGGTTCAGTCGCCGCCGCAACATGGGTTCATTCATGACGATTCGAGAGATTCGGGTCAAGCCGTAGTTCGTAGGACTTTTTAAACCACAAGATATTGTGGCTCATGCCTGTGGATAATGGGGAATAAAAAACAGCGTTGTTTCTCAAGCGTTTGGCGGAACAGGCTGAAACTTGCGCGAAGCTTGCAGGCTCCAATTGTGGCATCATCTGGGCCGGTCGGGAGGGCCGGAAGCCCTTCTACAAGGGGTGTTTTAGCAGCTTGTCATGCCATATTGAGACATCTTGGTAACAGGCGGTCCCAAATGTCGAACGGCCCGCCATTCTGTGGATGACGGGCCGGCTATTGACACCGAAACGGCAGGGCAGGGTATGTCTCACTGCATATCACGCGGCCCACGGTTGCGCGGGCGTCTGGATCACTATCCGTTGCGCCGGCTCTAACCTGATAGTCTATCCCTTGTGTCCCTTGGCGATCGGCTCCTGGTAGGTGAAACCCATGTCCCAGGGAAAATAGATCCAGGTGTCCTGGGAAACTTCGGTGACGAACGTGTCGATCGTCGGCACGCCGGAGGGTTTTGCATAAACGCAGGCGAAATGCGCCTTGGGCAGCATCTCGCGCACTTCCTTGGCTGTCTTGCCGGTATCCGTCAGGTCGTCGACCACCAGCACGCCTTCGCCGCTATCCACCATCAGTTCCGGCGAAATGCCCTTGAGCAGCAGCGTGTCACCCTGATCAACGTAATCATGGCGGGTCGCGATACAGACGGTGTCGATCAGCCGGATATTGAGTTCGCGCGAGATGATGGCCGCAGGTACAAGGCCGCCGCGGGTGATGCAGACGATCGCCTTGAATTCCCGGTTGAGGCCCGAAAGGCGCCAGGAAAGCGCACGGGTATCGCGGTGGAATTGGTCCCAGGAAACGGGAAATGCTTTTTCGGGAAGAGACATGGAATTTGCCGCCAGAACGAGAGTTTCTTTGGCTCTCGCTAATAGCGGGAAGAGGGGGCAAAGCGCAAGCGGTTGAAGGTCAGGCCTCGTGGGCTGGTTTTGCCCCCGCCGGTTGCCCTCACGCGGCCGGCTCGCGACCGCTGACGGAAGGCGGCAGATGCCGGTCGAAGCTGAAACCGACAAGCAAACCGATCACCGCGCAGGCCGAGGTCAGCCCGGCGACAGCCGCCCACCCGCCATGGATCCAGAACCAGCCGCCCACCCAGCCCGTCACGCTGGCGCCGATATAATAAAACAGCAGGTAGAGCGCCGATGCATGGCTCTTCGCGGCCCCGGAACTTGCCCCGACGCCGCTGCTTGCCGCTGAATGGCCGATGAAAAAGCCGATCGTGATCAGTGATATGCCCAAAATCGTCAGGATCAGGCTGACGGTCAGTGTCATCAGCACGCCGATGAGAATGGTCGCGAAGGTGACGATCAGCATCGTGCGTCGTCCGAACCGGTCGACCAGCCGCCCGCCGGAAGACGAGGCGACGATTCCGAGCGCATAGGTGAGGAAAATCATGCTGACGGCAGTCGGGCCGAGACCGTAAGGCGGACCGGACAGCCGGAATGTCGAATAGTTGAACACCGTGGTGAACACGCTCGTCAGCATCGTGCCGATCAGATAGAGGCGCAGCAGGGTGGGGTTGGCGAGATGCTGCCGCCAAAGATGAAGATGCCGCCTCAAGGGCATGGACTGCGGCCGGAAGTTCCGCGACGGCGGCAAAAGCACAAAGAAGCCGATTGCGGCGGCGACGCAGGCGGTGCCGAGCGCATACATGGCGAAATGCCAGGAGGTGAAGGCCGACATCAACCCCATTCCGACCCGCCCGACCATCGCCCCGAAGGCTGTGCCGCCGACGTAAAGGCCCATGGCGCGGCCAAGGCTTGCAGGCTCGATCTCTTCGGCCAGATAGGCCATGGCGATCGCCGGCACCCCGCCAAGCACAAACCCTTCGATCGCCCTTGCTGCCAGAAGCCAGCCCCAGCCGCCGGCACTTGCGGCAACAAGATTGCAGACGGCCGCCAACATCATCGAAGTGAACATCAGGCTCTTGCGGCTGACGATCTGTGCAAATGCGCCGGACAGCAGGATCGCGAAGGCAAGCGCCCCGGTGGTCGCCGACAGCGCCAGCGAGGCCGTCGCGGCATTGACGCCGAATTCTCCCGGAAATTCCGGCAAAAGTGGCTGGACGCAGTAGATCAGCGAGAAACTGGCGAAACCTGCCAGAAACAAGGCCCAGCTCGCCCGGCGAAAGGCCGCGCTGTCACCGGCAATCCACACGGGCGCCGCTGCCGGCTGATCCTGGGGAATGCCGATCTCGACGGTGACTTGCTGCGGCTGTGGCATGACGGGTCCTTTTCATCGACCTATAGCGCCGCGTCGTCTTCACCGCTAATATATGGATGAGACATTCTCCATATGCGGAATTAATATCATGGAGCTGCGGCACATCCGCTATTTCATTGCCATCGCGGAAGAGGGCAGCTTCACGCGGGCCGCGGCACGGCTCGGCATCGCGCAGCCGCCGCTCAGCCAGCAGATCAAGCTGCTGGAACAGGACATCGGCGTACGGCTTTTCCGCCGCCTGTCGCATGGCGTCGACCTGACGCCTGCGGGCAAGGCTTTTCACGCCGCGATCGGCAATGTTCCTCACCAGGTCACTGAGGCAACCCGGCTGGCGAAAAAGGCGGCGGCCGGCGAAAGCGGTGTCATCCGCATCGGTTTTACCGGCACGGCCGCCCTGAGCCCGGTCGTGCCAGCCTGTATCCGCCGGTTCCGAAGCGCCTATCCGGATGTCGAGATCCAGGTGACCGAGGCCAATTCGGTGGCGCTGGCGCAGGCACTGATCGACGACCGGCTGGATATCGCCATCCTGCGGCCGTCGAACTCCGATCCTGACACGCTGGGCGAGGATATCCTTGCCGATGAGCCGATGCTGGCAGCGCTGCCCGCGACCCATCCGCTGGCGACGGTGCACCGGCCGATAGACCTGGCCGAGCTTCGCGAGGATCCCTTCATCTTCACCCCGCGCAGTGTCGGCGTCAGTCTTCACGATGCGATACTGGCAGCCTGCGCCCGTGCCGGCTTCACGCCGCGGGCAGGGCCCACCGCCCCTCATATCGCCTCGATTTTGTCGCTGGTCGCAGCCGATCTCGGCGTCTCGCTGGTCCCCGCATCAAGCGCCAGTGTCAGCCTTGCCGGTACGGTCTTCCGTCATCTTGTGGGGCCGCCCGTCAACGTTGCGATCGCCATTGCCTATCGTCGCACGACAACATCACCCGTGGTGCGGAATTTCCGCGCCGTGGCCAGGCGGCTGCCGGTGGACGGTGAGAATGCCCAAGGACTGGCGAGCCGGCCCGGCGTCAACGCGAAATAAGCGTCAACGCCGTCATCGAATCGAGCAGGCTGCGGGTCACACCGCCGAAAAACACTTCCCACCAGCGCGAATGGCCGTAACCGCCCATCACGAGCAGATCGATGCTCTGGTCGGCAAGCCGGTTCTCGATCGCTGTCGCCGCCGAGTTGCGGCCGCTGTCCTGCGTCGTCACGGTTACGGTGATCCCGTGGCGATCAAGCGCTGCGGCGATTTCCGCCCCGGCAAATTCCGGGCTCTGGCTGCCGCGCTCCGGCGGATCGATGACGAGGATTTCGACCGATGAGGCAAGTTTCAGAAGGGGAAGCGAATCGAATGTGGCGCGGGCGGCCTCACGTGAGCCGTTCCAGGCGATCAGCACCCGCTCGATTGGTCGCGGCTGTTTCAGCGTATAGGGCACCAGCAGCAAAGGCCTTCCGCTTTCGAACAGGAATGTCTCGAGGTCGGCACGGTGATCGGCCTTGCTCGGATCGCTCTGGTTGGCGACGATCAGGTCGGCCGTGCGTGCCGTCTCCTGCACCGAACTCGAGGCATAACCGGCCGCCAGCATGTAGCTGCGCCATTCCGCCGAAAGCCCCTCGCTCACCGTATGCTGCCTGAAGATCTGCTCGATTGCCGCGGTTTCCTTCTGGGCGCTTTCCTGCAGGATTTCCACCGCGGTCGGATCGGGGATTTCCATCGGCGCGATCAGCGGCACCGCCGCCAGTGTCTCGGCATGCACGCCGATCAGATGGGCGTCGAATTTCTGCGCGATCGCGACGGCGAAATCGCTGATCTGCGCTGCGTTGCGCTGGGTGTCGAGGACGGCGAGAATGGTCTTGTAGGACATCGATATTTCCTCATCGGGCAGCTTTTGCCAGGCCTTCTGTCCATAAGGTGGGGCGGGGTCCGGTGCCGGTCAATGCATCAGGCGTCAGCCGTCGGATTGGCGGCAAGCCCGGCCTTGTCCAGCCCGTCGATCATCGCGATAACGGCTTCGGCAGCAGCATCCATCGGTCCTTCGGCGCGTGCCCGAACGACGATCTCGGTCGAGAATTTCTTGCCGTCGAAACGTGGATAGGAACCGATGCTGGTGTCCGGATGCGCCTTCTGGATATCGGCCAGCAACGTTCCGATATCGCCCTCGCCGTAAGGGCAGGAGACGGCCCGCGACAGCATTTTCGCGCCGGAGCGGAGCGTCGGCAAAACATTGTCGACCATCGCCTGGAACACCTGCGGCACGCCCGCCATCACATGCACATTGCCGATCACGAAACCCGGCGCGGTCGACACCGGATTGTCGATATGCGCGGCACCTTCCGGCATGCGGGCCATGCGCTGGCGCGCCGGAGTGAACTCCATCTCGCGGCGTTTGTACATGTCCGCAAGCAGCGTCATCGCTTTCGGATCGTGGATGCAGGCCACGCCGAACGCCTTCGATATCGCATCGGCGGTAATGTCGTCATGGGTCGGCCCGATCCCGCCCGAGGTGAAGACATAATCATAGCGCGCCCGCAGCGCATTCAGCGCCTCGACGATGGCATCCTCCTCATCGGCGACGATCCGCACCTCCTTGAGGTCGATTGCCGACAGCGTCAGCATGTCCGCCAGATGGCCGATGTTTTTGTCCTTGGTGCGCCCGGACAGCAATTCGTCGCCGATCGCCAGCATGGCGGCGGTGACGATGGTGGAGGAGGCGTGGTCGTCGGTCATGATGCTTCTCTTTCTGTGTTGTCCCGACCCTAATCCGCCCGCCGCCGAATGCAATCCTGTGGCCGTCGGGTTGACGATGCTCAAATTGAACAAGATCCGGCGCTATCGTTCAGAAATAGTGGACAGTGCGTCGTGATGCAGCCGTCTGGCCGACAATGCGGCACTCCGCTAGCTATTGGTCACACGCTTGTAAAAAGGCAGATCGATGATCGTTGAATTCTTGAAAAGAGTGCTTGGCGGCGCACCTTCCACAAGTCCCGTAACTGTTTCCACACCTCAAAAGGAAATGAAGAAAATGACGAAAGTTCTGGTTCTCTATTATTCTTCCTACGGCCATATCGAAACGATGGCCTATGCGGTTGCCGAGGGCGTCAAGTCCACCGGCGCCGAAGTCACGGTAAAGCGTGTGCCGGAACTGGTTTCGGAAGAGGTGGCCAAGGCCTCCCATTTCAAGCTGGATCAGCAGGCGCCGATCGCCACGGTCGACGAGCTCGACCAGTATGACGCCATCATCGTCGGCGCCGGCACTCGCTTCGGCACCGTCGCGTCGCAGATGCGCAATTTCTGGGATCAGACCGGTGGCCTGTGGTTCAACGGCAAGCTGGTCGGCAAGGTCGGTTCGGTATTCACCTCGTCGGCGACCCAGCATGGCGGCCAGGAATCCACCATCCTCGGCTTCATCCCGACGCTTCTCCACCATGGTATGGCCGTTGTCGGTCTTCCTTATGCCTTCCAGGGCCAGATGGGTACCGAGGAAGTCAAGGGCGGTTCGCCTTACGGCGCAACGACGATCGCCAATGGCGACGGTTCGCGCCAGCCTTCAGAAGTCGAACTCGAAGGTGCAAAATTCCAGGGCGCCCACGTCGCCAGGATCGCAGCCAAGCTGTCTGCCTGATCGACATCCGATCCTGAAATCACAAAAAGGGGAGTGGCCACGCCGCTCCCTTTTTCAGTTCCGCCGATCTGACGCAACGCAGGTGCAGGGCAAGCACGTCGGCAGAGACAATATTGTAATCTGGTGCGGACGGCGGGGATCGAACCCGCATGACCGAAGTCGAGAGATTTTAAGTCTCTTGCGTCTACCAGTTTCGCCACGTCCGCGTGGCCTTGCTTTTCAGGTAGATAGACGATTCCGTCAAGCGCGCCGCTACAAATCATTTGCAGGCGGGCTTGTTAAGGCTTGACCTGCCGTGTCCGGCTGGGGAGGGCGCTGAGGCGCTTTGCCTATGCCTGCAGCGTTAAATCCGCAAAAAGATGGGGCCATGCCCGCGCATTGCCCCATCCTTGAAGTTTCGCCGGGCTTTGCCTAGTCGAGAAGCTCGGCCGGAACCTTGCCGCCATTTTCCGAGAGCTTCTTCATCAGCGCCTTGTGCAGCCACATGTTCATTTTGGCGGAATCGCCGGTGTCGCCGGTATAGCCGAGCTCGTCGGCAAGCTCCTTGCGTTCGGCAAGGCTTGCATCCATGCCGAGCGCCTTCATCAGGTCGACGATCGAATGGCGCCAATCGAGCTTCTGGCCGTTCTTCTTGACTGCGGCATCGAGGATCGGCGCGACATCGACGGCTGTGGCAGCCGGCGTGCCGGCGGCGGGTGCGGCGGCGGTGGCTGTTGCGGCCGGTGTCGAAGATGACGGCGTGGCAGGGGATGTCTCGCCGGCAGCTGCCGGGGCTTCTGCTGCTGCGGCAGGGGATCCGAAAATCGCGTTTTTGATCTTGCTGAATATGCTCATGGGTGCGCTCCTCTAAATTAGGCAAGGCAGAAACTAGGGCGCCAGGGCCTGCGTGGAAATCCCCTTGTGTTCCAAAGAGAAACAAAATCATCTGCCGCCCGACGACGGATCTTTCGCCGCTGCCGCCCGATCGCAGGTTGACCTCTCCCGCCACGAAGCTATCTGCTGCTACCTGAACCTGGAGGAGACCTGTATGTTGAGGAAAGTGTTGTTCTTTCTGATGGCGATCTGCGCCGCGTCAGTCGCCCGTGCCGAGGGCACGGTCAAGGAAGGGCAGTTCATGGCGAGCCGCATTCTCAACAGGAATGTCGAGTTCACGCT
Organism: Aliirhizobium sp. YIM B11859; assembly: GCF_057163345.1. Classification (NCBI taxonomy): domain Bacteria; kingdom Pseudomonadati; phylum Pseudomonadota; class Alphaproteobacteria; order Hyphomicrobiales; family Rhizobiaceae; genus Aliirhizobium; species Aliirhizobium sp. YIM B11859. Next base: position 211,268 of record NZ_JBXHAY010000003.1, read on the forward strand.
TTACCTTCCGCCGGGTTACGGTCGCGACGACCGGCGGTATCCGGTCATTTTCCTGATGCATGGCGGTGGCGACGGCAGAAACCAGGACTGGTATCGTTTCGGCAATGCCAATCTCATCTTCGACAAGTTGATCGAAAGCGGCGAGGTGCCGCCGTTCATCGCCGTCACTCCGGATGGCTTGCGCGACGAAAGCAATGCCTTCAACACCTATTACATGAACGACGCGGACGGAAAATATCTCTGGCAGGACATGTTCGTGAAGGAATTCGTGCCTTATGTCGAAAAAACCTTTCCGGTCAGGCCCGGCAAGACGTCGCGCGGCATTCTCGGCCTGTCGATGGGCGGATATGCCGCCATGGCCTTCTCGCTCAAATATCCCGATCTCTTTGTCGGTGCCGCAGCCTTGAGCGCGGCCTTCCGCACCGACCAGCAGATCGTCGATATGGACCAGGCCGGTTATGACCGCCGTTACGGCAAGGCCTGGGGCATCGGGCTGAACGGCCGCGATCGGCTCAACGGCGCCTATTATGCCAACAGCGTTCTGGATCTGGTCGACAAGACGCCGCCCGAGGTGATCCGCAAGACCGAACTTTACCTCGATTGCGGTTCCTATGATGATTTCTTCGTCGGCAATGCCGAGCTGACGCTGAAACTGCAGAAGCTGAAAATCCCGCACCATTTCACGGCACGGGAAGGACAGCACGACTGGACCTATTGGCGAACCGGACTGCCGGATGCCACGCGGTTTCTCGGCCGGCTTTTCCTCCAGTAGCCGGCCGGCGGCCCGTCGATCCTTTGGCCGCCGCATCTGCCGGGCAGCAAAGACCGCGAGGGAACCGAAAGGCCGCAAAACGGGCTTGGTCTTGGGTCGCAAGCTATGGCATAGCGAGGGCGAATTGACGACGCAGGATTGCAAATGTTGACGAAGACCGGTGTAGACGATGCCAGGGCGGCGGTAAGGACGATCTTTCCCGAGACGCCGCTGCAGTTGAACGAGCACTTGAGCCGCCGCTTTGGCGCGGATATCTGGCTGAAGCGCGAGGACCTGTCTCCGGTTCGCTCCTATAAGATTCGCGGCGCCTTCAATTTCCTGCGTAAGGCGATCGCCGCGATGCGCGAGACCGGTGGCGTCGGGGACAAGACCTTCGTCTGCGCCTCCGCCGGCAATCATGCCCAGGGTTTTGCGTTTGTCTGCCGGCATTTCGAGGTGCAGGGCATCGTGTTCATGCCGGTCACCACGCCGCAGCAGAAAATCGACAAGACCCGCACCTTCGGCGGCGAATTCATCACCATCAAGCTGGTCGGCGATATTTTCGACCAGTGTTACGCTGCGGCCCGCACCCATGTGGAAGAAATCGGCGGCATGATGGTGCCACCCTTCGACGATGCCGACATCATCGAGGGCCAGGCAACCGTCGCCTCGGAAATCGTCTCGCAACTGCCCGACGGCGTGACCCCGGACATGGTTATCCTGCCTGTCGGCGGTGGCGGCCTTGCCTCCGGCGTCACAGGGTACCTGATCGACAAGGTCGGTGCCGATGGGTTCCTGTTCACCGAGCCGACCGGCGCGCCGAGCCTGAAGAAAAGTCTCGAGGAGGGCGCCCCGGTCACCCTGTCGAAGGTCGACAACTTTGTCGATGGCGCAGCCGTTGCCCGTATCGGCATGGCAAATTTCGAGGCGCTGAAAGGCTTTTCGCCGGATCAGGTGCTTCTCGTCCCGGAAAACGCGATCTGCGTGACGATGACCGACATGCTGAATGTCGAGGGAGTCGTGCTCGAACCCGCCGGCGCATTGTCGATCACCGCCCTTGCTCTGCTTGAGCCCGAAAAGATTGCCGGCAAGACAATCGTCTGCGTCGTGTCCGGTGGCAATTTCGATTTCGAGCGGCTGCCCGACGTCAAGGAACGGGCCATGCGTTATGCCGGCCTGAAGAAATATTTCATCCTGCGTTTGCCCCAGCGCCCCGGCGCGCTGCGTGACTTCCTCAATCTTCTCGGCCCGGATGATGATATCGCCCGGTTCGAATATCTGAAAAAGTCGGCCCGCAATTTCGGTTCGATCCTGATCGGCATCGAGACGACGGCGTCCGACAATTTCGCCGGTCTCTACGAGCGTTTCGAGGCGGCCGGTCTCGGCTACGAGGATATCACCGAAAACGAGATCCTGGCGAACCTCATCATCTGACGGTTTCGTCGATTGCGACGTGGACAACAATCCGGCCTGACGGGCGCTTCCGGCGCGCAAGGCAATGTGTTAGGCAAGGTTATGGCATCGATATTTTCATCTCTGATTTCCGCCTTCTCGGGCAAGGACAAGCCGGTCAAGGCCGCGCGCGAAGCCGAGCCCGTGCCTTACAACGACTGCCTGATCTTTGCGGCGCCGATCGCCGAGGGTGGCCAGTACCGGCTTGCCGGCCGGATCGAAAAGGATGTCCAGGGTGAAAAACTGGTCAGGCACATCATTCGCGCCGACATGTTCTCCTCGATGGAGGACGCGGTAACCTTCACCGTACGCAAGGCCGAACAGATCATCGACCAGAACGGAACATCGCTTTTTTCCGATGGTGAAAAGTCCCGCTCTGCCTGAGCCAGCACTTCTTTGAGCCGGTCACGTCTTGATCCGGCGCTCGTCGGCGAAGGCTGAACGCCGCAGAAATTCTGTCACTCACTCATTATTAAAATCTGTCAATTAGAACCGTTGGACATTTATCAATTTTCAGCGGTTTTTATCGATGGAATTTCGGCGGCTATTCACGGTCGTACAAAGCTTTTTCCTGACCGCAGCTTGCCTGCCGCGCAATGCTTATTCTGCTGAATTCGGTTCGCGGCAAGGCTCGGCCGGCTTCGGCTCGTCGTCTTCCAGCCTGCCCGCCGAGTGGTTGCCCGCCGAGTGGTTGATCGCCTGCCTCGCGCTGGCAATGCTCGCCTATCTGGGCTTCTCGCTGCTGGCCCGAAACGTTGCGCCGCAGCAAAAATCTCCGTCCACACTCGTCAGGGAGCTCTCCGGTCTGGGGCTTTGCTGTGCTTTTTTTACCGTCCCCGGCCTGATGCTGGCCTTTTCGCAATCGGCCGGCATGCCCTTCGGTTCCAGCTGGAGCATCTACCGCCCTGGTGATGCCGCGATGCCGGCGGTCGCCTTCTTCGCCTTCCAGGCGATGCTCTGCTCCATGGCCGTTATCGCGGCCGGCGCCCCGCTTGCGGCGCGGATCGGTTATCCTGCCCGTCTGTTCATCGCTCTTTTTCTGTCGGCGGTCATCTTCCCGATCTTCCTGCATTGGGCGCGCGGCGACACGATGGTCGGCAATGCCACCGCCTTTCTTGCCAATCTCGATTTCGTCGATCTCGGCGGTGCCGTCGTCCTTCATGCAACGGCCGGCTGGGCGGCGCTCTCTGCTCTGATGATCACCGGCCGGGCAGGGGCGGCGTTGCCTGTCCATGTCCGGCCGGGTCTCGATGGCCGCAGGGTTTCGATCCGGACGATTGCCGCTGTCCTTCTTCTTCTGTCGGTCTGGACCGGCGTCAACGCAGTGTCGGCGATCTCAGCCGGTATGCCGGTGGTGCCGGTCATCGTAAACAGCCTCCTTGCCGCCATGGCGGGCATCGCCATCGCCTTTGCCATTGGCGCCGGTCGCGGGCAGATGTTGTCTTCAAGGATGATTGCCGCCGGCGCTCTGGGCGGCGTTATCGCGGTCGCGGCAGGGGCGCATCTGTTCGGGCCGTTCGCAGCACTGGTTGTCGGCGCGCTTGGAGCATTAGCAGCGATTGCCGGCAACGCCTTCGTCGATCGCTGGTTGAAAGTTTCAGATCCCATCGGTGTTGTCGGAATGCACGCCTTTGCCGGATCCGCCGGAGCATTGCTTCTGCCGTTTTTCGCGGCCGCCGGCAATCAGCCCGCGGGCGGCATGCTGATGCAGCTTTGGGTACAGGCGGTCGGCATCGGCATCAATTTTTACTGGGCTTTTGGACTGACCTACATCGTCCTGCGGCTTTTCGCGCGACGTCTCGTAGCTGTCGCGTCGCAGACGGAATGCCCACCGACAGGTCAGATTGTCCGCAGCGGATCGGAAGAGGCGGAACGTCTGGCGGCGCTGGCCAAGGCAACGTTCGAGGCGATCATGATCCATCGCAACGGCATCGTCGTGGATGGCAATGACGAATTGGCCAAGCTGGTCGGCCGGCCCCTGGAGGATCTCGTCGGTCGCTCCATCTTCGAGTTTCTCCGCGATGGACATGCGATCAGTGTCTCCGACGTCATCAAACTGAATGACGATGCCAGCCACGAGCTGTGCATCTGCCTGCCAGGTGGCGAGGAAGTGCCGGTGGCTGCAAGGGGGCGCGACATCACCTTCCTCGGCGAGAAGGCCCGGGTGGGGTGTTTCGTCGATCTGCGCGAGCGCAGGGCGGCCGAGAGACGGATCCGCCACCTCGCACAGCACGATCCGCTGACCGGACTGCCGAACCGGGTGCTGTTTACCGAGCGGCTGACGGAGGTCATGACGCGCGCAGATGGACGCCAGAGCTGTGGCATCGTGATCATCGATTTCGACCGGTTCAAGGATATCAACGACCTTCACGGACATCGGGCCGGCGATGCGGTGATCAACGAGGTCGCAGCGCGGTTTGCCGCTCTTGCGGGGCCTCATGATATCGTCGCCCGGCTTGGCGGTGACGAATTTGCCGCCATTCTCGGCCAGCTGTCGAGCGAGGACGAGCTCGAGGCGTTTGGCCGTCGCGTGCTGGCAGCGATGGCGGCGCCGATCCATATCCGGCACAATGAGCAGGTCAATGTCACCGTCAGTGTCGGTGGCGCGCTTTATCCGGCCCATGCTGGCGAGATCGATGCGCTGATCGGCTGCGCCGATATTGCGCTCCATCACGCGAAAACCTCGGGCAGAAATGCCTTCCGGTTGTTTCTCCCGGGCATGAATGAACTGATCGACAAGCGGCGCGCCCTTGAGGCGGACCTGGAACAGGCGCTGCATCAAGGGCAATTCGAGCTTTACCTGCAGCCGCGCGTCAACGTCGGCGATCTCTCCATCAGCGGCTACGAGGCCCTGCTTCGCTGGTTCCATCCGACGCGCGGCATGGTCAGTCCGGCGGATTTCATCCCGGTGGCCGAGGCCTCGGGAAAGATCATCCAGCTCGGCGAATGGGTGCTGGCCGAGGCCGTCAAACTGCTTGGACGGATAGACGGACATATCAGCGTCAATGTCAGCCCATTGCAGTTCCGTCATTCGGATTTCGTCGCCAATCTGGCGCAATTGCTCAAGCGTTCAGGCGCCGATCCCCGCCGCATCGAACTGGAGATCACCGAAAGCGTGCTGATCGACGACGACAGTCGCGCCGTCCAGATCCTCGACGAGCTGAAGCGCATGGGCTTTGCCATTGCGCTTGATGATTTCGGCACCGGTTATTCGTCGCTGAGTTATCTCAGTCGTTATCCCTTCGACACGATCAAGATCGATCGCAGTTTCGTCCAGAATCTCAGCCTTGCCGACAAGACGCAGCTGATCGTCAGGACGATTATCGATCTGGGCGAAGCGCTGGGGATGAAGGTCGTGGCCGAAGGTGTCGAAACGATCGAGGAGGCACTGTTCCTCAGTCAGTCGGGATGCCACGAATTGCAAGGTTATCTGCTCGGAAAACCGTCGAAAGTGGCCGAGCTGGCGAAAAGCATTGCGCCTGAAGTGTCGGCGCTTTTGAAGGCAATGCCGGCAAATCGCCGCGACCGTTCCGTGCCGAAAGCCTTGCCGAAGATTGATGGCGCTCATGCCTGAACGGCCGGGAGTTTGATAAACCTTAACCGTGGGACCTCTAGAAGGAAATATACGAATGGGGCGAAGGGTTTCCCATGCATTGGCTTAATCTCGGCCTCTTCCTGATCGAGGCAGTCGTCTACTTCTCCGTCATGACCCTGTTTCTGCATTTTCGCAGGCCGCTCGGGCTGGGCGTGTTCCTGGCAGCGCTTGGCGTCATGCATTTCATGGAGACCTATCTCGCTGCGGTCTTCTATGTCCATCTGCCGTTCGGCACTGTTTCGCCGGGATCGTCGGTATTTTTTGCCGGCAAGCTGATGATGATCCTGCTGCTCTACATCAAGGAAGATGCAGCGACTGTACGCCAGCCGATCTACGGCCTTTTCCTCGGCAACCTTCTGACCGTCGGCATCGCGCAGATCCTGCAAGCCCATGCCTCCGTCACCCTGCCGGGCGGCCGTGTCGCCGATATGGCCTTTCTCGACGAGATGGGCTGGCTGATGGTCTGGGGAACCTCGATCCTCTATCTGGATTCGATCGGCATCATCCTCTTCTACGAGCGGCTGGGGCGTTTCATGGAACGCCATCTCGTCTTGAGGTTTGCGATCAGCGGTGCCGTGCTGCTGACCTTCGATCAGATCGCCTTCTACATCGTCCTTCACATCCTTCTGGATGCGCCTCTCTCCGTCCTCTTCGGCGGCTGGTATGCCAAGATGCTGTCGGTGGGCATCTACTCGCTTCTCTACGCCGCCTACCTGAAGATCGACAAGAACGACCGCTGGTCCAACCCGTCGCGCCAGATTACCGATATCTTCCATGACCTGACCTTCCGCGAACGGTACCAGGCCTTGCTTGCAAGGGCCGGCGTCGACGGTCTGACGGGCGTGTTCGATCGTGGCCGTTACGAGGCCGACGGTCCCGAACTGCTGAAGGAAAGCATTGCCAGGGCGCGGCCGATCAGCATGGTGATGATCGATGCAGACCGGTTCAAGGAAATCAACGACCGGTTCGGTCATCAGCGGGGTGACGCTGTGTTGAAGGAACTGGCCGCCTGTCTGACCAAATGTGTCCGTCCGGGCGATCACCTGTCGCGGTTCGGCGGCGAGGAATTCGTCCTGCTCCTCGGCGACACCGATCACGAAACCGCACTGCGCGTTGCCGAGCGGCTGAGGCTGGATATCCGTGGCTTCATCATTCGCCCGGACGGGGAGGGGCTGACCGTTTCCGTCGGTGTCGCAACGGCGCCCGATGACGGCAGGACGCTCGACCTGCTTCTAGGACGGGCGGATGAACGGCTCTACCAGGCAAAAAACAGCGGCCGCGATAATGTTCACGGCCGCCTGGGAAGGTTTGTCGCCTGATCGGGCGAATGGATCCGCCGATTCGATCAGGAGGATTTGGCGCCGGCTGGCGAAATTACGCCGCGAGGGCGAGTTGCTGGCTGCGTTCCTGGGCCGAGGCTATTGCCTTGTCGAAGGCCTCCGGGCCGAAAGCCGTGCCTTCGACATAGATCACTTCGACATCGGTCATGCCCATGAAGCCGAGAACCGTCTTCAGGTAAGGGATGGCATGGTTCATCGCCATCGCCGGGCCTTCCGAATAGATGCCGGCGGCCGACAGCACGATATAGACCTTCTTGCCGGTCGCGAGGCCTTCCGGGCCTTCAGCCGTGTAACGGAAGGTCATGCCGGCGCGTGCAACATTGTCGATCCAGCTCTTCAGCGTCGAATAGATGTTGAAGTTGATCAGGCCGGTCGCCAGCACGACGGTGTCGGCGGCGAGCAGTTCGGCAACCAGCTTGTCGGAGACTTCGGCGGCAGCGGCTTCGTCTGCATTGCGGGCGTCGGCCGGCTTGCGGATGGCCGCGGTCGTGACCGTATCCAGATGGGCGATCGGGTTCTGGCCGAGGTCGCGGTTGACGACGGTCGAGCCGGGGTTGTTCGCCTTCAGCTTATCGACGAATTCGTTGGCGATCTTGGTCGACAGGGATTCGTCGCCGCGCGGGCTGGAGGTCACGAGAAGGATGGAGGACATGGTGCCAATTCCTTGATTATCTTGGAGGCCTTCTGTCGACCTCATGTTGCCTTGCGAGACTGGAGGGCTCGTCTGGCAGAGAAATAGGAGTAGACCGCTATCGATAAAACGGTGATAATGTCGAAGGTTATTATCGAATATCTGGATAGCTCGCATGGATGCCAATCCGACCCTCGATCAGTTGCAGGTGTTTATCGCAATTGCTGAAACCGGAAGCTTTTCGGCCGCTGCAAGGTCGCTTAACCGGGCGCAATCCGTCGTCAGCTACACGATCGGCAATCTCGAGGCACAGCTGGAAGTCACGCTTTTCGAGCGCAGCGGTGCACGCCAGCCGAAGCTGACAGAGGCGGGCAGGGCGATGCTGGCCGATGCAAGGCGGATCGTTGCCGACCTGCAGGTCATGCGATCGCGCGCCAAGGGCATAAGGCAGGGGCTGGAAGCGGAAATATCGCTGGCGATCAGCGTCATGGTCCCGGCCGATGCGCTGGTTGCCGAACTCAAAGAGTTCCGCCAGGAATTTCCGACCGTTGCGCTCAATCTGAATGTCGGTGAACTCGGCATGGTGATGAACCTTGTCATGACCGGCAAGGCCGATATCGGCATCGGCGGTGCCCTGTTGAAACAGGATGACGCGCTTATCGCCGACCGGATAGGCCATGCCTTCCTGCTGCCGGTCGCGGCCGCCGATCACCCTCTGGTTCGGCTGGGCCGCCCGCTGACGCTGGCCGACGTCCGCGAGGAGACGCAGCTGGTGGTCACCGATGCCTCGGGCATCACCACCGGCCGTGATTTCAACGTCCTCTCCTACAAGATCTGGCGCGTCAGCGACATCGCCACCAAGCACCACCTGGTCAAGGGCGGGCTCGGTTGGGGCGGCCTGCCGGCCTCGCTGGTGCGTGATGACGTGCGCGAGGGCAATCTGGTCGTCCTCGATATCGACGCCTACGAGCAGGGCGAATATCCGCTTTACGCGCTGCGCCGCACGGCCAATCCGCCGGGTCCTGCCGGCCAGTGGCTGATCGATAGCTTCGCCCGGCGGCTTTCGACCTGCCCGAACAAGGAGCATTTCACCGAGAGCCTGCAGGCCGATCGAGGCCGGCAGACCTATCCGCAAGCGGCGGAATGACGGGCGGCGTGCCGAGGGCGTTGACCGTGCTTCACGGATCTTGATATAGGTTGTGCACGGTCAGCAGTTCACCGAGGCGTCACCGTCCCTTATGGGAAGCTAAACCTGCGAAGAGAAGATCAGCACTTATCCCGTGCCGAAGTCGACAAGACGGTGACCAGCGACAGTCAGAGATGATCGGCGCATCGAGGATAAGCCATGCCCAGAACCATCTTCCCGATGGCCGTCGCAGATATGTCGGCCTTCGCCAAATCCCTGAGAGACCAGATCGACCGGCTTGACCACAAGCCGAGCCATGTCGAGATGCTCAATCTCTTGAGCCGCGCCGCCGGCTTTCGCAACTATCAGCATTTTCGCGCAACGTCGCACAGTACCGATGCGAGTGAACCCCGCGGTATCGCGTCCGAGCCCGAACCACAGGCCGATCAGCGCCGTGTCATGCACACGCTGCGCGTCTTCGACGCCGAAGGCCGTATCATCCGCTGGCCGGGAAAGCGTGCTCAACAGCAGCTTTGCCTCTGGTATCTCTGGTCAAAGACGCCGCGCGGAAAGTCCTTTTCAGAGCGCGAGATCGGCGCATTTTTGAACGACCTGCATCTGTTCGGTGATGCGGCCTTGTTGAGGCGCGATCTTTTCGATCTCGGCCTCGTCACCCGCAAACGCGACGGCAGCGATTATCGGCGGGTGGAACGCAAGCCGCCACCCGAACTGACATTGCTGTTGTCACGCTTCGGCCGTGACGCAAGGAGGGCCGCCTGAGAGCGGCCTCCTCGCCGATCAACCTGCGTGCCAGTCGTTACAGCACCAGTCGGAATTTGGCGAAACCGTTCTCGCCGTCGCCGGCATCCTCGATTTTCGCGCCCTTGATCTCGTCGGCAAAGTGACGCCCCTTTGGTCCGGTCTCGAATACTGCCGTGGTACCCGGCAACGGCTTGAACGACCAGTTGTCGTCCGCAGAAGGATTAATCGTGCCCTGGTCGACGATATAGCGGACGATCACGTCACGATTGGTATCGGGTGCGACGAAGATCACCTTGTCGCCGGCGATTTCAGGAAACTTGCCGCCGCCACCGGCGCGGTAGTTGTTTGTCGCGACGACAAATTTCTGTTCGCGATCAATCGCTTTTCCGCCGAACTTAAGGTTGAATATGCGGTTTGAATCGGCATTGACCAGTTTGCCGTCCTTGTCGAAACGCACAGGCTGCGACACGTCTATCTGATAGGTCACACCATCGATGACATCGTAGTTATAGGATGGAAAACCGTCATTCAGCAGGGCCGCGTCCTTCGACCCTTGGCTGATCTGGTTGAACATGCCGGCCGACATTTCCAGCCAGTTCTTCACCTGCTCGCCGGTGACCAGTACCGCCTGGACCGTGTTGGGATAGAGGTAGAGATCGGCGACGTTCCGGATGGCGATGTCGCCGGCCGGAACGTCGGTGTAATATTCGGCGCCGCCGCGACCGCCGGCCTTGAACGGGGCTGCGGCCGACAGGATCGGATAGTGCTTGTACGGTCCGTCCTTCAGCATCTCCCGGATATACCAGGTCTGCGCATTGGAGACGATCTGCACCGAGGGATCGTCGGCCACCAGCGCGAAATAGGAATAGAGCGGCGCGGATGTCTTGCCGACCGGGCGCCGCACATAGGCAAGCGTCGCCTCATGCTCGGTCTTTGCGGCAGCCAGCACTTGCGGTTTGTCGGCGACGTCGGCGACGATCTTGCGGTTCTCGTCGCGGTGATAGATCGGCCGGGCCTCGGAGGTGGAGGAAATGATCTTCCAGCTGTTGCCGTCCTTTTCGACGAGCAGGTCGATCAGCCCCATATGCGATCCCCAGAACCCGGCCATCACCGCCGGCTTGCCCATCAGCGTGCCTTTTTTGGCATCCGCACCGGCGATCCCGTCGAAATCCTTCGGGCCGGGAAACACCAGATGCTGGTGGCCGGTAAAGATCGCGTCGATCCCTTCGACACCGGCAAGATAAAGCGAGGCATTCTCCATCCGCTCGCTCTGGCCGGCTCCATCAATGCCGGAATGCGAGAGCGCAATGACGATATCGGCGCCTTCCTCCTTCATCTGCGGCACCCAGGCCTTGGCCGCATCGACGATATCGCGCGTCTGTGCCTTGCCCTCGAGGTTCTTGGCGTCCCAGGTCATGATCGGCGGCGGCACGAAGCCGATGAACCCGACCTTGATCTTGCCCATCGCGCCGGACCCGTCACGGATCTGTTTTTCTAGGATCACATAGGGCTTGAAGAACAGCTCATCCTCTTTCGCATCGGATGCCAGCATACCTTTGGTAAGGTTTGCACAAACATAAGGGAAGCCCGATCCGGACAGCACCTTGAACATGAAGCCCAGGCCGTAGTTGAATTCGTGGTTGCCGAGCGTTCCGACATCATAGCCGAGCACGTTCATCGCCTCGATGACCGGATGCTTGTCGCCCTCCTTCATGCCGCGTTCAAGCGCGATATAATCGCCGAGCGGATTGCCCTGCAGGAAATCGCCATTGTCTATCAGCATCGAATTGCCGGCTTCGGCGCGGATCGCATCGATGATCGATGCGGTGCGCGCGAGCCCGAGCGTATCGTTCGGCTTGTCGGCATAATAGTCGTAAGGGAAGACATGGACATGGATGTCCGTCGTTTCCATGATCCGCAGATGTGCCTGATTGGCCTGCGCAAGTGCTGCGAACGGATGCAGCACGACAAGCGCCGACGAGGCGGCCGCGCCGGCAAGAACCGAGCGGCGCGACATCGGCTGGGCCGTCATCATTGGCGATTGGGTGGAAAGCGACATGATATTTCCCTCATTCGTCATTGAAAGGCGTGACACTAGGCCCATTCGCACGGACCTGCATCAGCAAAATGACAGGGGGAAATATCGACGCCTGAGTGTTTTACGACCTCAGGGTCGGCGTGACGTCCCGGTGGAAGAACCGGAAATAGGCGGCCACCTGGGCGGCGGCATTGGTGTTCGGCCGGAACTGGATGCCGAGCCGGCCGCTATGCTGCCACTTGACGGTGCCTTCCAGAACACCGAGTTCCTCGCTGTCGATTCTGATCGGGCTGCCCGGTGCGGCGTTGAACGGGCCGCTGAGATCGAGCGCCAGGCCCGTCGCTGAAATGTCGACGACACGGCCGCTGACCGATTGCCCGTAATATTTCACCGTGCCCGCGATACGCGCCTTGCGACGCGGTGCCGAGCGCACTTTCATGTTCAGATTGTTGACCGCCATGGATCCTGCTCCTGTCTCTGTCCGATCATAAGCTGACATCAATTGAAACGGGTTTAGCGACCATCACAAAATTGTAGCGAATCGGGTAACCACGGCTTTACTTACGCATCTGGCGGGCGCGAATAGGGCTGTCTGGGAAGTGTGATTCCCGCTTGGGGAGGAACGGCAACTGCCCGTATCGAGCGCCGATTATGCGATGACCGACGGGCGTGCCGCATGAGCACCTCCGTGATCTTCCTGGCGCTGTTTGCCGCCGTGCTTCATGCAAGCTGGAATGCCTTCCTGCGCTCCGGTGCGGACCGTTTCTGGATGATGACGGTGATGAACCTCGCCATCAGCATTGCAGCTCTTCCGGTCGCCCTCTTCCTGCCTTGGCCGGCACCCGCTGCCTGGCCCTATATTTTCGGATCGTCGGTTTTCCAGGTGGCCTACGGTTTGCTGCTCGTCGCAGCCTATCGCCACGGCGAACTGGGTCAGGTCTATCCGATCATCCGCGGCAGCGCGCCTCTGCTGGTCACCGCCGCCAGTTTCTGGCTGATCGGCGAAGTGCTGCATCCGCTGGCCATGCTTGGCACCGGCTCGATCGTCATCGGCATCATGGCGCTTGCCTTCGGCAAGGCGAGGGCATCGACAACCTCCATGCTGTTTGCGCTGGCGACGGGCGTGGCGATTGCCGGTTATTCCACCGTCGATGCGATCGGCATCAGGCTGTCGGGTGGAAGGGCTTCCTATATCGCCTGGGTCTTCATCCTGCCCGGTTTCATGCTGATGGTCGCCTATATGCTGATGCGCGGCCCGCTGCGCATCGATCCTCGTACCTCCGAGACCCGCAAGGCGATCGGCGGCGGTCTGGTGTCTTTATGTTCCTACGGCACCGTGCTTTTCGCTTATTCGATGGCGCCCGCAGGTCCCGTCTCGGCATTGCGCGAGACCAGCGTCGTTTTCGCCGCCCTGATCGGCTGGAAGTTCCTGGGCGAAAAGCTGACGCCTAAGCGCGTCGTCGCCTGTATCATGGTTGCGGCCGGCGCAGTTCTGATTGGCGTCTCATAACCCGACATTCGGTCGGTCGATGACCTCGCGCAGCGCAAAGCTGGAATTGATCTTCACCACATGCGGCAGCGCCGAGATCCAGTCCCGGTGCACACGCTCGTAATCTTGCAGGTCCTTTGCCGCGACCCGCAGGATATAGTCGTATTCTCCCGACATCAGATAACAGACCAGCACGTTGGGGCAGAGTTTCACCGCCGCCTCGAATTCGGTCAGTGTTTTGGCAAACTGCCCCGATAGCGAGATGTGCACGATGGCGATCATCCTGTAGTCGAGCGCCTCGTTGGAAAGGCGCGCATAATAACCGCTGATCGTGCCTTTCCGCTCCAGAATGTCGAGCCGGCGGGAACAGGCGGATGGCGACAGGCCGACGCGCTCGGCAAGCTCGGCATTGGAGATCCGGCCGTTTTCCTGCAGCGTGCGCATCATCGCACGATCGATTGCGTCAAAGCTGCTCATTCGATGGTCCTTCGAAATTGGCCGGTCTGGCGCAATAGTCTTCGAAAATTGTGGTTCCGGCAATTCGTCTTCGCAAGGACATTCTGTCGCTTTTCTGGTGTGCTTGCCCGGCAAGAAACAACTGGCGGATGCCATGATAAAAGAGAGGAATGCTGCATGCGTGTCGGATGCCCAAAGGAAATCAAGAACCATGAATATCGTGTCGGCCTGACCCCCGGTGCCGTGCGCGAATATGTGGCCCACGGCCATGACGTGCTGATCGAAACGAAGGCCGGCGCCGGCATCGGTGCCGATGACGCCGCCTATCAGGCCGCCGGCGCAAGGATTGTCGCCAGCTCGAAAGATATCTTCGAAAAATCCGACATGGTGGTAAAGGTCAAGGAACCGCAGCCGGCGGAGTGGGCTGAGCTTCGCGATGGCCAGATCCTCTATACCTATCTGCATCTGGCGCCCGATCCGGAACAGACCAGGGGGTTGCTTGCCTCCGGCGTCACCGGCGTCGCCTACGAGACCGTCACCGACGAACGCGGCGGCCTGCCGCTTCTGGCGCCGATGTCGGAAGTTGCCGGCCGTCTGGCGATCCAGGCAGGCGCCACCGCCCTGCAAAAGGCCAATGGTGGCCTCGGCATCCTGCTCGGCGGCGTACCCGGCGTGCTGCCGGCCAAGGTCGTGGTGCTGGGCGGCGGTGTCGTCGGCCTGCATGCGGCCAGAATGGCGGCCGGCCTCGGCGCCGATGTCTCGATCATCGATCGTTCGCTGCCGCGCCTGCGCCAACTGGACGACCTGTTTGCCGGCCGCGTCCATACCCGCTATTCGACCATCGATGCGCTGGAGGAAGAAGTCTTTTCCGCCGATCTGGTTATCGGCGCAGTCCTGATTCCGGGTGCGGCCGCGCCAAAGCTGGTCACCCGTGAAATGTTGTCGGGCATGAAAAAGGGCGCGGTCATGGTCGATGTCGCGATCGATCAGGGCGGCTGCTTCGAGACCTCGCATGCCACGACCCATTCCAATCCGACCTATGAGGTCGACGGCATCGTCCATTATTGCGTTGCCAATATGCCGGGCGCAGTACCTGTCACCTCGACCCATGCGCTCAACAACGCCACGCTGCAGCATGGCCTTGCACTGGCCGACCGCGGCCTGCGGGCAATTGCCGAGGATCGGCATCTGCGCAACGGCCTCAATGTTCACAAGGGCAGGGTGACCAATAGTGCCGTCGCAGAGGCCCTCGGTTACGAGGCCTTCGCGGCGGAAAAGCTTCTGAACGTCGCCTGATCCGGCTGAAATTCCAGCCGATAGAACGCCGGCCGTGCGCGTCCGGCGTTTTTCTGTCAGCAAATTCAATCCGATATGATTTAGATATATCGAACATCTTGTGCGGGAAAATCCGATCGACTACCTTTAGATATATCGAAAGACAGTCTTAAGGAGGCAGAAATGTTTGGACACAGGTTTGATGGCCGCGATGGATGCGGCGAACATGGAGGCCGCAAGGGCGGCCACAGGGGTTTCGAGGAAATCTTCGCGATGCGCGGTGGCCCGTTCGGCCGCGGTTTTGGCGGTCCGGGTCGCGGCGGCCGCGGTGGTCCGCATGGCGGGCCGGGCGGTGGTGGTCCGGGCGGTCGCGGTTTCGGTGACGACGGGGATGGCCGCATCGGCCGCTTCCTGATGCAGGGTGATCTGCGTCTTCTGGTTCTCGCCCTGATCGAAAAGGAGCCGCGCCACGGCTACGAGATCATCCGGCATATCGAGGAAATGACCTACGGGTTTTATGCCCCGAGCCCGGGCGTCGTTTATCCGACGCTGACCTATCTCGAAGAAGCCGGTTATGTGGTCTCCGAGCCCGATGGCAACAAGAAGCGTTATGCCATCACCGAGGAGGGCCGTGCCCATCTCGACGAAAACCGCAGTTTTGCCACGACCATTCTCGACCGGCTTTCCGAGCTCGCCGAGCACATCAAGCAGCGGCAGGAAAAAAGCGAACGCCATCAGCAGAAGGAAAGAGGCCCGGACCTGCCGCGCAGCGTCGATGCCGCACTCCTCAACCTTCGAGAAGTCATCGCCGGAAAACTGTCGGGGGATCAGAAGAAGGCAGGCGACATCGTCCGACTTCTTCTGCAGGTGGCCGAGGATCTCGATGGCAAGGATGGCGAAGGCGAAGAAGGCCGGGATTGATCCGGTCTTCTGGAGTGCTGCAAGGCGCTCACCGGTCCTGCGAAAAGACCCTCCCAAGCCCTCCCCACAAGGGGAGGGCTTAACCTAGCCGAGCCGTCTAAGCCAAATCGAGGCAGGCGAGCGCCACGAGTCTTCTCCCCCTTGTGGGGGAGATGGCCGGCAGGCCAGAGGGAGACTTTGTGCGCAGAGCAGAGGTATCAGCCGGTTTGCTTTGAATCTGCCTCGCATTGGGGATTTTTCGTCACCCTGCCTGAGCAATTTCAACCAATTGCCTCCGCTGCCATCCCTCTCTCTCAACCCATGCCTAAAATCACCTCGTTCCGCTTCGGCTACAGCGGTCCGCATAACCGGCGAGGCGGGGCCGGTGATCCGGCAAACCGCCCTTATGCAGGCGGCAACCGGGGGCCGCGCAGAAAATGGTCTGCCTCTCCTGAGCAAGGGGGCGGTGCGTGTGTCGCACACATACCGGTCCAGGCAGCCCGCAAGGGCATAAGTCCCGGATCGCCGCAGACGGACCGGAGTTGCGCGGAAAAACACACCGAACGGGACACGCCGTGTGTCATTTTATAAAAAATCAATTCGAGGCACCCGACGTGCCCCGGCCGACCTGAAAAAAAACGGGATCGCCAAGGGAGGACGCTGTGCTGCTGCTGCAACGCATTGAACCTCGCAGCCTTTTCCGAACACGGCAGGCGCTACAACCGGCGCCATACCCGTCACGATGCCTTGCGGTTTCTCGCTCAGATACCCGCCCCGGCATCGGCGAAATCGGCAACGAGAGACCTGTCGATCCGGCACTGGTAGCAATTGTTGCGCGCCGAACGCACATGCAAATAGGCGATATCCGGCCGCTCGAACAGTTCCATTGCCCTTTCCCGGATGATCGCCGTTGGTGTCACCGCGCCGCTGCCATAGACGATCCGGTCGTCGCGCCCGTAACCGCGGACGATATAGTCGGGACTTTCGAGCATCGGCGGCAATTCCTCCTCGCAGGCATAACGCCGGCAGGGCGTCGCGTGCAGGAAGATCGGCCCGGTTTCGGCATAGGGCTGCAATGCGGGGAAGGGGCGATAAGCCAGAACCAGCAGAGCTTCGCCGGAATCGATATTGTTCAGGCAATGGCGGCAGGGATAACCGCTGCCATCGGAAACCTTTGTCTCCGGCGCATTTGCATAGGCATCGCGGCCGCCGTTCCACAGCCTCTCGGCATCGGCGGTCGGCATGGCTTTGAAACGGATTGCAGGAGGGATTGCGGACATGGGGATTACAGGCATGAGGGTCTCCTTCGGTTCGAGACCCCATCTGATGGCGGTGATTTGACCCGGCCGCCACCCGAAACCTGCAGGATCGGACTATCCGTCGATTGCCTTGAAAAGTTCGGCATCCGTCATCGGCAGGATCAGCCCTTCGCTGGTGCCCACCGGCGAAAATCCCATCATCTGGTAAAGTTGCAGGGCGCGCGGATGGTCGAGATTATTGGTGGTCACCGTCACTTTCGACGGATTGTCCTGCCATGCGGCATAAAGAGCCTGCAGCAGGAACCATTTGCCGATGCCAAGCCCCATCGCGCGCTCGAACAGGCCGAAATAGGAAAGCTCCATCACGTCGTCGGCCTGTTGTGCAAGCTCGAAGAAACCCGAAGGAGCACCATCGACATAAAGAACGCAGATCGACACGTTCTTGGCGTGGATCACCGCCGTCAGCTCGTCATTGCTCATCCGCAGCCGTTCATACCATTGCCAGCGCTTGCCGATCTGCCGGTAGAGATAGCGGTAGAAATGCAGCGGTATCTCCGGCGTGCGCATGATCGCCGTCTGCACGTTGACCGGCACCGGCAGGCTCGCCCTGGGCGGTGCCGTCATGTCGAGCCGGGTGACATGAACGGTCTGCGGAACGGGTTTCTTCGCCATCGAAACGTCCTGACCTATCGTGCGTCCGCAGGGCCGGTCACCACCGGTGCCTCGTCGCGTGCGCCCCACTCGGTCCATGAACCGTCATAAAGCGCATTGTCCTCGTGCCCGAGCGATTCGAGCGCCAGCGTGATGATCGCCGCGGTAATGCCCGATCCGCAGCTGGTGACGATCGGCTGGCCGAAATCGATGCCGGCATCCTCGATCGCCTGGCGCAGTTCCGGCAGGCTCCTCAGCTTGCCATTAACCGAAAACGTGCCCGAGGGAAGGCTGCGGGCACCCGGCATATGGCCAGAGCGCAGGCCGGGTCGGGTTTCCAGCTCGGTTGCGGCAAATCGTGCCCCGCTCCGCGCATCGGCGATCTGTCGTTTGCCGTCGACGACGATCGACAGCATCTCGCGAAAATCGATCACCTTGTCGAGGCGAAGGTCCGCCTTGAAGGTCGCAGCTGATGGGGCAGGAGTTGCGGTCTCCAGCGTCCGTCCCTCGGCCTTCCAGCCATCCAGCCCGCCA
The DNA here is from genome assembly GCF_057163345.1 of Aliirhizobium sp. YIM B11859. NCBI lineage: Bacteria > Pseudomonadati > Pseudomonadota > Alphaproteobacteria > Hyphomicrobiales > Rhizobiaceae > Aliirhizobium > Aliirhizobium sp. YIM B11859. Next base: position 229,527 of record NZ_JBXHAY010000003.1, read on the forward strand.
TCGAGCACGAAGACCTGGGTGGCCCCCATGACGCGAAACAGCCACCAGCCGCGCGGCGCCGAAAATATTCCCGGACCGTCATAAACGACGATCCGGTCGTTTTCGCAGATGCCGAGCTTGCCGACCGCATCGGCAAAGAATTCTGGCGTCGGAACCATATGCGGCAGGCCGGTGGAATGGTCGGCGATCCTGTCATGGTCGAAACGGATGGCGCCCGGAATATGGCCGGCGGCATATTCGGCATCGGCATCGCGGCCCTGCGCCGGCAGGTAAAAGGAAGCATCGACGACTTTGAGGTCAGACGCGCCGAGCTCGGCCTCCAGCCACTCGGACGAAACCACGAAACGGCTTTTTTCGGTCATCGGATGCCTCCCAATTCTCTTCAGGCTTTTTGGTTCACGGCCGTGCGCGCCATGTCCCGGTTTGTCACGCCGTGATCGTCAGGCGTCTGGCGCGGGATCGCCGAACCGGATCCGGAAGCGGCGGTTCTCCTTGCCCTTTTTCTCGATCTTGGCGATGTGGATGGCGCCGACTTCGCTGGTGCGCGCCACATGTGTGCCGCCGCAGGGCTGGCTGTCAACGCTGGAATTTTCCCCGATGCAGACGAGGCTGACCCGCCCGAGCCCGACCGGCGGCCGCACGTTCTTCGACTTGACGATACCCGGATTGGCCGCCAGTTCCGCGTCGGTGATCCATTGCAGATAAATCGGATGGTCCGCCTCGACCAGTGCCATCAGCTTTGCCGTGACCTCGTGTCTGTCGATCGTCTCCGTCATGTCGAAATCGACGCGCGACTCTTCCTCGCCGACGGCTGCACCGGTGATCGGATATTGGCAGACGACCGACAGCAGATGGCAGGCCGTATGCATCCGCATTAGGTTGAAACGGCGCGGCCAGTCGATCTGCAATACCACCGTCTCGCCGACCACCGGCTGCGGCTGGCCTTCGAGCGGCACATGGATGACGATGTCCTTTGTCGCTCCATGCCGCGCCTGGTTAAGCAGGATACGCGTCCCGTCGGCCCGGTCGAGAAACCCAGTGTCGCCGGGTTGCCCGCCGGATGTCGCATAAAAACAGGTGCGGTCGAATTCGAGCCCACCATCCTCATGGACGACGGTCACGACCGCGTCCGTCGAGGCGAGATAAAAATCGTCGCGGTAAAGGAGCTGGGAAGACATGTATGACTCGCGAATTTCGCTCAGGCGGTTTCGAACGGCACGGCGATATGCCGCTTCTGCGTCAGCCATGGCGGCACTGGCAGCCCCTTCGACTTGAGGAAGTCGGGATTGAACAGCTTTGACTGGTAGCGGTTGCCATAGTCGCAGAGAACGGTGACCACCGTATGGCCCGGCCCCAAATCCTTCGCCAGCCGGATCGCGCCGGCAATGTTGATGCCCGACGAGCCGCCAAGGCAAAGCCCTTCGGTCTCGACCAGATCGAAAATGTAAGGCAGGGCTTCCGCGTCCGGAATGCGGTAGGAAAAGTCCGGCGTAAAACCCTCGAGATTGGCGGTGATGCGGCCCTGGCCGATGCCTTCGGTGATCGAATTGCCTTCCGACTTCAATTCGCCATGGGCGTAGAACTCGTAAAGTGCCGCGCCTTCAGGATCGGCAATACCGATCTTGATGCCGGGGTTCTTCGCCCGCAACCCCATCGCCGTGCCGACCAGCGTGCCGCCGGAACCGACCGAGCAGATGAAACCGTCGACCTTGCCGCCGGTCTGCTGGAAAATTTCCGGTGCCGTCGTTTCGATATGGGCCTGGCGATTGGCGACATTGTCGAACTGGTTGGCCCAGATCGCGCCGGCTGGTTCGGTCTTTGCCAATTGCTCGGCAAGCCGCCCGGACACTTTCACGTAATTGTTCGGGTTCTTGTAGGGAACCGCCGGGACCTCGACCAGTTCCGCGCCGAGAAGCCGCAGCGCATCCTTCTTCTCCTGGCTCTGCGTTTCCGGAATGACGATCACCGTCCGGTAGCCGAGCGCCTTGGCGACCAGCGTCAGCCCGATGCCGGTATTGCCGGCCGTGCCTTCGACGATCACGCCGCCGGGCTTCAGCAACCCACGGCGTTCGGCATCGCGGATGATGAACAGCGCCGCCCTGTCCTTCACCGACTGGCCGGGATTGAGAAATTCGGCCTTGCCGAGGATCTCGCAGCCCGTCTCGTCAGATGCGGCCTTGAGCCGGATCAGGGGAGTGTTGCCGATGATATCGATGACGTTGGGATAGGGGGTCATGAAAACGCGCCTTTTTTTCCAGACTTAAGCTGCGTCTTTTCCACCGGCAAGCTTGTCTGCGCAAGAAAATCCGTTCCCGGTCGTCAATCCCGCAGGAAATCATCTTCCCGAACCATGCAGGGGCTCTCCTTCTGCGTCAGTGCCGCCCGAGCGTACCCCTGAAATCTACCATCTTTACGTTGTGGACTGTTGCCGCTAGATTTGACGATAGACATGTTGCTAAATCTCGAACGGCTCGATTTTCTGATTGCGCATTACGTCGCCGGTTGTCTGCCGGAGCCGGCGCATATCCTCATGGGCTCTCATCTGGAGATGCATTCGTCATCCGCAAGGATGGCGGATAGGCTCGATGATCTTGCCGGCCAGAGCCTCGACATGGAGGTGCCGAACCCTCTGTCGGCTGCGGCTGAAAGATTAAAGGCGATTTTCGAATCATCGCCGCAGGACACCCCCAGGACGCTGGCGCCGGCGGATGAAAATCCGCATCTGCCGCGTTTCCTCAGGTCCTATGCCGGCACGGATCTCGATGGGGTTCCTTGGAAGAACAAGCTTCCCGGTCTCAAACAGCATGTGATCGAAAAGTCTGACGGCATGGAGGCGAGCCTGTTATGGGCAAAGCCTGGCCGCGCCCTGCCGCATCATCGCCATCGCGGGCTGGAGCTGACGCTGGTTCTCAACGGCGAGTTTCACGATCACAGGGGTGCATTCACGCAAGGCCATGTCTCCGTGGCCGACGAAACCATCGTTCACCGTCCCGTGGCCGGTGCCGATGCGCCATGCCTGTGCTTCTCGGTGCTGATGGCGCCGATCGCCTTGAGCGGTCCGGCCGTCAGGGTCGTCGCGGATATATTGGGACTATAGACGGGAAACGCTCCGGCTCGCATGTCCGGAGCGCCCCATGGGCATTTGTCCACCCGCAAACCCGTATGTGCTTGCCGGCCCTGTCAATTGCTGTCTGCGATGCCGACCGTCAGTTGACGTGCAGCTGTGCCTCGCTGACGGCCTGCTCGAACTGCTGTCTTGCTTCTTCCGGCGTGCGGCGCCCGTCGAGCGCTGCCCGGCAGAAGCTGCGTGCCTTGACGAAATGCGGCCCGCGCAGATCCGGCCAGCGATCGGCAAGCACTGCCAATGCTTCGGAGGGGCAGGTGACCACCTCCGTACCGAGATTTCCGAATGCAACCTGTACCGGCTTTTGCCAATGTGCCTGCGGCATGAACCATCCTCCCAGTGATTTGCCTTGAACACCGTGGAGACTACACCTCAAGTTGTTATCGCACCATGAATTCTTTGCTGGCCGTCGGGCGATCTCGCCGCGGCATGCTGTCGCCTGTTTCAGCCTCTCTGCGGCTTGTCGGATGCGGCGGCCCGGCGTGCGCGCCGCCGTGCCCACCAGACGGCCATGCGCCGGCGGCGGCGGCGGATGAAGGATATGTCGTTCGACAGTACCACGACACCCAGAGGCAGCATCCAGAAGCCGAGCACGGGCAGGAAGCCGAGCGTACCGCCGACCATCAGCGCCGAACCGATGCCGATGCGACCGGCCCGCGAACGCGGCATGGGAATGTGCCACGAGCCGAGAACCAGTTTGCCGCTGCGCGGATCGATGCCGAACCGCCGTGTTTGCCGTGTTTCCACCATCAGGCCAGGCTTCCTCCAATGCTTTTTCTTAACCGGCAGATGGTGAGGAGTTGGGGATTACGCAAGTTAGTTTGATTTTTTTCGAAAAATCGCTTGGCAAATCGGAAAAGCATTTGTATTACCCGCCGCACACGCAGCGACGCTGTGTTCCCTGGTAGCTCAGCGGTAGAGCATTCGACTGTTAATCGACAGGTCGCCGGTTCGAATCCGGCCCGGGGAGCCAAATTCAAACGCCTGTTTCCATTCAATATGGAAGCAGGCGTTTTCATTTCCAGACACATTTCGCTATCGGCAACGCAACGCCGCTTTAGCCCCGTCGTCCGGCCAGCTCTCCTCCTCATCCCACGCATGCCGATCGTTTTTAGATCCCTGATTTCGGTCCTGCAGCCCGCGACGCATGCCTCTTGACTTTCATGCATGGAAATGGAACATATAGAGAACAAGATGGAGGTGCATATGAGACGTGCCGATGAAGTCGCAGAACGTGCCTTGGCTCTTGTGGCAGCATCCCGTGCTTTGCGGGAGCGCCAGGACCAGCAACGTCGGGAAGTTTACGAGCGCGTGCAGATCGCAACGCTGCGAAAGCCCTATATCCCGAAAGGTATCCAGCTGAGATTAAACCTGCAGTGATCCCGTAAGTCGCGGCTGGTGATGTCCGTAACCGTGTCCGTGATGGGATCAGCTGAAAAAGCTGGCGAGGCCCTGGCCTGCACTGAAGGCTGCGTAGGCGAGTGCCGCAAAATAGACGATCGTTATGACGTTGAAGAGATGTCCGCCGAGCACGATTGCGCCGTCGCGCTGAAGAATGCCGGCGGCCAGAAGCAGGATCGCGATGCCGGGCAGGGTATTGGAAAACGGAATGAGGCCGAGCGGAAACATCAGCAGCACGCCAGCCAGCGTGATGGCAAGTCCGTTCACGCGATTGACCGTCACGCCCGTCGTAAATGCCGTCAGGCGCGGTTTGAGGTAACGATCGAGGCGTGAGACGAGGTTGGCACCCTTTTGCAGTGCCGGCAGCAACTTTTGCGTATCGAGCCGGCGATCGAGTATCCTGGCAGGAAGCCAAGGCATCCGGTTCAGCGTGATTGCGATGCTGACAAGGATAATCGCCGCTCCGAACACCGTGCTGACGCCCGGAATGGAAACCGGAATGAGAAAAGGAAGGGCGGCCAAGGCGCACACGAGCAGCAGCCCCTGTTCGCCGATGCGCTGCATCAACTGGCGCAAGGTGACGCTCGGCCCCTCGATACTGCCGATCAGCTGCCGCAATGTCTCGCTGAGCGACGTATTCGTATCCTGAAAGTCCGACGTGTCGTGCAACATCACTCTCCCTGTCGCCTCATGGGAGTGACAGGGATAACAGCATCCGCTGATCAATCAAAGCCGAACGGCTTACTTTTGCGGGAAATCGCGCAGCAGGATACGGCCTGTGATCCGTATTTTCTACTTGTGGTGTGTCTCGATCCAGCGATCATAAACGCCGCAGATCACCACGACGGCCAGCACGCCGAGCACGAACGGATTTATGGACGTGAAAAAATCCAGGTAATGCATCTCGGTCTCCTCCTTATGCATTGCTGTGACCGGCGTCTCCCACACCGGTACATCTGCATATTATCACTGACGAGGAAGTGATGCAAAACCATTGAATGCCGGCAAAAGGACGCAGCCGGGCGGCTGCGCAGCCTTTGGCGAGGCGGGCGCTCTATGTCAGCAAAAATCGGACATGCCGGTCAGAACAGCGCGACCACGACATGCAGGACATAGAGGATGCTGGAAAACGATATGATAGCGGCGAACGCAGCAAAGGCGTCTGAAAGGGTCAGCTTCATGTCAATCATCGCCGTCATGGCGATCCTTCTTGAATAAAAAGGTACTCGCGGCAACATCGCCGACATGGACATGAATAGCCAAACCATCTGAAAAATGGTTCAACAGGGACCGTAAACGATAGGTTAAAGACGCGAGCGGTCGATGCGCTGGCCGTTCAGCCGAGCATCTTCGCCTCGATGCTCGCCAGAACGAATGTCTCGCGCACCCTGTCGAGCGGGATCTGCCGCTGCAGCGATGCGGCACATTCCTTGAGTGCCTTCATGTAATAAACGCCCTCGCGCACCGGCCAGCGCCAGTTGAGGTAATCGAGCGCTTCGCGAGGCCCTCTGATCGTTTCGGCAAAACCGTAACCGACGCGAACCCGCACCGGCTCCGACCAGATGATCTGGTCGTCAAATTGTCTGTCGCTCATTATAGCACCTTCATTGCGGCGCTTAGAACGGGCGAGGACGGTCATGGTTCCGCCAAATCGCCAAAAAAATTAGGCGGGTGCCGGAAAGATGATCGGACAGGAATGTGGTGGCGGACCTGGTCTGCCGCGATGGCCCAAGGCCACGGCGGAGCGTGGGATATCCGATGGCCCGTAGTCTGGCCGGTAATGGCCTCAGTTGGCCTCAGGGGAGGCGCTGGTGGCGAGATGGCGGTCGACGAATGCCTCGATAGGTCCGGCGAGGTTTTCGGCTTCGCTGCGTATCCTCTCGTCGCTCCAGTCCCACCAGCGGATTGCCAGCATCTGGCGGATATAGTCTTCCGATGTCCTCATGCGGATCGGTCTGGCCGGATTGCCGGCAACCACCCCATAGGGCGGCACGTCCTTCGTCACCACCGAACCGGCGCCGATCACCGCCCCGTCGCCGATCGTGACGCCTGGAAGAACCATGGCGCCGCGGCCGATCCAGACGTCATTGCCGACCGAAATGCCCGCCTTGCCATGTGGCAGATCACGGCTTCTGTCCTGCAGCAGGACACGGTGGATTGGAAACACCGATGCGGCCTTCAAATCGTGGCCGCCGGCATGGCAGAGAAACAGCACGTCCTTGGCGACGGAACAGAACGCGCCGATGGTGAGCGGCGAGTTCGCGGTTGCCCGAAAGGCATTTTCCGATCCGACCCCATAGGTATGCCGCCCGACGCGGATATGCGGGTTGCGGATCGTCGATCCGCGCCACCTGCTCTTGAGGCGTTTCAAAAACTTGAGCACTCGGCAATCTCCGCCTTTGGTATCGTTGCTCTGCATCCGGCCACGCCCGGTCGCTGCGATGGGATGAAACATGATTCGGACGCCGACCGTGGAAATAAGGCGGGTGGCATCGATATCAGGTGTAAGTCGTATTGCTCAGGAAGGGGATGGAGGCCTCGCCCGGTCCTCCCAATGTCAATGATCACATACTCTTAAGAGCGCAATGTGCCACACGGCGCTAATTTAAATAGTGAATGATTTCAGTCCGCGCCGCCACACCGCGCCACACCTTTTCCGTCATCGTCGATCGGCAGAAGCTTTGTACCGATACCGTCCCAATTTATCTTGGCGACGGTCTGTCTGGCAAGCCGCGCCCGCTCAGCCTGGCGGGTGTAGATCTTCGATGTCTTTCCATCTTTCCAGCCGAACATAGCCTCAAGCATGCTGTCCGTCGCCTCATTGTGGGCGGCGTCTGTTGCCGCTCCCTTACGCACCGAATGGGAGGTGAGATGAGGCATGTCCGCTTGACGGAACCAGTCTGAAATCCTGTTACCGAGGCCCTTGACGCTGAACGGCTTCCCGTACTCGGTCACCAAATAGGTGAGGTCGGTGATCTTGTGTGAAGCTAGTACCGCCTCAAGAATGGGGTGGATGATCAACTCGATATCAACCGGCGTCCGGTTCCTGTTCTTGAACAGGCGCAGTCGGAGCGCATCCCTGCGGCGATGCTGGGGGCCAAGGACAGCCAAGTCCGATACACGCAGGCCGGTATACATCCCGAGAGCCAGGTAGAGAACGGCCTTAGATTGAGTGCCGTGATGGGCGATGAATCTTTCGAGTTCTTCCGGCGTTGCTGTGGCGTGCCCATCGGAGCGGACTTTGAATGGTTCCACCAATCTGGCGTGGTTCGCCACAAATGGCTTCCCGTCAGGTCGCTTGAGGTCCATCACCTGTCGGAGAACCTTCAAGCGTTCGTCGGCCGCGAACGGGACATTTTGCTTTCTGTCGCGCAGTGCCGTTATGTTGGCCACATCCATGCGGTTCATGGGCATGTCGCCGAACCGGCGATCGTCCTTCGGTCCAAGCCGCTCTTCCCACATTGATTCCATGATCGACCGGCGACGAGCCTGCGTCGTCACATCCAAGCTGGTGAAGGCCATATCCTTCATGTAAGCCATGCACAGCCATTGAAAGCTGTTCGGCTTAACGGAAAGATGAGCAAGCCGTTTTGCCGGCTCCTCCCTTTTTAGGTAGCTTTCGGCCGCCCTTCGGGCCTTCCAATACTCGATTGAGAATTCTTCGCTGTTGATATCATTCGGCAGCCGGCAGATGCGTTTGCCATCGATCCGCAAATAATACCGGATCGTCTTGTGACGACTTTTGTTCGTCTCAACATACGGCAGGTCTACATTGGCCACGTCGTTCATGCAGACGCCCGCCAGTCATCACCGTCGTCAGCGCCTTCCTCTACCTTGGTTCCTTCTTCCGGCCACGAAGCTATCGCTGCGACGACATCCGCGACAAGCCAAACTTTGCGGGTGTGCCATTTGCGTGGCCTCGGAAGAAAACCCTCCTCAACCATGGCATCCACCGTGTTTGCGCTCACCCCGAGCGCCATCGCGACCTCAAGCCGGTTCAGCCCAAGGCGCGGCACATTGCGGTTCAGATCAACGCTGTTCGCCATCAATCCCCGCTTTCCCCGTTATTAACAGGCTGGTTGTCCACAGGTAGACCCATCGCCCTCGGTGCAGGGGATGGGTTCTGGTTATCGGCCATGGTCATCACCCCGCTACCGAGTGAACGCATGAAGGGAAGCGAACATACACAGTGCCGCCGTTGATATCCGCTCCCGCTGCCGCAACGGCGGCGCCGAAATCCAAACGTTCGTTGCGGGACTGGATATCGTTGATGGCGCGCTCTTTGCTCCCGTCATAAACGGTCACGGCTGGATCGCCGATTGTGTAGAAGCCGAGACGCTTGGAAGGGCAGGCGTCGAGGATGGCTTGCCGATCTGCAAGCCATTTCTTTTCAGCGGCATTAAGCTTCATTGCTCTTGCCCTCCATTTGTGGTGAGGGCGGCGCGTCGTCTGGCTGATCGCGGCCGGTCTTGGTCGCGTTGTCCAGAAGGTTGAGGATTTCGAAACGATCAACGATGCGCTGGATCATGGTCGCCGCATCGGGCTGGTGACGAATGTCGTCTTCCATGCCTAGGCAGTAACGATACTCGCCATCGCCGCCCGTCTTCTGGTCGATGTCCTGCACGGCTTCTTCGTAGCCGTCGCGCTTGGCAATCTCGCACATTTCATCGCATTCGGCCTGCGTGTACGTCACCTCCATTTGTGGTTGGGGCGAGGCAGCGAAGGCCATCATGGCCCTGGCGATGACGACATACGCATCGGTTTTCAGGATCTTGTCGTCAGCTTCCTGCCAAGCAGCCTGTGCGGCGCGCAAGGCAGCTTCAGGAATGGTGCCGTCTGCCTTCGGTGACGGTGAGGGGCTGGCCTCGCCCCGGATCATCTCGACGAGTTTTTGCGCAATGTGCTTCAAAGCGACCGACTGCCAGCCATGGTTGGGGCCGATTTCATCTACCGGCAAACCGAATAGGCCGAACAGTTTCAGACGCTGTTCGTCGTTCAGGTCGCGGAAGAACCACAGTTTGATTTTGTCGGTCATGATCCGCTCCTCATTTTGATGGTCGGCAAGGTGCGATCGTCCTGCAGGGCGCGATAGGCGAAGCGCTGGTTCCAACGGGAATGGGTAGAAAAGCCGAATGCGTGCTGGCCGATGTTCTGCCGCGCCTGGCGTTCGGCCATCTGAATGCGCAGGGTCATGATGGCGATGTCTCGCCGGCACTGGCCGCTGTTTCGCAGGATGTCGACGAGCAAGCCCCATCCGGGTTCCTCGGCCTTCGACAGGCGGGGTGGCCGCTTCACGACGCGCCATGTAGAACCGTCCCATTCGATGAGGCCGGCCCACGGCGGCACGTCCAGCTTCGTCAGGAGGCCCGGCGGGGTCACGTAGATGAAGCGGTCGGAATGGCGCAGCGCGCCTGTCTGCTTCTCTTCGCTGTCGCGCTTGAAGTCCTGTCGGGAAACCTTGATCTCGTAGCTAGTCGCACGAAATCCAGCGGATCGGGTCGGCTCCAAGGTCCAGAAGTCGATGCGCGTCGTCGATCCGCGGAATGGAACCTCGGTGGCCCAGATCTTGTCGCCGCTGATGGAAACCAGCGCGTCAAGGATATGATCGGCGGTCATGCTCATGGCTGGCCCTCCGTGGTGAGAGCAGGTGCAATCCGGCGCTGGTAGACACGCTCAAGATAGGCTTTTGCCTCCTCGTAGCCATCCTCATAGACCGTGCCCTGATGCTCGCCAGGCTTCGTGATGTACGTTTTTCCACCTGGGAAATACCAGACTTCCCATTTTCCGAGGATGCTGTCCGCTACGGCCGCTTCGCGATCCGTTACATCCAGCGCTCTCCATTCGAGCGGCTTCACCCGTGGTGAGGGCGGCGTAGCCGGCTTCAAGCGCGGCCGCTCCATCTGTTCGCGATGGATGTCTTCCATCGTTTGTGGTGAGGGTGCCATAGCTCGGATCGCAACGTCCGCAAGTTCGGGGTAGCCGCCGCCTTCTGAAAGCTGGCGATCTATCTCCTTCTCAAGTGCGTCGGCTACGGCAACCCGCAAAAGCGTCTGGTGCGGTGGGTTATGCGTCAATGAAGCGACATGTTCCTTGCGATGCGCTCGTATTTCCCGTTCCATCTGGTCGAACAGGTTGAACATATCGGTGAGGTCGACATCAGAGTTTCGATTGCGCATGGATTCGGCAGCTAAGCTGTCCAGTGGATCAGGCCAGCCGGGTGATGGCCCTCTCTGGTCGAGTTCAGAAGGCAAATGCTTTTGATCGTCGGTCATGGCTAAAACTCCCGCGAGGGCAGGCGATTGGCGCCGGCAAGGTGTTGATTGATGATAGTCATCTCTGGTGTCCTCTGATTACCTCACCAGTCCGGCGGTCAACGACCGTGCCGTCCATCAGGCGTTTGAGTATTGGGTGGTTAAGGTTGGAAGGCTTCTTGCCAAGAAGATGTTTTTTCTTCACCCGCGCGATCTTGGACTTCACGCCCATCTCGACTGCAGTTTTCTTGCGATGTGCCTCTCGAAGCGCAGGAAAGAGGTTTGTCTCCCGGTGTTCGCCCCCGAGGATCAGCGACACTTTGTGATCAAAATCGAACTCGTCTCGCAGCGGGTCGATCCTGGCCCCGGTGATATGACAGACGAAGTTTTCGCGCTCCAGTATCCTGACTTTGACCCGATCTGGAACCTTGGTGTCGTCGGTTTTCCCTATCCACTCGTCTACAGCGCGGGTCATAGAAGCCTCCCCAGAGAACGCATGTAGTCGATAGGGTCTTTGGCGCTTTTCCGGACATTGCACGGCGCGCATAATATTTGGATGTTGCGGGGTGCGTGCTCCCCTCCCTTCGATAAGGGAGTGATGTGATCGACATGAAAGCCGTCATTCAGCTTCACCCTGCAGATGGCGCATTTGTTTTTCTGGATAGATCGGATGGACGCTACGGTTCCGCGCGGTAATCTTCCCGTCGCCGACTTGGCAGCCCTCCTCCTCTGTGAAAACTCCCTGATCTTTTCAGGATTTTCTCTGCGGTAGCGTCTAACCCATTCAGCAGATTTCCCAGAACTGATCTGGCGCTCTCGAAGAGCTTTGGGCCCTCCTTTCCAAAGTGGGTTTCCCGGGCCAGAACGAAAAACAACCTGACCTCTAGCGATGGCCTTGCGTCTTCCTTCTTGAGCCAGTGCTAAGTGTTCCGTCGAGGTAATGCGTCCATCTGCGTTATTGCATTTCTGAGAGCAAAAGCGCTGGGTCTTGTTCCAAGCGCTAAAGTCGGCGCCGCATACGACGCACTTTTTAGCAAGGGCACGCTCAGTCAGCTCTATACGGCACTCTAAGCTGCAGAACCTTCTGTTGGTTTTCGACGGCGGAAGGTGCATCGTTTTGTGGCAACCTTCACAGTCCTTCTCTACCGTTGTGTCGCGCTTCTCCCATATGCGCCCTGCCCAGGCAGCGACTTTTGGGCCGGATAGGGACAACTGGATGCAGGACCGAGAGCAATTCGAAATCTGGGATATCTTTGAAGCTGGGACGAACATTGCGCGCCCGCAGGTCTTGCACGGCTTTTCTACCGCAGACTTCCTCTCAACAAAGAGGTTATCCATCCAGCCTTTGCTCTTCGCTGCCTTTGTCTTTGGTGTTGGGGCTGGGGAGGCGGTCTGTGCCGCTATACGGAAAGCGCTCATCCCTTGATCTCCTTCAAGGCTTCGGACCTAGCCGAGTTGAGTTCCGCCATGGCTGCATCACTGCCGCCGGCATCAGGATGAGCGCGCTTCGCATATGAACGGAAGGCGATATCTATGCCTTCACGGGATGGATACGCGCCGGCAGGAAAGCCCAGGATTTCACGCCATGTCTTCTTTGCGTTGGGTGACGGCAATGCAGTGAAGCCGGTGAAGGCTCGCTCCAGCATGTCGGATGCTCCCCACCTCTCAATGCCGCGGATCGCCTCGATGGTCTTTTCCAGCGCCCGGATGTTGTCTTTGATCCGATCCCATCGGTCGCAGGCAAAGACACGCTGTTGACCCTTCCACTGGAAGTAGACGGCCACGCCTTTATCTGCCGGCTCCCGTTGGTTGGCGTAAGGAAGTCCATCACGGCGAAGCTCAAGGTCGCTGGACAGAATCGGCAGCTTGCCACCTAGGAGGCGGATCTGCTCCATGAGGCCGTCGCGAGCCGATGTGAACGGCACATCGAAGCGGGAACGGGCTGGGGTCTTTGTGCGCGGCCATCCATCGGGCCAGGAGAGCGGGAAAGCCTCGATCATCCCCGATACCCCGCTCTCCTGGCAAGGGCCATGAGCTGGTCTGCTATTTCGGAAAGGGTGGAACGACCGGGGCCTGGTACCGGATCGGCTATGGGCTTCGCGAGGCGGTCGTCGTTGGCCCCGATCAGTTCGACACCCCATTTCCGCGCAAAGGTCGCGCGCTTTGCTTCCATGACGGATGCAAACGGATCGTCCTTGCCGCGAGTGTGGGCTTTGACATTGGTCTTGGTCATGCCGCGCTCCTCAATATCTCGCGGCTCTGCGCATCGGTCATGAGGCGCTTAGGTCCGCAACCCATGGGGCATTTCATGTTCGGGTGATCGACGGCGCCAAAGAGACGGCACACGGTCGGGCGGTTTTCATAGATCGCGCAGCCCTGCTCGGTGACGAATGGGCACTTCATCGTCATCAGCGCGGAGACGGCAACCCATGTGCCATTGGCGAAAGGCTCCCACTGCTCAAGCGGGCGGACCGCTGACGCCTTGTCGCGCTCGGCCGTCGAGAATGGAACGATCCCGCAGCACTCATGACAGCCAGACTTGCAGGTGAAGGCAGGGATTTTCATGCCACCCTCCGGTTTTCGTTGGCATTCCGCTCCGGCGGCACGTAGCCGAACTCGCGGGCAAGCAGCTCTGTGGCCGCGTTGAAGAATGCCATCATCTCAGGCTCTTCGCATTCGCGGGTGTTGATCGCGCGAGGAACGCCGACGAGGAATCCATTCGCCAGCCGGATCGTGTCGACGTAGTTCACGGCTGGGCGGATGTAGCTGTCCAGCGCCTCCTTGCTCGGAGCGCAGCCGGTGGCCTCGACGCAATCGTGAAGCATGCACCAGTAGGCAGCGAGGCGATCCATGTTCCGCCACTGCTTGATTTCGATGCGGATCTTCTGGCCTTGGGCTACGCCGTCGAGGGCCTGCAGGTCGTATTCCATCTCAGGCACGAGAGCGTTGCCGCGACGGACGAAGGCGTAGACGGGTTTGTCCTTCCTCTTGACCATCAGGCCGCCTCCTGCCGCGCCTCGACGTATTCATCAGAGGCCTTGTCGAAGGTTAGGCCGAGGGCCTTGGACCGGTCATGGACCATGACGACGAGGTCGCGGCCACCGGATCGGGCGCGGCCTAAGACGCCGTTGAGCCCGTCAGCATCGTTGATCTTAGGCAGGCTCTCAGAGAACCAATCGATTTCCTGCTTGTGTTCAAGCTGAGCTTCGGAAAGGTCGTTGAGGCGTTCCTTGATTTGGCTGATGATGCCAGCCAGGCATTCGGCATATTCCGGCGCATCGGCGGACGGTACCGCGACTTCGCCAAGCGCAGCGGGATCCTTGCCAAAGGCCGTCTCGGTCGGAGAAAAGACGAGATAACGCTGCTTGGCGATGATCGATATCCGGGCGATAACGTCGCTGTCGGTCAGGACTAGGTCTTTCGACCCGCCGGAGATCTTCAAGCGTTCCTTGATAGCGTCCCCGTCCTTCTGCTCGTCCATGTGAGCGATCAGCACCACATCTTTGCCGAACCCGCGCAGGAGCTTGAGGAAGGCGGAGAACCGAACGCCAAGCTGGCCCCATCCTTGCTGGCTGAGCGCGCCGCCGTGAGACAGGCGAGAGTTGCCGCGAATGATGTCCTGAGCCAGAACGTCCAGCGCCTTGCCGACTGTGTCGATGATGATCGTATCGTAAGCTGCAACGTCGGCTGCCGTGATGGCGGCAACGTCGCGCCAGTCGGAAACCTGCACCGTGTCCTTGCGATCAACGGCGCGGTGGGCACCCTTGTCGAAGTCCAGCAGCAAAGGCTTGGAAGCCGTGAACGCGAGGCTCGTCTTGCCGAGGCCAGGCTGGGAATAGAGCGTGACGCAAAGCGTTTCGACCTTGATCAGCTCGTCGGAGCGGGTGACTTTCAGTGCCATTATGCTGCCTCCCTCAAGTCAGAGATCGCGACCTGCAGTGCCTTCGGAACGTCGAACATGCCGCCGTCGGAAAGCTTCGGGTTCATGAGCCAGGAGAGATAGCTGTCGGGCAGTTCGGAGATGTGCTTGCCGGAATGCTTGCCGAAGGTGACATAGCCCTGAGCCGCAAGGTCTTCCGTGCCGGGACCAACGAGAAGCTTGATCTTGCCCTCGAGCGCATCCTCGTAGGCCTGCATGACTTCCTCGTCCCAGTAGAAGCTCTCGACATTGAGAGAGAGCGACCGCAGAAGCGTTTCGCCATCGTCGGCCTTCGCCAGAGCTTTCTGCAGGCTGAGGGCAGCGCGGCGCATGGTGGTAAGGGAGGCGTCGTCAGGCTGGATGTCGAACGCGATCGACTTCTTGTCGGTGACGTAGGTCAGGGCGACTGGGACGCCGCGAGCCTTCGCATAGAGCGCGGCCTGCCAGCGTTGCGAGATCGAGACGCTTTCCAGCTTCGAAGGGCAGCGTGTCGTTGTCTTCAACTCGACGATGCGCTTGTCTTCGAAGAGGAAGTCGATCTTGCCGTAAATCGGAACGTCGACATCGTCGAGGAAGGTTTCGACGCCGAACTGAGTGCCCATGACGTTGGCCGGATTACTGGTGCTGACCACGATGATGGCCTGTTCGACCATGCCGGGGATGCCCTTGACGACTTCCTCAATTTCTTCTGACGTTTCACCGGCGGCGCGCTGCCAGAACGTATCGACAGCAAGAGCCTTGGCATTCGCCATCGCATCTTCGCGGCTCCGGTTATAGAGCCAGAACTGCAGGCCGGCTTCGACTGCATCGCCACGCCACATTTTGGCGTTGGCTTTGCCCTTGATGCCGTAGAGGCGTCGAAGCACGATGGTGGCCGGTGCGGCATCCCACTGCGCGATCATCGTCGGGGAGAGGCTTTTGATATTGAAGCGTTCGAAAGCGTTCATGCTGCAATCTCCAGTTTGATCTTTGGCGCGTACCAGGAGGCGCGCATCTCGTAGTCCTCGGCGCGTTCAATGTGCCGGTCGTGTTCTGCGATGAGGTGGAAGGCGCGGGCCGGGGATGCTGTCTCAGCCTCGACGAGGCACTCAGCAGCTGTCTTCCGGGCCATGATCGCGCCGTTGGTGAAGTTCTCAAAAGCGCTGGCCATCACACGCGCTCCGCAATCATGATTTCCCGGTCCATCGCCACCAGCTCTTTCCCGAGGAGAACCCCAGCAGTTCCGATGCAAAGGAAGGCGATGAAGAGAGTGATGAAGTAGCCGGCAGCCCATCCAGCGCGGGACTTCGCGAGAACCGTGCCGAGGGTCCGGTTTTCAGCCTTGGCAAAACGTCCGAGCGGTATAGTCGCGCTCTTGCATTCAGTGCCGCAGTTGCAATCCTGGAAGGGTTTGAAGCCGCAATCACGCATCGTCGTCTTCCACTTCGACGAGTTCGCCGGCCTTCGCGCGATACCAGACGTTCGGCTTCAAGCCGTTCTGCCCGACGATGCCGGAGGCGGTGGAAATCGCGGGGTAGCCGCTGCCCTCCCAATCGCCGCGTTCAACGGCGAACAAAACGACGCCGTCGACGCCGGAAACTTTTCCATCCTTGCCAGGAGCCATTGCCGCGCCCTGATCTCCGGTGGCGGATGCCGCGCCCCGAGTGCCGGTGGCGGATGCCGCGCCCTGATAGCCGGTGGCGGATGCCGCGCCCTGATCTCCGGTGGCGGATGCCGCGCCCTGATAGCCGGTGGCGGATGCCGCGCCCCGAGTGCCGGTGGCGGATGCCGCGCCCCGAGTGCCGGTGGCGGATGCCGCGCCCTGATCTCCGGTGGCGGATGCCGCGCCCTGATAGCCGGTGGCGGATGCCGCGCCCCGAGTGCCGGTGGCGGATGCCGCACCCTGATCTCCGGTGGCGGATGCCGCGCCCTGATCTCCGGTGGCGGATGCCGCGCCCCGAGTGCCGGTGGCGGATGCCGCGCCCTGATCTCCGGTGGCGGATGCCGCGCCCTGATCTCCGGTGGCGGATGCCGCGCCCTGAGTGCCGGTGGCGGATGCCGCGCCCTGATCGCCGGTGGCGGATGCCGCGCCCTGATCTCCGGTGGCGGATGCCGCGCCCTGATCTCCGGTGGCGGATGCCGCGCCCTGATCTCCGGTGGCGGATGCCGCGCCCCGAGTGCCGGTGGCGTGTCCACCTTCCTCAAGCTTGGCTCGGTCCATCACCCACTTCACTGCTCTGGAAACGAGTTCGGGGATTTTGATCTCGGCCTTGATGGTGATCTCTGCCGCCGCGATCTTGCTATCGCCTTCATGGCGAGCAAGTTGGCCGCGCAGCTCCACCTCGTGAAAGACCGAAGTGCCGGGAGCGTAGTAGTTAAAGACTTCCAGCGGGTAACCTTCGATGGCATGGAAGCCGCCACGGCAGGCCTCGACCACGCCGTCATGCTTGTGCGTCTTGCCCAGTTCGAACTGGTAGCCACGGCACGAGAGGTTCTTGTCGAAGCCCTTCACGGCCATAACGACTTCCTGCTCTGCCTGCGTATTCACGGAGTCCTGCTTCTTCGCCTTGGTCGGCATGGATGTGTCCTCTGAATTGGAAAGGGTTACTCGGCGGCTTCGAGATGGCCCCGAAGGCCAGAGACGAGTGCCGGGACTTCACCGCGGAAGTCGTCGTCGGCTTCTTCATCGTTGCGGTCGCGGATGCGCTGCATCGCGGTTTGTGCGCTCGGGACGTCCATCTCAGCGCAGAGGCGGTCGAACTCCTCACGCTCGCTTTCCGTGAAATATCCGGTGTCAACGAAGCTCTTCACCATGAACCGGCGGCGCATGAAGGTGACGAGAGCGATCATGTCTCGGCTGTCGAAGTTGGATGTCTGTGCCATCTGCTGACCCCATCTATGGCGCCGTCCGTGTCGGGCGGCTGATGGAGAAAGCATGTCACCATTTTGGTGACGGCGCAATAGGCCGTAACCGTTTTGGTGACAAAAAATAAAGCGCGCACAAAAAAGCCCGCCAAAGCGGGCCGTATCATAAGATTAGAATAGGATTTCTTGTTTATTCGGCTGAATCGCCTATCTGTATGTCAAGGCCTTCGCAGCCCGAATACGCTGGCTAGACCAGCCGTGCTCTAGAGCTAGGGCTGCGAGGGACCTGCAACCTTCCCCTTGAAATGCCAAACAGTTAGAAATCTAGCGTCTCGGTTCGTTTCCGTCGCCCAAGTCTGGCGTCCCGATGCTCGTAGCACATAATCCGCTAGGTCACCTTTAGGCGAACTGTGCACGACGGCGTTTTGCTTCGCTGCGATCGCACCTACGAAAACGTCTGCCATCTGCATTATGCCGTTGTGGGCAGAGTTTACGGGCTCAATGCTTCTGACGCAATTCGGAAGCGCATTATGCTTTTTATAGGCATCGGCACACAACTGATCACGCATTGCGCATATGTCGGCAGAATCGTTTCCGGCATCGAGCCGAATGTGTATCGCCCGCCGCTTTCCATAGAAACGCGCGAGGCGATGCAGGCACATTTGATAGTACATTCGATTGACGCTGGTGTCACGGTTTTCGCCCTTGCGGCCTTTGTGGTTGTAGTCTTTGAAGGGGGAAATGATAACGTGCAGTGCTGCGTAGCGTTTGTTCACGAGGTCGAATCCGTAATCAATCAGCGCTTGGTATGCCGCTGATCGTTTTCCGCCCCGGTACTCGGCCCAATGAAATTCAGACCTAATTCCAAAGTCGTCGCGTAGGCCTGCTATGTAGTCCTCGATTTCTCTAATACGGTTCCCTGAAATGGCAAAACCACCTGCGACCATGTAATCCTTATCGCGGCTGCTGGAATCCCCATAAAACGTCAAGTTCGGGACAACCTTGACTTCAACCATGTACGAAATCACTCACAGGGCTGCCCTCTTGCCGCGGTATGTCTTCGGAGGCGGTAGCGCCTGGTGAGATTGCGCCAGCACTTCTAGCCAGGCAGCTAGGCCGACCGGAACTTCCTCGTTTCCAGTTTCCAGCGCTTCCACCCACGACAGATCGCATTGCAGCGCCGACGCCAGATTGATCGGAGTCCACCGGATCACGCGAAGGCATTCGTTGAAGCGGTCGGTGGTCATAAGCCTTCCTGATTTATGCGAGCGCGCAGGTGGTTGATCTCTTTCTGTAGATCACCCACCCAATAGGCGAGGGCGGCTATCGTAACACAAGCCCATGTCATGAGGCCCGCCGTCTGCCCTTCGATGTAGCCACCGATCAATCCTGCTGGAACACCTACGCAGAGAACAAACGACGGGCCTACTTTCATCGCGGACGCATCCCGACAACCGGCGCCGCCCACTCGATTATGGCGCCGTCAGTATGCACAGACCCGTCTCCGGAGATCAGTTTCACGCCGCGTTTCTTTGTGCGCTCAACCCACTTGATAAGAGTTTCATTCTGATCAGTACCGACGACGCAAAGGCGGCCGTAAAGAGAATCATCCCAGCGATCCCGATGGCCAATAATTGCATACCAGCCCTCAAACATTCCGAGGCTGTCACCGGATATCGTCGCGGCACCCCATGGTTGACCAGATACGATTGAAATCGGCGGCGCGTCAGCGCTTAAGTCATCATCATCAATATCTATAATAGCGCCACCAGCGCCAACGCGCCCAGCAACTTTCGTCTCTGGGATCTCTGGCAGCAGCAGCAGTTTACTTACGCTGACGCCGAGATGGGGAGCCATCAACGCTGCGACTTCTGGCTTTAACCGCTGCTCCTGTTTCCGCCAACGTAATATGCTTTGCTTGGGTTTTTTTATCAGATCTCCAAGCGCGGTCGGGCCAATACCCTTGGCCGCCATCGCCTCTTCGAGGCCATTGGGAAACTTTCCTTCGGTCATTTCGAAGCATTGTCACCGAATTGGCTACGTATCGAGTATCCAAAATGGTGACAGGCACTTGCGCCGTCACCAAAATGGTGACAGAATGCGTGTATGACCCTAGCAACCTGGCTCACCCAAACCAAAACGTCCGACGCTGAATTCGCTGAACGTATCGGCGTGAGCAGGCAGTCGCTCTGGAGATACAAGGCGATGGAGCGCGTTCCCCGTCCCAAGATCATGGCGAAGATACAGGCCGAGACGTTCGGCGCTGTCACTGCGAATGACTTCATCGTTGCCGAGGTGGCAGCATGATCACCCGTCGTTCCCTCGCTGACGAAATCGACCTTATCGACGCGGACATCAAAGCCCTCAACGACAGCAAGCGCGACTGCTTCAACGCCTACCGCGATCAATTGATCGGCGCTGGCGTCGGCAAGGCTAATGTCAAGGCTGAAATCGACGCAGTTAAGGTCGCGATCAAGCGCCGCCGCGAGGCTGCGAAGGACGAGCATGCGCTGATCGAGAAAGACGAGCTGATCGACGAGGTTTTCCACGAGATCACTCGTGCGCCGCGCGCACACGTAGAAAAGATTGAGGAATTTGACCCGATCTCGGGTGAATTCCTCGACGAAGACCAAGCTTCGGACGGGTCTGCAAACGCCGTCCTTACATCGCTGGCAGCGCGCGATGCCGAAGAAAGCGCTGCATCGAATTCCCCCATCGCTCCGGCCTCTCAAGGCGAAGCCGAAGCCCCCACGCCGATGGACGTAAGTCTCCCCGCTGATGGAGTGAGCAGTGAAGGCGCAGCCACAGGAGGCGACAATGTAGACGCTTCGAATTCCTCCGCACATCAGCAGGGTCGGGGCCTCGTCAGTACTTCCCCGACCCGTCATCCCGTCCTTCTCCTTCGTCCGAACTGCCAAAGACCCGGTGAGGAAACCTGCGGCGGCTCCGGTTCGAAACACTGCCGGGAGTGTGCAGCGGCGATGCGTGAGGAGGAGGTGGCATGACATCCTCCGCTGAAAGAGAAATCAGGGACGCCGTTGTGGCTCGACTGCGCGAATTGGCGCCGACCGCTCGCATAGTTCACGAACTGAACTGCGCAGGGCAGGGAACGAACCGCATCGATGTGGCGGCGATCACCCGAGACGTCATTGTCGGTGTCGAGGTCAAGTCCGAGAAGGATGTTCTCAAGCGCCTGACCGATCAGCTCACGGCTTTCCGAAAGTGCTGCCACGTCGTCATTGTCGCAGCTCACACTAAGCACTTCAAGGAATACCGCGACCCGCGCTGGCGCGCTGAGACGGAAAGCGAATTTCAGCTCGATCATCCAGATTTCTACGGCAAGCGCCGCGATCGCTATGTCTGGCAATATCCCCGTCCCGAGAAATTGAAATGGGGCGGAACGCCCTGGCATTTCGAATTGACAAAAGAGACATCTGGTTGGGCCTTCCCGCCGCGCAGTTCCGATCTCCTGCAGATGCTTTGGGCGGAAGAGCTTCGTCTCGAATGCGCACGTCACCGGTTGCCAAGCGGTAGCCGCGAGACGCGCGGTTCGATGATCCAATTCATGTCGATGCTTATGACCGGTCGTGAAGTCGGTCAGGCGGTTTGCCGCCAGTTGAGGGCGAGAAGGTTTGCCGAAGCCGATGCCCCGGTCTTCGAAGAAACGGCGGTGGCAGCATGACCAAGCGCCCCGGCCCATCCGAAAAGCCATCCGACATTCAATCCGCTCAAACAGACATAGACGCTCAAGACGCCATTGAGGCCACGCAAGGCGCGGCCCGTTGGGAGCGGAAACAGGTCCCAGCACCAAGGAGGCAGGCATGATCCTCATGGCATTCGGCACTCTGATCGGCATCGTCATCGGCTTTGCTCTGACCCTGGCCGTTCTTTTCATCTTCATCCTGATCAGCATGAGCCGTCACGCGAAGCTGCAGTACCGAGACGACTGCAACTGCCGGCCAACCGGCGAAAACAACGTCATCGCATTTCCGAACACGGCGGTCTCAGCTCCCAGGTGAGCCGTCGTCATCGGCCCGGTCTTTACCCCCAGCCCCCACTGAGACCGGGCCGAACGCTCTTAAACGGCTGCTGCCGAGGCGCATGATTACTGCAGCCACAGCAGTGCCAAGGGGAATGAATGGGTGTCCCGAGTCCTCCTCGGGACACCCGGCAGGGACCGAGGCAGCGGTATCCCTGCGAGGGAATGGAAACGGAATTACATGGCTCGCCGTTGCGGCGGACTGAGACGAGGGCGCTAACTTGCGACCCGCATGAGCGCAGCGGGCGTCCTCGTCTCCATCAGTTTGAGTGCCTTTGGTCATCAGCAAGCTCCGTGAACAAGAGCCTTATGAACCAAGGGAAATGTCATGGGTGACAAATTTACTGACGCGGAAAACAGGATTTCAGACAGGGATAACAAGATGAGTATGGCGTTCACTGTTGATGATGCGAAGGGAATGGCCGGCTTTTTGCTGGCGAAGGAATTCCGCGGTCCCGGGGATACGATCGAGGCCGCCGCAAGCCGTGTCGAGACGAAGCAGGGCGTTCCTGCATCCATCCTGCTCCGTCTCAGGAACCGGGATGTCAGCGACATGTATCTGTCGAGCTTTTCAGCCCTGACGACGGCTTACCTCAAAACAAAATCCAGGGTGGAGAAGGCATACGATCATGAGCGGTCTTTGGCGGTTGATACGAAAATCCTTCGCTTTGCTGATTTTGTGGCTGGCAAGGAAGCTTCGGAGACGTAACCGATGACCGACCCAGCAGAGATGATCCAATGGCTCGATCGCCGCATCGCTTCCGCCATGACCTGGCTTGATGACCACGGCCGCCACAGCAAGAAACCTCGCTCAATCGATCTGATCGAAACCAAGGAATACGACATCGCCCGGTTCGAAGAGATCAAGGGCGCGTATCTCAAGGCATTGGCCAAGAGGGAGAGCGCGGCATGACCAGCTGGTACGAGTCCGCAAAGGATCACATCCGAAAGCTCGACGCCACCCTTCCGGCTGACCTTCCTATCAAGGAACGCAAGGCAGCGGTCAGTGCCGCATATCCATGGGGTGAGCGTAGGATGCTCCCCTATAAAATGTGGCTGAAGGCGCAGAAAGAATATCTCTCCAGGTTCGTGAAGTCGGACGCGGCTGTGCCGCCGAAACATCTTTCCCCGCTTGAGCGGATGATGAGGAGGGCAGGGGCGTGAGCCAAAACACTTCCTCCGCCGTCATGCAGCAGCGCAGTGAGCCGCACGATAGCCTCGACGACTTCCCGACCCAGCCATGGGCCACGCGGGCGCTGTGCAAGCACGTCATCAACGACCATTACCTGTTCCAACAGACGGTATGGGAGCCTGCCTGCAATCGCGGCCACATGGCGCTACCTCTGTCGGAAAGCTTCAACGAGGTTCTGGCCAGCGATATCTTCGCTTACGGCTATGGTGTCCAAGGTGATTTCCTCATCCCTGGATTGATTCCGTGGGACGACGGTCTCTTCGTGGATTGGGTCATCACCAACCCGCCGTTCCGCCTGGCAGAGCAGTTCATCGCTCGCGCGCTGGATATCGCCACCGTCGGCGTGGCCATGATCGTGCGAACCTCGTTCCTTGAGGGCGTGGGCCGCTATGAGAACCTTTTCAGCAAGAACCCGCCCTCGATCGTCGCTCAGTTCTCCGAGCGCGTGCCGATGGTCAAGGGCCGTCTGACTGCGACCGGGTCGACTGCCACCTCCTATTGCTGGCTGGTCTGGCAGAAGGGCATCACCGGCACGAAGCTGGTTTGGATCCCGCCATGTCGGAAGAAGCTTGAGCGCCCCGAGGATTATGCAGCCTATCGCGAGGTGGCAGCATGACCACCTTCTCCATCCTCTATGCACTGCATGGGCCTGACGTCGAGTTGATCGCCGCTGCGCTTGGCATCCAGCCCTCATCCGTTGATCGCCTCATCAACAAGGCAATGGACGAAAATTATGCCGCCGCAAAGAAGGAGGCAGAACGCCGATCCTACGAGCGCGCCTACCGGGAAGAAAACCGGGAAACGATCATCGCCAACCGCAAGCGCCACAACGCCCAGATCAGGGCGGGCCTTCGCGAGATCAAAGCGGGGCTCGCATGACCGAGACGCTGACAATCTCCTTGCCTTGGCCATCCAAGAGCCTTTCCCCAAATGCCCGCGTCCATTGGCGCCGGGTAGCCGAGATCAAGAAACTCGCCAAGCGTGATGCGTTCTATGCAACGCGGTCGGTCCGCAAGGGTGAGATCGAGACTGAGGCGTTGACGGCGCGCATCACCTTTTCCCCGCCTGACAGGCGTGCCCGAGATACCGACAACATGGTCGCCTCAATGAAGGCAGCGTTCGACGGAATCGCCCAAGCGATCGGCATCAATGACAGCCGGTGGAACCTGCAGCTCGCCCCGATCGGTGAGCCGGTGAAGCTCGGCAGGGTAACAATTCAATTGGAGTGGACGGCATGAGCCGCATACGATCAATACACCCCGGCTTGATGAGCGACGAGGCGTTTATGACGCTTACCGTCGAGCACCCGGTCGCTATTCCATTGCTGTTAGGCCTCTGGATGGAGGCTGATGATGATGGCGTGTTCGAATGGAAGCCGCTGACCATCAAGGCGAAGACCCTTCCGGCACCACTTGTGGACATCAATATTCTCCTTGATGTCCTCATCAGCCTCAACTTTATCCGAAAGTTCGAGGCGTCAGGCAAGCCTTATGGCGCAATTCGGAACTTTAAACAGTGGCAAAGACCGAAGTTGCCGAAGGTGAAGTGGCCGAAAGGCGACGGAATCAATGCTTATGTGGGGGCTAATTCCCCATCACTCCCCCACGACTTACCTATTGATGGGGAAAAGTCTCCGCAGAGGAAGGAGGGAGGAGGGAAGAGGAAGGAAGAAAAACCGAAAAGTGGTTTTTCTTCTAGCGCTGGCGCGCGAAAAAAATCCGATGTTTCTGAACTGATGGGGGCATTCGGCGATGTCTGAACTCATCCCCCAGGATATCTTCGACCAGCTTCCAGAGCAGTTCCGCCTTAGGGCTCGACAGATCAAAGCGCGCGTTGCTGAGATCGATCGAATGCTGCTTCCATGCCAAGTCTCGGACATTCGAGATGCTGCAGTTCGTCTTCGTGGGCAGCTTCGTCCCCAGCCGGATACGATTGTCGCCACCTTTGCCGAAGAATTCAAGCTCGCCTGCGCTGATATCCCCGCGTGGGCCATATCCGAAGCGGTGAACGATTACCTCGGCGGTCGTGTCGAAGGGCATAGCGGCCAGTTCATGCCGACATGCGCCGAGTTCGCCCGCCACGCCAGATTGATCGTCGCCCCATTCGCTGGCGAGAGAGTGATCATCCGCCGGGAAGCCAAGCAGTTGTTCAGCCGTGCCGAAGACGAGCGCCGTCGGCAGATCATAGCCCTTGAACGGCAAGACCCCAATCAGCGCAAGCGCATCCGCGCCATGATCGACGAAGCCCTCAAGGGCGCACCGAAGGTACTCGGTTCCAATCCCCACACGACAATCGATGAGGGAATGCAGGCACGACTCGACGCGCTCAAGCGTCCTCGCCCCGAGCATGTATCGAAAATCCCCCAAGCCATATCCAGGAGGATCAAATGATCGTCACAGCCAAAGAATACACCAGCGCCGCGGAGATGCTTGCACAGGCAGCAGCCATCCACGCCAGGCTGATGAAGCCGAAGACGCGGCCGATCCTCGCCCTGCCGGCGCCCGTCGTGTCAGAGAAGCGGGCGCCGCTCCTACCGATCTTCCGGCCAGAGTGGAAGCGGCAGGAAACCCGCTTCGACGCGCATGTCATCGAATCCCGCCGCATTCTCGAAATGCTGAAATCTGGCGAAATCGAACTGGTGAGGATCCAGACGAAATCGGTGGCGCAGATCGTTGGCGAGGTTCTTGAGCATTTCCCCGGCGTCAGTGTTGGCATGCTCAAAGGCCCAAGCCGGTTACGCGAGGTGTGCCGCGCTCGCATGGAAGCTGTCTACCAAGTCAGGAAGCAGCGCCCCGACCTTTCAACGCCTGCCATCGGGCGTTGGTTTGGAGGGCGCGACCATTCGACGATTCTTCACTCTGTCAGCAAGATCGAAGCGATGAGGGCATCAGCATGACCGCTCAAGACACGATACCGGAAGAAACGCCACGTTTTGATCTCGACGTGATCCGCACGGCTTTGCGAGATCCTGACATAGCACGGTTTCCAGACTTCGCCGATGAGGTTGAGCGAGTTCTGGATGAGCTTTACAGCGCCCGCGCCATCCTTGCCGAGCGCCAGCGCGACAATTGGCAGCCGATCGAGACGGCGCCGAAATCTGGGGAATACGTGCTGCTTCATGCGGCTTACGGGGTCAGCAGGGGGCGTTGGGAAAATGACAAATTCTCCCGCCGGCCTCGGCCGTATTGGGTCACCGAAAGGGGGTTTCTCTTCGGAAAGACCTATGACCGGGAAAATCAGCCGACCCACTGGCAGCCTCTTCCTGTTGCTCCGAAAGGCGGTGCAGCATGAACCGCTACGCCGGATACGCACATCAACTCCGCCGTGGATGGTGGGCCATGGTTCGCTTCGCCAAGGACAGCCACCCCAAGCCGATCATGGGGGAGGGCGGGGCTCCGGTCGTGTTCGATACCGAGATCGATGCGCTTCGGGCCGTCAACAAGAACCTGTTGCAATACCTCAATTTCCCGATCGTCGGAGGTGAGGTGGAGACGGGATCAACAGCGGCACGCGCAAAGGCTGAACGCCTGTTCCTCGGTGGCGGCCGTGTCGTCGAGGTCGAGCGGATGGAGGCGGCGCGATGACGAGGGAAGAACGGAAAGAACAGCTTCGGGTCGCGGCAACCAAGCTCATCACGGATAACAGTTTCTGGGGCGAGGCCTACTACCTGCGCCAGCGCCTCATCGAATACTACAACATGAGGCTTTCCTCGGACACCCTGAAAACTTGGATGCAAGAGCTTGCCGACGAGGGCCACTTCGTCAGGAGCAAATATCCCCACGGCGGGCAGGGCTACACCTGGTCGCTACCAGAACCACAGGCATAACCGAGCAGGCGGCTCGAATACGAGGGAAAGAGAATGGCGAAGATCAGACAGAAACGAGCGAAGAAACCGAAGGGCCTACCGCCGCCGGGGTGCATGGTCTTGCCGGAAGACGACGCGACCATTCGAGTGACGGCGAAGCACAGGCTCAATCCGCAGCCGCCGCGCAGGCCAGCGCCGCGGATCACGAAGGGTGAGCGTGTCTCCCGCACTGATGTTACCGAAAGGCTCATGCGGGCGCTGAAGACGCTGCGCGCGCTGCCGGATCGGGAGAAACGGTTCTTTGTGCAGAAGTCGTCATCCCCCGACTATGTGCGGGAATACATGGACGCCTACGACCCCGACAACGACTATGGACCGCGCTTCCATCCGACGCCGGCTGATGTATCTGACTGCCTCACGGCTCTGTCCTGGATCAGGCATCTCGATAAGTCGGCATGGCAGATCGTGTGGTGGCGATCCTTCGATATTTCGTTCGGCCTCATCGGCAAACGGATAGGCCGAAGCGATGAAACCGCCCGCCGCCGGTTCGAGGATGTCATCACTGATGCTTGGATAGCAGTGAATAATCCTAGAAAAGTGGCATGATGCATAACAAAATGGTTGGCAAACGTGGCAATATGTGGCCTATTCGCCTATAAGATCAGGTGATTTGCACGTTCACCAAAATCAGGCGGCTTAGGTCGCCTTTTTGATTCCCGCGATCCGGGACACCCAAGCCCGGCGCGAAGCCTGCTGCTTCCGGCTTTCAGCAGAGCGTGACCAAAGAAGTCGGC
The DNA here is from genome assembly GCF_057163345.1 of Aliirhizobium sp. YIM B11859. Classification (NCBI taxonomy): domain Bacteria; kingdom Pseudomonadati; phylum Pseudomonadota; class Alphaproteobacteria; order Hyphomicrobiales; family Rhizobiaceae; genus Aliirhizobium; species Aliirhizobium sp. YIM B11859. Next base: position 256,896 of record NZ_JBXHAY010000003.1, read on the forward strand.
GCGCACGTCGCTTCCACGAAGGACACAAGCGCGACAATTCGAGGCAAGGCCTCAACGGAAACAGAACCCGCCACGCCTCTCCATGGAAGCGCACCCCGGCGGGTCATTCATCGGGGAACTGGAAAGGCTAGTCACCTTTTGGCCATGCTAGACTGGCGTGGTTAGTACCCGGAAAAATCCAAATCGTTCGGGAGCACGTTTGTGCGCGAGGCTCGAAAGAGCTTCCCCGGCGTCCAATCGGGGCTTGGAATACGCCGGTTCGATCCCGGCACGCTACCTGCGGGTGGCGTTAGCTTATGGTGGCCAAGAGCGCCAAGCAGCAGCGAGGCCAGCCTTCACGGCGTTTCTAGAGCGCTATGGTGGGCAACTCGTCCCCGTATCAAATCCCGTAGGGGATAGGGCGCCTGATCAGCGCCATCACTGAGGTAGTCTCCGGGCGGTCAAGCTCTCTGCCTCGAGAAAGAAATGAGAGTGGCCCGCCGGTTAAGGCCTCAGTAGGATCCGGCATCAGTTCCCAGCGCCTGTACCCACCCAGGCTAACCTTCGTACCGTCTCCGGCAATCCGGGCGTAAGGGACACGACAGCCGGCAGGCAACGGCGCTCCAACAGGAGGCCACAAGCCTGATAGCGAGGCGCGGAACGGGTCAACTAACCGGTCTACGGCACGGAGTGGGGAAGCCCCAGCCTCGAAGTTTCGCTGGCATAGCTCAGATGGTAGAGCGCCGTCTTTGTAATTAGGATGTCGCGGGTTCAATTCCTGCTGCCAGTTCCACCACCCACCCCGTCGTCAGGATGTCTCCTGCCGGCGGGTTTATTGATTCAACCCAGCAGAAAGGAAAGAGCATGCGCAAGCTTCGAAGTCTCCTCTGCGCTGGCCTTGCCATGATGGCGATGGGGCAATAGGATTGGCGGTTTGTCTCGCGTTTTGGTAGAAACGGATATGGAAAATCGCTTCTACGTCTACGAGCTTTCAGACCCAAGGGACGGCGTCACGTTCTATGTCGGTAAGGGGTGTGGAAACCGCGCCAACCAGCATGTTGCCGACGAATTCGTTTCTATGGTTTCCGTAAGCTGACGAATATCCAGCCCGGCACGTTGACAGCCATAGACCGCTCTAAGGTCGAGGCGCAGATCGACCTGTCTAGGCTCAAGCCGCACGATGAATGGATGAGAGAAAAGCCAAGGTCGCTGTTTGAAGTCGATCTCGCCGTTAAGGTGAGGGCCGAGATAGCCCACATTGCCCTCCATGGGCAGGTGACTGAGGTCACCATCAACAAATATGGCGTTCGGTTCCGCTAAGCTGGAACTTGAATAACAATCAAGGAAATCAAGATGGCCCACGGCGGCAAGCGTGAAGGCGCCGGCCGGAAGACTGGTGCTGTCAGCCAGGCGAAAATGGATCTGGCTGAGATGGCGAAGGATCACGCTGAAGCGGCGCTGAATGTTTTGGTCGAGATCGCCCAGACGGGAGAGAGCGAAGGCGCGAGGGTTTCCGCCGCTAACGCTATCCTTGACCGAGCCTACGGCAAGCCACCTCAGGCATTGGACCATAAATCGAGCGACGGCAGCATGAGCCCAACGGATCCGAGGACATGGCGAGAGGTTCTGCGCAGCGAAAAGAAGAGCTGAACGCCTCAACACCGCTTACCAACCCCGCGCTCTATGACTTTTGGGAAGGCGTCTTCTTCGGTGAGAATGACATCGCTGTCCTGCACGGCGGCCGGTCGAGTTCGAAGACGAGAGACACCGCCTGCCAGTTGGTGCGGCTGGTCGACCACGTCGGCGTCAGGATGCGGGTCCTCTGCATCCGTCGCTTCCAGAACCGAATTCAGGAGTCGGTCTACACCGAACTGAAATGGGCGATTGCTCATCTCGGTCTGACAGACGCCTACGAAGTCCAGAAGACCACGATCATCCACCGGGCGACCGGATCGGAGTTCATATTCTACGGCATTGAGCGAAACCTTGAGGATATCAAGGGAACGTCGGATGTCGATATCCTCTGGGTCGAGGAAGCGGAGAAGCTGACCGAAGATCAATGGGTGGTCATCGGCCCCACGATCCGCAAGGAAGACAGCCTGGCCATTCTCCTCTTCAACCCGAAGATGGTCACCGACTACGTCTGGAAAGACTTCGTCGTCAACACGCCGCCGCACTGCATCGTGCACCAGATAAATTATACGGAGAACCCGTTCCTTTCCGAGAAGGCCAAGCGCGATATAGCAGCTATGCAGGCCCGCGACCCGGAGATGTTCGAACACATCTATGGCGGCGTGCCTCTCGGAGACAGCGAGCTATCGATCTTCAAGCGCCGGTGGCTCGATGCCTGTGTCGATGCCCACAAGGTTCTCAAGATCGAACTGACCGGCCGAAACATCATCGGCTTCGACCCTGCCGACGATGGCGAGGACAAGAGCGCGACGGCCGACAAGATTGAGGGCGTCTTCACAGATGCCGAAGACTGGTCATCCGGCAAGGATCAGCTTGTCCAGAACGCCAAGCGGGTGTGGGCCAAGGCCAAGAATGCAGGCGCGACTGTCTCATACGACACGATCGGCGTCGGCGCCTTTGTCGGTGGCTATATCGATGAACAGAACGACGAGCATAAGGCCAGCGTTGAGCATTTCGCTTTCCATGCCGGGGGCAGTGTCATGGACCCGGATGAACCTAGCGACACGATGAACAACAACAGCCCGCTCAACAAGAATGAATATCTGAACCTGAAGGCGCAGGCATGGGCCAACACGGCACGCCGCGCCATGCTGACGTTCAATGCCGTGACCAGAGGCCAGCCAATCAGGCCCGAGGATGTCCTCTCGTTCTCGTCCTCGATCGGCAAGGACAAGTTGGATGCGCTCTTCACCGAGCTTTGCGTTCCATGGTGGGTTGAGACTGAGGGCAAGAAGCGCGTCGTGCCAAAGCTCAAGCTCAAGAAGGACTTGGGCGTGAAGTCTCACAATCTGGCTGACGCTGTGATTGCCGCCGACAACGTGAATATCGAGGCTGGCCCGTCCGTCGCCATGTTCCTTCGCAAGAAGCATCGCTAATGAATGGGAAGACCCGATGAACAATGTCGTTCGGCTCGCCAACTATGCGCAGCGCAGCCTCGGCGCGATGTTCCCCGGCTTCTTCCCCGGCTCATCGCCGAAGCATGACCACTATAAAGACTTCGGCTACCCGGAGGCGTTGAGCTTCGACAAGCTCTACCGCATGTACACCCGCAACGGCATAGCGGCTGCTGGCGTGGACAAGACGGTGCGCAAGACATGGCAGGACAATCCATTCCTGCTGGAGCAGGAGCGCGACGGCTCGCAGAAAGGAACCGCCAAGGAAACGAAACTTGAGGGCGAGATCCGCCAACGCTTCGATGATCTGCGTCTCTGGGCTCGCCTTGCCGAAGCAGACCGCATGTCGATGGTCGGGGCCTATGCGGGCGTCATTCTGCGGTTTGCCGACGGACTGCAGTTCAACCAGCCGGTTGGGAAGGTGAGTTCCGGTCTTGATGGCCTGGTCGAGATCATACCGGCATGGCAAGGCCAGCTCACCGTATCGGAGTGGGACAATGACGAGCGGTCCGAAACTTACGGCCTGCCGAAGATGTTCCAGTTTCAGGAAGCTGCGGCAGACAAGACGAAGCAGAACCCGCGCAACATCACCATCCACCCAGATCGGGTGCTAATCTGGTCAAAGGATGGCTCGGTCAACGGGTCATCGGCTCTTGAGCCTGGCTACAACTCACTCGTGGATATGGAAAAGGTGAGGGGCGCTGGGGGAGAGGGCTTCTGGAAGAACGCCAAGGCTGCACCTGTCCTTGAGATGGATAAGGATGCCAAGCCTGACCAGATGGCTAAGGCCATGGGGGTGAAGGTCGAAGAATTGGCCGACAAGATGAACGATCAGGTGGCGGATTATAACGCCGGCTTCGATCAGCTTCTCATGCTCATGGGCATCACGGCTAAGCCATTGGCGGTCAACCTGCCATCGCCGGAGCATTTCTATTCTATCGCCCTGCAGGATTTTGCTGCCTCGATCAACATGCCGGTGAAGATCCTCGTCGGCATGCAGACCGGAGAGCGCGCCAGCCAAGAAGACGCTGACGAGTGGGCGCAGACGAACATGTCGCGCCGCGCCAATCAGACCATACCGAGCGTGATGGATCTCGTGAAGCGGTTGGAGCGCGTCGGTATCCTGCCCGAAAAGGACTGGCATCTCGATTGGGCCGATCTGACGGAAGCATCGATGTCGGAGAAGGTTGACCGCGCCGACAAGATGGCCGGCGTCAATCAGAAGATGGGCAACTCGACCTACGTCTTCACCGACGACGAGATCCGCGGTGCGGTTGGCTATGAGCCGCTGAGCGATGCGGAAAAATATAGGGATGAACTGTCCGAGGAAGAATCAGAGGCCACTATCGGAGGTGGCAAAACACCTAAATCTATGCCAGATTAAGGCGAGCCGAGAAAGGATTGCCGTCCCGCCCCGGCTCTAACCAAGCCAACACGGATGAGGTGTCAGATGGCTACAAACTTCAAACCATGTTCTGTCGATGGATGCAACCGAAACGCTCACTGGACCGCCAAGGGAGCCAACGGGTGGTGCGGCGCGCACTATTTCAGATGGAGAAAGCATGGCGATCCGCTGGCGGGAAGAACAGCGGTCGGGTCTGCCTCGAACTGGATAGAGAATGTAGCGCTTTCTCACTCTGGCGATGATTGCTTGGCATGGCCGTTCGGGCGGACCCCGAGAGGATATGGTCAGGTCCACATCGGCGGACGGAATCAGATGGCCCATAGGGTCGTTTGTGCGGCTGCTCACGGATCTCCGCCTTCGGAAGATCATCATGCAGCCCATTCCTGCGGCAAAGGCGAAGAGGGTTGCGTTAGTCCGAAACACCTGAGATGGGCAACCGCATCTGAGAACCAGATGGACAGGATTGATCACGGAACAAGCAACCGAGGCGAAGCGAGCGGGCACTCGTATCTGACCGAGGCGCAGGTGCTGGACATCAAGCGAATGTCCAAAACGATGAAACCCGCAGAGATACAGGCGATAACCGGCGTAGATAGGCGCAGGGTTAGCGCGATAGCGAAAGGCTCAACGTGGGCTTGGCTCAAATGAGCCATCCATTTCTACAGCAGAAGAGCGGCCCTCGCGGGTCGCTTTTTTGTTGAGCGAAACGCCGCCGACCGAAGAGGAATAACCCCACATGAAAATCAAGGTACGCGGCGAGTGGATCGACGCCGAACGAGAACCTGTGGTCATCAGCCTAAACGATCGAGAACTCGAGCAGGTGAATGGCATCCCACGTGATGATGGGGACGATCGGCCTCGCCTTTACGCTCAGTTCCCAGACGGTTGGGGCGATGCAGACGCCATGCGAGCATACATGGAGATCGCCCAATGACTCAGGTGCGTGTGAACGTCAGGACACTGGCGAACGTGAAGGCTGTCCGCAAGGAAAAGCGGAACGGGCGTGATCTGGTCATCGTCCCATCGGTGACCCTTCCCGACAATATCGTCATGAACGGGATCAAGTATCCTGCCGATGAGATCGAGAAGAGCTTCATGTCTCTCAATCGGACCCCGGCGCCGCTTGGCCACCCTCTCGTCAATGGCAAGTTCGTGTCTGCCAGAGACCCGGAAGGCCTGAACATCGGTTACATCGGGGCGTGGAACGAAAATGTACGCCGTGAGGGTGGCCGTGTCCTGCTGGACAAGGTGATCGACGTGGAGGTTGCCAACCGTTCTGAAGGCGGCAAGGCAGTGCTCGCAGCAATCGAGGCAGGTGGCCCGATCCACACCTCCACTGGCCTGCTTGCCACCATGGAAGCAGTCAACGGCGCCGACCACAAGAAGATCGCCCGTAACATGGTCTTCGACCACGACTGCATCCTGCTGAACGAGGATGGCGCGGCTACTCCTGATCAGGGAGTCGGCATGCTGGTGAACGCCAAGGGCGAGACTGAAGAAATCGAGGTCATCAATTCCGCACTGACGGATTCCGCTGACCAGGAGATCGATTGGGCCGGCACGCGCCTCGTCGAAGCTCTCATGCGCCGACAGAACGTCAGCGTCTGGGAGAAAGTGAAATCCGCAATCATGGACGCCATCGGCTCCGGGCGGGAACCCTCAACCAACACAAAGGAAGACGATATGACGACTGTTACAAAGGAACAGTTCGATACGCTTTCCGCTGAGGTCAAAACCCTCTCGGAAGGTATCGGCAAAACGGTTGCCGAAGCCGTCGCAAACGCGGTCAAGACCGAAATCAAGCCGCTCACTGACGCGCACGCAGCCATGGTCGCCAACCAGAAGGCCAAGGACGACGCCGAGCATGCCGAGCTGGTGACGAAGATCGTCAACGCCAAGGTGCTCGACGAAGCCACGGCCAAGGCAACTCCGCTTGCCACGCTGCGCGCTCTCGCCCCGCAGACCGAGAAGAAGACAGCCGCCGCGTTGAACTCCGCTTTCAAGGGTGGCAGCGAAGACAAGGACGGCTTCAAGCTTCCGAAGGGAGACAAGTAAGATGGCTCGCTACAACAAGATCTATGGCGGTCCCGTCCAAGAGACCATGCCTCAGGTGCATGAAGCGATCTGCGATACCGCAGTGCTTCCCGGTACCGGCGTCGTCCGCACAGCCGGCAAGTTCGTGCCTGCCGTTGCTGCCTCCAAGGGACGTCTCTTCATCGTGCAGGACGACTACCTGGCCTTGAAGGACGTGGATACGGCATGGCCGGCCGGCGATCGCATCATCGGCATGGAACTGCTCGATGAGATGCTGTTCCGCGGCCGCGTGCCGACAGGCACCAGCATCACTCAGGATGCCCCCCTGTCGTTCAATGCGGCTGGCAAGCTGATCCCGGCAACCACCGGCACCTTCGTCGTCGCGTTCGCGAACGAGACCTACAACAACACCTCTGGTGCAGACCAGCTTGTCAGCGTTCGCGCGGCTCGCGGCTACACCTTCGCATAAGGAGCGACCGACATGCGCTATTTCGACGAAGAGCTTGTCGCGAACTCCGCGGCGCACGCAATGTGGTGGGGCGATCTTACCGCCAACCGCGAATGGTTCCACCGGGTTGAGGGGCAGCTTTCCGAGGTCATGAACGCTTCGGCGGTTCTGCCTCGCGATGCTTGGCTCGATCTGGACGGCATCACCCGCCGCGTCATGCGTGCTGACGAAGGTCAGGTATGGATGGCCGACCTGATGCCGCTGGCGAAGACTGTCAACATCGGCAAGATCGTCCACCTGAACCGCGTATCCGGCGATGCCGGCGCGGTTACCCGGTCGATTTCCGGGCAGGTTCCGGTCGGTCTCGATAAGGTCGCCTACGACTATCGTGGTACGCCCGTTCCGATCTTCCAGTCCGGCTATGGCCGTGAATGGCGGGAATGGAACAGCCTGCAGTCCGAGAACTTCGACGCTGTGTCCGACGATCAGGAAGCCATTACGGCCAAGATCCGCCGCGACAACGCGCTGTATGTTCTCAACGGCGATGCCACCATCGTATTCCAGGGATACACCGGCTACGGCATCAAGACCTCGCCTTATTCTAAGTCGATCAACATCGGACCATCGGGCAACAACATCGACCTGACCACGGCAACGTGGGCTCAGCTCGATGCGTTCTTCAATGGCCCGTTCGGCGCCATGCTCGATGCCAACTATGTCGTAGGGAAGGTCAACCTGTATGTCTCCCCGGAGATCATGCGAAACCTCGATCAGCAGATCAACCCGTCGGCAGGCTCCACTCTCGGCACCCGCCTTGAGCAGATCCTGAAGAACCGCCGCATCAACAAGATCGAAGTCTCCTTCGAATTGTCGGGCAACCAGTTCTTCGGTTTCGTCCCATCGGCTGAATACATCCGCCCGCTGATCGGTATGGCCACCAATACGACTGCTATGCCGCGCCAGATGCCAACGGCGAACTATCAGTTCCTGGTCATGAACGCGATGGGCATCGAGATCAGGGCCGACATCAACGGCCGCTCCGGCGTCTTCTACAGCGTCAGCACCTGATTGACCGCCTCGCCTTAATGGCGGGGCCTCACCCTCTCGCAGGAGAAAACCCATGCGTATCAAAATCATCGCGCCTTATAAGGGCGCAACCACGTCTGGCCTGTACGGCAAGCCATCGGACGAAAATCCGAGTGGTGAAATCCCAATCGGGACTGAGATTGAAGTGGCAAAAGAGCCCCTGGACTGGAAAGGCCGGTACGAGGTTCTTTCGTCTTCCGCCGCACCCGGTTATGCCGTGAAGAAGAAGGATAGCGGTTGGTACGTCATCACCAAGGATGGCGAGGAAGTCACCAAGAACTTCCGCGAAAGCGAACTCGAAGGCTTCGACGAGATGTCCGACGAGGACAAGACCGCATTCGTCGAACTGCACGCCAAAGACTGACCCTCCCAACCCCACCAGAGCGACAAGGAAAACCCGATGGCTCTTTCTCCGGTACAAGTTGCCGCCCTGGTGGGCGCAGGCGTCATCTCAACACAGGGCGGTGGGGTGCTGCCGCTTTCTTCTGATGGTCGCGTAGTCGCGTGGTGGGACTGGCGAGACGTTGCCGATGGTGCCGTTGCATCGCTGTTGAGCCGGAACGCTCAGCCCCAGGATGCTGCACAGGCAACGACTGCCAATCAGCCAGTTCGAAGCTCTGCGGGCTTGCTTTTCAACGGCACGTCCAGCGCCCTTACGGTCAGCCGTGTTAGGGCAAAGGCTTTGTCTTCGACGCTGTTGCCGGATGGCTCCGGTGGCGTCCCCGGTGCTGGTTTCACTTGCACCGGTCTCGACAAAACTGCTGATGGGATTTGGCTTGTTGGCAATGACGGCAGGACCAACGAAGCTGACCTGACGCCAGAGGCATCTATTGTCTTGCTCAACGCTTCTCTCGGGAAGGTTGGGGAAATTCTACTGATCCCGCTTTACGGGGCAAGCGTCACTATTCAGGGTGTTGCCTACGACGAAAGTGACAATACCATCTGGTTCGCCGATCCTGGCAACAACAAGGTTCGGCATCTGACCCGTGCGGGTGTGGCGATCACAGCCGATGAGATGACCCTGTCATATGCGCCCAATGGTCTCGCACGGTGGCCTTCGTCGGATTGCTTGTTGGTCGGCGCGGCGGACAGCGCGACACTCATCGAACAGCGATCGTGCACAGACGGATCGCTGGTGTCGAGCCGCAACATCGGCATGTCTGGTCGCGATCAGTTCTGGTTTGATGATGAATATGACGTCCTCGCTATCTCTGCTGGACTGAACGGCACAGAGGGCATCGTCTACTATTACTCTTGGGACCAACAGAACACGATCGGCTCGCGTATCATTACGGGTGCCGACGCGATCGAAGGCATATCGGTCGTGAAGGGAGCCCCGTGGAAGCTCAACACTGTCAATGACGCGGGCTTCCACGCTCAGCCTTCGGCTAAGAACGCCATGCTAGTCCACGAAACCGCGCCAGCTTACTCGACGAAGATCGTTCTGTTCTGGGTTGGCAAGGGTGTATCTGTAACCGCTTCATCGGCAAAAGGCTTGCTCAGCGTGCAAGACCCGGTCGTCGGGCAGGGTGTGGCGCTGGTCACCTACTCACCCACAGAGGCGCGCGTCATTGCCAATACGACCCCGACTGGCACGACAAAGCAGGTGACAGGAGCCGCAACAGGTCTCACGCTGACGAATGAGACCCGCATTATCGCGGAGATTGATACGGTTGCCGATACCATGAAAATGTGGGTCGATGGCGTACTCAAAAGCACGACGGACTGCTCGTTACTTGATCCGCTTCTGGCGACTGGCGGTCAAATCGATATCGGGCGCATCCCTTCCGGCTCGCGTTGGTCCAACAACTACACCAAGTTGGCTGGCGTGATCGCAGGAACGATGGATATCGCCGCGCTGGACGCTTTCCTTGCCGCCCGGCAAGCGGGCTGACCCCACCGCCCTGACATCATTTGCGGGGTGTCAAGTCATCCGCCTGATCATGCCGATGATGCGGTCGGTATCCTCGGTGCTTTGGTGCGCAAGCATCAGGTTGTCGACAAGTTCGCCAAGCGCGGCAAGGGCTTCCACCCTAGTCCATCCTGCCGCAACAGCAGTTGCGATAAGTTCTATCGTCGCGTTCTCCATGGCCTCTTGGCAGGATATCAGCCTATCGGGATGGTCATCTGCGATTGTCGGCGGTGTAATTTCCATGTCGCTTAAATAAGGCGACTGACTTGATAAGCAACATGCCATTTATTTGGAGGCCGTCATGGCTGTATCCACCACGCAAGTCGCGGTCCTCATAGCCGTGGGCGTCATCAAGCCTCCGGGCCAGAACTGAACGGATAATCGAAGATGGCTGGATACGGTGATGATGCAGGCTTCACGGCCTGGCTGAACGATAATGGGTACACGCTACCGAACGACCCGGGCACGCCGTCGGCCGCAGTTCTCCGCAACCGTGGCAGCAACTACATCGATGCGGTCTACGGGGCTCGGTTCCTCGGCTCTGTCGTAGATGCAGGGCAGGAACGTCAGTGGCCGCGCGAGGGCGCGATTGTCAACGGTAAGCTGATGTCGTCGACTGTTGTGCCTGCTGCCATCATCAACGCCTCGTATCAGGCTGCATGGCAGGAAGCGAGCGAGCCGGGAAGCCTGTCGGTGGTCGGATCGGCTTCCAGCGCCGTGAAGCGCGAGAAAGTCGGGCAGATCGAGGTCGAATATCAGGCCGCGGCATCCGATGGCACTGCCGCCAGCATCACGCCGCTGATCTCGATCGTCGACGGCATGCTGGCTCCGTTCCTCAAGGATGAGGATCTGCAGTGCTTCGGGATATGGTCTATCGGTGGTCGCTGTAAATAGGGAAGGTCAAGGCTCGAGCTTCTGTAGTTCTGCCTTGACTGACTCCCAAGCATAATCTGGCAACTGAAGCGCTGACCATACGTTCATCATAACATCGACCTTCGAAAGATCGATGCCGACGACTTGATCGTCGATCTTCAGCCCGTATTTTGCAGCGCCATTCGCCGGGTTGATGCCTGTCTGCTTAACGTCAATGTTTGTCATGCTGCCCTCCTTTGGCTGGCAACGATTAAGGCCGAATCGAAACCATGGCAAACCCGCTCTACGCCCGCCTGCAGGCCACAGCAAACCGCCTGATCACCAAATACGGCCAAGCAGGCACTGTGACGCGCAGCACGCCTCCTGACCCGAACGAAGGCGGCGATCCGGTAGAAACCGCATACCCGGCTAAGCTCGTGCCAATGGCATATCAGGCCCGCGAGATCGACGGCACGGTTATCCTCGTGGGTGACGTGCAGCTCTACATTTCGGCTATCGGTCTGGCGATCACGCCGACGCCCGGGGACTACACCAGCGTCAACGGCAAGACCTACCGCATCATCAACTCTGATCCCAACCTGTATGACGGGGCAACGCCTGTCGTTCATATTTGTCAGGCGAGGATTGCATGAGCAGCACGCGATGGTATTATTCGGGCGAAGGAGAATGCCATGAGCGACGTCGTTAAGGATATCTCGCCTGCTGAGAATGAGCGCGATCCAGAAATTGGCGTGAGCGGCTGGGAGCGAATAGCCGAAGGCGACTTTGATGTTCTTGGCTACTACTCAATCAGCATTTACAAGAAAGGCGATCTGTACGCACTTTCCATTGGTGATGCGTCTGGCACTGAGGCCCGATTTATACCGAAAGGTCTGGCAGATGCACTACTGACCGATCTTGTGAAGCCGACACCATTTCTGGTGCAGTCCTGCAGTCGAGACGAATCGGATTCTGATAGTTTGGCATGGACAGAGGTTTCTCTTGACCGGCCAGCAATTGAGCCAATCAAAGGCGTGATTACCGTGCAGGAGGAAATTCAAGTAATTGGCGCTCCGCCACGGAGAGAGATCAAGCTAACTGGCGACGGGTATGCTTACGGTGGCCGGTCGGACGAAGACGGAAAAGCTACGCTTCGTCTGATGTAACACCAGCACAATTACAGTAATCAAAGGGCTCGCTTTGGCGGGCCTTTTTCGTTCCCACAGGAAGGAAATCACATGGCACACGCTCTGCTCTCGAAAGACTACGCCGGCAACAAGGCAGGCACCCTTCTCAAGGACATCACCGACCGCGAGGTCAATACCATCGAGCGACTGGGTCTCGGCGCTGAGGTCAAGGACGAACCCGCCAAGGCTGATGCCAAGGGCAAGGGCGAGAAGGTGGCGGAATGAACCGGCGCGGCTTTCTCAGCGCATTGGCGCTTGCACCGGTTGCGGCGGTCGTCGCGCCAGCAGTCAAACCCGCATTCGCCTCCGGTGGCGGAATTCAGTCACGCCAGTATATCATGGGGGAGAGAGGTCCAGAACTCATCATCCCAAAGCATCTTACGCCTTCGAAGGATCTCATCAGGACCATCATGGAAGTCGAAGGCCGTCGTGACAGGATGCTCCGCGCCTAATGGCAACGCTTCGCCAGCAGTTACAGGAGCTGATCAACAGGCTTTCTCCCGAAATGGAGAAGGCATTCCAGGAGGCTATATCGGAGGTGAAATCCGAAATAGTCATCAAGGAAGTGGTCGAGCGGCTGGAGCGGCAGGATATCGAGGGGGCGATCGAGGCGCTGCATATCCAGCCAAGCGCGTTCAGGTCGATCGGTGAGGCGATACGACAGGCATTCAATGCCGGCGGATCTCTGGTCGCCAAAGCGATGCCAAAGCTGGCTGATTTCATTGGCGCCCGCGTCGTCTGGCGCTGGGATGTGAGCAATCAAAGGGCAGAGGCGAATATTCGTGACCTCTCTTCCAAGCTAATCACCAATGTCAGCGAGGGAGTAATAGAGGCAGCCCGCACGACGATCGTCTCCGGGTACTCGCAAGGGCAAGGCCCAAACAGCATAGCTCTTGACCTCGTAGGCAGGAAGTCTGCCGTTACCGGGCAGCGCGAAGGCGGCGTGATCGGTCTCAATGGCCCGCAAGCCGAACTGATGGCGCGAACCCGGATCAATCTGCTGTCAGGCGACCCGGCGCTGATGAAGAGATATCTGGACCTCAAGACGCGAGATAAGAGGTTCGATGGTGCGGTTCGCAAGGCGATCGCAACCGACAAGCCGCTGGATAAGGATACAGCCGAAAAGCTGCTGATGAAGCTTAGAGATCGCAATCTAAGACTTCGAGGTCAGACGATTGCAAGAACGGAGACGCTGACCTCAGTTATGTCAGCCAAGCACGAAGCTTACCTTCAGGGGCTGGATGCTGCGGGAAGAGACGAAAACCTCGTCACCCGCACATGGCGCAATTCTGGAAAGAAGACATCTCGTGACACGCACCAGCATCTCAACGGTCAAACAGTGCGCGGCATGACGCAGCCGTTTGTCTCTCGATCTGGCGCGATGATGTGCTTCCCGGGTGATACTTCTCTCGGAGCGCCTGCATCGGAAATCGTGAACTGCGAGTGCGATCAAGACTACGTCTTCAATTTCGGCGAGGCCTTTGCTCGATCGAGGGGGCGTTGATGGCCGGCTTTGCTGCATCCATCTCTGAATGGGCTCAACAGACCGAAGGCGCCCTCGAAGCTATCTTTCACGGCTCTGCGCAAACTGTCTTCGTCGAGGTTCGGACCTCGGTCGAGAATGGCGGCAGGATGCCAGTGAAAACAGGCAATCTTCGCCGCTCGTTCATGGCATCGACCGCAGAAATGCCGTCGATCAAGCAGGGTAAGCAAGACTTCACCGATGTGTCCGCGGCTTCGGAGCTGGTCATCGCTGGCGCAGAACTTGGTTCTACGGTCTACATCGGGGCTCAGGCCGCTTACGCCGCTCGCATGAATTACGGTTTCGTTGGCGAGGACGCGCTTGGGCGAACATACAATCAGGCCGGATACGGGTTCATCGAGTCAGTTTCGCAGAGATGGCCGCAGATCGTGGCCGCGGAAGAAGCTAAGGTTCGAACTCGTTTCGAAGGCGGTCCTCAGTCTTCGACATGATGATGAGGGCTTGCTGAAGCACCTCAAGATTGCGGATCGCAGCGCCTAGAACAGATTGGCCTTCGACCGTCAGCACAGTTTTGTTCAGCATTGATGACATGGCCGCGTGTAGCAGGTCGTGGACTTCCATATCGCTGAGCGGTTTATCGGCCATAGGAGAGGCATACAGCATGGCCGATACCCATGAAAAGCTGATTTATCAGGCGCTCCTCGCTGGTGTTCAGGCAATCGAGCTGCCGACTGGATGGGAGAAAGCAATCCCGGGTGTGGCATACACCCCGACCACGACAAGCCGGTTCGTCTCATTCGAGATCCATTTCAATCAAGGCATAGAGACAGACCTGTCCCTGCAGATGGACCCGATCCGACAGGGATTCGTCCGTTGCAACGTCATGCTGCCGAAGGGCAGGTCGGTCGTGGATGCCTACGAGATCGCCGGTCAGGTCCGCGCGGCGTTCAGGCGTGGCACCAAGCTTTACATGGGCTCTCTGCAAGTCCGGTTCGACGAAGATCCCGCGCTGGCCAACCTCATGACCAGCGATACCCACTATCAGGTGCCTGTGACGGCATTCTGGAAGTCATACCCACAAGTTCCGGCCTGATTGGCCTGCCGTTCTGCGCCTTCGGCAAGCGCAATCAGCCACCTCAAAAGGAGAAGACCATGCAGCTCTATCCCGTTGCTGGATCGAAAATCTATATCGGCCCGGCGGTGACCTCGGTGCCTGACGACGAAGACATGACGGAGGCACTGTTCGCGTCCACCGTCTGGACAGAGATCGACGGATGGCAGACCATGGGCGCCATTGGTGACAGCAAGACGCTCATCACCGAATCCGCCATCAACCGCGGTCGCGACATCAAGGCTGGCGGCACGAAGAACGCTGGCTCGATGCAGAATCAGTTCTTGATCCTGCCCGATGATGATGGTCAGATCGCGCTCATCGCTGCCGAGAACACCTCGTTCAACTATCCGTTCCGCATCATCCACGACGATGCGCCGCCGGCTCTTTCGTCTGTCGTTACCATGACGATCGCCGCTCCTGGCGTCATCACATGGACCGGCCACACTCTGGCCGTCGGCGATCGCGTCAAGTTCAGCACGACCGGCGCTCTCCCGACCGGCATCGTCGCAGGCACGACCTACTTCGTCGCCTCTACCGCCACGAACACGTTCAGCGTCTCAGCAACGCCCGGCGGTGCGGCAATCACCACGACCGGCACACAAAGCGGCGTCCATACCGCGGCAACGGTCCCGAATGGCTCGACTAAGCTCTTCTATGCCATCGTCATGGGATCCCCTGAGCAGGGCGGCGGCGCCAACACGGCCCGTATCGTTTCAACGACGCTGGAAATCAACTCCGCCATCCTCCGCATCCCGGCCGCTGCCGCGTAACTTTCGGTGATCCATGAGTGAGAAAGAAATAATCTTCATCGACCTGTCGCTGCTGGACGAAAACCTTCGGCTGCAGGAAGACGGCATCTCGGTCGAGATCGTAGGCCCGACGAACAAATCGACTGGCCTGATCATCGATATCTTCGGCCCTGACAGCACCGTCGCGGCGAAAGCTTCGGCGGAACTCGCCAAGCTCATCGAGCAGGAGGCGGCAGCCGAGAACAATGCCGACATCGACAGCCCGGAGGCGCAGCGTAAGCGGCAAATCCTCTATCTGGCGAAGATCACCAAGGGTTGGAACAAGCCGCCAATGGTCGACGGCAAGCAGTTGAGCTTTTCGGAAGAGAATGCCGTCCGGCTCTATACCAAGTACCCGATCATCGAAAACCAGATCCGGTTCAAGGCTGACCGCCGGGGATCTTTTATCGCAAGCTGATCGTCCGGCTCGAAAGGGCCTTGCGCGACCAGCTCAACGACAAGAAGCCTCGCATACCCGTAGCCGGGCGCCACGTTTGGGGGTGGTTCTGGAGTCTGGACCGGACCCGCGAGGGCACCGGCTACGGGATCAACCCGCTACAGCCAGCGCAAATGCAGGCTTGGTTCAGGATGAGGGGCATTGCCCCTCTCTCATGGCATCTCGATGCAATCGAGCGAATGGATGCCATTCGAATGAAGACCTATTTCGAAAAGCGGGACGAAAGCAGCAAGGCGGACAAGGATCAGGTTTCTTCACGTCCTCTGACCTCCCGCCTGTTCGATGCTTTATTCCCCGTAAAGAGGTGAGATCTCTAGGTAGCCGTGGGTGATCAACCAGTCGCGAAGAATGAAGCGCAGGGCCTCGGACTGGTTTGTGACCGGGACGTCGGCATCTCGGAGAACTTTGTCGACGGCGTCAGTCAACTTCGGTGACATGCGAACGCTGACATGCGGCTGCTTTCCAGTAGCCGGTCGGCCTCTCTTTTTAGGTGTTACATTTAATGTTGACGACATTATTTATGTGTGCCATAAAAGTCGGGCCGGAACAAGAGGCGGCAACCTCTCACCGGCCCTAACCGAAACGAAGATCACTGGAGGATCATCGAATGGCTGGCTTCGCCATACCTCTTTCCGCGCTTTTTAGCGACCCCTTTGTTGCGTCTGCTTTCCACCGCGCGGAGCGCGACAACGGTTCGGCGGTTGTCGCTTTATCGCCGACGGGTCCATCTCTGGATGGCGGCATGTCCGAACAGCGGGAAATGCTTGAACAATATGTCGATCGCCTCATCGCTGCGCTTGATGCCATGGATGGAGACGTTGACCTTGAAGACGGAGCAGACGATGAGCCGTCAATCCTATCCTCATCCAGGATGGGGCACAGTGGGGTCGAGGAAGATCTCGAACTAGACGATTCTGCTGATGAATACAGCCTCGGATGGGCAAACCCCCTGGGGCTTCGGGTCCAGATACCAGAAGAAAAACGAATGATGATGTCTGGCGTCGACGCGTTCGAATAGCCGGTATCGCATCAAACCGAAATCCCCAAATTCCTCGCCGCCAATGAGGATGTAACGCGAACACCAGCTTCATAGGCCCCGGTGTTCGTGAAAGCGAACCCCTGTGCGTTACCGGGCTTGGCGGGCCGGGCGCCTATGGAGAACCATCATGGCCATCGCCAAAAAGGAAGAAGTAGGAATAACTCTGCCGCGTCTCGATCTGCGGCTCATGGAAGTCACTGTCATGGGCGACAGCCCGTTGATCGTTCACGCTTGGTCGGCAAAGGCTAAGCGTGAAATGCTCGACAAGCAGATGAAGAAGGCAAAGCCGGCCAAGGAGGCGAAAGACCCTAAGGCCGATTTCGAAAGTTCGCTCTACCGCCTCGGCGACGGTTTTGGTTTCCCGTCAATCGGCTTCAAGGCTGCGGCTGTCACGGCCTGCACGTCCGTTGCCGGGATCACGAAGGTTGCCGCCCGTCAAGCCTTTCACATCCTTGGCGAGGATATCGACGTGAACGGCGCCTTTGAAGGAACCAAGGCTCGCGTCAACCTCGTCCGCATCGAGGGTGGCCAGCCTTCAATGCGCGAGGATATGGTGCGCGTCGGCATGGGCACTGCTGATCTTCGGTATCGCGGTGAATTCGCTGACTGGCACGCCAAGCTTCTGGTTCGGTTCAACGCCAACGTCTTGTCGGAGGAGCAGCTCCTCAACATCATCAACGTCGCCGGCTTTGCGGTCGGCGTGGGTGAGTGGCGCCCCGAGAAGGACGGCATGAGCGGCATGTTTCACGTCGCCGACGAAAGCGACATGAAGAAACTGGAGGCTGCGTGATGCGGATCGCGGGTTTTGAATTTGCCGATGGCGCCCGCTTCCAGGCTGGCGCAAACGCTGACGCAAACCTTGTCGGCAACCATATCGAGATGCTGCGCAAGAAGTTCAAAGGCGAACTGACACCGCAAGACATCCTCGATGATGCCCGCAACAACAATTCGCCGCTGCATTCCTTTTTCGAATGGGATGACAGCGCGGCGGCCGAACATTACCGGCTGCAGCAGGCGAGGGGACTGATAAGGGCTGTCGTTGCGATCTACACGCAGCCGGAAAAGCCGGCGGTGAGGACAAGGGCATATGTCCATGTTCCTGAACCATCAGCCCCGCATTATCGCGAGGCGTCGCATGCCATGTCGCAAACCAAGACCAGAAAGTTGGTCTTGGACCGCGCGATGAACGAACTGAAGGCGTGGCGCTCTCGGTATCGGGATCTCGAAGAGTTTGCGTCCTTTATTGAGATCATCGACAAGATCGATGCGAACTTCCCCCGATCACTCCAGAAGATCGGGGACTAAGTGCGGAGCCGGATGCCCGTCCGGCTGGCAGGGATCATGGTAGGGCAGGCGAGGCTAGGTACGGCTTGGCGAGGCTTGTTGCGGTGAGGTGCGTTTCGGCAGGCACGGCGCGGCTAGGCAAGTTCAGGTCTGGCGAGCTGCGGTTCTCTCTGGCTGGCGAGGCTAGGCGAGTTCTGGCACGTTTTGGCTCGGTCTGGCTGGTTAATTTATCTGAAAAAGCTCGCTTCGGCGGGCTTTTTCTATGGGTACAACTTTACGGCAGTACCTGTCGTGGCGACAAACAGAATGCTTCCACCAGACCCGCCAGAAGTGCTGACTTGATTATAATCGATATCGATTGATACCACCGCATCAGCTCCGACAAGGAAAGCTTCGCGCTTAAGTTCTCTCATCGCTATCTCGCGCGCGTCTTTGATCATCTTTTGAACTGAACCACTTCGGCCACCTAGCGTGTCCACCCAATTGTTCGCGATATCGCGGAAAACGTTCATGCCAACGGCGGCTTCTGCTCCAATAATAGAGATGATGGAGCTCACTTCACGTCCAGGAACACCAAGTCCGGTGGTCAAAATCACATGAGCGGATTTTTCATCCAAAATTCGAGGTGAGACGCCTGCAGTAAGCCCAGCGTCCACCAGCCGACGTTCTTTATCATCCTCGTCACGCTTTATGCGGTCTTGCGCCTCATCCCGACAAGGACGGCACATACCGTCTCTCAATTCAATTAGGCCGAACCGGCCGTTGCAAACTTTACATGTTGGCATCGTTGATCCTCGCGAAACATCGCGAAGATAGCTGCCACTTCCATCAAAGGTAAAGCCCTTGACCATCGCAAAGCTCGGCTATGAGATAGATAGCTCGCCTATGGCGGCTGCGACCGAAAGCCATGAGAAATTCGTCTCTTCAGGTGCGAAGGTCGAGCAAGCGGCTAGCCGCATTAGCGGCGCAGCAACGCGTGCTCAGCGAGGCTTTGCCGATCTCAACCCGGCGTTGGACAAAATCATTGGCTCGCTCGGTCGTCTCGAAGGTATCGCAACCTCGATCGACAAACGCCTCGACATGATGTCCTCAGCGGCTACTCGTGCTGCGAAAGCGAACGGTGTTCTCGACCAATCGGCCGTAGAAGCCAGCGCTTCGTACAAGCAGTTGGAAGCAAGCTTGAATGCTGTAACGGCAGCTCAAAAGAAGGCTGACGCAGCACAAGCTGGCTCACTGGCAATGATCCAAAAGCAAAAAGACGCGATTGCGCAGTTGAACGCCGAGATGGCGAAACTGCGCAATAATCCGATGCATGGCCAACCCAGCAACCCGGGACGCCCGGCACCAGCGAACAGCAACTTCCAGACATCAAACGTTGCTGCTCAGTTGTTTGATACGTTCTCGACGGCTCCGTTTATGAGCCCAACCACTGTTGGCCTCCAGCAGGGACCACAGCTTGCACAGGCGTTCGCCGGCCAGTCAGGGAAGCAGGCATTAACAGGCCTAGCCGCCGGCTTCGCAGCTATTCTGAGCCCGGTCTCGCTCGCTGCGATTGGTCTCACCACAGCCGCAGCCGCAGCCATTCAGTTCGGATCGGGCTTGATATCGGCTGCCACCCAGACAGTGAAGTTGGATGATGCACTTGAACGCCACGATGCTTTGCTTAAGCGGATCGATGATCGCTATGGGTCGCTGACGGAAAAGGCTCGCGGGTTCGCGATCGAAAGTGCAAGCGTTCTGGGATACCAATCTTCTTCTGACAGCCGCGCTCTCAGAAAGGCGACTAGCCAAGCTCAGTATGATTTGTTCGACCAGACCGGCTCCGTCTTGAGCCGCGTGCGTGGCGGCACGGACGGTGGCAACGATATCTCTGTGGACAGCGCTTATAGGCCGATCGAGGATGCGTTGCGCCGCCTTCGGGCCGAAGCGAAAAAGGGCAAGCCAGATTTCGATGCTTTCTACAAGAGCCTTGATCAAGCTGCCGATCTCGATTTGAAGTTTGCCAAAAAGGCAGATGACCTAGCGCCCTTCGTAGAGAAGTTTCGTCAAGGTACACTGGCGATCCAAGAGCGGGATCGCATCGAAAGAGCGATCTTCAATGATCGAGGTCCGGGCGATAATGGAAGATTGCTGTCGCAGGGGCCGTCGTCGCGGGCCGATCAAGCCAACCTGACGCTGTTCGAATCGCAGCAGCGCGTTGCAGCCCAGCGCCAGCGTCAGAGCTTCGATGCGCAGGTAACAGGCATCAATTCACGGTCGCCACAGGAACGCGCAGCCGCCGCGCGTGCTTCCGCAGCCGCTCAGTATAACAATGATGAGACCGCGCCTCAGCGCCGCACCCGAATAGAGCAGGCTGGCTTGCTAGCTTTGGCGCAGGCTGAAAAGCAGCTTTCTGACGCCCGTCGTGATCGGGCGATGAACCTTGACAAGACCTTGCAGGATCAGCAGTCGGAAATCGACCTGATCGGCAAGACCGGCGGCGCTGCCGCTGCCCTCCGCAAAGAATATGAGTTGAGCAGCGCTTTGCGTCTCGACGCTGCTCGTCAGGGCATCGATGTCGACCAGAAGGAACTCGATCTCATCCACCAGCGGGCTGAGGCCCTTGGCCAGCTTACCGACCAATACAATCAGGCTCGGTTCAGTTTCGAGATGGGGCAGCAGTCATCTGACGCGCGCCTTTCGCCTCGCGATCGGCAGATCACCACCACGCTTCGCCAGTATGGCCTGCCCGAAGATCTCGGCGGCGCCAATGCCCAGCGGATCGGCCAGCAGTATGACTGGCAGCAGGCGAAAGACATGGCCAAGGGTTTTGGCTCGGCTTTCAGCAATGAGCTTGTCTCCGGGAGCCATGACATCGGGAAATCGTTCCTGAAGGGCTTCCAGTCGTCGTTTGAGAACGAAGCCAACAAGCTGTGGGAGAAATTCTTCGACGGCTTCGGCAATCTGTTTGCGGATTGGCTCACCGGCAAGTCTGGATCTGGCTCGGGTGGCATCGTCAGTTCTATCGCTTCAGCGATCGGCGGAAAGGCTGCGAACGATAACTCTGCGGGCGCGTTCTCGGGCCTTGGTAAAGTCGCATCTGTCGCGAGGTCTTCCATCCCGAATGTGTCGGCGACCGGGGATATCGCGTCTTACATCCGAGACGCAGCGGTAAAGCGGGGTATCGACCCGAATACCGCCCTCAAGGTTGCTCAGTCCGAAGGCGGCTTGAATAGCTGGAACCTGCAATCCAGCTTCGTTAAGAACGGCGTGCGCGAGCAGTCATACGGCCCGTTCCAGCTCTATAAGGGTGGCGGTCTCGGCAACTCGTTCATGGATAAGACCGGTCTCGACCCGGCTCTCGCTGCCAATGGACCGGCCGCAACCGACTTCGCCCTCGATCATGCCGCAAAGAACGGCTGGGGTGCTTGGTACGGGGCTGCAAAGGTTGGCGTCGGCAAGTGGGACGGCATAGGAACCGGTGGTGGAGCCACAGCGACTGATGCGGTCAATAAACTGGCGGATGCGGCTGGATCGGCAACCAAGGGCCTCGATACGTTCGGCGGCGGTCTCGGCAAGATCGGAGAGGGTCTGTCGACGAGCTTCTTCCCGTCTGCGCCATCGTCTCCATCGGGGGGTGGCGGTGGTGGGTTGTTTTCGTGGATCGGC
This sequence comes from Aliirhizobium sp. YIM B11859, assembly GCF_057163345.1. Taxonomy (NCBI): domain Bacteria; kingdom Pseudomonadati; phylum Pseudomonadota; class Alphaproteobacteria; order Hyphomicrobiales; family Rhizobiaceae; genus Aliirhizobium; species Aliirhizobium sp. YIM B11859. The sequence continues at coordinate 278,698 of NZ_JBXHAY010000003.1, forward strand.
GGTCTCTTCGGGCCGAACCTTTCTAAGTATCAGGGTCTAACCGGTCTCTTCGCTGATGGAACGAACTATGCACCGGGCGGCATGGCGATCGTTGGCGAGAAGGGGCCGGAGCTGGTCAACCTTCCTCAAGGCTCGCAGGTCTTCGACACGAACCGTAGCGCCCGCATGATGGGCGGCAGTGGCGGCGGTGGTGGCAATCAAAGGCCACAACTGCACGTCAACGTCTATGGCGGCAGTGGCGACGATCATATCCGTGAACTGTCCAGGCAGGGCGCTCAAGAAGCCATTCACCAGTACAACGATCAGCAGATCAACGGTGGCTTTGGCGACAACCAGAAGCAATACACATCGCGGGTGGCTTAAGCATGGGCGATCTTACCAATCAGCCGGATTTTCCGGTCGATTTCCTTCGGCCTACACGCACCCGCTTCGACAATGTCGGGAACTCCATCGACGGCGGCGTGAACGGGGTAGGCGAGGCCATAAGCATCGAGACATCTGGCGGCGGCATGATGACGGCAACCATGGAAAACATGGTGCTGGAAGGGCCTGATGAGCGCTTCGAGGTGCTCTCATGGTTGGGGGCTCGCCTGAATGGCGGGTTTCGCAACATCGTCGTGCCTTTGGTCAATGACAAGGTAGGCCCGTTCCCTGTCATCGGCGGTGCTGTTCGGCCAATCATCAAAGGTATCCCGCATTCGGATGGCTCGCTGTTCACCGATGGCTCTGGCTACTCGCAGGCAACGGTTTATGGCGAATTGTCGGCTGATGCTGGTCTGAACGCCGGCGTCATCAATGTCCGGGTCTACGGCGGGGCGCGTAAAGTTTTCCGATGGTCAGATTGGTTCTCGATCTACCACGAGACGAAGGGTTGGCGGATTTATCGGTCGTGGGAACTGATCAGTCAGACGGATGAAGAAAACCCGATCTCGCAAATCGCTATATCGCCGCCTTTGCGTGAACCGGTGACATCTGGAACAAGGATCGAACTTGCACGCCCGCGCTGCGTCATGAAGATTGCCAGAGGCCAGACGGTGCCTTTCGAATATTCAGGCTGGTATTCTTCCCGTCCTTCGATCTCATTCGTAGAGGCTTTCTGATATGGCCTATTCGGCGCAGTACGTGCCGCAAGCCGTCACGGAATCCCTTCGGACCAGCACGAGCCTGGCCATATTCCTCCGGGTCGAGACAGACCCAGCGCTGCATCTCTATTTCGGTGTCAACGATATGCCGATCGGTTTTGACAGCATCGACCCCGATGGAACGGTCTACATGGGTGGAGGAAGGCTGCAGGGAATTCCTTCGCTTGAAGTTCTGGTAAACGGCAAGTCGAGTGCCATCAACTTTTCTGTCTCCGGCATTGAGCCGGGTACGGGGGCGAAGGTCATCGACAGCATCCCGGCCGTGCGCGGCAAGCTGGTTCAGGTCGGGTTGACCACTCTCGATAAGTATCACCAGCCGGTGAGCAATATTATCCCGATTTGGACCGGTACTGCATCACACCTTGAAGATGCCCAAGCGCCGGTCAAGGAAGGCGAAAGCGCGACGATCTCTCTCAGCCTGGCAGTTGTCGGTGGGGAGAATACGCGATCACGACCGTCTCGATCCCTTTGGTCCGATGCGATGCAGAGATCGATTTATCCGACGGATGCCTTCTGTGGAAATACAGGCGCCTACGCCCGCGGCATCCAGCCGAAATGGCCAATCTACTGAGGCTTCATGAACATCTTCGAATTTCTCGCACTCCCGCACCGCTTCCGGTGGGGCGGGGTGGGTGGCGATGACTGCATGACCTTCCCTGCATCGTGGGCAGAGCGGAGCATCGGCATCGATCCCGCGGAAGAGCTTCGCGGAACCTATCGCGACCGTGAAGGGGCAGAGGCGATCATTGCTCGCTTCGGTGGCATGATACCTATGATGAGCCACCAACTTACCCAGATCGGCGCCAAGCGGGTTCAGCAGTTGCAGGACGGCGATATCGGTCTAGTCCGCGCCATGACGGCGGAAACACCTACGGAAGCAGTCAAAGCAGAGATCGGAGCGGTTCGCTTCGGTCCTCTTTGGGCTGCCATCCATCCAGGCGGGGTTCGTGCTGTGAAAGCCGAAGTCATCGCCGCATGGAGAATGCCTGCATGAGCCTCAAGGCGATCTATGAGAACGTGCCAAGCGATGCGCAGCACTATTTCCGTGACGCCAACCGGGATTGGCTGCTTCGCTCGACGACCGCTCTCTATGACCCGATCTTCACGCCGCTTCTCACTGCTGCCTTCGGCGCATCTTTTGCAGCCACGCAGATCGGGGGGCTCGTAATCGCTGGCCTGTCAGCGATCGCGACAACCGCCATTTCTATCGGCATACAGATGCTTCTGGCCCCAAAACCGCCAAAGCCAGAAGACGGAAAAGTCCCGAAGGTTCAGTCCATCCCGTACCGTCAGTGGTGCGTCGGGCGCAACCGCCTTGGCGGCGCATTCATGCTCTGGGAGGCCAAAGGCAAGACGCTGTTCTCGGTTCAGGCGCTTGCTGGCCACAAGATCAAGTCGTTCAATAGGTACTGGCTGCATGACGACGAGGTGACGCTTGATTCCGGCGGGGTTATCCAGTCGGGGACCAATTACGGCAACCAAGTCCAGATCTATAGTCGTCGCGGGCTTGTTCCTGAGACGGCATACTCTCAGATTGTTTCAGTTTTGTCGGCTGAAGGCGTCTGGACCAACAATCACCGCGGCGATGGGCAGGCTTCCGTTGCCATGGTGTGCCAAAGCACCAAAGCCGAAAAGCAGAACAAGACCTTCCCATACGGCCCCCCACAGTTGTCTGTGGAAGTCGATGGCGCCCTATGCTGGGATTTCCGTGATCCGTTGCAGGACCCAGAAGACCCGACGACATGGGCATGGACGCGAAACTCGGCCGTCATCATGGCTTGGCACCAGTGTTTCAATGAATTCGGCCACAAGCGCGACTATCGCAAGGCGATCCTTCCTGTCCTTGATATGTGGCAGGAAGAGGCTGACGTCTGCGATGAGCTTGTTCCGCTCAAAGGCGGCGGCTTGGAGCGGCGCTACGAATGCAACGGATTCGACACGACCGAGAACGATCCGAAGGCGGCCACGAATGCCATCCTTGCCTCCTGCGACGGCTGGATATGTGAGCGGGGCGACGGCGCGCTGCTCTACATCGTCGGCAAGTTCCGCGAGAAATATGTCACTACACTGACCGACAGCGACATCGCGGGCCGCAACATCAAATATGATGTTCTGCCGGAGGACGAGGTCAACAGGCTAGTCCCAAAGTTCTGCTATCCAGAAATCGGCTATGCCACCTCTGACACGGATTTCTTCGAAGATACGGGGGCTCAGATCACCGCCGGCCGTGTCCTGGCGCAGGACGCAAATTACCAGTGGGTCCAGCAATGGAGACAGGCACGCCGGCTCGGAAAGCGTGACTGGCTTCGTCTTCAGGAGAAGGTTAGCGGGCAGATCAACGTACGGCTTTCCGGCATAAACTCGGTCTACAGCCGATGGGTACGCATCAATGCACCGATCATGCTGCCGAAGCTTAATGGCAAGCTGATCGAAAATCGAAAGTCAGTGCTATCTCTTCTGGCTGGCGGCTTCACCATGGATATCATGAGGCACCCGGAAAACATCGACGCATGGACGCCTGCGACCGATGAAGGACAGATGCCGCCCGTCCCGCCGAAAACCGGGAAGGGTGATGTGGTTGTGCCCGTTATCAACCTTGTGCAGGCGAAGGCTAGGGGCGATAGCGTCTACATCAGGGTCGTCATCATCGATCCCGTCGACGACTCTCTCATCCCTGTCGTCAGATATCGCGTCACCGATGACGGGTCTGGAAACCCTGGCGCATGGGTGGAACAAAGGTTCCCGAACGCAACCCCGTCTGCGGGCTTCATCAACATGAGCACGAATGTCGTGCCATCCGATGCACAACTTGACCTGCAGGTAGCATTCATCGCGTCTGACGGAGACTATGGCGACTGGTCAGTCACAGCAAACATCACTGCTACGGTTGACGGCACGGCTCCGGCTTCCCCGCAGGCCCTCGCATTCTCGGCTCCGACATTCAGCGCACGGGCCGCGAATACGACTTCGACCGTGGGGCGCACCGCTTATCTGACGTTCAAGATCGGCACCACGGCGCAAAGCTTCGCTGCCGCAACGCTGATCGACAAGCTGGCAGCATCGCCGGGCGACGTTCGCTATGTCACTCCTCCATCTGCCGCCGGTGCAACCATGAGGCTGTGGGCTCAGGCTGAGAATATCTCAGGTCTCACGAGCGCCGCAGTCTATATCGATGTGGCGGTGCCATGACGCAGACCGATGAAAGAGGCCTGATATCTGCCGCAAACGCTATCGCGCAGACGGCGTCCAACGGCGTCATCGCATCCGCCATCGCATGGATCGCTGACGTTCAAATCAGCTACAGCGGTTTGTTGGCACTCAATCTGGCTCCTAGGACGGCAACGTTCTCGATCACCGGTTCAAAGGTCGGAGACCGCATCTATGCTCATCGTCGCGCATATCCGACCCTCGCTGGCGTGAATGTCCTTGCCGGCATCATGATCGAAGGGACCGGATACGTCCCAACCAATGGTTCTGTTGAGATTTATCACGTCATCCCGGCGATCGGCGTCGGGCAAACCCTGCTGATCCCACTTCGCCTCGTGGCTTACCGCGCGGCAACTTAATCGAAACAAACGAAACTATACCCGCCTCTGGCTGCTGCCGGAGCGCTTTCGCATGGAGACACCATGGTAGAAACCGCCGCAATCATCTGGGCTGACGGTCCTTCCGGCACCCCTTACGAGCCGTCAAAGAGCCTTATTCGGGCCTGGGGTACATGGCTTGAAAACATCTCCAGCGCGCTCGGTATCGCCGTCACCGCAGCTTATGTCCGCGGATCGAAGGCCCAATTAGATTCCGTGACAGGAGCGGAAGAAGGAGAAGTGGGGATTGTCGTCGCTGACGATGATGACGAACAACGTGGCATCTATGTATACAGCGGGTCAATCTGGGTGAAGAAACTCGATCTTCCCGTGGATGCTGCTCAGGTCGTCCTGAAGATGGCAGAAGATGCTCGCGATCTGGCGCTGGATTATCGTAACCAGTCGAGAGATGCGCGCGACACGGCGCTCAACTATCGCGACCAGGCTGCCGGATACGTCAATGACATTGCCTCTGAAAAGGAGGTGCCGATCTATGGGACGGTAGAGGGCATGTCCCTTGTCGCCGTGCCTTCGGGTGTTCTGACGATCAATGTCCTCGGGCGATCGGCCATGCTGGACAGCGCTATGTCCACTTGGCAACGCGTAGTCTCCGATCCCGATGTAGCCCCTAAGCTGAAGTTTCGGACGACTGATCGGTATCTGCCGGATGGCTCAACGAGCTCGGCTAACGGAGGATGGTGGCAATTTGTCGTTTCCCGTCCCAGTACAGACCAGCTTACCGGCCAGTTTTCTATCCAGGAGCGACTTGAATATCTTCAGGCGCGCATGAGCGCCGGGGAAGTCGTCAATGTGGCTTGCTTTGGCGACAGCACCACCGATGGGCGGGGCACAACTGGGTGGACTGCAAACCCCACGGCTGGCGGCGCCGCCGTGGGGACCATTGATCATGAAGCAACTGCACCAAATGCTTGGCCGGCAAAGCTCAAGGCAATCCTGCGGGCGATGCATAGCAACAATAACATAAACGTTTGGAATGCTGGCTACACCGGCCAGAAACTCACTGATGGATGGGCCTACGAAAACTTCGAGGCAGCAATCGTCAATAACCCCGAATATGGCGTCCCTGATGTTGTGATCATCGGGTTTGGTCTAAACGACCAGCCGGAAAGTGGTTCTGAGAATGCGGCTATGTTGTACGAGTTACGGCGTCTCATGCTCAAGGTCATGGCTTATGGCGCAGTTCCGCTCATCCTAACATGTGATCCGGCGCCCTTGCGGACCGGCGGCAGAGACAATCGTGAGGTCTCCCGTCAAATCGACGCTGTGAAGGTTGCGCTCACCGCAGAATTGAGCGTTCCCGTTCTCGATGTAGATAAGGCAATTCGGGATTGGCTGTCACTGAACACTGACGGCTATAGGTGGGTTGGGCAGCAACCTGACTATCTCCACCTCGGTGATGCCGGCCATGCATTCAAGGCTGGATTTATTGCAAAATTTTTCTTTCGAGACATTGTCGAGGTAAAGTCGGGGAGACGATCGATTGCGTCGCCGTTCTCGGCAGAATCTGGAACTGGCCATGGCTTAGTCTCGGCTTTCGCTGGTTCGAATGGAAAGTTCGGCGGCAACTGGGTCTACGATTATGGGGCGTATGCGTATACCGACAGGATCATTGACATATGGGCCTGGAACGAAGCGTCGGAAGCCGCGGTCGTTTATCGATCGATTGACGGCGACGCATCGGCCGCCTTTGCCAACGGTCTGTCGGACGGATCTCTTGTGCAGATCTACTCGACTGTGTCCGAGCAGACCGTGGCGAGGGTTCCGTCGTCAGCGGGGTTCAACTTCCCTTCATCTGGCTATCGCAGATCCGATATGCCTTCGGTGATTGGAAAATTGCCGTGGGGATTGTCGCGTGTACAATATCGGGTTGGACTCGTTCAGGCTTCCGGCGCGCAAGATGGGTATATCGGATGGATGGAATTCATGCCCTTCGACCCGTCCGTCCCGAGGTCGGCATTGAAAAACCATGGGCGGGCTGCCAAACAAGCGTCCGCAGGGTCGGGCTTCAGCATTAGCCTCCTCGGTGAGGACAGCGATGGAAGCAACCTTTGGGGGTTGGCGGGTTCGGACGCGATTGACATCTTGGCGAACGTAGTCTTGCCCGTAGGATCTGGTTTCATATACGGATGGACCGCTGGCTGGGGCGATGCCGGTCAGGTCAAGGGTGATAAGTCGTTTTCATTCCTGTATCGCCACGCCAACAATACTCTGCGCCTCATAAACGGCAGGACGATTAATGGCGTAGTATCCTTCGCCACTCAGGCCGGGACCGGGACGGTGACGACCTCGGACGATCTCAAGCTCCGCATCAACATGCGGAGAAGTGGAGACAACCAAATCATCACCGTGTACGAAGGCTTTGCTTCGACCACGCCGGTGATGACAGTAACGATACCTTACACGGGCATACCGATGCTCTTCGGGGGGTACTGCGGTGGTTTCTTCTTCAATAACTCGGTCCTGACCGGTACAATCGCTGCCGAGATCATATCTGCGACGATAGCGCCTGCTTAACTCGTTGATCTATAAGTCGTTGGAGGAGCGCGCCGAGCTCGTCGGCGGATTCGTTCAGATCATGCTCATCCAGCCCTGAAAGCTCATCGTGCAAACAGTTGTGCCTTACCTCTTGCGCCTCATCTATCACACGCAAAAGCACTTGCTGTAAGCGTGGGAGGATATCTGGCTCCACTGACGTAGTTGGAGCCGGCCTATCCCATCCCGGATTGTCGGTTATCCGATCAATTATGTATGTGCGGAGAAATTCCTGGCTTGAGGCTTGGGCCAATCGCCCCGAAGCGGTTTCCATCGCTGTGAACACCTGCTGCTTCGACAGCACTCCGCCTCCGTATAGGATGGCAATAAGGGACAGCGTCATCTCGGTAATCGCTTCGATTCCGTCACGTTCGTTCATGGCTGTTCTCACCTCAGATCTCTATTCGGATGAGCTTTAAACCCTGCCCTCATCCTGCGCGCAAGTGCGAGTCGTAACCTGCCCACCATCACAATCGGAGAAACCCATGAACCGGGAAGAACCCGCGCCTGTAAAGGCAGCGGTGAAGCGGAGCTTTGTCTCCTCACTGGATGTGTTCGGTTTGGAGCCCGTCGAACACTTTGGCCGCGTCTTCAAGCGAGCGTGGTCATAACCTAGCGAACTCACCGTGGAGCTCTCTAGCCCTTTGGCAATAAGCCTCGTATGCGGACTCTTTTGTCGCGTAAGAACCAAGGTTGAAGGCCTTATCCTTGATATAGATCGTGGCTCTCCACTTTCGTCTAGAAGGAACATACCTGACCCCTTTCAGTCCGCACTTATTGGTGCTGAGGGGCCGTGTATTAGCCATGTTCTGAGAGCGTGAAGCCTGCCGTAAATTGTCCCAACGGTTGTCCATCGGGCACATGTTTATGTGATCAATCTGATGCTCAGGCCAAGAACCAGTCATATAAAAGTGCGCTAGCCGGTGGGCCAAATAGTTTCGCCGGTGAATCCTCACCTCAACGTACTTTTTTCCATGGAAGCCTGCCATTTTTCCGATTAGCTGCCTGCTTCGGCAAAGGTTGACAAGCCAGTAAAAATGGCCGCTCGCGGGCTCGTACCGCAATAGACTCAACAGTTCACTGTGGGTAATTGTAGCTTCAGCCATCTGACACCTCATTCGTGTTGGCTTGGTTAGAGCGCGTCGTCGGCCTGCCAGCCTTCGGCGCGTTCGCATTTTGTACCACAAAATCAAAACAGCTCATAGGATTTCTATCATGCTCGTCACAAACTGGCGCGCCGTGCTTCGTCACGCTTGGAGCGTCCGACTGATCCTGCTGGCAGGCCTGTTCTCGGGGTTGGAGATCGCGCTGCCGATCCTTGACCAGTGGCTGTACCTCCCACGCGGGCTTTTCGCCGGCCTGTCCGGCTTCACGTCGATGGCGGCTCTCGTCTCGCGCCTTGTTGCCCAGCAATCCGTATCGACCTCATCGAAGGACAATCCGAATGCCGATCAATAAAATCACCAGCAGCAAGCGGGGCAAGGCGGCGATCGTCGCGGCATTCATCGCGGCGGCGGGCGGGACGTGGGGCGCCTATCAGGCCACCCAGCCGCCGGTCTCAGTCGTCCTTGCCGTCGACAGCCTGATCAAGCCATGGGAGGGGCTGGTGCTCAAGTCCCATTGGGATCCGTTCGCGAAGATATGGGACATCTGCTACGGCGAAACCCGGATCAACGGCAAGCCCGTCCCGGCTGGGCTGACCCGCACACCTGAGCAGTGCGAAAGCATGCTCATCGAGCGCGTCCAGCGCGACTATTACGCCCCGCTCACCCGATGCATCGCAGACTTCGACAAGAAGCCGGTGAGCGTGCAGGCCTCGGCCATCAGTGGCGCCTATAACTTCGGCGTCAACGGCATGTGCAACTCGACGGCAGCTCGCTTCATCCGCATCGGCAAGTACCGTGAGGCCTGCGAGGCCCAGACGGCTTGGAACCGTGCAGGTGGTCAAGTGGTCACCGGTCTGGTTCGCCGCCGCGAGATGGGCGATGCCCAGCGCATGGGTGAAGCTGAGCTTTGCGTGTCCGGTATCTGACCATGGCCAATCTCTCCGACATCATCAAAATCCCGCTGGCGGTATTCGCCGGCATCATCATCTCTGTCCTGCTCTATGAGGGCATCCGCCTTCCATGGGTGGGGCAGATCGTACCGGGCATTGTCTGGTACCGAGTGGACGCCGCTACCTCCAACATGGTCACGACGTTCGAACGCGACGCTCTCGCAGCACAGTTGGCCAAGGAGCGCCGCGACAGACAGAGCGCGGAGATTGCAGCAACAGAGGCAAAGAAGCGCGCTGACGCCACGCAGCGGGCGAAAGACGTGGCTGACGCGAAGGTCGAAGCGCTCGAGGCGGAAGCTCGTAAAGCAAATCTCCCCGGATGGACGCAGGAGGAACTGGAATGGTTCGGAAAGCACTGATGCTTTTCCCGCTGGCCTTGATGCTGATGAGCAACAAGGGATGTCAGACAATCGAGGAGCGATCCCAAGCCGCGGCGGTGGTTCAAGGTGAGGCGAAAGCTCAGACACCCTTGCCGGCGCTGGACGCCTCCTGCGATGCCAAGATGGGCCGCGTCGTGCCGAAGGCCGATGAACCTCGCGTGGTCACACTGAAGCGTTGGGAAGTGGTTGCCGATAATCGAGATCGCCAGTCTGTCGATTGCGATGCTTGGTGGGCGGATCTCAGGGCGGGGAGGGCACAATGAAATTCCTCCATTTGCATCCGGTCGTCGTTATCGCGGCCGTCGTTGTCGGCGCCATCGTCGGCTTCACGGTTATTTCATATTGGATGCTCGGCTGAGGCCCCAACGATGCGCATACTTATTGCAGGAGCAGAATGAATGTCACCAGAGCGCATAGATCTGCTCGAGCGAGATGTGCAATCGCATTCCAAAACCATATCGGAATTCACTCTCGTGCTTGCCGGGGTGAAGGATGACCTCAACGATTTCGAGAAGGCGCAAGCCGTTCAGGAGATCAAGGATGGATACCTCGATAAAAGACTTACTGGCATCGATGCACGAATCGATGCCATCTATAAGCTCGGTCTTTGGATCCTCGCAGCCTTCGGAAGCACCGCCGTGGCTCTCATCGCCAACTTCATGTTCAAGGGAGGGTTCTCCGTTGGGCCATAAGTTCGGACATTACCTTGCTGTTCTGGTGAAGATGTTTTGTGGCGTCGTGGCGTTCTTCGGTATGGTCTTCACCGTCTATGCGATCGGGCCAACCATCGAGACAAAGTTCTTCCCGGTCGTAAGTAAGCTCGAGATATTGTCGATCACGCCAACCGATAATGGGCAGACGGAAGTGAGGGCCGCGTTCAGAAAGCTTCGGGAATGCGAATACGTCGGCATAGCATGGTATGTCGGCAGGGCGCCGGATGATATGGAGCGGGTGACTATTCAGACGATGCGCGATCCAAACGACACATCCAGCCCCAACCGGCCGGTCGGCTACCAAAGGGCCGGGCCGTGGGTGATAGGACTCCCCCCGTACGAGGTGAGAAGCAACAGCTTCGCCAGGCTAACTCACCGCTGCCATCCGTTCTGGACGACAACGACGGACTTCTTCCCTTAGCCGATACCCACGAACCCCAGCACCTCCCGCGCCACGCTTGCCACCCCGAGAACCAGCGCCGCGAACATCATGGCGAGGAAGATATAGCCGCCTATCTCGAAGTCCCAGCGCTTCATCTTGGATCCAACCCGTTCCGCTCCCTCATCGCATCATACCAGTCTTCGACTGCCTTCGCAGCTTGCCAGTGCTCCGGCTGCCAACCGTTGTGAGGCATGACGGTATGTCTGAAATCTCTACCGCGCGGGCCCCTGACCAGAGGAACGATCCGGCCCTACCGTGGGTGGTCTTATCTCGCATGATCCGGCCGATGTAGAGATCGCCGTCATAGCCGCTCCAGTCCTCATGCCCTTCACCGGGCCACGTGACCGCCCAGCGGTATTTCTTCTGCCATGTCATGGGCGAAATCCTGAACGCAGCGCCACACCTGATCCTAGTGTGGCGGAACGGTTCAAGCCCAGACTGCCACACCTGAAAAATAATCTAGGCATTGCAGGTGGTTAAAAAGAGCTTTGGAAAGGGATGGAGGCCTCGCCCGGAATTGAACCGGGGTACGAGGATTTGCAGTCCTCTGCGTCACCACTCCGCCACGAGGCCATCCGTGCAGTAAATTGCGGTGTGTGGAGGCGCGTTTAGAACGAATCGAATTGCTGCGCAAGCACCTTGATCGCTAACGCGCGGATTTTTCTTGTCGCATGCCTTGTCGCGAAAAAATCACACGGGTGCCAAAGCATGGCCGTTCAACATGGTTAATTTTTAACTTCTTTCGGTCAGCCTGGAACCGAAAGGCGCTTCGGGCGCTTTAAGCGTCGCAATACCGTGAATGGAGGTTCGCAATCGTGCTCAGCAAATTCGTCAATGCTCTTCGCCCGTCCGTCGTCGACTTCGATGGAACAGGGACTTATCCCGACGGTCTGTTTGCCGCTGCCGCCCGCCAGGCCGATCTGCAGGCGAGCGGAAGTCTTCGTACATCCTACGGCCAGGATTACCTTGTGGCGAAGAAATCCAACGAACCGCAGCGTTCGCATTCCTGATATCCGGCAACCTGCCATCGAGTTTCGTGGTCACCAGGACCAATAGAAAAAGGCCACCCGAAAGGTGGCCTTTTCCGTATCCGTTCCATGCCTGGCCGGAGCGCTCAGAGCGCCTGCAGCAGCGCCAGGGTCGGCCAGCCATCTGCAGGCATGCCGAGGCGCAGCTGTTCGGCCTGTACGGCTTGGCGGGTGCCTGAGCCGAGAATGCCGTCGATCTTGCCGACATCATGGCCGTGCGCGTCGAGCTTTTCCTGCAGCTGCTTCATCGCATCGACATCCAGGCCCGGCTCCGGGTTGCCCTTCTGATAAGGCGGTGCGCCGGAGAGGCGCGTGGCGAAATAGGCGGCCGACGTCGTGTAGATGAACGACTGGTTCCATTGCAGATAGATGTTGAAATTCGGATAGGTGAGGAAGGCCGGCCCCTTGCGGCCCTGTGGCAGGATGAGAGCCGCCTGCAGGTTGCCGAAGTTCTGATTGCCGTCACGCGGCGTCACGCCCCAGGAAAACCACTGGCTGGCAGGGATTTCATTGCCGAGCCCCGATTTTTCGAACGGCAGGCTTTCCGGCAGCGTTACTTCCTGGATCCACGGCTGGCCGGGCTTGAAGCCCATGCTCTGGATGAATTTTGCAGCGGTCAGGATCGCGTCGGGCGAACTGCTCTTGACGTCGATATGGCCGCTATTGTCGCCATCGACGCCATGCGCGATGATGTCTTCCGGCAGCATCTGCACCTGGCCGATTTCACCGGCCCAGGCGCCGGTATTGGTCGCCGGATTGAGGTCGCCGTGCTGCACCATCTCGATCAGCGCGGTCAGCTGCGGCTGGAAGAGCTGCGGACGGCGGCAGTCATGCGACAGGGTGACGAGGGCGTTGCGGGTATTGAAATCGCCCTGCACGGCGCCGAAATCGGTTTCCATCGCCCAGAAGGCGGTGATCACCCCGGCCGGCACACCGAATTCGCTCTCCGCACGGGAAAACACGTCCGCATACTGCTTCAGCTTCTGGCGGCCGATATCGAGCCTGGCCTGGCTGACGGTGCGCTGCGAAAATTCGAGGAAAGTCTGGCGGAAGACGCCCTGGGCGCGGTCGCGGGAAAGCACCTTGGGGTCGATCTGGGCACCGGCCAGCGCTTCGTCGACAGCATTTGCCGGAATACCCTTGGAAATGGCCTCCTTCTTCACTCCGTCGAGGAATGTCGAAAGCTCACCACCGCAAGCGACGGCGGGAGGCGTTGCGGCCGGTGCCGTCGGGGAGGTTTGGGCAAGGGCAGGGGCCGTCAGGCCCCCGGCGATAAGTGCTGCAATGGCAAGGCGGCTGTCGAGGAATGGCATAGGCGATCCTGAGGTGATCTGGCGACAATCTGGGCGTGATGTCGATCTGCGTGATGTCGATTGAAAATGAGCAAGACCCGCGCCTTTCCAGCGACCCATTGGCCCGCCGGAACGCCGCGACTGGCGGTTATTTAGCGCACTATAATTGACTTTGCCAGAATTGAGTTTGCCAGCGCCGCGGCGCCAGCACGCTCATTCGTTTGCGGCCGCGATAAAGGCGTTCCAGCTCTTCGTGGTGCCGGCAAACACGTTGAGGTCCGTCTCGCCCTTGATGCCGGGCACGATGCCGGTTGCGGTATATTGCCAGAAGGCCCATTTGCGGTCGGCGTAGATCTCCGTCGGATGGGCGGCGACCGAACGGACCCAGAATTGGTGGTCCTTGAAGGCACCGACGAGATTGTCGCGATGGAAATCGACAGACGTGTAGATGATCGGCCTCTTGCCGTAATGCGCCTCGATGCGATCCATGAAGCGGCGCATGACGTCGCGCACCGTCGCCTGATCGGGCTTCAGCTTGCAGGTCGGCGAGGCGGGGTTCCATTCCATGTCGACCACCGGCGGCAGCATGTTTGCTTCCTTCGGCACATTGGCGATGAACCAGTCGGCCTGATCCTCCGGCGTCGAGCAGAAATAGTAGAAATGATAAGCCGCATGCGGAATGCCGGCATTGGCGGCGTTGCGCCAATGGGTCATGAATGCCGGGTCGATCCTGTCCTTGCCTTCGGTACCCTTGATGAAGACGAAGGCGACGCCGGATTTTTTCACCGTCTGCCAGTCGATATCGGTGCCGTTCCACTTGGACACGTCGATGCCGTGCACGTCATGGCGGCCGGGATTGTTGCGGCCGAAATCCTGCGGGTCATTGTCGCGGAACTTGGTCTTGCCGATCGAGGCGGTGTCCATCAGATCGTAGCTGGTCGAGGTGCAACCGGTTGCCAAAAGGGCCGTCGCGACAAGAACAAGAAGAATGCGGTGCATGGACGATCCGAATTTGCCACGAACGGCATCGCAGTCTGTACGCGATGCACGGGAGATGTCTGAACATCCCGTTTACCATAACGCCGTAAACAATGCGTTAGGCAAGTCCGCGCGTCGTGATGCGCTTTTTCAGCTCTTCCTGACGATGATCGCGTGCCAGGCATAACCGCGGCCGATCGCTTCGAACACCATGTCGGCATTCGCTGCTTCAAGGCGGCTGTCCAGCGTTGCGCGAAGATCGGCCCGTGGCGTGACGTGAAAGCGGCGCAGCCAGGCCTGCAGCATCGTGCGAAACCAGGTCGGCAGCCTTTCCTGCTGGCCGAAATCGACGATATGCAGCGAACCGCCCGGCTTGAGCGCCGCAAGTGCTGCCGTCACGGCCTCATCCCAGGCCGGGATCATCGACAGCGCGTAGGAGATCATGATCCGGTCGAAACCATCGGTACCAAAGGCGCTGGCCGCAAAATTCGTCGCATCGGCCACCATCAGTACCGGCACGTCTCCATCGCCTGAAAGCTTGGCGCGCGCCGTCTGCAGCATCTCCTGGGAAATATCGAGGCCGTAAAGTTTCGCTGCCGGATACCGGCGACGGGTCAGTTCCAGATTGCGGCCGGTGCCGCAGCCGACTTCCAGAATGCTGGCGCCGGCTGGTGCTTCCAGCCGGGCAATCATCCGGTCCCGACCGAGGAGGTAATATTTGCGCGTCAGGTCATAGATGTGCCGCTGGTAGCGATACATCCGGTCCATATCGGCGGCATGGCCGTTTGCAGCGGTATCGGCGCTCACGGCGCGGCCTTCGCATAGATGTGGAAGCCGCCATAAATCGCCGAGCGATCCTGCAGGTTGAGCTCGCTGGAGCGCGCTTCGAGATAAGTCCATTCGCGCCGTACCGGGTCCGAAAGACGGCCCTCGATGACGCTCTTTTCAGCGGCGGTGCGGAAGATCACCCGCGCGCCGGCCGCGGCGGTGCGGTTGATCTCGCTCCACAATGCGTTCAGCTGTTCGTCCGTCATCCAGTCCTGGGCGTCGAGCAGCACGAAGCGGTCGACCGATCCGGCCGGCTTGCGTGCCAGCAACCCGGTGAAGCTCTCGTGATGGACCGTGACACGATCGGCATTCTGGCGGATCGCCTTGTAGTGTTCTGCGCGCAGATAGACCGGCAGATTGCCCTCTTCCGGGCGCGGATAACGGCGGGCGAAGGCCTGCCAGGCGAAATAGTTGTCGCGCAGCGGAAAATGGCAGGCGAGCTTTTCCAGCCGTTCGCGCAGGACCGGCGCGATCGAGCCGTTGGGCGCAAGGCTTGCCAGTTCGTCATATTGCTGCGGCGGGATGCCGAGGCCGAAAAGCGAACTCTTGCGGCTGGTGACGAAGCGGATCAGCGGACGATCGAAAAGCGGCGCGATATTGGTATCGAAATACTGGCGCTGTTCGCGGATCGACCGGGTCTTGGCAAATTCCTTCAGGTCGACCCCGTGCAGGCGCGCCACGACATGGCCGATCGTGATGAAGCGGCCAAGCAGGCCAGTGCGGTAGATATTGCGCTTGAACACGTCGACCCGGCGGCGCCCGGTGATCGAGCGTTTCTGCCAGTAGCTTTCTGTCGCCTCGTCGAGATTGCCGGCGATATGCTGGTCAAAAGTCCGGCTGTTGGTCTTCACCCCATCCATGCCGAAATAGCGCACGACATCCGCATGCGAAGGGAGATGTCTGAAGGCTGCAAGCTTCAGGCGGTTGAGCGCGACGTGATGACGGTTGAGGTCGACGACGTCGATCCGGCTCGGCGA
Source organism: Aliirhizobium sp. YIM B11859 (assembly GCF_057163345.1). Lineage (NCBI taxonomy): Bacteria > Pseudomonadati > Pseudomonadota > Alphaproteobacteria > Hyphomicrobiales > Rhizobiaceae > Aliirhizobium > Aliirhizobium sp. YIM B11859. The sequence goes on from NZ_JBXHAY010000003.1 coordinate 294,671, forward strand.
ACGCGACAGGTAGGCGAGCATGTTACAGCCGCCGGAACCTATGGTGACGATCGAGTGGCCTTCGGCAAGCTCCATCGCCTCCATGTCGACTGCCGGATCTTCCCAGATCTGCGGATAGACGAGACCGGAGAAAAGCAGCCCGAAAAGCCGCTCGGAAAACCCGTGGGCCGACAGCGCCTTGTGCTGCAGGAGGGCGTCTTTCAGCTTGCGGTTTTTCTGCAAGCCACGTTCTTCGACGATATCTGCCATGACTGAAATCCTGCCTCATCAAGAGTTCGAAGGCGTTTAGCCGCTTCGTGCAACAGCTTCGTGACGCGGGATGTGGGTTGCCGGCAATCCGGCAGGCTTGCCAGAAAGGAGCTTTCATTCATCGGTGGATTTTGCTTGCATGGCGAGCATGGCCCAAGGGGCCGGGTGGTCAGGATCGCAGATGACCGAGAGGATGAAGGTGTTCAAGCGGATAGTTCGTGGCCTTGCCACCCTGATCGTGGCGGGTATCGCCGTCATCGCCTTCTGGCTTTATTTTTCTCCTCCAGACCTTCTTCGGGTCGGCAGCGGTTATGCGGCCAAAATCGTCTGCTCCAATGTTTTTCTGGCCGGACGCGATGCCGATCAGGTCTTCGCGCAGGATGTCCAGGCGCCGGGCAATCCGCTTCTCCAGCTGATGCGGATCAAGGTCGACCGCAATGAAAACCGCGTCGATGCTGCGTTCCTGGGGAGGCTTGCGCCAAGCACCGCAGTTTATCGCGATGGAATAGGCTGTGCCACCGTGCCGCTGGGTGCAAAGCTTGCCGACGCCGCGCCGCCCGTTTCGGCAAAGTCGCAGCCTGTGGATGCTTTATGGCCGAAAGGTGAAAAGGTTGAGTTGGAAAGCCCTGTTGCAGATATTGTTTCAGACAAGGCTTTAACCGGACCCGGTATGCGCGGCATCGTCGTCGTCAGGGATGGCCGGCTCGTTGCCGAGACTTACGGTGACGGGTTTTCTTCCGGTACGCCGCTTCTCGGATGGTCGATGAGCAAGACCGTCACCGCCTCCCTGATCGGCCGACTGATCGCCGAGGGACGGCTCTCGCTCGAGGACAAGAACCTTTTCCCGCCATGGCGAAATGACGCTCGCCGGGACATCCGAATCGCCGATCTTCTGGCCATGGAAAGCGGCCTTGCCTTTAACGAGAATTACGGTGCGGTCGCCGACGTGACGCGCATGCTGTTTCTTGAACCGGACATGGCAGGCTTCGTCGAAACCCTGCCGCTCGAAGCAGCCATTGGCAGCCGCTTCAGCTATTCCTCCGGCACATCGGTTCTTCTGTCGAAAATCTGGATGCAGCATGCGGGCGATACGACAGTGGCGCTCGCTTATCCGCGACAGGCGCTGTTTGACCCGCTGGGCATGGGGTCTGCCGTCCTCGAGGTTGATGCCGCCGGCACCTATGTCGGAAGTTCCTACATGTATGCAACGGCGCGCGACTGGGCACGTTTCGGACTGTTCCTTGCGCAGGACGGAGTGTGGCACGGTGAGCGGTTGTTGCCCGACGGTTTCGTCCGCCTGATGCAGCAGGAAAACCACGCGTCTGGGGGGCGATATTCCAGGATGCAGACCTGGCTGCCGAAGCCGGAGGCGGGCCTTCCTCGCGACACGTTCATCCTCAGCGGCCACGACGGACAGAATATCTTCGTCATTCCATCGATGAATCTGGTGATCGTCAGATTGGGACTCACTCCGCGCGCCATGGGATATGACGCAACGCCGCTTGCGTCAGCGATAGTCAGACGGGTGAGGGGAGGCTGATATGCCGCCTACTTTTCGAGGACGTGCAGCATGTCCTTGCGCTTGGCATCGTAATAATAGCCGCGCGCATAAAGCCGGATGGCATTGTCGTTCTGGTTATCGGCCACCAGCCAGGCGCCGCGCAGATATTTGATCGCGTATTTGAGATTGGTTTCCGCATCGAGCAGGCCTTCCGGCGGCCCGTCGTAACCCATTGACTTCGCGGTCGAATATTTGATCTGCATGAGGCCCCAATAGCCGTTCTTGTGATAGGCGCGGGGATCATATTTGCTCTCGCGATGCACGACGCGGTGCACCAGCGATTCCGGCACGCCGTAAAGCCCGGCATAACGGTGAATCAGCTTCTTGAGATCGGCCGGAGCTTCCGCAGCGCTGCCGGGCATCGGTTCGCCGGGTGCCGGCGGAAACTCCATGCGGCTGTCGATCGCCGAAACTGCGGCGACGGCCTTCGGCTGGGCGGCATAGGCAAGCGTAGTTGTCGCAATCTGCGGCCGCGGGATCGGAATGACCGATTGCAGCGCCACCATGTCCGGTGTCGGTTCGGGTTCGTCGAGCGCGATCGCCTGGGCGGCGGCCGGCTGGATCTGTCCGGATTGAACGGCGGGTGCGACAGAGGGCGAAACCAGGCGGCTGCCCTTGGCAAGCCCGTGTGCCGGCTGTGCGGATGCAAGGAGCGCCGCTGACGAAGACGGAAGCGGCTGCGTATCCAGCGATGCGGGCGTGATCGGTTGCATGGCGACGAACGGTGCCATGGTCGGCGATGCCATCGCGGCATTCTGCACGGTTACGGCTTCCGAAACGGTCGGCACAGGCACCGGCAGGCGGCTGGTCTTGACGATGGTGACGTCGGTTTGCTGTGCGGTCTGGCCGGCGATAGTAATAACGCCGTTTGTCTGCTGGGCATCGGCGGTCTGCTGGACGGATTGATCCTGCGCCTCACCGGACGCGACTTTGCCGTCATGATCGACGCTGGAACATGCGGCCAGAGCAGAGGACATGGCAAGAACCATGGCCGCCTTCCGGCACACAAATCGCATTACCGCCATTGGGTCGCTTTCACCAAATCGTTGCCCAGAACGTTAACAAAAGCGCTCGCGCGCCGCTTAACGTGGATTCCAATTAACCTATTCGTAAGGGGTCGGCAAGCCGCCAGCGGATCGTTGAGGCTTATGCGGCAATCCGTCGGTATCCGGCGGTGACGGCGCGGCGTGCGATAAACAGCGTTCCGGGCTTGTAGAGAGCCTGGCGGGCGGCCGCGATACGGCGGCGTTTGCGGGTGAGGCGACGCGGGAAAAGCGCGTAGGCGAACATCGCAAGGCCGGCGGCGATAGCCAGCGCTGCAACGATCTGCACATATTGTTTTCCCGCCGGAAGCGCCGGATCGACGACCTGGATGGTCATCGCTGCAGCCAGAAGGAAATAGCGAAGTCTCTTGAACACGCCGAGAATGAAATATCCGAGAACGCGCATCGGCCGCGTCTCGGGCAGATTGTCGTTATCGGCAAGCCCGACCCGGATCTGTGGATCCTGATAGGCGTAGAGAACGTAGAGCATCAGATAGGCAAGGCCTGCCCAGGAGAATGCCTCGACCGAACTTGGCCAGTAGAAGGAAATCGCAAAGGCGATGGCGGTCGCAGGGATGGCGCCGACGACAATTGCCGTAATCGCTGCCGGCAAGGTGACGAACGCGCTTTTCCTCCCCCAGGACGCCGAGAACGCGGCCGTGATCGAGGCAAGCGGGTTCGGCACGAGGAGGAACGCCGTCGCGGTCGCGGCAAAAGCGAGCCATGCCTCTAAGGTCATCATCACCCTCCCAGACGCCACAGCGCCGGTCATTTTCCCATCACGCAGCCGAGAAAGGCTGGCCGATGAGGTCCATTACATCTGTGAACCATCTTGCCGACATATCGAAAGGTTTTCCACCCTTGATACGAGGAAATTCTATCGTCCTGAGCTTGCCGTTCTGGCCCTCGTCATGGCCGGTGACGCCAGAGACTTTGGCGAGAGCGCTCTCCACCGCCAGATCGACCATTCCCTGGATCAGTCTCAGGTCGTCGCCATTGGCCGGAGCCGACCGGGCGAAATAGCCGGATTTCTGCACAAGCGAACGTTCCGTCTCGAGAAGCGCCGCAAATTGCTTCTGGAACCAGCCGCCGACATTGATCGTGTCGAGTTTGACATGGCCGAAGGCATCGCGCTTGATATTGTCACCAGCGGCTTCCCGTTCGGCGACGATCGCATCGAGGCAGGCACCTTCCGAAACGAACAGCGTGACGAAACCGCGCTTGTCCATGATCGTTTTCAGCCGCGCGGCTTCCTTTTCCGCATCGAAGGTCATTTCGGGTAGATAAAGCCCGTCTATGCCCTTCATCTCGGCATTTGTCATGAAGCCGTCGACATACTCGTTGTCCCGGCTTTTCTGGATATAGGCGCGTGCGGTCGCAGCCGTCAGCCAGCCGCAATGGCGGCCCATCACCTCGTGGATGACCAGTGTCCTTGGAGCGGCCGTCTGTTCGTTCGAGACATTGTCGAAGAATGTGGCGCCCGCTTCCGCAGCCGTCCAGGCCCCGAGCGACTGGCGGATGGGAACGACATCGTTGTCGACCGTCTTCGGCAGGCCGACGACGGTGAGGTCGTAGCCGTTTGCGCCAAGATAGGCGGCAAGGTCCGCCGCCGTGATGTTGGTGTCGTCGCCACCGATCGTGTGGAGAATGGTCACCCCATCGGCCGCCAGTCTTTCGGCGGCAACCGCAAGCGGGTTCTGGCCTTCCTTGACGAGGCCCCGCTTGACGCAATCTGCGGCATTGGTCAGCTTGACGCGGCTGTTGCCGATCGGCGAGCCACCATAACGATGAAGGAGATGAGCTTTTTCCCGCATCGCCTGGCTGATCTCGATACGGTCACCTTGAAGCACGCCCTGGTAACCGGAGCGGTAAGCAATGATTTCGATCTCGGGAGCGACGTCCGTATAGCGTTGTATCAGTCCGCCGACGGCAGACGACAGGCATGGGGCAAGTCCCCCCGCGGTCAGCAACGCCACTTTCTGCTTGGCCATGGATCCTCCATCGCGTGTCTCACGCGTATCCTCGACAAACCGCGCAAATGGATGCGCCAGCAGACGATTCATGTAAAGTCATTTTCCTGTGCTGTTTTGTGTGTAGTTGAGCGTTTCCAGACGATGAAGAGGCAATATTGTCTCTCCATATCAATGCCTTGTGTAGTTCGCATTGTGCCGGTGCTAAATCCGGGCGGGACATTTTGCAGCGCAAATCTCCCAGGCGGTGCATCGCGTCCTGACCAGAGACATTGGTGTCTGATAGCGCCATGACGAAGCCGATCCGGCCGATTGTTCCAATAACATGAACATAGTTTAATCCGGCGGTGAACGCTGCCCGCGTTGCAATTTCCGGCATAATCTGGTCATTTAGCATCCATGATATTCGATTTTTCATGTCTGCAGATTGCCTCGCTCTGGGAGCGTCTGGTCAGCGCCGTTGGCGACGCTGCCGGAAATGCGCTGAACCGTTTCGTCGAGGCTATCCGCACGCTGTTCGAAGGCGATCCGGAAACCCGCCGTCAGGTTTCTTTCTCGGTCGCCATCATTGCGCTTTCGGCGAAGATGGCAAAGGCCGACGGGATCGTCAGCGAAGCCGAGGTCAAGGCCTTCCAGCAGATCTTCGATTTTCCCGACGAGGAAGCGCGCAACGTCGCGCGGCTCTATAATCTCGCCCGCCAGGACGTTGCCGGCTACGAGGCCTATGCGATGAAGCTCGCCGGTCTCTGCAGTTCCGGTGCGGCGGAAAACTGCCCGATGCTGGAAAGCGTCATCGACGGGCTGTTCCATATCGCCAAGGCGGATGGTCTGGTCCACGAAAAGGAACTTTCGTTCCTCGGCCGGATTGCCGAGATCTTCCGCATCGACGACGAACATTTCCGTCGGATCATGGCGCGCCATGTGCATCTCGATGGCCGCGATCCCTATCTTGTGCTCGGGGTTTCCCGCGAGGACGATTTCTCCGCGATACGTAAGCAATACCGCCTGCTGGTTTCCGAGCATCATCCCGATCGCCTGATTGCACGTGGTGTTCCAGCCACGTTGCATGCGGTGGCCAACGAGCGGATGGCGGCTCTCAATGCCGCCTATGAGGCAATCGAGAAAGAGCGCCGCGCAGCATGACCGATCTCGTTGCGGATTATGCGGCTGCATCGGTTCGTCCGTCGCCCAATCACGGCGAACGTGTGGGCGGACGCCGGCCCGATATGATCATCCTTCATTACACCGGCATGCCCGACGCCGATCAGGCGTTGAACTGGCTGTGCAATGTGGAAAGCCAGGTTTCCAGCCATTACTTCGTCCACCAGGATGGGCGGGTGCTTCAGCTTGTGCCGGAGGAGCGCCGCGCCTGGCATGCCGGCAAGAGCGCCTGGGCCGGCGAGGCGGATATCAATTCCTGTTCCATCGGCATCGAGATAGCCAATCCCGGCCATCCCGGCGGCCTGCCGCCATTCGCGCCGGCACAGATCGACGCGGTGGTTCAATTGTGTCGGGATTGCGGCGAACGGTGGTCGATTCGCCCCGAAAGGGTGCTCGGGCACTCGGATGTTGCCCCCATTCGGAAGGTTGATCCGGGTGAAAATTTCCCCTGGGCCATTCTGTCGCAGAACGGTGTTGGCCACTGGGTCGAGGCAGCCCCCGTCGCGGGTGGTCGTTTTTTTCAGCTGGGCGAGAACGGCCAGCCGATCGAGGCGCTTCAGTCGATGCTTTCGCTCTACGGCTACGATCTTGAGATCACAGGCGATTTCTGCGAGCGTACCAAGGGCGTCGTCGAAGCCTTCCAGCGGCATTTCAGGCCGGCCCTGGTGGACGGTATCGCCGATTTTTCGACCATAGATACCCTGCACCGGTTGTTAACTTCGCTGCCGAAATACAGCCAGGAAAATGCCTGAGCCTACCTCTCGTGCAGCGATTAAATATTAGACAATGCTGCATTGCCACATGTTTTCCGCAATATCCGGTTTTAACCAGTGGCTCGCGCAATCACCTTGTAGGCGGGGGTTGCAGAGAAAAACGATCAGGTTTCGTCAATAGACGCCCCGTCCTTCCGGCGGGCGTTCCAGTGATGCTGCGGCATCCGCGCGCCTGACAGGTCCTCGAGTTCCAGGACCTTATCCGGAGACTGAACTAATCCAATGAGAAGACTGGCTGTTGCAGCCGCAGCAAGCATTGCCATGCTCGCTGCGGGGACTGATTTCGTGCGCGCCGAAGACGGCGGAGAAACGACCACCTACGTAAAGAAACAGGCTGTTACCCCCTGGGAAAGCCGCGAAACAGACGCTGCAGCCGACACGCCGCAAGAAAAACTCTCCATCCGTCGGGCGCATTACGAAGGCCTGATCCGCCAATACGCCGCGGAATACGACGTGCCCGAGGAACTGGCGCTGGCGGTGGTGCAGATCGAAAGCAATTTCCGCCCGACTGCCAAGGGCAGTGCCGGCGAGATCGGCCTGATGCAGATCAAGCCGGCCACGGCGAAGCTGATGGGTTTCAAGGGCGCGCCCTTCGGCCTTTATGACCCCGAGACCAATATCCGCTACGGCATGAAATATCTGGCCGGTGCCCATGATCTCGGTGACGGCAAGCTGTGTCGCACCATCCTCAAATACAATGCCGGTCATGGTGCAAGACGGATGAATCCGGTATCGCAGCACTATTGCAACAGGGTCCAGACGGTGATCGCCTCCATCGAACTCCACAAGCCCCTTCTGGCCAAGCCCGTCCTCGCCGAGGCGCAGGCCGACACGCCGGTCATAGCAACGGTGGCGCTCGATTACGGCCGGACGTTCCCGCTGGCCTTTTGAGCCGAGCCTGCCGATAGTGCGATTCTGGAATCGGCCGGTTTGCCTCGTTTGACACAGGGCCGCCGGCCGCGAATCGAAAGGGCAGGGCATGGAACGGCGCTACAGATATATCGTCATTGGGCGGGGGATGATGGGGGCCGCCGCCGCCCGTCACCTGTCGCAATGGACCGATGGAGTGGCACTGATCGGCCCGGATGAACCCAAGGATCCGACACGCCACGAGGGCGTTTTTGCCAGCCATTACGATGAGGCCCGTATCACCAGGACCATCGATCCCGACCCCGTCTGGGCGCGCCTCGCCAATCGCTCGATCGCCCGATATCTCGATATCGAGGCCGAGAGCGGAATTCGTTTCTATCATCCTGTCGGCTGCCTGATGGTCGGTCCGGCCCGCGCAAGCGGTCACAGCTATATCGGCGGCATCTGCGATGCGGCGGCAGAGCTCGGCGTGACGATCGAGATGAAGGATGACGAAGACCTCACGGCTGCATTTCCCTATTTCGGCTTCGAGCCGGGCTGCGAGGGCGTCTACGAGGCGGACAATGCCGGCCACGTCAATCCACGGGCTCTGGTCGCGGCCCAATCCACGCTTGCACACCGCCAGGGCGTCGACCTGATCGACGAGATCGCGGTCTCGATCCGTGACAGCGATGGATATGCCGTGGTGACGACCTCTGCCGGCAATACCTATCATGCCGACAGGGTTCTTCTCGCCGCCGGCGGCTTTTCGATCGCCAGGGATCTGCTGCCGCAGCCCGTCGAAATGTCCGTTTACGGGCGTACGATTACGTTTTTCGAGATCCCGCAAGACGATCTGCCGAAATTCGCCGGCATGCCGTCCTTGATCTACGAGCCGCATGACCCTCGCGACCACATCTACATGCTGCCGCCGGTCCGTTATCCGGACGGCAGGACCTATCTCAAGATCGGTGGTGATCCGGACGATCTGCCGATCACCTCGGACCCCGATATGCGGGCATGGTTCCGGACCGGTGGGCGTCAGGTGGCACGCGACCATCACGCCCGCATCATCGCGACACTGGTGCCCGAGATCGACCGCAGCCGGATTTCCACAAGCGCCTGCGTCGTTTCCAAGACACCGACCGGATATCCGGCAATCGGGTTCACCCAGTCGTCGCGGATCGGCGTGCTGACCGGAGGATGTGGCGCTGCCGCCAAGTCATCCGACGAGATCGGACGTCTCGGTGCCGAGCTGATCTATCACGGGCAGATTGAGGACGATGCTTATGACGTGCAGTTCTCGGTGAGCTTTGCCTGACGGAATCTTTGCCGCGGGCAGTGGCCTTTGCTTTTCAAACCGTCTATGGAGCCGGTGCCAGTTGGCCGGGCAGCCGCGCTTTACCAATGCCGAAAGGCGGTAGGGTGAGGAAAGTCCGGGCTCCACGGAAATACGGTGCCGGATAACGTCCGGCGGGGGCGACCCTAGGGAAAGTGCCACAGAAAGCAGACCGCCTCGCATTTGCGGGGTAAGGGTGAAAGGGTGGGGTAAGAGCCCACCGCGCCTCTGGCAACAGAGGTGGCAAGGTAAACCCCACCGGGAGCAAGACCGAATAGGGATAACGCGGGGCGCCAAAAGCGCCTACAGCCCGTTTCCGGGCCAGTTATCCGGGTGGGTTGCGCGAGGCGATGTGCAAGCATCGTCCCAGATGAATGGCTGCCACGTTCCGGTGTTCGCGCCGGAGCCTTACAGAACCCGGCTTACAGGCCAACTGGCGAATCTCTTCAGGTTGCATTTCGGTTGCAATCTGTTTTTTGGAGTTGAAAAGTGTGCCGCTCTCCACGCTTGAAGGGGCCGGCATATTCTCTCGTGAAATCACCTCGTTTTCAACGGGTTGTGATCATCTCGAAGGCGCCTGACAGGCGGTCTTCGCGAGGTCTCGCAATGCTCTTGGTAACGCTTTGTTAAACTTAACCGCTCATAAATAAACGTTGACTGGGAAGGGCTAGCGGGGCTCGTCCCGCCGATATTCCTATGGTTCGATGTTGTTCCATTATCACTCTGCTTATGAGCGAGTTTTCGCCTCTCAATCGGACGTTTCGGTCGAACGGCGGTCCGTTCGGTCGGCGCTCCGGTTTTTGCTGGGTGATTTGAGGTTTGGAGGCGTCGCAGTCGACGGAACGGGGCGAGCGGTTTTGTGCTCCAAGGGTAGCAGGAGTGCGGTATGGTCATGAAGTCGGACAATGCTGAGGTTGAGGCCGAAGGCGGCGCGGCTCGTCATGTTCCGGTTCTGCTGGCCGAGGTTCTCGACGCGCTCCAGCCGGCAGCCGGAAAAGTCATTCTCGATGGCACTTTTGGTGCTGGCGGTTATACCTCCGCTATTCTTTCGGCTGGAAGCGCTGTCATTGCTCTCGATCGTGATCCGACCGCGATTTCGGCCGGTCAGGACATGGCCGAACGGCACAAGGGTCGCCTGACGCTTGTTCATTCCGAATTTTCCCGTCTCGCCGATCATGTTCCCGAAGGCGGGCTTGATGGTGTCGTCTTCGATATCGGTGTCTCCTCGATGCAGATCGACCAGGCCGAGCGCGGCTTCTCCTTCCAGAGAAATGGGCCGCTCGACATGCGCATGTCGGTCGCCGGTGTTTCCGCCGCAGATGTCGTCAATCGCGCCAAGGTCGGCGATCTGATCCGGATTTTCGGCTTTCTTGGCGAAGAAAAGCATCCCGGCCGTATTGCCCGCGCCATCGAAAAGCGCCGCGCCACACAGCCGTTCGAGACGACGCGTGATCTTGCCAATCTGATCGAGACGGTCAATCCGCGCCGTGCCAAGGACAAGATCCATCCCGCCACGCGCGTCTTCCAGGCGCTCAGGATTTTCGTCAATGACGAGTTGGGTGAACTTGCACGCGCGCTTTTCGCCGCCGAGCAGGCCCTGAAACCGGGCGGCCGCCTCGTGGTTGTTACCTTTCATTCGCTGGAAGACCGGATCGTCAAGCAGTTCTTCTCCGACCGTTCCGGCAAGGCGTCCGGCTCGCGGCACATGCCGGTTGTCGAGGTGCGCCAGGCCGCCTTCGATTTTCCCGGCAAGCAGATGGTCGCGGCAAGCGAAGCCGAGGCGGAAATCAATCCGCGGGCACGTTCCGCCAAGCTGCGCATGGGTGTGCGCACGACCGCTGCTCCCGGTGCCGCCGACATGTCGATTTTTGCATTGCCCGATCTTGCCAGCCTCAAGACGATGGGAGCCTGACGATGCTGAGAAGTTTCGATCTCGTCCTGATCGGGGTGATGACCACGATGGCGGTCGTCACCTACACCATCAAGCATCGCGCCGACGAGAAGCTGACGCAGGTGCGTCACCTCGAATCGGAAATCAAGCTTGAGCGCGACACGATCGACCTCCTTAAGGCTGACTGGGCCCTGGTAACTCAGCCGAATCGCCTACAACCGCTGATCAAGGTCTACGATACCGAGCTTGGTCTGGTGCCGACCGAGCCGACGCAGCTCTCCATGCCGCGTGAACTGCCGATGCAAAGGTCGAAACTGCCGCAGGCCGATACGACGATCGAGGACATCATCGCCGGCAAGAGCGGCGAAGTGGCTGCCGCCCTCAAGGGGGTCGCACAGGCAAAGGCGACGCCCGCTCCGAAAATCCCGTTGCCGCTGCCGCGCGGCTTCACTCCCGATGCAATCTCCACTGGTTCGGTGAAACGCTGATGAGCTTCTTGTCTCGGATAATGATGGTCAAGCGCCGGGCACATTTCTCGTCCGACCGAAAAGGGCGCTCGATTGCCCGTGGACCGGCATTCGAGGGCACGCGCAAACGCAAATCATCACAGGCCCGCAACCGTGTCGGTCTGTTGATCGCGGGCTTTGCGATGTTCTACGTGATGATCGGCGGACGCCTCGTCCAATACGGCGTGGCCCATCCAGAGACGACATCGAGCATTCTGCCGGCAGACCGCCTGATGGCGTCGCGCCCGGACATCGTCGACCGCAACGGCGCCGTGCTGGCGACCGACATCCGCACGGTTTCGCTGTTTGCCGAGCCGCACAAGGTCGTCGACGCCGATGAGGTGGTCGAGAAACTCTCCACCGTGCTGACCGATCTCGACGTCAAGTCGACCTATTCCAGGCTCAAGTCCAATTCGCGCTTCCAGTGGCTGCGCCGTCAGTTGACTCCGAAGCAGCAGAGCCAAATTCTGGCACTCGGTATTCCGGGCATCGGGTTTCGCCCCGAAAAGCGTCGCTTCTATCCTGGTGGGCGCACGGCAGCGCATATCGTCGGTTACGTGAATATCGACAACCGCGGCGTGGCCGGCATGGAGCGTTATATCGACAGCCAAGGTCTTGCCGATCTGGCATCCGTCGGCATGACCTCGAACCAGCCTCTGGAACCGGTCAAGCTGTCCATCGACCTTCGCGTCCAGGCGATCGTACAGGATGTCGTGTCGCAGTCGATCGGCAAATACAGCGCTATCGGTGCCGGCGCCGTGGTGCTCGATATTCATACGGGCGAGGTTCTCGGCATGGCGTCTGCTCCGGATTTCGATCCGAACGATCCCAATGCCGATGGCGACAAGGGCTGGTTCAACCGCATGTCGAACGGCACGTTCGAGATGGGCTCGACCTTCAAGTCCTTCACGCTTGCCATGGGCCTCGACGACGGCAAGATGAACCTCAACAGCACATTTGATGCGCGTTTCCCGATCCGCATCGGCGGCTTCACCATCAAGGACTTTCACGGCAAGGGCCGCTTCCTCAGCGTGCCGGAAATCTTCCAGTATTCGTCCAACATCGGCACCGCGAAGATCGCCGATGCGGTCGGCATCGAGAACCACAAGGACTTTTTGACGCGGCTTGGGCTGCTGTCGAAGATGAAGACCGAGTTGCCCGAAGTCGCCCAGCCGAGCCAGCCGCGCGAATGGAAGAAGATCAACTCGATCACCATTTCCTTCGGTCACGGTGTCTCGACGACGCCGCTGCAGACGGCGGTCGCCGGTGCGGCTCTGGTCAATGGCGGCGAACTGATCCAGCCGACCTTCCTGCCTCGAACCCGCGAACAGGCCGATTCGGTCGCCACCCAGGTCCTCAAGCCGTCGACCAGCAAGGACATGCGTTATCTGTTTGAGTGGAACGGCGCCAACGGCTCCGGCCGCAACGCCCGCGTCGCAGGCTTCGATGTCGGCGGCAAGACCGGTACGGCGGACAAGGTTGTCAACGGCCGTTATGCCCACGACAAGAACTTCAATGCCTTCCTTTCGGCCTTCCCGATGAGCAATCCGCAATATGTGGTCTTGAGCTTCAGCGACGAGCCGAAGACCGACAAAGGCAACGGTGCGGCCCTTGCTGCCATGTCGGCCGCCCCGATGGTCAAGGAGATCATCAGCCGCGCTGCGCCCATTCTCGGTGTGAAGCCGAAATTCGGCAATGACGGTTCTGCCCTGCTTGTGTCTTATTGAGCGACAACAACTCGGACGGCGATTCGTAAACGCCACTCGAAAGATGGAATGCAATCGATGAAACTGCGCGATCTTGTCGGCCCGGATGTTCCGGCCATCAACGACCTTCTTTCCGGCTCCTTCACGGATGCGGTGGGGGATATCGAGATTGGCGGCCTTTCCGCCGATAGCCGCAGGATAACGCCGGGCATGTTGTTCGTTGCACTTGCCGGCAACAAGGCTGACGGATCGGGTTTTGTCGGTGACGCGACCTCGCGTGGAGCGGCCGCGATCGTTGCCGGCCATCCGGTCGAAGCCGAGATCCCTGTCATCACCGTTTCCGATCCGAGACGGTTTCTTGCCCTTGCCGCAGCCCGTTTCTTCGGTCGGCAGCCGGAAACGATGGTCGCCGTGACAGGCACCGCCGGCAAGACCTCCGTCGCGTCATTCACCCGGCAGATCTGGGCCAAGGCCGGCCTCGATGCCGCCCAGGTCGGCACCACGGGCGTCATCTCGCCCAAGCGCAATGATTATGGTTCGCTGACGACGCCGGATCCGGTCGAACTGCAAAAGCTGCTCGCCGAACTTGCCGACGAGGGCGTGACACATGCCGTCATGGAAGCCTCCAGTCACGGTCTCGACCAGTCGCGCCTCGATGGCGTCAGGCTTGTCGCCGCCGCCTTCACCAATCTCGGGCGCGATCACATGGACTACCACCCGACGGTGGAGGACTATATGGCGGCCAAGATGCGCCTGTTCGACACGCTGATGCCGAAGGGCGCGCCGGCCGTGATCTTTGCCGACGACGAATGGTCGCAAGAGGCGATCCGCGTTGCCACGGCATCCGGCCTCGATGTCAGGACGGTGGGCCGTAGCGGCGACTATATCTGCATCAAGCGCGTCGAGCATTTCCGCCACAAGCAGATGGCCGAAATTCATCACGCTGGCCGCATCTACGAGATCGACATTCCGCTTGCGGGCGATTTCCAGCTCGCCAACGCGCTGGTAGCCGCCGGCCTTGCGATTTCCACCGGCGTTGCTGCAGGGACGGCCTTTGAAGCGCTCGAGACGCTGCAGGGCGCCTCGGGGCGCCTCGAGCTTGTCGGCCACACAAAGGACGGCGCGCTCGCTTATGTCGATTATGCGCACAAGCCGGATGCGCTGGAAAAGGTTCTGTCGGCCGTACGTCCCTTTACCAGCGGCAAGGTTCTGGTCGTGTTCGGCTGCGGCGGCGATCGTGACAGGGGCAAGCGGCCGATCATGGGCGAGATCGCCACCCGGCTGGCCGACGTCGTTGTCGTAACCGACGACAATCCGCGCTCAGAAGTGCCGGAAGTCATCCGCTCCGAGATCATGGCCACGGCATCGGGCGCGATCGAGATCGGCGACCGGGCAAAGGCGATCCGCCATGCCGTCAATATGCTTGGCTCGGGCGATACGCTGATCGTTGCCGGCAAGGGACATGAGGAAGGCCAGACGGTCGGGACGACGGTCCTGCCTTTCTCCGATCATGTGGAACTGCGCAAGGCGCTGGAGGAGCGGGCATCGTGAGCTTTCTTTGGACATCGGAAGAAATGACGGCCGTGATGGGCGGGCGCCCGGTCGGCGTGCTTCCTGAAGGCATCACGGGTATTTCCATCGACAGCCGTTCGATCGGTGCAGGTGAAGCCTTTTTCGCCATCAAGGGCGACCGCGTCGATGGTCATGACTATGCGAATATCGCCGTTGCCAATGGTGCGCCGCTGATCGTTGTCAGCGAAAGCAAGATCCCGGCGCTCGGCCGGCTGACCGTGCCGATGATCGTTGTCGAGGACGTGCTCGTCGCGCTCGGCAGGTTGGCGGTCGCCGCGCGTGCGCGCAGCCGCGCCCGCATCGTCGCGGTCACGGGCTCCGTCGGCAAGACCACCACCAAGGAGATGCTGCGTCACGTTCTGGCGCCTTCCGGCAAGGTGCATGCCGCCGTCGCCTCATTCAACAATCACTGGGGCGTGCCGCTGACGCTTGCCCGCATGCCGGCCGATACCGATTACGGCGTCTTCGAGATCGGCATGAACCATGCGGGCGAGATCACGCCGCTGGTGAAGATGGTCAAACCGCATGTGGCGATCATCACCACGATTGCGGCTGCCCATCTCGGTCATTTCAAGGATCTGGAAGAGATCGCGGCAGCCAAGGCCGAGATTTTCGACGGTGTCGTCGAAGGCGGTGTTGCGGTGGTCAACCGGGACATCAAACAATATGAATTCCTCGCCGAGCGCGCGCAGGAAGCCGGCGTTACTCGGATCTGCAGCTTCGGCCAGCATGCCAAGGCGGATTTCCGTCTTGCCGATTTCGAGGGCGACGGTGAAGGTTCGACGATCTGGGCCCTGCTCGACGGCGAGACCCGTGAAGTCAGGATCGGTGCACCCGGCCGCCATATTGCCGAAAATGCCATGGCGGCACTCGGCGCCTGCGATCTCCTCGGCGCCGATATCGAGCTTGGCATTGCAGCACTTGCCCAATTGCGGCCGGTCAAGGGCAGGGGTGAGCGTCATCGGCTCGGCATCGGCGAGGGGCATCTGACTCTGATCGACGAAAGCTACAACGCCAATCCGGCCTCCATGCGTGCCGCGATCGCACTGCTTGCCTCGACTGCGCCGGAACTCTCCGGCCGGCGGATCGCCGTTCTTGGCGACATGCTGGAAATGGGCGAGTTTTCTGAAACTGTGCATGAAGAGCTTGTCGGCCCGCTGCTGGCTGCCGGCATCGAACATGTCTGGCTGGCCGGCAAGGAAATGGCCGTGCTTCGCGACGCGCTGCCCGACAGCGTCGAGGTCGCCTACCACGAACAGACATCCGATCTGGTGGACCATGTTGTCCGCTCCGTCAGGCCCGGCGACGTGGTCATGGTGAAATCGTCACTTGGTCTCGGCTTCGGCAAGATCGTTTCGGCTTTGCTTGACAACTATCCGGCATTACCCGACACGGACCACCAACTTTGAATTTTAGCGGCTTCGCGAAAGGGCCCTCATGCTGATCTGGCTTGTCGAACTGTCGGACAAACTGCAGTTTTTCAATTTGTTCCGATACATCACCTTCCGGACTGGCGCAGCCCTGTTCACCTCGGCGCTAATCGTCTTCCTGTTCGGTCCGCGGATGATCGATTCGCTGCGCGTCCGGCAGGGCAAGGGTCAACCGATCCGCGCCGACGGTCCGCAGACCCATTTCAAGAAGGCCGGCACGCCGACCATGGGCGGACTGATGATTCTCGCCGGCATTGTCGGCGGATCGCTGCTCTGGGCAGACCTCTCCAACGTCTATGTCGTGGCCACACTGCTGGTGACGCTCGGTTTCGGTGCGATCGGCTTTTATGACGACTATCTCAAGGTCACCAAACAGTCGGACAAGGGTTTTTCCGGCAAGGCGCGCCTCGGCATCGAGTTTCTCGTTGCTGGCGTCGCGGTGTTTTTCATGATGCGCATGGCGATGCATTCGCAGACCGCCAATCCGGGGCTTGCCACCTCGATCGCCTTTCCCTTCGTCAAGGAATATGTCCTCAACGTCGGGATATTCTTCATCCTCTTCGGCGGTTTCGTCATCGTCGCGGCCGGCAACGCGGTGAACCTCACCGATGGTCTCGATGGTCTTGCCATCGTGCCGGTGATGATCGCGGCCGCATCCTTCGGCGTCATCGCCTATCTCGCCGGTAACGCCGTTTTCGCCAACTACCTGCAGATCAACTTCGTACCCGGTACCGGCGAACTCGCCGTCATTCTCGGCGCGGTGATCGGCGCGGGCCTTGGCTTCCTGTGGTTCAATGCGCCACCGGCCGCCATCTTCATGGGCGATACCGGATCGCTGGCGCTCGGGGGCCTGATCGGTTCGGTCGCGGTTGCCACCAAGCACGAGATCGTCATGGCGATCATCGGTGGGCTTTTTGTCATCGAGACGCTGTCGGTGATCATCCAGGTCGGTTTCTTCAAGATGACCGGCAAGCGGGTGTTCCTGATGGCGCCGATCCACCACCATTTCGAAAAACTCGGCTGGACGGAGAGCCAGGTGGTGATCCGTTTCTGGATCATAGCCGTTGGCCTGGCCATGCTCGGCCTATCCACCCTGAAACTTCGGTAATAGACAATGATCCCGGTCACGACCTTCAAAGGCAAAGACGTTGCGCTGTTCGGGCTCGGCGGCTCCGGACTTGCGACCGCTCAGGCGCTGGTTGCCGGCGGAGCGAGGGTGACGGCCTGGGATGACAATCCCGACAGCGTGGCGAAGGCGGCGCAGGCTGGCATCGAGGTCGCCGACCTGAGGGGGATCGACTGGGGCAGACAGGCAGCCTTCGTGTTGTCGCCGGGCGTGCCGCTCACTCATCCGAAACCGCACTGGACGGTCGATCTGGCGGGAGCCGCCGGTGTCGAGATCATTGGCGACGTCGAGCTTTTCGTCCGAGAACGCCGCGCGCATGCGCCGGACTGCCCGTTTATCGCCATCACCGGCACCAACGGCAAATCGACGACGACCGCACTGATTGCTCATATCCTCAGGGAAAATGGCCGCGATACCCAACTCGGCGGCAATATCGGCACGGCGGTGCTGACGCTTGATGCGCCGCAGGACGGTCGTTTCTACGTCGTTGAATGCTCGTCCTACCAGATTGATCTCGCCCCGACGCTCAACCCGACGGCCGGCATCCTGCTCAACCTGACACCCGACCATCTCGACCGGCACGGCACGATGCAGCATTATGCCGACGTCAAGGAACGTCTTGTTGCCGGCAGCGATACCGCCATTATCGGCGTCGACGACAGCTATTGCGCCCTGATCGCCGATCGTGTCGAGCGGGCTGGCGTCACGGTCAAGAGGATATCCAAGCGTAGCCCGGTTACCGACGGCATTTATGCCGATCGTGGCCGGCTGGTGCAGGTATGCGGTGGCGTGGCAGAAGAGATCGCCGATCTCGACGGCATCGAGACGCTGAAGGGTGCGCATAACGCCCAGAACGCTGCCGCCGCCGTTTCGGCCTGCCTCGCGGTTGGCCTTTCCGCCGATGAAATCCGCGGGGGCCTGAAGTCCTTCCCTGGGCTGAAACATCGGATGCAGCCTGTCGGGCGTCGCGGCCAGGTAGTTTTTGTCAACGATTCCAAGGCGACTAACGCGGAAGCGGCAGCTCCCGCTCTTTCGAGTTATGACCGAATCTACTGGATTGCCGGTGGTCTGCCGAAGCAGGGCGGCATCGCAAGCCTCGCACCACTCTTCTCGCATATCGTCAAAGCCTATCTGATCGGAGAGGCCGCGCCGGCATTTGCGGCCACCCTGGGCGACAGCGTGCGTTACGAGATCTCCGGCACGCTGGATCAAGCACTCGCCCATGCTGCAGCAGACGCCGATGGCGATGCCATCGCATCGGCGGTGATGCTCTCGCCGGCATGCGCAAGCTTCGATCAGTTCAGGAATTTCGAGGTCCGCGGCGATGCTTTTGTCGAGCTCGTGGCAGGCCTGGATGCCGTGACGATGCTGGTCGAGACCGGGAAAAGGAACTGAGACGATGGTAAGCCGCGCAGACCGAGGACCGCTCGCAGACTGGTTCTGGACCATTGACCGCTTTTTCCTGGCGGCCTTCATCCTGTTGATGGGGATCGGCTTCATGCTGTCCTTCGCCGCATCGCCGGCGGTGGCCGAGCGTATCGGCCTGCAGCCCTTCCACTTCGTCGAACGACATGCGCTGTTCATCATTCCCTCGCTGATCGTCATGTTCGGCCTGTCCTTCCTCTCGCCGAGGCAGGTGCGGCGCACCGCGATCGTCATCCTTGCCGTCTCGCTGATCCTGATGGTGCTGGCGCTGTTTTTCGGTGTCGAGGTCAAGGGCGCGCGGCGCTGGATCGGGGTCGGCGTCCTCTCCATCCAGCCGTCGGAATTCATGAAACCGGCTTTCGTCGTCGTCTGCGCCTGGCTGTTTTCCGAGCATGCGCGGCAACCGGAAATTCCCGGCAACCTCTTTGCGATCATCCTCTTCGGCATCGTCGGAGCGTTGCTGATCGCCCAGCCTGACCTTGGCCAGACGATCCTGACAAGCGTCGTGTGGGGCGGCATGTTTTTCATGGCCGGCATGCCGTGGCTGTGGATCGTGCTTCTCGGCGGCTTTGGTGTCGGCGGCCTGGTCGCGGCCTATTACATGCTGCCGCACGTGACGGCGCGTTTCGACAAGTTCCTCACCGGCGAAGGTGACCGTTTCCAGGTGGAGACTGCCCATGAGGCTATCGTCCGCGGCGGCTGGTTCGGCCAGGGCCCGGGCGAGGGGATCGTCAAGCGCATCCTGCCCGACAGCCATACCGACTTCGTTTTTTCCGTCGCGGCGGAAGAGTTCGGCATCGTCTTCTGCATGGCGCTGGTCCTGATCTTTGCCTTCATCGTGCTGCGCGGTCTGAACCATGCGTTCAAGGAGCGCAACGACTTCAACCGTTTTGCCGTCGCGGGCCTCGTTCTGCAGATCGGCATCCAGTCGATGATCAATATCGGCGTCAATCTCGAACTGATGCCTGCCAAGGGCATGACGTTGCCATTGATCTCCTACGGCGGCTCCTCGCAGGTCGCGATCTGCATCACCGCCGGGTTTATCCTTGCATTGACGCGTCACCGGCCCGAAAAGAGGGCGCAGGAGCGCAGCCTGTTCAGGGTCGCGCAGGGCGTGCCAGCCGAGTGACGGGCGGAGTATTCGAATGAGCAAGGGTATCATCGTGCTGGCCGCCGGAGGAACCGGTGGTCACCTGTTTCCGGCCGAAGCGCTTGGTCACGAATTGCGCCGGCAGGGCTACTCGGTACATCTGGTCACCGACAGCCGGGCAGAGCGCTTTGCCGGAAAGTTTCCGGCCGACGATGTCCATGTCGTGCCGTCCGCGACTTTCGCATCGAAGAACCCGTTTGCCATGGCAAAGACTGCGCTGACCCTGTGGAAGGGTCTTCGCACCGCCCGCAGGTTGATGACACGTCTGAGGCCCGTCGCAGTCGTCGGGTTTGGCGGTTATCCGACCGTGCCGCCGCTCCTGGCATCGACCGGGCTCGGCATTCCGACACTTATCCACGAACAGAATGCCGTCATGGGCCGCGCCAACAAGGCGCTTGCCAGACGGGTCGCGGCGATAGCCGGCGGTTTCCTGCCCGAAGGCAAGGGCGAATACGCTGCCAAGACGGTCGTCACCGGAAATCCGGTCCGCCCGCCGGTGCTCGACGCCGCCAGGATCCCCTATATCGCCTCCCGCGGCGATGCCCCATTCCGGCTGGTCGTGTTCGGCGGCAGCCAGGGCGCGCAGTTCTTTTCGTCCGCCGTGCCGACCGCCATCAGTCTTCTGGAGCCGGCTCTTCGAGAACGGCTCATCGTTACCCAGCAGGCCCGGCCCGAAGACAAGGATCGCGTCACCTCCTGTTTCGCCAAGTTGAAGGCGCCGGCCGACATCGCGCCATTCTTCTCCGATATGGCCGATCGACTGGCTGAGGCGCATCTCGTCATCTGCCGTTCCGGCGCATCGACGGTGAGCGAAATCGCCGTTATCGGCCGCCCGGCGATCCTTGTGCCTTACCCTTATGCGCTCGATCACGATCAGGCAGCCAATGCTGCAGCGCTGCTTGCCGAAGGCGGCGCTGAGGTCGTCCAGCAGTCGGACCTTTCGCCCGAAAAGCTTTCCGGCCTGATCGCTGCGGCGATGAACGAACCCGACAGGCTGGAGGCCGTAGCGGCGGCGGCCAGGAAGGCCGGCAGGCCGGACGCCACCGAGCGGCTGGCCGATCTCGTGATCGCTATTGCAGAAAAGCGTTCGATCGCCGAATACAAGAACAATAAGAATAAGAGTGGAGTTCAGGCATGAAGATGCCCCAGGCCATCGGCCTCGTACATTTCATCGGCATCGGCGGCATCGGCATGAGCGGCATTGCGGAAGTGCTGCACAATCTCGGCCATCGTGTTCAGGGTTCGGATCAGTCGGACAGCGCCAACGTCCAGCGCCTGCGCGACAAGGGCATCGAGGTGTTTGTCGGCCATCAGGCGGATAATCTCGGTGATGCCGAAGTGGTGGTTGTCTCGACCGCGATCAAGAAGACCAATCCGGAATTGATCGCCGCGCGCGAAAAATCGCTGCCGGTGGTGCGCCGCGCCGAGATGCTGGCCGAGCTGATGCGCTTCCGCAATGCGATCGCCATCGGCGGCACCCATGGCAAGACGACGACGACCTCGATGGTCGCGACGCTTCTCGATGCCGGCGGGCTCGATCCGACCGTCATCAATGGCGGCATCATCAACGCCTACGGCACCAATGCCCGCATGGGTGAGGGCGAGTGGATGGTGGTCGAGGCCGACGAATCGGACGGCACATTCCTGAAGCTTCCGGCCGAAGTCGCGGTCGTCACCAATATCGATCCCGAACATCTCGATCATTACGGCAATTTCGACGCGGTGCGGGCGGCCTTCCGCCAGTTCGTCGAGAACGTGCCGTTCTACGGTTTCGGCGTGCTCTGCATCGACCATCCGGAAGTCCAGGCGCTGGTCGGCAAGATCGAGGACCGCAAGATCGTCACCTATGGCGAGAACCCGCAAGCAGACGCACGTTTCTCCAATATCCGCATGGACGGTACAAGGGCGACCTTCGACGTCGAGATCCGCCGTCGTCGCACCGGCCGGGTCTTCAATTTCAAGGATCTGACCCTGCCCATGCCGGGTCGCCACAACATTTCCAACGCAACGGCGGCAATCGCGGTTGCCAACCGCCTGGGTATTTCCGAAGCCGATATCCGCAAGGGGCTTGCCGCCTTCGCTGGTGTCAAGCGGCGCTTCACCCTGACAGGCACCTGGAACGGCGTGTCGGTCTTCGATGACTACGGCCATCATCCGGTCGAGATCAAGGCCGTGCTGAAGGCGGCGCGCGAGGCCTGCAAGGGCCGGATCGTCGCCGTCCACCAGCCGCATCGCTTTTCGCGCCTGTCGAGCCTGTTCGAGGATTTCGCCACCTGCTTCAATGATGCCGACAGCATCATCCTGGCTCCGGTCTATGCCGCCGGCGAGGATCCGATCGAAGGAGCCAATTCCGAGGCGCTGGTTTCGCGCATCCGCGCCGGCGGACATCGCGACGCGCGCTTCATCGCTTCGCCGGGCGAACTGGCACCCATCGTTTCAGGCATTGCGAAACCGGGTGATTTCGTGGTTCTTCTGGGAGCAGGTAACATTACACAGTGGGCGGCATCCTTGCCGAAGGAACTGGAAAGCATAGCAGGACTGTAAGAATGAAGCAGGTAGATGGGGAAAAGCTGCTGGCCTCGCTCGGGGAGGGGGTCAACCAACTGCGCGGGCGTCTGACGCCGGACGCGCCGATGGATCGCGTGACCTGGTTCCAGGCGGGTGGTCTGGCGGAACTGATGTTCCAGCCGCATGACGTCGATGATCTTGTGGCGTTTTTGAAAATGCTGCCGCAGGAAATACCGCTGACGGTGATCGGCGTCGGTTCCAACCTGCTGGTCCGCGACGGCGGCATTCCGGGCGTCGTCGTGCGCCTGTCGGCCAAGGGGTTTGGACAGGTCGAGCTCGTCGGCGAAAACCGCATCAAGGCCGGCGCGATCTGCCCGGACAAGCACATTGCCGCCATGGCAATGGATAACGGTATCGGCGGCTTCGCTTTCTATTACGGCATCCCGGGCTCGATAGGCGGTGCGTTGCGGATGAATGCCGGCGCCAATGGCGGCGAGACGGCCGAACGTGTCGTCGAGGTCCATGCCGTCGACCGGCAGGGCAACAAGCACGTCCTCACCCGCGAAGAGATGGGCTACAGCTATCGCCATTCGGCCGTCTCCAGGGACATGATCTTCACCCATGCGGTTTTCGAAGGTTATCCCGAAGACCGAGCCAAGATCCGTGCCGACATGGATGCCGTTCGCCAGCATCGCGAGACCGTCCAGCCGATCAAGGAAAAGACCGGCGGTTCGACCTTCAAGAACCCACCTGGCCATTCAGCCTGGAAGGTGATCGACGATGCCGGTTGCCGCGGCCTGATGAATGGCGGCGCCCAGATGTCGTCGCTTCACTGCAACTTCATGATCAATATCGGCCACGCAACCGGATATGATCTCGAATATCTCGGCGAAATGGTGCGTCAGCGCGTCTTCGACGACAGCGGCATCAAGCTGGAATGGGAGATCAAGCGCCTCGGCATCTTCATGCCGGGACGTGAGGTAAAGCCGTTCCAGGGCGCCACGACCGAATAGGTCGATGGCTTGGTCCGCTTCGATTTATGGGGACCGTCTCGGCACTTCGGTGATACGCTCGGATAAATGAGCTGCACCGGAGGGCTGGATTGCCGTTATGCTCAACGAGCGCAGCTGTCGCCGCAGCGCAAAGGCCGGCGACGGCAAATAGCCGTTCGCATCTGCGAAAAGGCCGAGACATCGGGCTTCTCGCATGACATAAGGCAGGCCGAATTCGTCACGAGACCCGGCCGCCATGATCCGCATCGAAAATATCAGCAAGTCGAACAGCCATCGCATTCTCTATATCGAGGCATCGGCTGCGCTTAACCGGGGCGAAAAGATCGGCCTCGTTGGTCCGAACGGATCCGGCAAGACGACCCTGTTTCGCATGATCACCGGCCAGGAAATGCCGGATGAAGGCCAGGTCGGTGTCGAAAAACACGTCACCATCGGTTATTTCAATCAGGATGTCGGTGAAATGTCCGGCGTCAGCGCCGTCACCGAAGTGATGGATGGTGCCGGGCCGGTCAGCACGGTTGCCGCCGAACTGCGCGAACTCGAAGCCGCCATGGTCGATCCCGACCGTATGGACGAGATGGATCAGATCATCGAGCGTTACGGCGAGGTTCAGGCCCGTTACGAGGAACTCGACGGTTACGGTCTGGAAAGCCGCGCCCGCGAGGTTCTCGCGGGCCTCTCCTTCAGCCAGGAAATGATGGACGGCGATGTCGGCAAACTGTCGGGCGGCTGGAAGATGCGTGTGGCGCTTGCCCGCATCCTGCTGATGCGCCCCGACGTGATGCTGCTCGACGAACCGTCCAACCATCTCGATCTCGAAAGCCTGATCTGGCTTGAACAGTTCCTCAAAGGTTATGACGGCGCGCTGCTCATGACCTCGCACGACCGCGAGTTCATGAACCGGATCGTCAACAAGATCATCGAAATCGACGCCGGTTCGCTCAATACCTATGCCGGCGACTATGGCTTCTACGAGGGACAGCGCGCCCAGAACGAAAAGCAGCAGCAGGCGCAGTTCGAACGCCAGCAGGCCATGCTTGCCAAGGAAATCAAGTTCATCGAGCGTTTCAAGGCGCGCGCTTCCCATGCTGCCCAGGTGCAGAGCCGGGTGAAGAAACTCGACAAGATCGAGCGCGTCGAGCCGCCGAAGCGTCGCCAGTCGGTCGCTTTCGAATTCCAGTCGCCGCCGCGTTCCGGCGAAGACGTCGCCAACCTCAAGGGCATCCACAAGGCCTATGGCAGCCGCATCATCTACGAAGGGCTGGACTTTTCGATCCGCCGCAAGGAGCGCTGGTGCATCATGGGCGTCAACGGCGCCGGCAAGTCGACGTTGCTGAAGCTGATCGCCGGATCGGCCGAGCCGGATCAGGGGTCTGTCGCGATCGGCGCAAGCGTCAAGATGGGCTATTTCGCCCAGCATGCCATGGATCTTCTCGATGGCGAGCAGACCGTGTTCGAATGGCTGGAATCGGAATTCCCGCGCGCCGGCCAGGGCGCGCTTCGCACGCTCGCCGGCTGTTTCGGTTTCTCCGGTGATGACGTCGAGAAGAAGTGCCGTGTCCTGTCGGGTGGCGAAAAGGCCCGCCTCGTCATGGCGGCGATGTTGTTCGATCCGCCGAATTTCCTCGTTCTCGACGAGCCGACCAACCATCTCGACCTCGACACCAAGGAAATGCTGATCAACGCATTGTCCGAATACGAGGGCACGATGCTTTTCGTCAGCCACGATCGCCATTTCCTCTCCGAGCTTTCCAACCGCGTGCTGGAAGTTTCCGCAGACGGCGTCCATCGCTACGATGGTGGTTACCGCGAATATGTCGAGCGCACCGGCTACGAAGCGCCCGGCCTTGTTGCCTGATAGGAAACGTCTCTGAGACAGCACGTCTCTTGCGATGACCGGCGGTCGTTCACGATCCGCCGTCATCCGCAGTTTTTGCCTTGATCAAGAAGGCGTCGCCCCTAGCTAGACCCATTGGGTTTTGGGGCGGCTTTCTGAAGGCAGATAGGACGATGTTGATTTATGGCTTTTCAGACACTGGTTTTGCGGACGTTAGCCCGCTTGTCGATCATGGGCGTCACTCTGGCCGCCTGCTCCATCCCGCCGGATACATCGCGCGTCATTGGCGAAAATTCCACCGTCGCTGAGGCCCGCAAGGAACTGGTCGGCCTCGACGAGGATGATCTGCGCATGTGTGCCGGATTTCCGACCGCGACCAGCACCACCGCCGATGGCGGCTCGATCTGGGCCTACCGGCGCGACATGCCGCGTGGAAACTGGAATGTCGTCAATCCGTCCTTCACCCTGTTTGGTGCCATACCCGCGGTCAACACGTCGAGAAGCGGCTCTTCCGGCGGCAATTGCAGCACCCAGTTCCGCTTTGCCAAGAGTGGAAAGCTTGAGCAGGTGGAATATGCCGGCGACAACAACACCGCGACCGATATCAACGGCCTCTGCGTCAGCATGGTCGACAATTGCCTTGTTTATGCGCGCAAGAAGGCGTCGAGGTGACAGGCTCCCAACACCTGCGATGCGAACAAGCCGGCAGCCACGAAAAAAGCCGCGCAGGGCGCGGCTTTAAAGGGTGTCCACCGGGTTCGGGTGATTACTGGCAGATGCGGACGGTTTCCGTATGCCAGCCGCCGTCATAGGCATTGCCGACGCGACGGTCTTCGTACCAGCAACGCGGCGGCGGTGGTGGTGGCTCCACGTAACGCGGGCCGCCGCCATTGGCCAGGGCGCCGCCGATCAGGCCGCCGACCACGCCGGCTGCAAGACCTCCGGCAATCACGCCGCCGGTATTGTTGTGATGATGGTGCCGCGGCGGCGGAGGCGGCGGTCCGCGATGATCCCAGCGCGGCCGTCCGTCGTAATACTGCGCCATGGCACCGCTGGCGGGCAGCAATGCGCCGCTGACTGCGATTGCTGCAGAAAGTGCGGAAACAACGATCTTCTTCATAGACATAGTCCTCAAACGCCGATTTGTCCGGGCGCTTCGATACAAGACAATGCGCCCGTCAGCCTTAACGTATCTTGAACGAACCTATTCCCGTTCGGGCGAAAGGTTTGCCGCTCACCGCAGCCTATCTGCCGACAATATGTCCTATTGATGGATCGTATAGGAACCCATGGCGCAGAGATCCTGGGTGTCTTCCATGTCCTCGAAATTGGACTCTTCCGTGAACTCGAAGCGCATGTCGTATTTGCAGGTGCGGCGGCCGTCGGCGATGGTGATCTTCATGCTCTCTCCCGGCTCGAGCACGTCGTCGCCAAAGACATCATCTTCCCAATTGTCGACGCCGGTCGGCGATGTGTAGAAACGCTCGAGCGTGCCCTTGGTCTTGTTGATCAGCGTGAAGACGAGATCGTCTGCTGCCTGCGTTGCGCCGACAGAGAGCAGAAGTGTAGCAAAAGCACCGGCTGCGATGGAGGTGAACCTGGTCATTGAAGTAATCCCTGCCCATGATTGGGTGGTAGGTGATTACCATGTCCATATGGGCCCGCAACGGGACCTCGGATTCATGATGAATTTTGGATTTTTAATATTAGGATTATTGCATATTTACTGCTGCCAGATCGTCCTTTTCGGTGGCGCGCTGATAGGCGTCGCGCAATGCAAGTCGGCCGAAATACTGCTCGAAGGCGGGTCGTTTCTCGATCGAACCGAACTGCAGCCCCCAGCCGATCTGCGAACCGACATAGACGTCGGCAGCACTGAATTTTTCGCCGGCTATATAGGGATTTGTCCTGACCGCGGCCTCCAGGGCATCCATGACGTCGGCATGGCTGCCATAACCGATCATCCGCTCGCGATCCGCGGGAACCTCGAAGCCGAGCGCCCTGTTGCTGGCGGCGGCTTCCAGCGGACCGGCGGCAAAGAACATCCAGCGGTAATAATCGGCCCGATCAGCGGGCGAGGGCGCCAGTCCCGCGTCCGGAAAGGCATCGGCAAGATAGGCACAGATCGCGGCGCATTCCGTCACGGTTTTTTTGCCGTGAACGATCGTCGGCACCTTGCCCATCGGATTGACTGACCTGTAGCGTTCGTCCTTCATCGTGGCGCCGAACTGCAGGATTTCCGCCCGATAAGGCACGCCGACCTCCTCCAGCATCCAGCGGGCGATCCGCCCGCGCGACAAGGGGTTGGTGTAGAGCACCAGATCATCGGTCATGCGTTATCCTCCGGTCGTTCCCCATTGTTTGTGGGGCGGATGACGACACAATCAAGAGGTGGTCATGGGGGCGGGCAGGATGGCGGACGAGTATGCGGGCCTGGTTACAGCGGCTTGCGGTACTGGATGAAGCCGGGTGCCACAGCGACGCGATCATACAGACGACGGGCTGAATCATTGTGTTCCTGCGTCAGCCAGTAGAGCCGCCCGGCATTCTTGTCGCGTGCCAGAAGCGCCACCTTTTCGATCAGCGCCTCGCCAACGCCACGGCCGCGCTGGCTGCTGTCGACATAGAGATCCTGCAGGTAGCAGGTCATATCCGGCAGCCAGGTGGAGCGGTGAAAGAGCGCATGCACGATACCGACCAGCCTGCCGTCGTCGAATGCGCCGAGCGCGTGCATTGGTTCCGCTGGATCAAGGAAACGCGACCATGTCATGTCGTATTGTTCCTTCGGCAGTTCCGATTCGTAGAAGCGGATATAGGCCTCGAACAGCGGCTGCCACGCCTCGCGGTCGGATGGCGCCAGAGGACGGATTTCGACGGGACGGTGAACGGACATGCTTGAGCCTCCCAGCGCAAAAGAAAACGGCGGGGAAAACCCCGCCGCTCAAGTCTAATCCGAAGGTAAAGGCTTACGCCATCGCCTTCTGCAGGTTTTCGTCGATCTTGTCGAGGAAGGCGGTGGTCGACAGCCAGGGCTGATCCGGACCGATCAGAAGCGCCAGGTCCTTTGTCATGAAACCGGCTTCGACGGTGTCGATGCAAACCTTCTCGAGCGTCAGGGCGAATTTCGACAGTTCGGCATTGTCGTCGAGCTTGGCGCGGTGCGCGAGGCCACGGGTCCAGGCGAAGATCGAGGCGATCGAGTTGGTCGAGGTTTCCTGGCCCTTCTGGTGCTGGCGGTAGTGACGGGTCACGGTGCCATGGGCGGCTTCGGCTTCGACCGTCTTGCCGTCCGGCGTCATCAGAACCGAGGTCATCAGGCCGAGCGAACCAAAGCCCTGCGCGACGATATCCGACTGCACGTCGCCGTCGTAGTTCTTGCAGGCCCAGACGTAACCGCCGGACCACTTCAGAGCGGATGCGACCATGTCGTCGATCAGGCGGTGTTCGTACCAGATCTTGGCTTCGTCATACTGCGCCTTGAATTCGGCGTCGAAGATTTCCTGGAACAGGTCCTTGAAGCGGCCGTCATAGGCTTTCAGGATGGTGTTCTTGGTCGACAGGTAGCAGGGAACGCCGCGCTGCAGGGCGTAGTTGAACGAGGCGCGGGCGAAATCGCGGATCGAGTCGTCAAGATTGTACATCGCCATGGCAACGCCGGAGGACGGTGCGTTGAACACTTCGTGCTCGATTTCCTGGCCGTCGTCACCGACGAACTTGATCGACAGCTTGCCCTTGCCCGGGAACTTGAAGTCGGTTGCGCGATACTGGTCGCCGAAAGCGTGGCGGCCGACGATGATCGGCTTGGTCCAGCCGGGAACCAGACGTGGCACGTTCTGCATGATGATCGGTTCGCGGAAGATGACGCCGCCGAGAATGTTGCGGATCGTGCCGTTCGGGCTCTTCCACATCTTCTTCAGCTTGAATTCCTCGACGCGGGCTTCATCCGGCGTGATGGTGGCGCACTTGATGCCGACGCCGTGCTTATTGATGGCGTTGGCCGCATCGATCGTCACCTGGTCGTCGGTAGCGTCGCGGTTCTCGACGGACAGATCGTAATATTCGATGTCGAGATCCAGATAGGGCAGGATAAGCTTGTCCTTGATCAGCTGCCAGATGATGCGTGTCATCTCGTCGCCGTCGAGATCGACGACCGGGTTGGCTACCTTGATCTTCTGCATGGACTTCCTCTTGTCGTAAGCGGGCCGTGGGGCGGCCCCTGATTGATCAACGGGTTGCGCTATAGCATCGCAGTGCGGGAGTGCAAAGGCATGAGACCGGGATTCCGGGCTTGCGGGCGAGATTTCAGGAGCCGGCCGGCATGTCGCGCAAAAGCAGCAAGATTGGTCATTGCCAAATATCCGCTCAGGGGTAATGTCCGCGCAATATCGCCTCGAATCTGGATTGCCATCATGCGAACTCTGCCGCTCGCGCTTGCCTTCTCGCTCCTGTCCACGGCCTGCTTGTCCACGGTGTCGATGGCGGCCGACGTGCCCGCGCCGGTCAAGGAGGTGATGAAGATCACCGAAGACAACTGGAACAGTGCCGACAGCGACTGGAAGTTCATCTTCGACCCCGAGCCGCTGGCGCGTCTGTTCAGCAAGCATTTCCAGTCGGTCTATGCCGAAGCCGCAAAACATCCGGCCTACGACACGGAGAACAACCAGCCGGGTGACCCGTTCGGGTATGACGTGGTGACCGCCTCGCAGGATGGTTGCCCGCTGAAGGAGATCACCATGGTTCCGGCCGCGCCTGCCAACGGCAAGACGGACGTCAAGGTCACCTTCAAGCAATGGACCTGCGTCGACGATACCAATCTGAAGGACAGCGTTTCGGAAGTGCATTTCGATGTCATCGACGAAGCCGGCAACCCGGTGATCGACGACATCCACCGCGTCGCCGATGGCGAGAGCGATTCCGTCATCGAGGAAATGCAGTCTATCGCCAAGGGCGAATGATGCCGGACGCGAGCCTGACGGTCCCGGTGTTTCACTCGTCCCGCACCGGGAGCGTTCATGCCGGCCTTTAAGCCACCGGAATTTTTCATCCACAGTATGGCGACCTTTGCCGATCGGCTGCTGGCCCATGACCCGGCGCTGTCGCGGGTGAAGATGGGCGCGCGGGTGACGCTGACCATCGCCGCCTCGATCCTCTCGCTGATCGCCATCCACCTGCTTGTTTCGCCGCTGCCGCCGATATCCTATGCGCTTGCCATCGTGCTTTCGATCGAAGGCGGGGTGGCGGTCAAGGATCGCACGGCGAGCGAACAATTGAGGACGCGGCTGATCGGCTGCGCCGCCAGCCTTTTCTGCATCGCTCTTGCCGCGACGCTCGAGCCATACCGCCTGGTGGCAGATCTTGCCTTCCTGGCTGTCATTCTGGCGGCAAGTCTGGCGCGTGTTCTTGGGCCTCGCGGTTTTGCCGTCGGCATGTTCGCCTTCATCTCCTATTTCATCGGCGCCTACCTGAAGCCGACCATTGCCGAGCTTCCGCTGGCCGCACTCGGGCCGCTGTTTGCCGTCGCCTACGGGCACCTGATCCGCAAATATTTCCTCCGAGACGATTGGCGCGGCGATCTGGTCAAGACGCTGCGGGCAGTCCAGCGTCGCGTCTCGAATGTGCTTGTCCGTCTCGCATCCGTGTCTCTTGCCGGTGATGTGACGGATCGAGACCGGCTTGAATTGCGGCAGTTGGAAGAGCAGCTGAAGGATGTCGTGCTGATGGCGGAAGGCCTTCTGCCACGCAATCCCGATGGTACCCTGCCGTCGGATGGCCGGCCCGTCCAGGCTTTGTCGATGACCATATTCGACGTCCATCTGGCAGCCGAGAGCGTCATCATCCAGTCGCTGCAGGCACCTGTTCCGCTCGGCCTTGTCCGCGCCGTCCTCGAAGGCGATCCGGCCCGGGCAAAGACGCTTGTGGACACCATGGAGCACGCGGCAGACAGTACCGGGAGCGAGGCGGCGGCGGAGGGTGATCATGCCAGACGTCAGACCGCGCAGGCCTTTCTCTGGCTGCAGCGCTCGCTGGCGGATCTTGCCGCAGGCGTCGATGCGGTTGCCGCCGGCGATTTTCACGAGCTGGACGAACCGCCGCGTATGCCGGCGCCGACAAAACCCGATTTTTCCTGGAAGAACCCGCTTGTCCGGGCAGCGGTGCAGATCACCATCGCCTCGGGCATAGCGATGATCTTCGGCCTTGCTCTGTCGCGCGAGCGGTGGTTCTGGGCGGTGCTGACCGCTTTTCTGGTGTTCAGCAACACGCGCTCGCGCGGCGATCAGGCCATTCGCGCCGTCCAGCGTTCGGTCGGCACGCTGCTCGGGGTCGTGATCGGCCTCGCAGCGGCGACGCTGCTTGCAGGGCATGAGGCGGCAACCGTCATGCTTGCCGCGGTCTGTGTTTTCCTTGCCTTCTACTATCTGCAGGTGTCCTACGCGCTGTTGAGCTTCTTCGTCACCATCGTGCTGTGTCTCGTCTATGGCCTGATCGGCCAGCTGACACTGGACGTGCTGTTGTTGCGCCTGGAGGAGACGGTGATCGGCTCGGTCGCCGGCATGTTCGTCGCCTTCGTCATCTTTCCCTCGTCGACGCGTTCGACCGTCGAGCTGGCGCTCGCCCGCTGGTATGACAATCTCGGGCAGCTGCTGGATGCAGTCGGCGCCGGTGAAAGCCGTTACCGGTTGATCGAACTGTCGAACAAGCTTGATGAATCCTACCGCGACCTGACCGTCGCCGCCCGCCCTTTGGGAAGCCCCTGGTCGCTGGTGACCCGCCCGGGACCGATCCGCCAGACGCTGGCGGTGTTTCTCGCCTCGTCCTACTGGGCGCGCATATTTGCCCGCGATTTTTCGTCGACGGACAATCGCGGCGATCCGCAGATCGCACGCGCCATCGGCGACGCCCAAAAGGCACTCCGGAAGGCGGCGGCAAAAGGAGCGCAGTGCTTTTCCGCAAAGAGGCCGAGCCATGTCGCGACAGGCACGACGGCGCCGGCACCGGGGCAGGGCGTTGCAAAGGGGGCGGATATGGTCGCCAATCTGCTCACCCGGCTTTATCCGGCAGAGCCGGATGGCACAGCCCATCAGGCCTCCAGGCAGACGGTAAAACAATAAGCGGCTTGCCGTCGCCGGCTGACGGGTCTATTTCGCGCCTTCAAGAACAAGCGGAAACGAATATGTCGGGCACGAACAGCGAACGCGAACTCATTGCCGAAGGGCCAGCCATCATTCTGGTCGAGCCGCAGCTCGGCGAAAATATCGGCATGGTGGCGCGCGCCATGGCCAATTTCGGTCTGGCCGAGCTTCGTCTCGTCAACCCGCGCGACGGCTGGCCGAGCGAGAAGGCGCGCTCCGCCGCCTCCAAGGCCGATCATGTCATCGACGGCACGAAAGTCTACGAGACGCTGGAGGAGGCGATCGCCGACCTGAATTTCGTCTACGCCACCACGGCGCGCGAGCGTTACGGTTTCAAGCCGGTCCGCTCACCGGTCTTTGCCGCCACCACCTTGCGCGAAAAATTCAAGGCGGGTGAAAAGACCGGCATCCTTTTCGGCCGCGAACGCTGGGGCCTGAATAATGAGGAAGTGGCGCTTGCCGATGAGATCGTTACCTTCCCGGTCAATCCCGCCTTTGCCTCGCTGAACATCGCCCAGGCCGTGCTGCTGATGTCCTATGACTGGATGAAGTCGGGCATGGACGATCTCGAGGAAACGCGTTTCCAGCCGATCGAACAGCGTCCTTCGACCAAGGAGCAGGTTCTCGGCATGTTCGAACATGTCGAGGAGGCGCTCGATGCCCGTGGTTATTTTCATCCACCTGAAAAAAAGCCCAAAATGATCGACAATCTGCGTGCAGTCCTGTCGCGACGGGCGTTTTCGGAGCAGGAGATCAGCGTGTTTCGCGGTGTGATCCGTTCGCTCGACCGCTTTCAGCGGCAATGGCCGGAGAAGATTGTCCCAAGGCAGAAGAAGGCCGGCGAGGCAGGGGAGACAGAGGGGCATGACCTCGACGACTGAGCTGAAACCGGTCCTGGTGTTCGATTCGGGCATCGGTGGATTGACGGTGCTGCGCGAGGCCCGCGTCCTGATGCCGGAGCGCGGTTTTATCTATGTCGCCGACGACGCTGCCTTTCCTTATGGCGGATGGGAGGAGGGCGCTCTGCAGGAGCGTATCCTCTCGCTGTTTGAAAAGCTGCTCGCCGAATACCGGCCGGAAGTCTGCGTCATCGCCTGCAACACGGCTTTTACACTGGCCGGTGCTGCCCTTCGCGAAAAATTCCCTGCCATGACGTTTGTCGGCACCGTGCCGGCGATCAAGCCTGCTGCCGAGCGAACCCGCTCCGGCCTCGTTTCGGTGCTGGCGACGCCTGGCACCGTCAAGCGTGCCTATACGCGCGATCTCATCCAGTCCTTTGCCAGTCAATGCCATGTCCGGCTGGTGGGGTCGGAGAACCTTGCACGCATGGCGGAAAGCTACATCCGCGGTCAGTCGATATCGGATGAGGCGGTGCTGGCCGAAATCACCCCCTGCTTCGTCGAGAAGGATAACGACAAGACCGATATCGTCGTGCTGGCCTGCACCCATTATCCGTTCATGGCGAATGTCTTTCGGCGGCTGGCGCCATGGCCGGTCGACTGGCTCGATCCGGCCGAGGCGATTGCCAGACAGGCACGTCGCAAGGTGCCGCTGATCGACGGTGCCGAACATCCGGACGGTTATGATTTCGCCGTCTTCACCTCCGGCAATCCGGATTTCGCCACCCGCCGCCTGATGCAGGGTTTTGGCCTTCAGACCAACTAAACTGGCCGCAGGGCAGTGATTGTGGCGATTGCGCAACAGTCCCATCCTTGAATGCAATTTTCGATTGTGAGCGCTTGCGCCTCTTTGAAGCCCGTGTAATGTTCCAGCTGTCCGCAACTCCTAGAAAGGGAGCGCATTCATGACTGCATTTTTTGCCTATACGCGCCTTTCTGGCGGATCCGTCCGAACCATGCGAGTGAATAACCCGCGACATCTTCTCGGATTGGCTTTCTGCGGCTGATAACGCCCGGAGTCCGCCTTTTGGCATCTTTTTCTATCTAAACTCAATCTTGACGTAACCGGCTCGGCCGCCTGACGACCCTTGTCGTCTGCCTGTCCGCGCGCGTCTCCCCGAACCTTGAAAGGACCCGGCCGCTGTCGCGCGCCGGGGCGGAAAAGCTATGCGTGAAATGCACGTAATGGTTGCCGATGTTCTGTCGGCGGAATTGGACGCTCTGCATCGTCGTCATGGCCCCTGGCGTTTGCTGTGGGCGCTCGTCACCATCACTGTCCGGCGCTCTTTCTCCGGCAATCATATTGCCGATCTCAACGACCATATGCGCCGCGATATGGGTTTGCCGGATGTTCGCGATTTTGAGGATTTGCGTTTCCGCCAGCAGATGGAATGGAAGCGTTATCTCTAAAATCCTGAAGTAGGGCCCTGAGTCCATGGGATACCTCAGGCTCCACGATCCGGCGGTATGTCCCTCATGCCGCCGGACGAACTCCATCTCGCCGGCGGCTGGCAGGTTGCCGGAACGCCTCTCGCCCTGAAAACACCACTTGCCAGCCGTCTGAAACGGTGGCTTCGTCGTCTCCGACCGGAGGAAAACATCATGTCTATCGAACACTGGCTTGCATTCGCCGCCGCTTCTGCGGTGCTCCTGGCTATTCCGGGTCCAACGATCCTGCTCGTCATCTCCTATGCGCTGAGCCACGGCCGCAAGGTGGCAAGTGCCACCGTCGCCGGCGTGGCGCTCGGCGATTTTACCGCCATGACCGCATCGATGCTCGGCCTCGGTGCCTTGCTCGCAACTTCGGCCATGCTGTTCACCGTGCTGAAATGGATCGGCGCCGCTTATCTGATCTATCTCGGCATAAAGCTCTGGCGCGCTCCGGTGGGCAGCCAGCAGATCGCAGCCGAAGAGGCCGAGCAGCCGGTGATCAAGCCGGTCCGCATCTTCTTCCACACCTATGCGGTAACCGCGCTGAACCCGAAAAGCATGGTATTTTTTGTCGCCTTCCTGCCGCAGTTCCTCGACCTGACCAAGCCGCTCTTTTTCCAGATGGCGGTGTTCGAGATGACGTTCCTCGTGCTGGCGACGCTGAATGCCGCGCTTTACGGGCTTCTGGCCTCTATGGCGCGCGACACGATTCGCAAGCCGAAGGTCCAGAAGGTCGTCAACCGTACCGGCGGCACGCTGATGATCGGTGCCGGACTTCTGTCGCTCGGTTTCAAGCGCGCTGCGGCCTGATGCCGTGCTGATCGTAAAGCCTGTTGATTTTTCGCACTTGCCGGGCGAAACGAATCTCGATCTCTGTTAAAGGGAGGGGTCGGCGTCATGCGGTACCGCAAGCGACCGCCGATCGATCACCAAATTGCGGCATACGAGGTAGGACATTGCAGGTCGGCATCGATATGGGAACTGTGACCGGCGGCGAGCCGGCCAAGCTCGATATCGAGGAGCTTCTGGCAACGCGTCTGCTCGTGCAGGGCAATTCCGGTTCAGGAAAATCGCATCTTCTGCGCCGCCTTCTGGAACAGTCGGCCCCTTGGGTGCAGCAGGTCGTCATCGATCCCGAAGGTGATTTCGTCACGCTGTCCGACAAATACGGCCACGTCGTCGTTGATGGCGAACGCACCGAGGCGGAACTTGCCGGCATTGCCAACCGCATCCGCAAGAATCGCGTCTCCTGCGTTCTGACGCTCGAGGGCCTTGATCTCGAAGAGCAGATGCGCGCTGCGGCGGCCTTCCTCAATGGCATGTTCGATGCCGATCGCGATTACTGGTATCCGGTCCTCGTCGTTGTCGACGAAGCTCAGATGTTTGCCCCGTCGGTCGCCGGCGAGGTCTCCGAAGACGCCCGCAAAATGTCGCTCGGCGCGATGACCAACCTGATGTGCCGTGGCCGTAAGCGTGGCTTGGCCGGCGTCATCGCCACCCAGCGCCTGGCAAAGCTTGCCAAGAATGTTGCAGCCGAAGCCTCGAACTTCCTGATGGGCCGCACCTTTCTCGATATCGATATGGCGCGCGCTGCCGATCTTCTCGGCATGGACCGCCGCCAGGCGGAAATGTTCCGTGATCTCAAGCGCGGTAATTTTGTCGCCCTTGGTCCGGCTTTGTCACGCCGTCCGCTGCCGATCGTGATTGGCAATGTGGAAACTTCGGCCCGCTCGTCGAGCCCCAAGCTGATGCCGCTGCCGAATGCGCCGCAGGATGTCGAAGACCTTATCTTCACGCCCGATCCGGAAGAATTCGCCCGGCCGCTCACCGCCGTGCGCCGTCCGACCCAGGCGCCGCGCCCGACAACGGATATTCTTACAGAGCTTTCCCGCTCGACGCCTGCCGCAACGCAGTCGTCTTCGTCCGAGGCCCGCGTGCCGGTTCCGGAACTCTCTCCGGAAGAACGCGAGGAGCGGCTGATGGTCGTTCTCTCCGAAATTCTCGACGATCCGCAGTCGGCCTATCGTACCGACAGCGTCCTCTATCAGGACTTCCTGGTACGGGCGCGCATGCGCCGTCTCGCCGGGCCGCCGCTGTCTCTCGGCGATTTCCGCCGTCGCACGGCGATCGCCAGATCCGGTGTCGATGCGGCAACCGCTGCAAGCGATGCATGGGCGACCGTCCTCAGTCTTTCGAACGGTGTTTCGGATGATCTTCAGGGCGTTTTCCTGATGATGGCAAAGGCGGCGCTCGGGAGCGAACCTTGCCCGTCTGATGCCCGCATCGCCCGCGCTTACGGCACCCATTCGGCGCGCCGTGCGCGTCGTCTTCTCGGTTATTTCGAAGAGCAGGGGCTGATCGTCGTGCACGCCGATTTTTCCGGAAAACGCATCGTTGCCTTTCCCGATCTGCAGGCGGAGACGGCTCCGGGCAGTGCCGAAGCACAGGATGAAGGCGAGGCCCGCCACGCGGCCGAATAGCCTCATCACGAACGCGTGTTCGTGTCACATAAGCTACATGCCGTGGGCGTAGACCGGTCTCCGAAAACTTAGCCGTAAAGGAGATATGGTATGTTCAAGGTTCTTTTCCGCACCGGTCCGGCCGTTTTGGCCGCTCTGATCGCGACCTCGACCGTCATTCCGGCCCACGCGCAGGACAGCGCCGAGAAGCTGTTGCAGCGCGCAGCCCAGGGCGATCTCAGCCAGCCGGGCGGCGCCCGCCGCCTGACAGGCGACATTACCGAAGCCTTCAAAGCCTCGATCGTCGACGGCACGCCGAAAAACGTGATTCTCCTGATCGGCGATGGCATGGGTGATTCCGAAATCACCATTGCCCGCAACTATGCGCTCGGCGCCGGCCAGTTCTTCAAGGGCATCGACGCCCTGCCGATCACCGGCCAGTATACCCATTATTCGCTCGACAAGAAGACCGGCAAGCCGACCTACGTGACAGACTCAGCCGCCTCCGGCACCGCCTGGGCAACCGGCGTGAAGAGCTATAACGGCGCGATCGGCGTCGATATCCGCGAGCAGCCGCACCAGTCCCTGCTGGAAATGGCCAAGGCCGCAGGCCTTGCCACCGGCAATGTCTCCACCGCCGAGTTGCAGGATGCGACGCCGGCCGTGCAGATCGCCCATGTGACCGGCCGCAAATGCTATGCGCCATCCTCCACCACCGAAAAATGCCCGACCAACGCGCTTGAGAATGGCGGCCTCGGCTCGATCACCGAGCAGCTGATCAACGCCCGTGCCGACGTTACGCTCGGCGGCGGCGCCAAGAGTTTTGCCGAAACCGCCAAGGCCGGCGAGTGGAAGGACAAGACGCTGATGGACCAGGCCAAGGCCCGCGGCTACACGGTCGCCACCAATCTCGACGAGATGCAGGCCGTCACCAAGGCCGATGATTCGGCGCCGCTGCTCGGCCTGTTCTCGGAAGGCAATATGCCGGTTCGCTGGCAGGGTCCGCAGGCCAGCCATTACGGCAATATCGAAAAGGAACCGGTCACCTGCAAGCCGAACGAGAAGCGCAATGCTTCCGTGCCGACGCTCGCGCAGATGACCACCAAGGCGATCGATTTGTTGAAGACCAAGGAAAAGGGCTTTTTCCTGCAGGTTGAAGGCGCCTCCATCGACAAGCAGGACCATGCCGCCAACCCTTGCGGCCAGATCGGCGAAACGGTCGACCTCGACGAGGCCGTGCAGGAAGCGTTGAAATTTGCCATGGCCGATGGCCATACGCTGGTCATCGTCACTGCCGACCACGCCCATGCCAGCCAGATCATCGACGCAGCCGAAAAGGCTCCGGGCCTCACCGAAGCACTGATGACCAAGGACGGTGCCGTCATGGCGGTCAGCTACGGCAATTCGGACAATGCCGACGATCAGGGCCATACCGGTACGCAGCTGCGTATTGCCGCCTACGGCCCGCGTGCCGCAAACGTCACCGGCCTGACCGACCAGACGGACATGTTTTACACGATCAGCGACGCGCTCGGCCTCAAGCCGCAGAAAGCGGCCATGAAGTAAGGTCGCCATGGAGTAGGGCGGCCAGGATAAGCCGCTTTTACTCGCGTGATTGTCGTTGACTTTCATGCCGCGTGCCCCTAATGACCCCAGCAAGCACCGGGTGGCAACGCCCGGTGTTTCATTTGACATGTCCCGTGGCTTTCTCCGGTCGCTATCGTGAGAAGCCTGTCAGAGCTCTTAAATCAGGGTTCAGAGGAGGGCGTGTTTCCTTGATCCGGTTTGGCAACAAACCGGTGAAACCGTTTGAAAGGAAATGCGATGAGCAAGCGCGAATCGTCCAAGTACAAAATTGACCGCCGTATGGGCGAAAACATCTGGGGCCGTCCGAAGTCCCCGGTTAACCGCCGCGAATACGGCCCGGGCCAGCACGGCCAGCGCCGCAAGGGCAAGCTTTCCGACTTCGGTGTGCAGCTGCGCGCCAAGCAGAAGCTGAAGGGCTACTACGGCGACATCCGCGAGAAGCAGTTCCGCGCCACCTACGAAGAAGCAAACCGCCGCAAGGGCGACACCGGTGAAAACCTGATCGGTCTCTTGGAATCGCGTCTGGACGCCATCGTCTACCGCGCCAAGTTCGTACCGACGGTCTTTGCTGCCCGTCAGTTCGTCAACCACGGCCACGTCACGGTCAACGGCGTTCGCGTCAACATCGGTTCCTACCGTTGCAAGGCCGGCGACGTCATCGAAGTTCGTCAGAAGTCGAAGCAGATGGTTACGGTTCTCGAAGCCGTGTCGCTCGCTGAACGCGACGTTCCCGATTACATCGAAGCCGACCACAACAAGATGGTTGCAACCTTCGTTCGCATCCCGAACCTTGCTGACGTGCCTTACGCCGTCATCATGGAACCGTCGCTGGTCGTCGAATTCTACTCGCGTTAATCGCGACGAAAGTTCCGCAAATACGAATGGCCCCGCAAGGGGCCATTTTTGTATCTGCCGGTCACTCCGCAAATACAAAAAAAGCCGCTCCTTCCGGGGCGGCTTTTTCGTTTTAGATTGGTGTCTCGGTTTATTGGGCCGTCGTCTTCTTGGTGGACTTTGCGACGGTCGTCGGCGTCGCGTTATCCGTTTGCTCGACGATCTCGGGAGATGCCTCGTCCTTCGGCTTTTCGCCCATCCTGTTCCAGGCGTCGAGGCCGGCGATCTTGTAGGCTTCGGCAAGCGTCGGGTAGTTGAACGTGTTTTCGACGAAATACTCGACCGTGCCCTTGAGGTTGAGCACCGCCTGGCCGATGTGGACAAGTTCGGTCGCACCTTCGCCGACGACATGGACGCCGAGCAGGCGCCGTGTCTTCAGCGAGAAGATCAGTTTCAGAAGGCCGCTGTCGAGGCCCATGATATGGCCGCGCGAGGTCTCGCGGAAACGCGCGATGCCGCATTCATAAGGAATGCCGCGTTCCTTCATCTCTTCTTCGGTCAGGCCGCAGGTGGAAATTTCCGGCACGGCATAGATGCCGTAGGGGAAGTATTTCTGCGGCTCCATGGCGATTGCACCGACAGCGACGCGCGCAGCGATACGGCCCTGTTCCATCGAGGTCGAGGCAAGGCTCGGGAAGCCGACAACGTCGCCTGCGGCAAAAATGCCGGTAACCGCCGTCTCGAACGTCTCCGGGTTGACGCGAAGCCGCCCGCGGCTGTCAGCCTCAAGGCCGGCCGCGGCCAGATTGAGCGTATCGGTGGCGCCGACGCGGCCGGCTGCATAAAGCACCATGTCGGTGATGATCTTGCGGCCGGTGTCGACCAGCACGGAGATCTTGCCGTCCGGCAGCTTTTCCACCTTCTCGGCCTTCTGGCCGAGCAAGAGCTTCATGTTGCGGTCGCGCAGCTGGTAGGTGAAATCCTCGACGATCTCCTTGTCGATGAAGTCGAGCAGCGCCGGTTTGGGGTCGATCACCGTCACCGCCGCATCGAGCGCGGAAAAGATCGTCGCATATTCGATGCCGATGACGCCGGCGCCGATCACCACGATCGACCGGGGCAGGTTATGGACCTCAAGCAGCTCGTCGCTGTCGAGAACACTCTTGCCATCGAATGGAATGGAGCTTGGCCGATAGGGGCGGGTGCCGACAGCAAGCAGGATGCTTTTCCCGGTGACATGCAGAATGTCGTCATCATCCTTGACGATCTCGATCGTATCCTTCGACACGAAACTCGCCTTGCCACGGATATGCTGGACGCGGTTACGGGCAAACTGGTGTTCCAGCACGTCGACTTCATGGTCGAGCGTGATCAGCAGGCGCCGGCGCAGGTCTTCGGCGCTGATTTCCTGCTTGACCCTGTAGGAGCGGCCGTAAAAGCCGCGCTCGCGCCAGCCGGACAGATTGAGTGCCGTCTCGCGCAGCGTCTTGGACGGGATCGTGCCGGTATGCACGGAAACGCCACCGACCCTTCGCCCCTGTTCGACGACAAGAACCTTTTTGTCGAGCTTGGCTGCCTGAATGGCCGCGCGGCGCCCGGCCGGCCCGCTGCCAACCACTATGAGGTCGAACTGGTGCATGAAATTCTCCGCGTGAATGTCGCTGGCCCCGCCTGCGAGACAACCAGACCTGATCATAGATGGCTATTCTAAAATTTTGATTGCATGGAACAATGCATCAGAAAAAATCGCAAGTGGTCAAAACCTGGGCAAACGCAGGTGCTGCTGAAAAAATGACTTGACCTGACGTCTCTAATCGCTTTTTTGTTACCAATCACCAATTGGTTCAAGAATGGTACGCCACGAAGTGACGCCTGATAACTCCACTTATGCCCTCAGTCGTCTTAGGGCGATGATTGCCGCCAGCGAGTTCGGCAGTGAAGGCCGTTTGCCGACCGAGCGTGCCTTGACGGAAACGCTGGGCGTCAGCCGTCGTGCGGTTCGGCGGGCACTCGAAGTGCTGGAATCCGAAGGGCTGATCTGGCGTCGTCAGGGTGCTGGAACCTTTGTCGGCGAAAAGCCGGACAGTTGGGGCAACCATGTCGAGGCGCTGGTCGCCGGCACCGACATCATGGAGATCATGGAGGTCCGGCTGCGGATCGAGCCGCAACTGGCTCAACTGGCGGCCATGCGGGCCAAGCCGGCGGAGATCGAGCGCATGCGCGCGCTGGCCGACAAGACCGGCCAGAGTACCGACGCCGACAGCAAGGAACTCTGGGACGGTGCGCTGCACCGGCAGATCGCCCAGAGCGCCGGCAATCAGCTTTTCCTGTCGATCTTCGATGTCATCAACCGCATCCGCCAGGACGAAGCCTGGCAGTCGATCCGCGAGCGCGCCCGCCGCACCGGAACCAATGGCAGGACATCCTACGAGCAGCATATCGCCATCGTTGATGCCATCGCCGCCCGCGATCCGGGGCAGGCGGGGGAGGCGATGCGGCAGCATCTTCTCATGCATCAGGAACGGCTGATCCGCGCAACCTCGCTCGAATTCGTCGACGACATCGCAACTTCAGCACCGCGATCGGACAGGGCGGAAACCGACGATGACGCATTGAGCGCTGCGTCGTGATCCACCGCTTGAGACCGCCGGCCCGTTGGGTCGGCCAATAAGAATAATGCCCACCAGAGATAGTCAGACCAGAGGAACGCAAATGAAGAGATTTTCCACCCTGAGCGCCGCGCTGCTCGCCAGTGCCCTGATGGCCACTTCGGCCATGGCCAGCGAATTGCGCATCGGCCTGAACGACGATGCCGACGTGCTGGATCCGGCCCAGTCGCGCACCTTCGTCGGCCGCATCGTTTATACCGCGATGTGCGACAAGCTCGTCGACATCGACCAGAACATGAAGGTCGTCCCGCAGCTCGCCACCGAATGGGCCTGGTCCGAAGAGGGCAAGGTTCTGACGATGAAGATCCGTGATGGCGTCAAGTTCCATGACGGCGAGGTGCTCGATGCAGCCGCTGTTGTCGCCACCATCGTGCGCAACCAGACCCTGCCGGAATCACGCCGCAAGAGCGAATTGTCATCGGTCGAAAAGG
The DNA here is from genome assembly GCF_057163345.1 of Aliirhizobium sp. YIM B11859. NCBI lineage: Bacteria > Pseudomonadati > Pseudomonadota > Alphaproteobacteria > Hyphomicrobiales > Rhizobiaceae > Aliirhizobium > Aliirhizobium sp. YIM B11859. Next base: position 337,220 of record NZ_JBXHAY010000003.1, read on the forward strand.
TCGAGGCGACCGGTCCGCTCGAAGTCAAGTTCACGCTGAAGTCGCCGGATGTAACGCTTCTGGCACAGCTTTCCGACCGCGCCGGCATGATCGTCGCACCGAAGGCAGCCAAGGAACTCGGCGCCAATTTCGGCAGCCATCCGGTCTGCGCCGGTCCGTTCAAATTCGTCGAGCGCATCCAGCAGGATCGTATCGTTCTGGAGAAATTCGCCGACTATTGGGATAAGGACAAGGTGCTTCTCGACAAGGTGACCTTCCTGCCGATCCCCGATACGACGGTGAAGCTTGCCAACCTGCGTTCCGGCGATCTTGATATGGCCGAGCGCATTTCGGCCTCCGACGCCGAATCGGTGAAGAACGACCCGAAGCTGACTTATGCCGACGTCATCGGACCGGGCTACATGGCCATGTATGTCAATGTCGGAAACGGCGCGCGTGCCGACAACCCGCTCGGCAAGGACAAGCGCCTGCGCCAGGCGTTTTCGCTCGCCATCGACCGCGAAGCGATCGGCCAGATCGTTTTCGAAGGCACGTCCAAGGCCGGCAACCAGCCGTTCCCGCCGTCGAGCCCGTGGTTCGACAAGGATATCCCGGTTCCGGCCCGTGACATCGAAAAGGCCAAGCAGCTGATGAAGGAAGCGGGCTACGAAAAGCTCGACGTCGAACTTCAGCATGCCAACAACACCACCCAGACGCAGATGATGCAGGTCATCCAGTCGATGGTTGCCGAGGCCGGCTTCAACGTCACGCTGAAGGCGACCGAATTCGCCACGCTTCTCTCCGAACAGACCGCCGGCAACTACCAGCTGTCGCGTTCCGACTGGTCCGGCCGTATCGATCCGGACGGCAATATTCACCAGTTCGTCACCTGCAAGGGCGGCATCAACGACGTGAAATATTGCAACCCGGAAGTCGACAAGCTGCTTAATGCAGCCCGCGCCTCGACTGACGATGCCGTTCGCAAGGAAAAGTATGACGCCGCAATGGCGATCCTCAACGACGACATGCCGATCATCTATCTCGGCCACCAGCCTTATGCCTATGCCATCTCCAAGAAGGTCAAGGGCTGGGCTCCGTCGCCGGACGGCATGATCCGCCTGCTGGGCGTCTCCAAGGGCTGATCCTCGCATGAATGAAGGCCGTACGGGGGAAAACCTCGTGCGGCCCGCCAGAACGACCAGACCAAGCCTGATCCAAAACCAAGACTGACCCACAACGAGGGCAATGCCATGCCTGTCTATATCGGCAAGCGACTGCTGGTCGCGATCCCGACCCTGTTGATCATTTCGATCTTCGTCTTTTCGCTGCAGAAGCTTCTGCCCGGTGACCCCGTTCTGGCCATGGCCGGTGAGGAGCGCGACCAGGCAACCATCGAGTTCCTGCGCGAAAAGTACCATCTCAACGATCCCATGCCGGTCCAGTATCTCAACTGGGTGGGCGGTGTCGTGACAGGCGATTTCGGCGTCTCGCTGAGAACCAACCAGCCGGTATTGGAACTGATCGGCCAGAAGCTGCCGGTGACGATCCAGCTTGCCGTCATGGCGATGTTTTTTGCGATGATCATCGGCATTCCGATCGGCATCCTCGCCGCGGTCAAGAAGAACACCTGGATCGACTATACCGCCAATATCGTGGCGCTGTCGGGCCTGTCGATCCCGAATTTCTGGCTCGGCATCATGCTGATCCTGCTCGTCTCGGTGCAGCTCGGCTGGTTGCCGGCCTCCGGTTACGAATCGATCTTCGTCGATCCGGTCCGTTCCATCCAGACGATGATCATGCCGGCCTTCGTACTCGGCAACGCGCTTGCGGCAACCCTGATGCGCCATACCCGCTCGGCGATGGTCGCCGTGCTGAGCTCGGATTATATCCGCACCGCCCGTGCAAAGGGCCTGTCGCCGCGCGAGGTCGTGTTGTCGCACAGTTTCCGCAATGCGCTTCTGCCGGTGATCACGCTGCTGGCCCTGCTGTTCGGCGAGTTGCTCGCCGGCGCGGTCCTGACCGAACAGATCTTCACCATTCCGGGCTTCGGCAAGATGACCGTCGATGCCGTGTTCACCCGTGATTATGCCGTCGTCCAGGGCATCGTGCTCTGCACCGCCGTCGGCTTCATCCTGATGAACCTCATCGCCGATATCGCCTATGTCCTGCTCAATCCGCGCCTCAGGGCGACCATCTGAGGCCGATCATATGACCGCCATCAATTCCACCGTCCCTGTCCCGGTCAAGCGACAGGAAAACCGTGCCTGGAAGAAGATGAAGCGCAACAGGTCGGCCCTTGCCGGTCTGATCATTGTGCTGTTCTTCGCCATCCTCGCCATTGCTGCCCCGATCCTGCCGATCGCCGATCCGATCGCAACAAGCTGGGGCGCCATTCGCAAGGCGCCGTCCGCCGCCCACTGGCTCGGCACCGATGATCTCGGCCGCGACATCCTTTCGCGCATGATCTACGGCGCCCAGGCCTCGCTGATGGCCGGCGTGGTCTCGGTTATGATCGCCGTCGTGATCGGTGTGCCTTTCGGCCTGGTCGCCGGTTATTTCGGTGGTTGGGCGGATATGATCATCTCCCGTGTCACCGAAGCACTGCTCGCCATGCCGTTCCTCATCATGGCCATCGCGCTTGCCGCTTTCCTCGGCCCGAGCCTCACCAACGCGATGATCGCGATCGGGGTGTCCGCCACGCCGGCCTTCGTGCGGCTCACCCGTGGCCAGGTGCTGTCGGTCAAGACCGAGGATTATGTCGAGGGCGCCCGGTCGATCGGCCTCAACCACGTCGACATCATGACCCGCTACATCCTGCCGAATGTCTTTGCGCCGATCATCGTCCAGGCGACGCTGACGGTGGCGACCGCCATCATCGCCGAAGCGAGCCTGTCCTTCCTCGGCCTCGGCCAGCAGGCACCGGCGCCGAGCTGGGGTTCGATGCTCAACACCGCCAAGAACTTCCTCAGCCAGGCACCGTGGATGACCATGTGGCCGGGGATCGCCATCTTTCTCGTCGTCATCGGTTTCAATCTTCTCGGCGACGGCCTGCGCGATGCGCTCGACCCCCGCGAAGCCTAAGATTTCATAGGGAATTCCATTATGTCCGATTTTACCACACGCCCCGAAATTCTCGGCACATTCGGCGTCGTCACCTCCACCCACTGGATCGCGTCCGCCGTCGGCATGGCAATCCTCGAAAAGGGCGGCAATGCCTTTGACGCAGCGGTCGCCACCGGCTTCGTGCTGCAGATCGTCGAGCCGCATCTCTGCGGACCGGGCGGTGACATGCCGGCCGTCTTTTATTCGAAAAAGACCGACAAGGTCGAAGTCATCTGTGCCCAGGGTCCGGCGCCTGCCGGCGCCACGATCGAGCATTACACGTCCGAAGGCCTGAAGCTGATCCCCGGCGACGGTCTGCTGGCGACCGTCATCCCCGGCGCCTTCGACGGCTGGATGCTGATGCTGCGCGACTACGGCACGATGACGGTTCGCGAAGTGCTGGAGCCGGCGATCTACTACGCCGAATACGGCCATCCGACGCTGCCGCGTGTGTCCAACACCATCAAGGGTCTTGCCGACTTCTTCAAGAAGGAATGGCCGACCTCCTACGAGACGTGGCTGCCGGGCGGCGCGGCACCCGAACCGCATGCGAGTTTCAAGAACCCGGTTCTGGCCGAAACCTACAAGCGCATCATCGCCGAATCGGAAGCAAGATCCGGCCGCGAAAACCAGGTCGAGGCTGCCCGCGATGCCTTCTATCGCGGCTTCGTCGCCGAGACGATCGACACCTATCTGAAGACCGCCGAAGTCATGGATGCCAGCGGCTCGAAGCACAAGGGCGTGCTGACGGCCGAGGACATGGCGGGCTGGAGCGCCACCATCGAAGCGCCGCAGACGATGGACTATCAGGACTGGACGATCGCCAAGACGCCCGCATGGGGGCAGGGACCGGTACTGCTGCAGTCGCTGGCGCTGTTGAAGGGTTTCGATCTCGCCGCCATGGATCCGACCGGGCCGGATTTCGTCCACACCATCGTCGAAGCCATGAAGCTCGCCTATGCCGACCGCGAGGTCTATTACGGCGATCCGGAGTTCGGCCAGATCCCGGCCGAATATCTCCTTTCGGAAGGCTACAATTCCGAGCGCCGCAAGCTGATCGGCCAGACCGCTTCGATGGAGCTGCGCCCGGGCGTCGTGCCGGGTTATGAGCGGCAGGTCGATGCGACCATGGCCATGCTCGCCGAAGTGAGCGGCAAGGGCACTGTCTATGAACCGACCATGTCGCACCTGACCGAAAAGCGCGGCGACACCGTCCATATCGACGTCATCGACCGCTGGGGCAACATGGTCTCGACCACGCCGTCGGGCGGCTGGCTGCAATCGTCACCGATCGTGCCGGGCCTCGGTTTTGCACTGAATTCCCGCGCCCAGATGTTCTGGCTGAAGGACGGCCTGCCGACTTCGCTTGCACCGGGCAAACGTCCGCGCACGACGCTCACGCCTTCGCTGGCATTGCATCACGGCAAGCCGTCGATGGTATTCGGCACGCCGGGCGGCGACCAGCAGGACCAGTGGCAGCTGCCGTTCTTCCTGCGATATGCCCATCACGGCAAGAACCTGCAGGCGGCGATCGATATGCCGCTGTTTCACACGTCGCATTTCCCCGGCTCGTTTTACCCACGCACCAGCTCGCCGGGCGAGATCATGGTCGAAAGCACCATCGGCGAGGCAACGCTCGAAGAGCTTCGCCGCCGTGGCCATAAGGTCAAGGTTGCCGATGCATGGTCTGTCGGCCGTCTGACGGCCGCCCGCCGCGATGCCGATGGCCTGCTGCGTGCTGCTGCAACCCCGCGCCTGATGCAGGCCTACGCGATCGGACGATGATGCCATGACCACCCATCCCGTCCTGTCCGTCAAGAACCTCTCCACCTCCTTCATGGTCGATGGCGAATGGAAGAGCGTCGTGCGCAACATGTCCTTCGACGTTGCGCCGGGTGAAACCGTTGCCATCGTCGGCGAAAGCGGCTCCGGCAAGAGCGTTACCTCGCTGTCGCTGATGCGGCTGCTCGCACCGGCCACCAGCCGCATCGAGGGCGAAGTCATGCTCAACGGCCGCAACCTGCTGGCACTCTCCGAAAAGGGGATGCGGGCGGTGCGCGGCAACGAGGTCTCGATGATCTTCCAGGAGCCGATGACCTCGCTCAACCCGATCTTCACCATCGGGCGGCAGATTTCCGAAGTGCTGATCCGCCACAAGGGCTTGTCGAAGCAGGATGCGCGGGCGGAAACCGTCCGTCTGCTCGAAAAGGTCCGCATCCCGAATGCGTCCGGGCGTTTCGACGAGTACCCCCATCAATTCTCCGGCGGTATGCGCCAGCGCGTGATGATCGCCATGGCGCTCGCCTCGCGGCCAAAACTTCTGATCGCTGACGAACCGACCACCGCACTCGATGTCACTATCCAGGGACAGATCCTCGACCTGATCAAGATCCTGCAGGAAGAGGAGGGCATGTCGGTCCTGTTCATCACCCATGACATGGGTGTCGTCGCTGAAATTGCCGACCGCACCATCGTCATGTTCCGCGGCGACGAGGTGGAGACCGGTCCGACCGAAGAGATATTCCATCGCGGCAAGCACCCCTATACGCGGGCGCTTCTCTCCGCCGTGCCGAAACTCGGCTCGATGCAGGGGCATGCCTGGCCGACACGCTTCCCGGTTCTTGATGCAAATACCGGGCAACCCGCCGAACCGGTGGAAGTGGCAGATACCGTCGTGCTGTCGAAGCGGCCGGTTCTGGAAGTGAAGAACCTCGTCACCCGCTTTCCGATTCGCTCAGGCCTCTGGTCGCGCCAGACCGGTGCTGTCCACGCGGTGGAAAACGTCTCCTTCGATCTGTTTCAGGGGGAGACCCTGGCGCTGGTCGGCGAGTCCGGCTGCGGCAAGTCCACGACCGGTCGTTCGATCATGCGCCTTGTGGAGCCGACTGCCGGTGACGTGGCGCTTGACGGCTACGACGTCATGCGGCTGGATACGATCGGCCTTCGCCAGATGCGCAAATCCGTCCAGATGATATTCCAGGACCCTTTCTCCTCGCTCAACCCGCGCATGACGGTCGGTACCGCGATTTCGGAACCCTTCGTCAAACATCGCCTCGGCACGGCGAAGCAGGCGAGGGAAAAGACCGCCGACCTGCTCGAAAAGGTCGGCCTTTCGGCCGATATGGCGCGCCGCTATCCGCACGAATTTTCCGGTGGCCAGCGCCAGCGTATCGCCATTGCCCGCGCACTTGCCCTCGACCCGAAGGTTATCGTTGCCGATGAAAGCGTCTCGGCGCTCGACGTCTCGATCAAAGCGCAGGTCTGCAACCTGCTTCTCGACCTGCAGCAGAGCCTGAACCTCGCCTTCCTGTTCATTTCTCACGACATGGCGGTGGTCGAGCGTGTCAGCCATCGCGTCGCCGTTATGTATCTCGGGGAGATCGTCGAGATCGGCCCGCGTGCTGCCGTCTTCGACAACCCTCAGCATCCCTATACGAAAAAGCTGATGTCAGCCGTGCCGGTTCCCGATCCGGCCCGCCGTGGTATTCGCCGCGGCATTTCCAACGACGAGCTGAAAAGCCCGGTGCGTGGGATGGATTACGTGCCGCCGAAGCGTGAATATAGCGAGGTCTCTCCGGGGCATCTGGTGCAGTTGGGCTAGATTTCGTTTTCCGAAGCTGCTCGATATGACGGGAATTTCCGATCCCGAATCGACCCTCGGTTGTTTTTCTGCTAGCGTGCGGAAAGAGGTCGGGGGGCTTTTCCGTGGCAGCGATGACGCGTCAGTTGCAGGAGGCGGTTCGCAAGGCGAGATCGCGTGAGAGCGATCTCGGCGAGGATCTCGCATCGCTTTCCGCGACCATGCGAACCGCACCGCCGCAAGACGTGGCCAACGCCACCGAGAAGCGCCAGAGGCGCGACTTTCTCGATGCGCTTTACGATTCGCCGGTCGAGGCCGAAAAGGCTTTCGAGCGGATCGTCGCCGGAAACGAACTGCAGGATATCAACTATCTCGTTCGTGGCGCAGTTGCTGCCCGGGCAGTCCTGCGCATCGAGATCGGCAGGCAGGGCGGCGGGCTGGAAGGGTATGGTACCGGCTTCATGGTCGGTGCCGGTGTGCTGCTCACCAACAACCACGTTCTACCGAATGCACAGACTGCCGGCGCCTCTCAGGCCCATGCGTTTTTCGAGCGCTCGGCGCTTGGCGTCGATCTGAAGTTCTGGCGTTTTTCACTGCGCCCCGATCGGCTGTTCTATACATCGAAGGAACTGGATTTCACCCTTGTCGGCATAGCCGAGCGCGACCTGACCGGCGCATTCGAGGCCGCCTCGCTCGGATGGCTGCCGCTGATCGATGGCCCGGGTAAGGCACTGGAAGGGGAGTGGCTGTCGATCATCCAGCACCCCGAGGGCAATCGCAAGCAGGTGTGCGTACGCGAAAACCAGCTGTTGAAGCGTGACAAGGATGTGCTCTGGTATTCGACCGACACGCTCGGTGGCGCCTCCGGCTCACCGGTGATGAACAACGACTGGCTCGTCGTCGCACTCCATCACATGGGTGTCCCCGAGACGCGCGATGGCAAGTGGCAGACGGTCGACGGTCGCGATTACGATCCGGCGACCGATGGCGAGGACCGGATCAAATGGATTGCCAATGAAGGCATCCGCACCTCCCGTATCGTCGAGACGCTGATGGCCGATCCGAAGATCGCCTCTCATCCGCGTGTTGCACCGATCCTTGCGACCAATGTCCATGACGTCGACATACGCCTGCCGGTACGTTTTGCGGCAGGAGAGCCGCTGCCGGACCTGCTGATGGCATCGTCCTCGGATACTATCGCCGCCGGTCAGGCTGCCGGTGCGGCGATCGCAAAATTGCAGAACGCGCCATTGAAGCGCGGGCCGGGTATATCCTTCACGTCTTCCTCACCAGACCAGTTCCAGCACCGGGAGTTCAGTCCTATGGCAAGGCATCTCACGCTCAACCTTCTCGTTGAAGACGACGGCACCGTCTCGCTCCTGCAGGGCGGCGCAACGGAATCTGCACTGGTGGCGCTGGAACGCGCGACCACCAAACCGGAGAAGAAGCCGGTGATCGAGGCGCCCACCGACCCGACGCGCGACTGGGTAAGGGGATATGATGCGAATTTCCTCGGTACCAATGATCTGCGCGTCAATCTCCCAATTGTGACGCAGACAAATCTGATCGCCCCGTTAAAGCCCGCCTACGGACAGACCTTTACCGCACAGGAGAGCAAGGGCGGTGTTCTCAACTACGATGGTTATAGCGTGGTGATGAACAAGGAGCGGCGTTTCGCATTTTTCTCCGCGGCAAATGTCAGTGGTGGCATGCGCAGCAAAATCAGCGGGCGAACGGATGATTGGCTCTTCGATGACCGCATCGACCGCAGCTACCAGGTCGACAACAGCTATTATAGCTATAATCGCAATAAATTCGATCGCGGCCATCTGACAAGGCGGGAAGATATGGAATGGGGAACTGATCCCATCGATGCGGTCAGACGCGCCAACAGCACCTGCACTTGGACAAATTGCACGCCGCAGCACGCGATTTTCAATCGGGATCAGGATCCTGACAAGACCTTGCACCTCTGGCATGGATTGGAACTGTACGTACTGGAGGAGCGCGCCCGAGACAATTTCAACGTCCAGGTGATGACCGGCCCGATCTTCGGCGTGGCCGACCCGGTCTATCGCAATATTGCTTATCCGCTGGACTTCTGGAAGCTCGTTGTCGCGGTGGCGGAAAACGGTAAGCTTTTCGCCACCGCCTACATTCTCAGCCAGAAACGCACAATCGATACGCATGGTTTGGAAGCAGCACCCGCGGTACCATTCGGCGGTGGCATCTATGCCGCCTATCAGCGTTCGATCAAAGTGTTGGAGGACCTGACCGCCCTAAAATTTACCTACGGCCTACAAGGCCGGAGCCTAAGTGAATTCGATCCGCTGGCTGGACCGAAAGATCGCGCCTTGGGTACGCGTCGCCGACCAAGCACTTCCGAGAGCTTCGGTGGCGGTGGTGATGACGCTTTGTCCAGTCTCGATGATGTTGTCTTGTTCTAGATCAGCCTCAGCCCCTTGAGGCTGGCATGGCCGTCCTTGCCGATGATGATATGATCGTGCACGGTGATGCCGAGCGGCTTGGCCGTATCGACGATCGTCTTCGTCATGTCGATATCTGCCCGCGACGGCGTCGGGTCGCCGCTTGGATGGTTGTGGACGAGGATGATCGCGGTCGCCGAAAGCTCGAGCGCCCGCCGCACCACCTCGCGTGGATAGACCGGTGTGTGATCCACCGTTCCCTTGCCCTGGATTTCGTCGGCAATCAGCGCATTGCGCTTGTCGAGAAACAGGATGCGAAACTGCTCGCGGGCCTCATAGGCCATCACCGCGTGGCAATAGTCGATGACGGAGGACCAGGAGGAGAGAACCTGCTTTTCGCGGAGCTCGCTTTTCAGGCTGCGCTGCCCGACGGTCGCCACCAGTTTGAGGTCGAGCGCGACGCTCTCGCCGATCCCCTTCACCTCCTGCAGCAGCGCCAAGGGCGCACCGAAGACCCCGGCGAGTGTGCCGAACCGGGCAAGCAGTGATTTGGCAAGCGGTTTGGTATCGCGTCGCGGGATGGAGCGGAATAGGACGAGTTCGAGGATTTCGTAATCGGCAAGCGATGTATCGCCATGGTCGCGATATTTGTCCCGCAGCCGGTCGCGATGGCCGTGATAATGCTCGGCTGTCGCCGGTTCGGCCTTGAGCGGCGAACGCTTGGCCGCCTGTTCGGCAAAATGGCCGCGTTCGTCGGGGAACAGGTCGTCGCGCCCCAGATCATTGCGCTCCGCATCCTCGGCCGGTTCATTCGGTTCTTGCGAGGATGGGGAGCGCTTTGTCATGTATCAGCCCTGGAGCGGCGGCAGGCCCGGACGGTCGAACCCGCCCGGCGACAGGGTGAACACCTCGCAGCCCGTGGCGGTCACGCCGACCGCATGTTCGTATTGTGCCGAAAGCGAGCGGTCACGGGTTACTGCCGTCCAGCCGTCGGCCAGCACCTTCACATGCGGCTTGCCGAGATTGATCATCGGCTCGATGGTGAAGATCATCCCTTCCTTCATTTCTGGACCTTCGTCGGCCCGGCCGTAATGCAGGATGTTGGGCGAATCATGGAACAGCCGCCCGACGCCATGGCCGCAGAAGTCGCGGACCACCGAGCAGCGTTCTGCTTCGGCATAGGTCTGGATCGCTTCGCCGATGGCACCTGTACGGACACCGGGTTTGACCACCGCGATACCCCGCAACAGGCATTCATAGGTCACTTCCATCAGCCGTTCGGCAGCCCGCTTGATCTGGCCGACGGGATACATGCGGCTGGAATCGCCGTGCCATCCGTCAAGGATATAGGTCACGTCGATATTGACGATGTCTCCGTCACGCAGCGGCTTGTCGTCGGGCATGCCGTGGCAGACGACATGGTTGATCGAGGTGCAGACGGAATATTTGTAGCCGCGATAGTTCAGCGTCGCCGGCAGGGCGCCGTGATCCATGCCGAATTCGAATACGAAGCGGTCGATCGCGCTGGTGGTGACGCCCGGCTTGATGATCGATGCCAGTTCGTCGAGGCAGCGTGCCGTCAGAAGGCATGCCTTGCGCATCCCGGCGAAATCCTCGGTCGTGTTATACAGCCGGATTGCACCCGTGTTTTTAGGGGGGGCGGAAACCGCCTCGATGTAATTGACCATCATATTTCTCTCTCAACTCCCCCGTTCATAATGCACGGCCCCCGCCTTCGTCCATGCCGAACAGCGGTTTGCCGGTGCTTTCCTCACGTCAGATTTTCAATATTGACGAGGCTTGAAGGCTCGATCCCCTCGCTCGTAACCCTGCATCTGACGGCATAGGCTTCGACGCCGCGCCGTCTCGCACGGGCAAATGAGATCGCATAGAATGGGTCGAGATCGCCGCAGATCGAGAACCGGTCGCAATCCGCCCGCTGGATCAGATAGAGCATCACTGCCCGGTGACCGGCCTCGGCCATGTCGCCGAGTTCCTCCAGATGTTTGGCGCCGCGTTTCGTCACCGTGTCGGGAAATTCCGCAAGGCCGGAACTGCGACTGAAGTGGACGTTCTTCACCTCGACATAGGCATCGGGCAGAGCGTCGCCTTTCAGCAGAAAATCTATCCGTGAATTGCGGCCGTATTTTTGCTCCCGCAGGATCGTCGTGTAGCCGGAAAGGCTCGGCAATAGTCCGGCGCGGATCGCTTCCTCGGTCAGCCGGTTGGGCAGGCCGGTATTGACGCCGACCATTTCTCCCTCCGCTTCGATCATCTCGAAGGCATGACGGTATTTGCGGGTAGGGCTGTCGTGTTGGGAAAGCCAGATGCGCGATCCCGGTGTCGTCAGCCCGCGCATCGAGCCGGTATTGGGGCAGGAGCCGGTGATCGTCCTGCCATCCTCCAGAACGGCGTCGAACAGGAAGCGCTTGTAGCGCTGCAGCAGAGTTGCGGGAATGAGCGGGGGATCGAAACGCATGGCCAGTCCGTCAGGCGCGCGCCAGAACATAGGTGCCGGGAGCGTCTCCGAGCGGTGACAGACTTCCGCTGCCGGGCATCCGGGCAGGGACCAGCTGCGGATCTTTCTCCGTCACCCATTGCTGCCAGTTCTGCCACCAGGAGCCGGCGGTCTCTTCGGCCCCTTCCAGCCAACGGTCCAGCGTCGCAGCCTTGTGTCCCCCAGCCCAGTAACGGTATTTCCGGCGGCTTGGCGGATTGATCACCCCGGCGATGTGCCCCGAACCGGACAGCACGAATTGCACCGGCCCGCCAAAGAAGGCACTTCCCCGATAGACCGAAGGGGCGGGAGCGATATGGTCTTCCCGTGTTGCGAGATTGTAGATCGGAATGGTGATGTCCCCGAGACTGATCGTCCTGCCGTCGAGCTGCATCCGGCCGGCGCTGAGCGCGTTGTCCAGATAGCAGTTGCGCAGGTAATAGGCGTGGTTGGCGGCTGCCACACGTGTCGAATCGGCATTCCAGTAGAGAAGGTCGAAGGGCAGGGGCTCCTTGCCTCTCAGGTAATTGTTGACGACATAAGGCCAGATCAGCTCCGACGCGCGCAGCAGGTTGAAGGCCGCCGCCATCTGCGACGCCGCCAGATAACCGCTGACCTCCATCTGCTTTTCGATCACCGCAAGCTGGTCCTCGTCGACGAAGACCTTGAGGTCGCCGGCTTCGACGAAATCGACCTGCGCGGTCAAAAGGGTGGCGGATGCAATCCGCTCGTCGCCGGTCTGGGCATGCCACGCCATCGCCGCGGCAAGCAGCGTGCCGCCGACGCAATAGCCGATCGCGTTGACCTCTTTTTCGCCGGTTGCCTTCTCGGCAGTCTCGAGCGCGAAATCGATGCCTTCGCGAATATAGGCTTCCCAGTTCTTCCCGGCCTGAGCGCTGTCAGGATTGACCCAGGAGATGACGAACACCGTGTGACCCTGATCGACGCACCATTTGATGAAGCTTTTTTCCGGCGTCAGGTCGAGAATGTAGAACTTGTTGATCCACGGGGGCACGATGACCAGCGGCCGTTTCAGCACCGTCTCGGTCGACGGCTGATATTGAAGGATTTCGCAAAGCTCGTTGCGCGCCACGACCTTGCCGGGCGTCAGCGCCAGATTGCGGCCGACGGAGAACTGGCTGGCATCCGTCTGCCGCAATCTCAGATGCCCGCCGCCGGCGATCACGTCCTCGGCCAGCATCCGCATGCCGGTCACGAGGTTCATGCCATGGCTCTCGACCGTCTCGCGATAGACTTGCGGATTGGTGACGGCGAAATTTGCTGGCGAAATTGCCGCCATGATCTGCCTGACATAGAAGCGCGCTTTGTATTTGGTGATCTCGTCGAGGTCTTCGGCCTCGCTGACCAGCCTGTCGGCCCAGGACGCGCTGGCCTGGTAGACCTGCCGCAGGAACGAGAAGAACGGGGTCTTGAACCAGTCCTCGTCGGCAAAACGCCGGTCCTTGTTGGCGGCCCTGTCGGCCGTCATGTCGGCTTGCCCGCTTTTCTCACCATCCGCGCCGGCTTTCTGCAGGCTGCGCATCCAGATCTCGAAATAGGTGGACATCAGCATTGTCTGCGCCTCGAGCGATCGGCTCGGGTCGGACATCCAGTATTCGGCAAGCGCCGACATGGTCTTGATGAAATCGCCGATCGGTCCGGCGAACAGATCGTCCGAAGTCTCGCCGCGTTCGCGTGGACCAAGCCACTCGGACGCCGCGCGGCCGAGATTTTCCAGCGCGCGCGCTGCGTTCATCATCAGGGACTGGGGATCCTTGATCGCATAGGCTTCGAAAAAGCTGGCGTCGAAGCCCGGTATCTCCTCCCTGGCCGGCCCGTGATCGTCGGACTTGTGGGCCAATCGCAGCCTCCCGTGCATGACCATTGTTTTCGTTTGTACATCGTGCCCGAAACCGAATACAAGTGCCGCAAAGCATAGCGAGGGCGGACGGCCGCCTTCGACGAGGATCAGGCATATCCGCTGACGGGTATCGGTCCGGTCATGGTATCGATGGAGATGGGGCAGGCTTATGGGGATTGTAGGGCACGGGATCAGATGCTTTTCCGTCTTGGCGCTGTTGCCGCTGCTTGCCTCCTGCAACAGCAAGAGCTTCGCGCTCGATGACGGCATTCCGAACACGGCGCCGCCGGCGGTGATTGCGCAGGCGAATGCCGCACCGGCCCCGGGGCCTGTCACCAAGAAGGATACCGGCACCTATCCGACCTTCGACAGGACGCTCGTTGCCGCCAACGAACAGATTGAGGATGCCGACTACCAGAAGACCGAGCCGAGGATGGCCGCGCTTGCCCGCGCCCGCAAGTCCGGCTCGATCTCGGAAGCCGAATATCAAAGGCGTGTCACCGAATACCGCAAGCTTGCCGCCGATCACGGCAACGATGCTCTGGGCGCCATAACCAAGCAGCCCTGAAGGGGCTGACGAGGCCCCGAGGGGCATTCGGCTGCTTGGCGAATTTGCACTTGCCTTTCGTCCTTTTTGGTCGCAAAGCAGGCGGATGTATGTGACGCAACTGCGTCATGATGCCTGAGCCCCTGCGCCCGCGCAGCGCCCCAATGGGAAGAGAGATGGAAGAGTTTCATAAAGTCCGCCGACTGCCGCCCTATGTTTTCGAACAGGTCAACCGTTTGAAGGCCAGCGCGCGAGCGGGTGGTGCGGACATTATCGATCTCGGCATGGGCAATCCCGATCTTCCGACGCCGAAGTCGATCGTCGACAAGCTCTGCGAAGCGGTCCAGGACCCGCGCACTCACCGTTATTCCTCGTCCAAGGGCATTCCCGGTCTTCGCCGCGCCCAGGCCGGATATTACGCCCGTCGTTTCGGCGTGAAGCTCAATCCCGATACCCAGGTCGTTGCGACGCTCGGATCGAAGGAAGGTTTCGCCAACATGGCGCAGGCGATCACCGCGCCGGGCGACGTCATCCTCTGCCCGAACCCGACCTATCCGATCCACGCCTTCGGCTTCCTGATGGCAGGTGGCGTGATCCGCTCCATGTCGGTGGAACCGGACGAAAGTTTCTTCCCGCCGCTTGAACGCGCGGTGAAACATTCGATCCCCAAGCCTCTGGCACTGATCATCAACTATCCGTCCAATCCGACGGCGCATGTCGCCTCGCTGGATTTCTACAAGGACATCATCGCTTTCGCCAAGAAGCACGACCTGATCGTGCTGTCGGATCTGGCCTATTCCGAGATCTATTTCGACGACAACAGCCCGCCGCCGTCGGTCCTCGAAGTGCCGGGCGCGATGGATGTTTGCGTCGAGTTCACCTCCATGTCGAAGACATTTTCCATGCCCGGCTGGCGCATGGGCTTTGCCGTCGGCAACGAGCGGCTGATCGCGGCCCTGACGCGGGTGAAGTCCTATCTCGATTACGGCGCCTTCACGCCGATCCAGGTCGCCGCGACCCACGCGCTGAACGGCGACGGTTCCGACATCGCGGAAGTCCGCAATGTCTACAAGCGCCGCCGCGATGTCATGGTCGACACATTTGGCAAGGCCGGTTTTGAAGTGCCGCCACCGGCTGCCACCATGTTCGCCTGGGCAAAGATCCCGGAAAAGTTCCGCCATCTTGGCTCGCTCGAATTTTCCAAGCTGCTGGTCGAAAAGGCCGATGTCGCGGTTGCTCCGGGTATCGGCTTTGGCGAGATGGGCGACGATTACGTGCGTCTGGCACTTGTCGAAAACGAGCACCGGATCCGCCAGGCGGCCCGCAACATCAAGAAGTTCTTCTCGACTGCCGACGACACGATGCACAACGTTATCTCGTTGAACACGCGCCGCTGACGTCAGGCTTCGACCGTCAAGATCCTTTAAAGCGGCCCGTTCGCGGCCGCCCTTTCAAACATCGGGAATGCGAAATGGCAGACGCCCTCAAAGTCGGCATTGCGGGTCTTGGAACCGTGGGTGCTTCGCTGGTCAAGATCATCCACGCACGCGCCAACGAACTGGCGGTCACATGCGGCCGGGCGATCGAGATCACCGCCGTCACCGCTCGTGACCGCAACCGCGATCGCGGTTTCGACATGGCCGGCATGGCATGGTTCGACACGCCTGAAAAGCTTGCGGCAGAAGCCGATATCGACGTTTTCGTCGAGCTGATGGGCGGTGCCACCGGTTCTGCTGCCGATTCGGTGAGGCTCGCGCTCAAGCGTGGCCTGCATGTGGTGACCGCCAACAAGGCGCTTCTGGCGGCTTCCGGCGTCGAACTGGCGACGATCGCCGAGGAAAAGGGCGCGCTTCTGAATTTCGAGGCAGCCGTTGCCGGTGGCATCCCGGTCATCAAGGCATTGCGCGAAAGCCTGACGGGCAACACCGTCTCGCGCGTCTACGGCATCATGAACGGTACCTGCAACTACATCCTCACCAAGATGGAGAAGGAAGGCCTTTCCTTCGCAGACTGCCTCAAGGAAGCCCAGCGTCTCGGTTATGCCGAGGCCGACCCGGCCTTCGACATCGAGGGCAACGATACCGCCCACAAGCTTTCGATCCTGACGACGCTTGCCTTCGGCACCCAGATTGCTGCCGACGAGATCTATCTCGAAGGTATTACCAACATATCGATCGACGACATCCACGCCGCCTCTGATCTCGGTTACCGCATCAAGCTCCTGGGCGTTGCCCAGCGCACCGAAAGCGGCATCGAGCAGCGCGTTCACCCGACCATGGTGCCGCATGACAGCGTCATCGCCCAGGTCGATGGCGTCACCAATGCGGTGGCGATCGAATCCGATATTCTCGGCGAATTGCTGATGGTCGGCCCCGGCGCCGGCGGCAATGCGACGGCCTCTGCCGTGCTCGGCGACATCGCCGATATCGCCAAGAGCCGCCCGGGCGCCCAGCAGGTTCCGGTACTCGGAACGCCAGCTGTAGCGCTCGCGCCTTATAAGCGTGCCCGCATGAAGAGCCACGAGGGCGGCTATTTCATCCGCCTGACGGTTGCCGATCGCGCCGGCGTATTCGCCAGCGTTGCCACCCGCATGGCCGAAAACAGCATTTCGCTCGAATCGATCGTCCAGCGGCCGAAACCTGCCCAGACCGATAGTTCCAAGACGATCATCCTCGTCACCCATGCGACGACCGAAGCGTCGATTCGCAAGGCGGTCGAAGGGATCAAGCAGGAAACCTATCTTGTCGGCGAACCGCAGGTGATCCGTATCGAGCGCCCGAAGGCACTCTGAGGCAACGTTTTCGACGATATATCAGCAATCGCGCAGAAAAGTTGTTATGCGACGATTCGATGACTGGTCGGCGCCGGCAAATCACCCTACACTTCCTCCTGTTGGTCACCATCGCAGGAGGAGGCGTTTGCGTGATGTCTATTGAACTGACGGATGAAATCTACCGGGATCCCGAACGGCGGCATAACCGGTCCCATAGTGTGCCCTATCTGAAGCTTGTCTATTCTGCCAATGACGACTTGATTGACGATGATGGCGAACCGGAGAGCGCGGGCTCTTTTGTCGTCGCCATACTCGCCGTCGCATCGGTCTCGATGTTTGCGGCGATCTGGATGCTGATCTGAAACGTCCATAGATCGTCTTCCGTTTGAAAGCATTTCCGGTTCTGCCTGTCGTCGGTTATGGATAGCCGATGACAAGCAAGACCTTTACCGCCCTGACCCCTCCGGAACCCGCAGATCCCGTTCAGCGGGCGTTTTTGGGCGTAGAGCGGTCGGCGTCAGGACAGCGCTGGGTCTCGCGGCTCGATCAGGCGGCGCAGAACCGCGCGCTCGCCATGGCGCAGATCCACGGCATTCCGGAAATCGTTGCGCGGGTGCTCGCCGGCCGCGGGGTGCCGCTGGATGATGCGCCGGCCTTCCTCGATCCGACCATCCGTTCGCTGATGCCCGATCCGTTGACGCTGACCGATTGCGACAAGGCGGCAGCGCGCATCATGAGCGCCATTCGCAAGCGCGAGCGCGTCGCAATCTTCGGTGACTATGATGTCGACGGAGCATCCTCCTCGGCGCTGCTTTACCGTTTCCTCAAGCATTTCGATATCGACGCCGAAATCTATATTCCCGACCGCATTTTCGAAGGTTACGGCCCGAATGTCGCGGCCATGGAACAGTTGATCGAGCGCGGCGCCAACCTGATCGTAACCGTCGACTGCGGCTCCACCAGCCACGAATCGCTCAGTGCCGCAGCGGCGAGGGGTTGCGACGTGGTGGTCATCGACCATCACCAGATCGGAACGGAACTGCCGAAGGCGGTCGCCCTGGTCAATCCCAACCGCGAGGATGATCTCTCGGGCCAGGGGCATCTCTGTGCCGCCGGTGTGGTTTTCCTCGTGCTGGTCGCCACGGCGCGTGTTCTGCGCGAATCGGGAGATCGGCGTGCGGCAAATTTGGATCTGCTCTCCTGGATCGATCTCGTGGCGCTCGCCACCGTCTGTGATGTCGTGCCGCTCAAGGGGTTGAACCGTGCCTATGTGGTCAAGGGGCTGATTGCGGCCCGCCACATGACCAATGTCGGCCTTGCGGCGCTGTTCAGAAAGGCCGGCCTTTCGGGCCCGGTCACCCCCTATCATTTCGGCTTCCTCATCGGCCCGCGCATCAATGCCGGCGGACGCATTAGCGACGCGGCACTCGGCAGCCGGCTGCTGACGCTCGAGGACGACGTCAAGGCCGAGGAGATCGCAGCGAGGCTCGACGAACTCAACCGTGATCGGCAGACGATGGAAGCAGCGATGCTCGCCGAGGCAGAATCCGAGGTTCTCGCCGAATACGGCGACGGGGAGGGCGCCAGTGTCATCGTCACCGCCCGCGAAAGCTGGCATCCGGGTATTGTCGGCCTGATCGCGGCCCGGCTGAAGGAAAAGTTCAAGCGCCCAGCCTTCGCCATTGCTTTCGATTCGTCCGGCAAGGGAACCGGCTCGGGTCGTTCGATCAACGGTTTCGACATGGGCCACATGGTGCGTGCCGCTGTGGAGACAGGCCTGCTCGTCAAGGGCGGCGGCCATGCCATGGCGGCCGGCCTTACCGTCGAACGCGCCAGGCTCGGGGCGCTGAGAACCTTCTTTGAGGAAAGCGCATCGGCGCGTGTGCCGCAGCTCGTGTCGAATCACGCCCTCAAGATCGACGGTGCGCTTTCGGCTTCCGGCGCAACGCTCGACCTGTTCGATCAACTGGAAAAGGCCGGCCCCTATGGCTCGGGCCATCCGCAGCCGGTCTTTGCCATCCCCGCTCATCGTTTGAAGGATGTCAGGCCGGTTGGTACCGCCCATATCAAGATCACGCTGGAAGCGGTCGATGGCTCGCGCCTGGATGGCATCGCCTTCCGCGCCGCCGACACGCCTCTTGGAAACCTGCTCATGAATTCCCGCGGCACACAGATCCACGCGGCAGGCACGCTCAGCGCCGATTACTGGCAGGGAAACCGGCGCATGCAGATAAGGCTGCTCGATGCCGTAAAGGCGTCTTGATCGCTCGTTGGTGAGGAGAGAGAAGTGGTACGCCCTAGGGGAGTCGAACCCCTCTTACCAGAATGAAAATCTGGTGTCCTAACCGATAGACGAAGGGCGCATACGCTTCGTGGCGCCCTTATAGTCAGGGGTATCCCGACCCGCAAGCGCAAAATGCAATTTTTCCTGCCGTTTTCCGCGCAAAAAACGGTCGAAAAAATCCTATGNGTACGCCCTAGGGGAGTCGAACCCCTCTTACCAGAATGAAAATCTGGTGTCCTAACCGATAGACGAAGGGCGCATACGCTTCGTGGCGCCCTTATAGTCAGGGCCATTCCGACCCGCAAGCGCAAAATGCAATTTTTCTGTCATTTTTATTGCAGGAATCAGCCGCGGACCTGCTCTGGCAGAAACCCGAATACGGAAATGAAAACAGAGACTTGTGGGGAGAGAGAAGTGGTACGCCCTAGGGGAGTCGAACCCCTCTTACCAGAATGAAAATCTGGTGTCCTAACCGATAGACGAAGGGCGCATACGCTTCGTGGCGCCCTTATAGAGACGGGATTTATTTCCCGCAAGCTGCAAAACCACTTTTCTTGCAAAAAGATGACAGACCCGCGACACCTGTGGAAATCTCGCAAAATACGATCGTAATCAGCAGCTTATCATATTGCCGTTGGCGTCGTTTCCGCAGGCAACCGGGGTCCCGGTGCTGAAGACGCTGCGCGCCATGGCGTTGACGCCGGGAGCGGAAACCGTTGCCGCAGGCGCTGCGGGTGCGACCGGATAAGGCGAATCGAGTGCCGTGGTCGACCCGCTTCCGGCCGGCATTGGCGGAAGCGCCGGCGCGGGACCGGTGTTCGAAGAAAAGATGCTCGTGTTGCCCGCGCGAACCCCCGTCGGTTCGGTCACGACGCCTGCCATGGAGGCGGCCGTGGGGGAATATGTCTGGGTCAGCGCATTCTGCGCCAGTTTCCCGCCGGCCATCGTTTTGGCGGGCATGCCGTTCTGTGCGAGTTTGCGGCCATGGGCTGTCGTCACTGTCGGGTCGACATAACCTGTTGCGGCACCGGTCGTCGGGACAGCGGGGAAGCCGGCGAGCAGGCTCGTCGCATCCTCGGCAGTCTCTGCCTCGCCCGCCTTGTCCACTGACGCGACCTTCTTGAAGGTCGCGCAGCCACCAAGCAGCGCCATGCACATGCAGCCGATGGCAATCTGTCTGGCAATCATCACGGATTGAGGACGGGAAAGATGAAGGGAAATGGTCGTCAACGCTCTGGCCTTTCCGGCTGATGCTGCAGATTGAAGCCGCGATTCGCGTGGGCCTCAGCATCGTCCCGAAAGCTTGCGCGGAGCGGGACAGGTCGCCGGAAGGCGCAAGGCGGCGCGCGAGGCGCCGCCTTGAGAAGAAATTACCAGCTGCCGATATTCGGCATTGATGCCCAGGGCTCGGCGATCGGAAGATTGTCGCCCTTCTGCAGTATTTCGAACGAGATACCGTCGGGCGAGCGGACAAAGGCCATGCGCCCTTCGCGCGGCGGCCGGTTGATGGTCACGCCGTTCTTCTGCAGGTGTTCGCAATAGTCGTAGATATTGTCGACTTCATAGGCGAGGTGGCCGAAATTGCGCCCGCCGGTATAGTCTTCGGTATCCCAGTTATAGGTTAGTTCGAGGCAGGGAGCCTGGGTTCTCTCGGCCTGATCGCTATCCTCGCCGGCCGCGAGGAAGACGAGAGTGAATCGGCCCTTTTCGTTGTCGATCCGGCGGATCTCCTTGAGGCCCAACAGTGTTGTGTAGAAATGCAGCGATGCATCCAGGTCTTTCACCCGGACCATGGTATGGAGGTAACGCATATGAAGCCTCTGATCTAACCGGTTTTTCCACCGTCGATATGGGACAGGCGCCAGCTTGGAGCAAGCCTGCACGAATAGAAAAAGGCCGTGAATAAGAAGATGAACACGAGACTTGCGCTGGACGGTTGGCGCGATGTTAATCTATCTTCTAAGAATCAGTTAACCGTCATGTGCGACGCGTAACCGAGGGGCCGGTTGATATGGCAGACAGAATGTCATCGAAGGACATTGCCAGTTTCGAAGAGCTGGTGGGCGAACCGGTCGACCTGATCGAGATCACGGGCGTGGTCAAGTGGTTCGACGTCGCCAAGGGCTTTGGCTTCATCGTGCCGGATAATGGCATGCAGGACGTGCTTTTGCATGTCACCTGCCTGCGCCGCGATGGATACCAGACCATCCTCGAAGGCACCCGCATCGTTGCGATGATACAGCGGCGCGACCGCGGATATCAGGCTTTCCGAATCCTCTCGATGGACCAGTCGACGGCGGTCCATCCCTCGCAGCTGCCGCCGATCCGCACCCATGTGCAGGTCACCGCAACGAGCGGGCTGGAACGGGCGCTGGTCAAATGGTTCAACCGCACCAAGGGCTTCGGCTTCCTGACCCGCGGTGAGGGAACCGAAGACATCTTTGTCCATATGGAAACGCTGCGCCGTTTCGGTCTGACCGAGCTTCGTCCGGGCCAGGTCGTTCTGGTTCGCTTCGGACCCGGCGAGAAGGGCTTGATGGCAGCCGAGATTCACCCCGACAACGTCGCTCCGGCAAGCCGGTCGCACTGATGTCCGGCATGGTGTCGTCAATGGTCAGGATGAGTATGAGAGGCGCCGTCATGGCGCTTTTTGTTTTGTTCACCGCCGCCGCCGCACCGGCACAACAGCCTTCGGACAACATCGTCTTTCCGAAATCGGAACTGACCATCCGAACCGCTGCCGGCAAGGATTATCCCTTCACCATCGAACTCGCGCTCGACGATCCCCAGCGCGAATACGGCTTGATGTTCCGCAAGCAGATGGATCCGGATCACGGCATGCTGTTTGATTTCGGCGTTGCGCGACGTGTCTCGATGTGGATGGAAAATACCGTCCTGGCACTCGACATGGTCTTCATCCAGGCCGATGGCACGATTTCGCATATCAAGGAGAACGCCGTTCCCTTTTCCCGCGACATCATCGATTCGCACGGCGCGGTGAATTATGTGCTGGAGCTGAACGCCGGCCGCACCAAGGCGCTTGGCATCAAAGTCGGCGACAAGGTGATCGGCAAGCCCATCCACAACGGCGGCTGATAGGCCAACACCCGCGGATGCTCTGCATGCCGCGTGTCAAACTCACATTTTCAGGGAAAACAATGGTCGGAGTGGAGAGATTCGAACTCCCGACCCTCTGGTCCCAAACCAGATGCGCTACCAGACTGCGCTACACTCCGTGCCAAGGTGAAGGCGAGATACACGGTTCCCGTCTGTGCCGCAACAGCAAAAATCGACAATCGGCAAGACTGTTCATTCAGGATGGGGATAAGCCCGACTTTGCCGTGATTTGCGCCATTGATGATGTGGCACGTGTCTGCTGCGTGGTGACGGCGCCGTTACGGTGGATTTAACGTCCAGTCGCGATCTGGTCGGGGAAACGCAGGATTTGAAGGAAGTGACAGAATTCGCCTCGCCAGTCCCGGTCCGCCGCCTCGGTCCGGTGGGTGGTGAAGCGAATTCTGTTAGATAAAGCTAATATAAAATGCGACCAAATCCAAGCCGGTCCCTGGCAAAAATCTCGTCTATGAGATTTGGCTGACAGATCGGACTTGAAAATCGGACGGGCCTGACGCGGGGATGCGCAGAGAGGCCGTCAGATGAAAAATCTTGATGGCAGTCATATCTTGCGATTGGTGGCCTTCGCTTGCCGCATAATCTAAGAAGGACACGTCCTTACATCAGCGGATGCCCGTCATGCCCACCTTGCTTTCCGTCAATATCAATGCCGTCGCGATGCTGCGCAATCGCCGTGACCTGCCTTGGCCTAATCTCGAGGCGCTCGGGCGCATAGCGCTTGCCGCCGGCGCCTCGGGCCTGACCGTGCATCCACGGCCCGACCAGCGACATATCCGCTTTGCCGACCTGCCGGTGATCCGTGCTTTGATCGACGACGAGTTTCCGCAAGCGGAATTCAACATCGAAGGTTATCCGAGCGAGGACTTTCTTAAGCTTTGCGAGCGGATCGAGCCGGAACAGGTCACGCTGGTGCCGGACGATCCCTCCCAGGCGACCTCCGATCATGGCTTTGATTTCCGCCGTGATGGCGACATGCTGAAACCCGTCGTCGCACGCCTCAAGAAGGCCGGCATGCGGGTGTCGCTGTTTGCCGATGGCGACGGTGATGCCGAGGCGGTGGCGCTTGCAGGGGCGACAGGCGCCGACCGTATCGAACTTTATACGGGTCCCTATGGCGGTTGCTTCGACGATACGGTCAAAGGGGCTGAGATCCTCGAAAACCTCGGCAAGACCGCCGATGCGGCTTTGGCCGCGGGTCTCGGCGTCAATGCCGGTCACGACCTGACGGTCGCCAATCTGCCGGCTCTGGTGAAGCGCATTCCGCGGCTGGCCGAAGTCTCGATCGGCCATGGGTTGACGGCCGATGCCCTGGAATTCGGCATGGCCGAAACCGTGCGCCGTTTTCGTCGCGCCTGCGGCCAGCCCGTGTGAAGCCTGCTGATGCTTGCGACGAAACGTCCCGGTAATTGGAGCACTCCTATGCGCGCGGCGCATTTGTTCTTGACGATTATCAACTTATGTCACTGTCGACGCCGGCCCGCTATCTGAGGGCCGCGCCGGACCATCCCGTCTTTCAGGATGGTTTTGTCAGCTGCCAGCAGAAAGGGCGCCTAAGTGACCAAGCACAGGATCGTCGTCGTCGGGGGAGGTTTTGGAGGCATTCAGGCCGTTCACGGACTGAAGGGTGCGGGAGCGGACATAACGCTGATCGACCGGCGCAATCATCATCTTTTCCAGCCGCTCCTTTATCAGGTCGCAACCACAGTCCTTGCCACATCGGAAATTGCCTGGCCGATCCGCCGGCTCTATCGTGATCGGGAGGATGTCACCACCCTGCTCGACGAGGTGCTGGACGTCGATACCGAGACCCGGATCGTCAGGCTCAGCTCGGGTCACACCGTGCCCTACGACACGCTGATTCTTGCCACCGGTGCGCGGCATGCCTATTTCGGGCGCGACGAATGGGAAAGCGTGGCCCCCGGACTGAAGACGCTGGAGGACGCGACAACCCTGCGCCGGCGTATCCTTCTGGCCTTCGAACATGCCGAAATGGCCGAGATTGCCGGCGATACCGCCAATCTGGATGCGCAGCTCACGTTCGCCATCATCGGTGCCGGCCCGACGGGCGTCGAAATGGCCGGCATGATTGCCGAACTTGCACACAAGGTCCTGCCGAAGGAATTTCGCCGAATCAATACCACCCGCACTAGGGTGCTGCTGATTGAGGCCGGCCCGAGAGTTCTGCCGGCCTTCACCGACGATCTCTCCTCCTATGCGAAACAGGCGCTGGAAAAGCTCGGTGTCGAGGTGCGCACCGGCCAGCCGGTCACGGCGATCACCCAGGATGGCGTCACGGTCGGCGAGACCTTCATTCCCTGCAGGACGGTTGTCTGGGCAGCCGGCGTGCAGGCATCACCGGCCGCCCGCTGGGTCGGTGCGGCAGCCGACCGGGCAGGGCGGGCGATTGTCGGGCCGGATCTTTCGGTCGAAAGTCACCCCGAGATTTTCGTCGTCGGTGATACTGCCGCGGTCACTCAGCGGGATGGCAAACCGGTACCCGGTATCGCTCCCGCCGCCAAGCAGCAGGGCACCTATGTCGCAAAAGTCATCAAGGCGCGGCTGCAGGGCCGGCCGGCACCGGTGTCATTCCGCTATCTTCACCAGGGAAGCCTGGCGACGATCGGCAAGAGCGCGGCGGTCATCGATTTCGGCAGGTTCAAGCTGAAGGGCGGGCTTGCCTGGTGGATCTGGGGCCTTGCCCATATCTACTTCCTGATCGGCACCCGCTCGCGTTTTGCCGTCGCCTGGAGCTGGCTGTGGATCTTTTTGTCCGGCCAGCACAGCGCCCGGCTGATCACCCAGAAGGAAACGCTGAAGGACGAATCATAAACTGCGATGTGCCGTCATGCTCGGGCATCTACGACGTCTTGATCAATGGCTCTGGAATAGATCCTCGGGACAAGCCCGAGGATGACGGCGAGCGGCACCTGATGCCGCTCAGCCCTTAAACAACCACGCCGGTGCGGGACGTGTTGAGCGTCAGCTTGCGCTCTGCGCGTTCCTGCTGCGGCGAGCGATTATAGACCTCGCGGTAACATTTGGAAAAATGCGACGCCGAGACGAAGCCGCAGGCGACCGCCACCTCGACCACCGGCATCGACGACTGCACCAGAAGATGCCGCGCCCGATCCAGCCGGATTTCCAGATAATAGCGGGCAGGGGAACGACCCATTTCCTGGCGGAACAGTCGCTCGATCTGTCGGCGCGATAGCCCCGCATCGTCGGCGATCTCGATCAGCGACAGCGGCTCGGAGAGATTGTTCTCCATCAGTTCGATGATCGAGAGAACCTTGGAATTCTGCACGCCGAGACGAGCGCGTAGCGGCAGTCGCTGGCGATCATGCGGATTGCGTACCCGGTCGGTCAACTGCTGTTCGCAGACCCGGTTGACCAGGTTGTCGCCAAAATCCTGGCCGATCAGGTTGAGCATCATGTCGAGTGATGCGGTGCCGCCGGCACAGGTATAGAGATTGCCGTCGACCTCGTAGAGATCCGCATAAACCTCTGCCTGCGGAAAGGCTTCGGCAAAACCGGGCAGGTTTTCCCAATGGATGGCGCAGCGTTTGCCGTTCAGCAGTCCGGCCTGGGCCAGAACATGCGCGCCGGTGCACAGGCTGCCGACGGCGATGCCGCGATTATAGGTCTCGCGCAGCCAGGCATTGACGGATTTGTTGTTGAACTCTTCCACATAGACACCGGAGCAGACCAGCACCATGTTCGGCCGGTTCTCGCCGCCGAGATGGCGCCGCTCGTCGGCCAGCGACGAATTGACCTCTATGCCGATGCCGCTGGACGAATATACCTTCTGCCCGTCGGCGGAACAGAGCCGCCATGTATAGGCCGAATAGCCCAGCATGCGATTGGCGATCCTGAGCGTCTCGATCGCGGCCGAAAAAGGCAGCATGGTAAAATGCGGCACCAGGAAGAAGACGAGTGAGCGCTTCAGTCCAGGTGGCTTGCTGGTCAGATCCATTGTCGTCGTTCCCCTTGCTGCCGCTTGTTGCGGTCTTGCATTGCTTCAAAAGCGACACTCGCATGGACACAGGCGATTACAAGAGCCTTTGACGACAGGGGAATGGCATTTTTGCGACATCGATGCGTCGCTGCCGTGATAAATTCTCTCTTTTCTTGATATTTGGCAATTGCTCGAAATGCGACACGGCCCGGGACGATGACGCCTGCGGGCCGTGCCTATGATGTCGATAGTGTTATTGCCGGGTCGGCCTCGTTCCCGGATGGAGCGCGGGACGTGGTTGCCGTCACTTGCCGGCCGTCGTTGGCCAACCGATATCCTTGCGGATTTCCTGCGGCAGACCTTCGAGCATCCGCTCAGTCTTGCGCCGGTTCCAGCCGGCCGTGACCCGTTCGGTCAAGGTGGAAATCCAGCCCTGGCCGGCAGTCGGGGCGGAAGAGGAAGCCGGTATTCGGCTCTGGTCGAGATAGGTGATCGTGCTCATGTCGGGTTCTCCTTGGGTGTTGTGCTCTTGGTTCACGGGCAATTTCCGCGGGGAAGGCGGAAAATACCAATTCATCAATCGATCGAATGCCTTGTCAGCGTCTCATTCGTTTATGTGTTCTATAGATGCCTGCATTTGACGATTTGCAGTATCCTCCCGGTTTGACATTCAATCAAACGAAATGATATGGTGCTTAAGTTCAGAAAATTTGATAGGTGTCCCGATGACCGCACCCTTCCGCACACCGCTTCCGCTGCTCGACAATGATGTCCTGCGCACGTTTGTCGCCATTGCCGAGACGGGCAATTTTTCCACTGCCGCCGAGGTCGTCCTCAGGACGCCATCGGCGGTATCCATGCAGATCAAGAAACTGGAAGAGCAGCTGAAGACCGTGCTTTTTCTGCGCGACGCGCGCTCGGTGACGCTCACCCAGAGCGGCGAGATGCTGCTCTCCTATGCGCGGCGCATGCTGGCACTCTCCAACGAGGCCGTATCGCGCTTCGTTATGCCGGAGCTTTCCGGCGTCGTGCGCCTCGGCGCCCCGGATGATATCGCCGAAAGACTGCTGCCGAAGCTGCTGAAGGATTTCGGCGAGCATTTTCCCGGCATCATGGTCGATGTCACGGTCGACCAGAGCCTGCTCTTGCGCAAGCGCATGGAGGAGCAGCGGCTCGATCTCGCTCTGATCAACTGCGCCACACGGCCCTTCCCGACCGGTGGTGAGATCATCCATACCGAAAGGCTGGTCTGGGCCGGCGCCAAATGCGGCACCGCCTATCTGCGCGATCCGCTGCCGATCTCGGTCTGGGAAGAAGGCTGCGTCTGGCGCCAGGATGCGATTTCGCAACTGGACAAGCAGAAGCGGCCCTATCGTATCGCTTATGCCAGTGCCCACACGATGGCGCAGCGCGCAGCCGTCGTCTCCGATCTGGCAATCGCGCCGTTCCCGCTTTCCTATATTACCGAGGACATGCAGATCCTTGGGCCCAAGGAAGGCATGCCGGACCTGATCACCTTCGACATAAGGATCCTGACGGCGCCGAACCTCTCTGTCCCGGCTAAGGCCGTGGCTGAAGGGATACGCGACGCATTCAGTTCGCTGGATGCGGTCGCCGCCTGATCAAATGACGGGACGATGTTCGAAGGGCGTCGCTCACTCGCGTGAGCGGCGCCTTCTGCGTCCGCCGTCACCGCCGGCATCGGTCAGTGCTTTGCGCTCGGGCAGCGTCACGACATGGGCGAGATTGGGAAAGGCATCGACCTTGTTGGGCAATGCCATGGCGGCGACGAAATGATCCTGGAACTTCGGCTCCAGCGCCGTTTCGATCTTCTCGATCTGCTGCACGGTCTCTTCGATCTCGCGCCGATAGTCGCGGTTCAAGAGGCACATGCGCGCACCGGTCCCCGCCGCATTGCCGACTGCCTTCACATGATCGAGGTCGCAATCGGGAATGAGGCCGAGCACCATCGCGTATTTCGGATCGATGAACGTGCCGAAGGCGCCGGCAAGCCCGATCCTGTCCACATGCTTGACGCCCTGTTTGTCCATCAACAGCTTGACGCCGGCATAAAGCGCGGCCTTGGCAAGCTGGATGGCGCGCACGTCGTTCTGTGTCACCGTGATCCGCGGCGTGCCGTCATGCAAAAGATAGGAGAAGGTGCGGCCGTTTTCGAGAATGCGCGGGCTGCGGGCGGCCATCGCGCCATCCACCACGCCATCCTCGGAAATGATGCCGCAGAGATACATCTCGGCGATGACCTCGATAATCGCCGAGCCGCAAATACCCGTAACGCCGACCTGTGCTGCGGCCTCGGCAAAACCGGCCTCATCCGACCAAGGTTCGATGCCGATCACCCGGAAGCGCGGCTCCAGCGTGACCGGATCGATCCGCACCCGCTCGATGGCGCCGGGTGCCGCCCGCTGGCCCGACGAAATCTCGGCACCCTCGAAGGCAGGCCCGGTCGGCGACGATGCGGCGACGACCCGTGCACGATTGCCGAGTACGATTTCCGCATTGGTGCCGATATCGACCATCAGCATCATCTCGTCCTGCCGGTGCGGCCCTTCAGAAAGTGTCGCCGCCGCCGCATCCGCCCCGACATGCCCGGCAATGCAGGGCAGAAGATAGGTGCGCGTACCGGCATTCATCGGCAGACCGATCTCGGATGATTTCACCTCGACCGCGCCGGAAACGGCAAGCGCGAACGGCGCCCCGCCAAGCTCGGTCGGATCGATGCCGAGGAACAGGTGGTGCATGATCGGATTGCCGACGAAAACGCTGTCGAGAATGTCTTCGCGGGCAATCTCGCCATCCGTGCAGACCTTGTCGATCAGCCCGTTCAGCGCCTCGCGCACGGCATCCGTCATAGCCGCACGCCCATCCGGGTTCATCATCACATAGGAAACCCGGCTCATCAGGTCTTCGCCGAAGCGAATCTGCGGATTGGACGTGCCGGCGGATGCAACGGTACGCCCGGACAAGAGCGACGACAGATGCATGGCGATCGTCGTCGAGCCGATATCGCAGGCAATCCCGTAGGCCTCGTTTTTCAGCCCCGGATAAAGCGCGATCAGGCGAGGGCGCTCGTCGTCGCGGTCCTTGTGGATCGCCGCCGTCACCTTCCACTCGCCCTTGCGCAGGATCTGCTGAACCTGCGGAATGATATGGAAATCGACCTCGACATCATCGAAATGCCAGTCGGTCGACAGTGCAACCTTCAGCCGGTCGAGGTCACCGAGCGGTTTTTCCATGTCGGGTTCCTCGACCTCGACATAACACATGCGCACCGCCGGATTGCGGTCGAACACCCGCTCGTCGACCGCCTTGCGCACCACTTGCGCATTGATCACCGTATCCTGCGGCACGTCGATGACGAGATCGCCGAGGATCTGGGCGGAACAGGAAAGCCTGCGCCCCTCCGGCAGCCCGCGCACCCGATCGTAACGCTCCTCCTTCGGCCCCACCTGCGACAGGTGGCCGACCGACGAGGTAATCCCGTGTTTGGCGAAATTGCCTTCCTGCACCGAGACCTGACAGCGCCCGCAGGTCGCCCGCCCGCCGCACACGCTCTCGACATAAACCCCAAGCTGGCGCGCAGCCTCAAGCACCGGCGTACCCACCGCAAACCGGCCACGCTTGCCGGACGGCATGAACAGGACGAGGGGATCTTTTGACGACAAGTCAGCCACTTTGCACTCAGCGATTTCTTTCGAACAGGAATTTAAATGGCTGAAACTGCGATAGATCGTAGTGTGACAGATCAGCTGTTTCGACGAAACGCTCTGCTTCGTCATCCGATGTAATGACGGGCATGGGCAACAATATCGCATTCTTTTTCCGCACGGTTCTTTTATTCCGTACGGAGAGTGTCGTTAGCGGAATAGTTTGATGCGGCAGTTGAAGTTCCTTGAGCAGCAGTTCAGCCAAAACACCAACAAGCGTTTCGTATCTCTTGAACTTCGAGACAGGAATATCACGGTGCATGCTTCTCGACGGCTTTTTGCCATCGGCATCGGGCGTAGTACGCTTGGTTACTTTGAAGGCCGAGATATCGGGAAGGGGAAATCCCTCCTCCGAGGAAAATAGATAATACGGTCCAATCTCCAAACGATCATTGAGTTGGATGAAAAGGACGCAACCACTTGGCTTGTCGGCAAGAAGCATAGAAGCGGATACGGGTTTTAATTTTGTCCCAGACTTGAGTTGTACGTGACGGATGAGCTTGTCTGAGGTGATGACAAGATCGTAACCGTAAGCGTCAAATTCGGATCTCGAGATTTCAACGTTTGTAATCCCATTTTGCCAGAGCAATCGCAGAGCCGCCCCCACAAATAGATGCTCGACGATGTTTTCTCTCAGCGACGAATTAATATGGTGCTGATCTGACTTGAACATCGCCTACTCCGTCGCCGCCCCTGCGCCCGCCCGCGCGGCACGTCCGCCACGGCGACCACCGCTGGCCGATGGGGCAGGGATAGCCGTTGCTGCAGTACCGCCTTCGGTTGGTTTATAGTCGCGATAGGTCATGATCCAGTTGCCGCAATTCTGGTCGGTGCCGTTGAGCACATTGGCGGCGCGCACCGCTTCCATTTCCTGCGGCCTGCAGGGGTTCATGATCGCGCTCGTCATGCCAGCTCCGATCACCATCGGAATGAAGCCGGCATTGATGCCGTGGCGATGCGGCAGGCCGAAGGAGATGTTGGAAAGCCCGCAGGTCGTGTTGACCTTCAATTCCTCGCGCAGCCGGCGCAGAAGCGCAAACACCTGCAGCCCGGCCGAGCCCAGCGCCCCGATCGGCATCACCAGTGGGTCGACGACGATGTCATGCGGCTTGATGCCGTAATCGGCGGCGCGCTCAACGATCTTCTTGGCAACGGCGAAACGCACGTCCGGGTCCATCGAAATCCCGGTCTCGTCATTGGAGATCGCCACGACCGGCACGTCGTATTTCTTGCAGAGCGGCAGGATCGCCTCGAGCTTCTCTTCCTCGCCGGTCACCGAATTGACCAGCGGCCGGCCCTTGGCGACCTTGAGCGCCGCCTCGATCGCCGCCGTCACCGAACTGTCGATCGACAGCGGCACATCGACCAGCCCCTGGACGATCTCCAGCGTTTTCAACAGAAGGCCCGGTTCCGTCTCGTTTGGATTGACCGAGGTGACGCCGGCATTGACGTCGAGCATTGTCGCGCCCGCCGCCACTTGTTCCAGCGCATCCTTGATGACGGTATCGAAGTTGCCCTCGATCATCTCCGCCGCGAGCTTCTTGCGGCCGGTCGGGTTGATCCGCTCGCCGATGACGCAGAAAGGCTGGTCGAAGCCGATCACGACTTCCCTTGTGGCGGATGCGACGATGGTGCGTGTCATTGCGATCTCCGGCTATGAGGGGAGGTGGCGAGAATAAGGGATTTTCAGCTGTTGTCCCGGCCGCCGGCCTTCACCAGCGCCACGAGCTTTTCCTTGTCATAGGCAGCTTCCAGCTCGGCGGCGGCCTTGTCCGCCTCCATCTCCAGATCGTCGGAAACAGCAACGGGATCGGCCTTGCGCCATTCGGCGAGATAGTCGTTGGTTTCGGCCGCACCCGTGCGCATCGCACACATGTCGATTGCCTCTGTAAAGCGCAAGGAGAGTTCGCGCTTGGCCGTCTGTCGGCCCTTCTTGATGATGACCTGGGCGGGAATGTCCCGCCAGTAGACGACGATGCGATCCGCCATGAACTCCTCCAAAGACCAAGCCGAGCATGCACCGGCAAAGCGGCGCGGACTGCGCTTGGCACGACGTCGCAAGTGACCAAAAGCGACGTGTTACCAGATGTTTTTGGTCAGGCCGTGATAGAGCCAGGTCCAGACCGGCGGTGGAAACCGCAGGATGGACCGCCCGGCTGGCCGAAATGGCTGCAATTGGCCGGCGAGCGCGTCCCCGATCGCCTTGACGGCGATCCCGGTCGATGCCGCGGTGATCAGCAGCGGATAGGTGGCGATCGTATCCACCTTCTCTGGCCGGACGCGCTGTTCGTAAAGCGTCTCGCCGGTATCGACACCGGCATCGACCAGATGCACAGTGCCGCCGAAATTTTCATCGTCCCGTTCGACGCGTGCCCAGTAGCCGCCCATTTGCCCGCGATAGATCGGGTTGATGCCAGCATGGAAATTGATCACCGGGCAGCGGATCGTGGCAAGCGTCGACCTGGAAAGAATACGGCAGGAAATGCTGAAGACAACGGCCGGGTTCAAGGCAGTCACCGCCGTGTGACATTGGGAGCTGTTCAGCGAAGTAACCCGTGTCACCGGTATCGAAGCATTGTGCTCGCTGGAAAGTCCATAGTCGCGGATGATGTCTGCACCGCGTTTGGCCGAAACACGCTTGCCGAGCCGTGAGGCGATCATCGTCGCAAGCTGGCCCGCAGCATTCAGCCATCCAAGCCGGCGCGCCCGGCGTTTGAGGATTTCGCCCTTCGTCTCCGGTTCTTCCTCGATCACATGAAGATCGGGAAAATGTGTGGCAAGCGCATTGATCATCACCTGTGGGTTCTGCCCGCCGGCGGTCATCACGACGATTGTTGGGGAAGGCACTGGCTGCATCTGCCGCTCCGGGTCAGGCTGTTATTGGCGGCAACCCTTGCCGAAAAGCGAAGAAAAAACCGTTAAGCCGAATGCAGTGCCGCCCCAAGATCGCCATAACCGGTGAACCGGTATTCGTATTCCAGCCCGAGATACTCAGCCGCCTCGCGCGCCTTGTTCTGAAGCCCTTCGTCCTCCTCCTGGCTGAGATAGACGAGCTTGCGGTAATTGCCGAAATACATGTCCCTCAATTGTGGATGCCGGTCGAGCCCCAGCGGTTCGATGACGAACGCACGAAACTGCCGGGCGAGAAAATCCGTCAGGAAAAAGGACAGCAGATCCTCGTCCGCCCTCGCATTGAAGGCGTCATTGCCGGAAAAGAACGAATAACAATGCGGGCCTTCGATCCGGGCAATGCCTTCGCGTTCGCACAACCGATCGATCCCGCCGCCGGTGCCACAATCCGCATAGGCAAAGAAGATCCGCTCAAAACCGTTTTTTCGCGCCTCGGCGACAGCCGCTTCCAATCCGGGAACGATCTTTTGCGGATAGGCGTGCCAGATCGCCGGCAGGCAATTGAGGTCGATATGCTCAAGGCCCTGTTGCCGGGAAACCACAATGACTTCCCGTGCGATCGCTCCGCACGCAATTACGTGAACCTTTTCGGCTTTGGAACGTTCCATAGCCGGAAAATCACTTTCCGACACAATTTGATCCTTACCCATCGGAGTATTCTATCATGACGGCCAAGACAGTCACGGTTATCGCCGCACTTTTCGCTGCAACGGTTTCGCTTTCTTCCTGCGGCAACACGATCCGCGGAATGGGTCAGGACACGGCCAATACCGTCAATGCAACGCAGGACGCCGGCCATCGTGTAGGCAAGGCGGCTCAGTAATCGCCCATTAGTCAGAGCGGCGCTCGCGCCGGATCAGATGACATCACCGCGCGCCATCCATAGTGCGCGGTGATGAGATAAGAAATCAGGCCCCGGCAGCCAGCCTGTTGTGCCTGCGCGCCATATAATCCTTCGCGGTTTCGACCGCGACAGCCGCATCACGGCAATAGGCATCGGCACCAACGGCCTTGCCGAATTCTTCGTTGAGCGGCGCGCCGCCGACCAGCACGACATAATCGTCGCGAATGCCTTTTTCCTTCATCGTGTCGATCACGACCTTCATATAGGGCATGGTCGTTGTCAAAAGTGCCGACATGCCTAGAATATCCGGCTGTTCGCGCTCGATCGCATCGAGATAGTTCTCGACCGGATTGTTGATGCCGAGGTCGACGACGTCGAAACCGGCGCCTTCCATCATCATGCCGACAAGGTTCTTGCCGATGTCGTGGATATCGCCCTTCACCGTGCCGATCACCACCTTGCCGAGCTTCGGTGCGCCGGTTTCGGCCAGAAGCGGACGCAGGATGAACATGCCCGCCTTCATCGCATTGGCGGAAAGCAGCACTTCCGGCACGAAGAGAATGCCGTCGCGAAAATCAATGCCGACGATGCGCATGCCCTCGACAAGCGCCTGGGTCAGGACGTCATAGGGCGTCCAGCCGCGCTCGAGCAGGATATTCGTCGCTTCCTCGATCTCCTCCTTCAGACCGTCATAGAGATCGTCATGCATCTGTTGAACGAGTTCTTCGTCGGAAAGCTCCGAAAGAATGATATCGTCGTCGGACATGAATTCTCTTCCCTGGTTGGTTGCGATGTTTTCAGATCGTCCAAGTCGCCCAAATCGGATTGACATCTGCAACTATGTCTAGCGTCAATTTGTTTCGCAATTTCTTTCGTAAGCGACAGGAACGCGTCGGAAAGAGAATGGTCGTCGCAGATGTCTTGAAATGTCTGTCTCGTGCAAATGCGTGACGCAGAAAGGCAGGAGAGGGCGTCAACGCAGGCCTAGCATGGACATCAGCGAATAAGCCAACAAGCGGCAATGGGTGAGGAAAACATGGACGATATCAGTCAGCAGACGGATATGGGCGGCGGGGCCGGTCGGCGTGGTCGTGGCGAACGGGGGGCGGCCGGCAGGCGCGCGGCCCGCACCGGTGGCGGCCCCGGTGTTTCCTTGCCCTACATCACCCGCAAGATCGGTACCTATGAAGTGCTGGACGAGGCAGGCCTTCAACTGATCGAGCGTAATGCCGACCTCATCCTCGAAGAGATCGGCATCGAGTTCCGCGACGATGAAGAAGCGCTGGAACTCTGGGCCAAGGCCGGA
Source organism: Aliirhizobium sp. YIM B11859 (assembly GCF_057163345.1). Classification (NCBI taxonomy): domain Bacteria; kingdom Pseudomonadati; phylum Pseudomonadota; class Alphaproteobacteria; order Hyphomicrobiales; family Rhizobiaceae; genus Aliirhizobium; species Aliirhizobium sp. YIM B11859. Next base: position 372,144 of record NZ_JBXHAY010000003.1, read on the forward strand.
GCCGATGTCCGCGGCAGCCGCGTGCATTTCCCCAAAGGTCTTTGCCGCGAACTGTTGAAGACGGCGCCAAAGGAGTTCACCTGGCATGCCCGCAATCCGGCCCGCAGCGTCCATATGGGCGGCAATGCGACGGTCTTTGCCCCGGTCTATGGTCCTCCCTTCGTCCGCGATCTGGAAGGCAATCGCCGTTATGCGACGATCGAGGATTTCCGCAATTTCGTCAAACTGTCCTACATGGCGCCGTCGATGCATTCGTCCGGCGGCACGGTGTGCGAGCCGGTCGACGTGCCGGTCAACAAGCGCCATCTCGACATGGTCTACAGCCATATCAAATATTCCGACAAGCCGTTCATGGGCTCGGTCACCGCGCCGGAACGCGCCGAAGATACGATCGCCATGGCCAAGCTCGTTTTCGGCGACGAATTCGTCGAGAACAATTGCGTCACACTCAACCTCATCAACGCCAATTCGCCGATGGTCTTCGACGGCACCATGCTCGGTGCGCTAAAAGTCTATGCGCGCCACAACCAGGCCTCGGTCGTTTCGCCCTTCATCCTGTCGGGCGCCATGAGCCCGGTCACCGTCGCCGGAACACTGACGCAGATCCTCGCCGAAGTGCTGGCGGGGGCCGCGACCACCCAGCTCATCCGTCCAGGCTCGCCGGTCCTGTTCGGCACGTTTGCCGCCTCGATCTCGATGCAGTCGGGTGCGCCCACGTTTGGCACGCCGGAACCTTCGCTCGTTTCCTATGGTGCCGCCCAGCTCGCCCGTCGTCTCGGCCTGCCGTTCCGTACCGGCGGCTCGCTTTGCGGCTCCAAGGTGCCGGACGCACAGGCGGCGCATGAATCGGCCAATACGCTGAACACGACACTGCTTGCCGGCACCAACTTCGTCCTGCATGCGGCCGGCTGGCTCGAAGGCGGACTGGTCTCCTCCTATGAAAAATTCATGATCGACCAGGATCAGCTTGGCATGATGCAGAAAATGGCCGAGGGCGTCGATCTCTCCGAGGAAGGCCAGGCGCTGGATGCGATCCGCGAAGTCGGCCCCGGTAGCCACTATCTTGGTTGCGCCCACACCCAGGCGCATTTCCAGACCGCCTTCTACCGCTCGGCGCTGATGGACAACAACTCCTTCGAACAATGGGAGATCGAGGGCGAAAAACGCATCGAGCAGCGCGCCAACGCATTGTGCCGATCCTGGCTCGACGCGTACGAAGCCCCGCCGCTGGATGCCGCGATCGACGAGGCGCTTCTCGCCCTCATCAAGGATCGCAAGGACAGCATGCCCGACGCCTTCACTTGAAGAGAGCCCGAGGCCGCCAGGGAGCAAGGCGGCGCAAAGCAGGTCGCCGACTTTATCCAGGGTAGCGTCTGGCGACCGCATTACGAGTACAAGGGGCCGCGCTGAGACGATGAGCGGCCCGTCATCCCTCTGTCGGCAGATCGGCGATGCCCTTTATCCAAGCGGCATCCTACTGCGTGGTGCCGTGAATTTCGTCGCGGGCGAGGGGCCTTTGCTGGCAGACGGCATCAAAGCCATTTCGATCGTTCTTCTCGGCAATGCCGGAGGTTCGATCTGGCCGGCGTTTTCCGCATGGAAACGGAATTACGACGGCCCGGATCCGCTCGACACATGGTCGAAGGAAATTATCCGTCCGCTGGCCGAAAAGTTCGGCGGTACGGCCTATTTCCCCTCCGATCCGCCATGGCAGCCGTTCCAGCAATGGGCAATGCGCGCCGAAGGCTTGAAGCCGTCACCCCTCGGCATTCTCATCCATCCGCAATATGGCCTCTGGCATGGCTATCGCGGCGCGATTGGCTTTGCTTCCGAGATCGGCCACGACCTCACCAAGGAGGTCACCGTAGAGAGACACGCCTGCGAAGACTGCGCCACGAAACCTTGTCTGACCACCTGTCCCGTCGCCGCCATCGATCCTGATCCGCGACGGTTCGCGGTCGCGGCCTGCCGCAGCCATCTCGAAACGCCGGCGGGGCAGGGCGGCTGCATGCTCTACGGCTGTCTCGCGCGCAATGCCTGTCCGGTTGGCACCGCCTTCCGCTACCCGCCGGAGCAGCTGAAATTCCACATGCGAGCGCTGGGAAAAGCCGCGTCATAATGGACGTTGCGTCTGGATAAGGACGCGCTACATTCATTAGGCAGACCTATAACACTACCTGGGAGGAGTGATTACATGAAACGCATGTGGCCCGAAGAGTATGACTACGTTCTGAGCGATGCCGAGGAGGTAACGCTGGATGCTCCGGCATCGGTGAACGAGGAAGGCCTGCAGCTTGACGCCATCCACCGGCAGGCTCTCAAAGTCCGCATGTCGCAACAGGATTTCGAGAGAATCTGGCCATTGGCCGAGGCACGTTATCGTCTGGATGGACGCATGGTCGGCAAGGCGATCACGCTGATCACCAACAATCCCCATTATCACAGCTGGCACCCGGCAGATGGCGGTTTCGTCGAAACCATCTCCGATAGCGGCGTAAAGCATTTGACGAAATACGTCACCGTTCACTTCCTGCTGGATGACGTGCGGGAAGATGCCGTTGCGGCCTGATGGGTGCGTGAGGCGTCAATACACTGCGAAGGTGCATGGCACCTTCGCTTTGTCGCCGCGTTCGAGGCGGGCTAAAATTTAAACCGGCGCCTTGGGATAGGCCCGTTCCAGACCGCCGGAGCGGGTCAAGCCGTCTTTGAACGCCAGATAGGCGGGATGCTGGCTGGATTTTGCCGCTTCCGTCAGCCGGATCTGCAGCCGGTCGGGGGCTGCATCTCCCAGCCACTCACCGCATTTCTGCAGCTTAAGTGTATTGAGGAAGCGCGCATCTGACGCCTGGTCCAGATAAAGATGGATGCCGGCAAGCAGCAGGTCGTCGCTTGCCGGATTTGCCATGATCAGCGTCAGCCAGTTCTGCTTGTCTTCCGACAGGCTGGTGAGCCCTTCGGCGACAGTCTCCCGGCTTCCGATCGGCGATACGCTGCTCATGCTTTTTCCCTCTTGGCCCTTACCCCCGGCGGCGACGGCGTTCCCGCCCTGAATCTCCACCGGACTCGTTGGCCGTCTTATTGCGGAGAGGGCCGCTCTTGTCGACGATTTCCTCGACAGTCGGGCGAGGACGCGGTGTATAACCGTCGAGTGCGGCGCGCATTGCCGCCAGATGCTCGCAGGACGTGCCGCAGCAGCCGCCGATGATCCTGGCGCCGGCATCGCGGGCCAACCGCGCATATTCGGCCATCAGCGGCGGCGTGCCGGAATAGTAGATCTCGGCACCGCGAAATTCCGGAATGCCGCAATTGCCCTTGACGATGGTGATCGCATTCGGATCGGCTTCCGTCATGTCGAGCAGCGAGGCGAGGATGTCGGATGCACCGACACCGCAATTGGCGCCAACCGCTTCCGGACCGCTGCCGATATCGCCTGCGACCTGATGGATGTCCTTCGGGCTGAGCCCCATCATCGTCCTGCCGGCCGTGTCGAACGATCCGGTATAGGTATAGGGCAGGCCGACCTTCGTGGCCGCCTCCGCCGCCGCACGAATTTCGTCGGTGGCCGACATGGTCTCGATCCAGGCAACATCGACGCCGCCGGCCTTCAGCCCTTCCATTTGTTCGACGAAGGCGGCGACCGCGTCCTCATAGCTCAGCGCACCGAGCGGGATCAAAAGCTCGCCCGTGGGGCCGACGGAACCCGCGACGATGACCTTGCGGCCGGCGCCGTCCGCTACCGCCCTGGCGATTTCGGCAGCCCGCTTGTTGAGCGCAAACACCCGGTCCTGCGCATGATGCAGCTTGAGGCGGTGGCGCGTGCCGCCGAACGTGTTGGTCAGGATGATGTCGGCGCCCGCATCGACGAAGTCCTGATGCAGCTTGGTGATCCGCTCCGGATGCGCCTCGTTCCACATTTCCGGCGCTTCGCCGGCTTCCAGCCCCGCGGAAAACAGATTGGTTCCCGTCGCGCCATCGGCCAGCAACACGCCTTTTTCGGCAAGCAGGTCGGTCAAGGGATTGGTCGTCGGCATGGCATCCTCCTGAAAACTGTAAGCTGGATATAAAGCTTCCTTTATATGCTTTCAACATCGCAGGATGCGCGCCGGCTGCGACGCCGGCACCTCATTTTCCGTCGCGAATCGCTCCAGCTTTATTCCGCCGCCATTTTCGAGGCGTCCGATCCGGCCGGCGTCACCATCGCGGCGACCATCGTCTGCAGGTCGATCGTGCCGATCGGTGCCCCAGTCGTGTCAACGATTGTCGCTTTCGGCTGGCCCGTCTCGGTCATTACCTTGGCGGCGCCCTCGAGCGTGGTGCTTGCCTCGATCCGGGCGCCGTCGGCCTGTCCGTCGAACGGTTTCATCACGGTTTTCGCCTGGATCACCCGACCCCGGTTCACTTCCTTGACGAAGGCGGTGATGTAGTCATCGGCCGGTGACAGCACGATTTCCTGACCGGTTCCCTGCTGCACCACCTGGCCATCGCGCAGGATGGTGATCTTGTCGCCGAGCCTCAGCGCCTCGTCGAGATCGTGGGTGATGAAGACGACGGTTTTCTTCAGCTCCGCCTGCAGATCGAGCAGCACGCTTTGCATATCGACGCGGATCAGCGGATCGAGCGCCGAATAGGCTTCGTCCATCAGCAGGATATCGGCATCGTTGGTGAGCGCTCTTGCAAGGCCGACGCGTTGCTGCATGCCGCCGGAAAGCTGGTTGGGATAATGGTTCTCGAAGCCCGCAAGCCCGACACGCTCGATCCAGTATTGGCCTTTTTTGGTGCTTTCCGAGCGCGAAATTCCCTGGATGTCGAGCCCGTAGACTGTATTTTCGATCACCGTGCGATGCGGTAGCAGCGCGAATTTCTGGAATACCATCGCCGTCTTGTGGCGACGGAATTCCCTCAGGTCCCGTTCGTTCATGCCGCAGACATTGACGCCGTCATAAACGACCTCGCCATAGGTCGGCTCGATCAACCGGTTGATATGGCGGATCAGCGTCGACTTGCCGGAGCCCGACAGCCCCATCACGACGGTAATGCCGCCCGCCGGCATTGAGATGTTGATGTCCTTCAATCCGAGCACATGCCCGTATCGCTCGTTGAGTTCGGCCTTGGACAGACCGTTCTTGACAGCCTCGACGTGCTCGCGGCCATTCGGGCCGAAGATCTTGTAGAGCCCTTTGATCTCGATGCCGTGACTAGCCATGGACCACCTCCGAATGGCGCTGGAGCCGTTTGCCGAAGGCCTGGCTGGTTCGGTCGAAGATGATGGCGATCGCCACCAATGCAAAACCGTTGAGGAAGCCGAAGGTGAAGAACTGGTTGGCAATCGCCTGCAGCGTGTTCTTGCCGAGTCCGCCGACGCCGACCATCGAGGCGACCACCACCATGGCAAGCGACATCATGATCGTCTGGTTGATGCCGGCCATGATCGTCGGCAAGGCGAGCGGCATCTGCACGTTCCACAATTTCTGGCTGGCCGAGGAGCCGAAGGCGTCGGCCGCTTCCAGCACTTCCTTGTCGACGAGCCGGATGCCGAGATTGGTGAGGCGGATCATCGGCGGCACCGCATAGATGACCACCGCGATCAGCCCGGGCACCTTGCCGATGCCGAAGATCACCACAACCGGGATCAGGTAGACGAAGCTCGGCATCGTCTGCATCACGTCGAGGATCGGGTTGATGACGCCCTGGATGCGGTCCGACCGCGCCATCAGAATGCCGATCGGCAGGCCGATGATGATGGCGATCAGCGTCGAGACCGTGACGATCGCAAGCGTCGTCATCGTATCTTCCCACAATCCGACCATGCCGATCAGCGTCATGCCGATCGCCGTGCCGACGGTGATACGGATACTGCGGCTGCCGAGATAGACGACCAGCATCATGACGATCAGCACGACAACCCAGGGAGAGGTGGTGAATAGCCTTTCGAGGTAGTTCAGGAACCATTGCAACGGCGCCTTCAGCGCGTCGATAATGTAGCCATATTCCCGCACAAGGCCCTTGAAGCCTTCGTCGATCACCTGGCGTGCCTGACGGATATAGCTGTCGCTGATCGCCGGAAACCTACAGAGGGCTCGCGGCAGGAACTCGCAGATCGCCATGCTTTTCCCCTTTTTTAGCTGTTCTTGTCTTGGCTGTCCGGGTGCCGCGCAATGACATGGCTTTCGGTCGCGCTTTTATTGTCCCGGGCAGGCATTGTTGCGTGGGATCATCGTCTCCACGCGGCTTGATGCGACATGCTTCGCGACGCGAAGAGAGGCGGTGGATGATCACCGCCTCCGTTTTCAGCGCGACATCAGAGCGATGCCTTGATCTTTTCCGCGACATCCGGAGCAACCCACTTGGTCCATACTTCCGGCATGGTTTCGAGGAAATGCTTGGCGGCATCCGCATTGGTGCCCTGGTTGTCGATCTGCCAGGCCAGAATGCTGTTGACCGTCGCATTGCCCCATTTGCGGGCCTTTATATAGTCCATCGCCACGCCGGCCTTGTCGGCGAACTGCTTGGTGACGACCGTGAAGGCCTGCGAGGTCGGATAGGAGTTGACCTTGGGATTGGCGCAATCGGGAACGGCCGTGCAGGCATCCCAGTCGGCCTTGTTATGCGGCACGTCGAAGGACAACTTCACCATTTCGTATTTGCCGAGAATGGCGGTCGGTGCCCAGTAATAACCGAGCCAGCCTGTCTTCTTTTCGAATGCGCTGGCAATCGAGCCGTCGAGGCCAGCAGCGGAACCGGTATCGACCAGATCGAAGCCCTTTTCCTTCGCGCCGATCGCTCTGTAGAGATTGGCGGTCGAAACCTGGCAGTTCCAGCCTGCCGGGCAGTTGGTCACCGCGGCCTTGGAAGGATCTTCCGGAGCCGGGAACAGGTCGGGATGCTTGAGTGCTTCCTGCACCGTCTTGATCTCGGGATGGGCATCGGCGAGGAATTTCGGGATCCACCAGCCTTCGACCGCGCCATCGGCGAGGATTTCGGCAGCTTCGATCAGCCGGCCTTCCTTGACCGCGGCATCGAGCGGCGTGCGAACGGCATTGATCCAGAATTCCGGCGCCATGTCCGGCTGCGCCTTTTCGTTCATCGAGGTGAATGTCGGCATCGTATCGCCGGTCACAAGCTCGACGGAGCAGCCGTAGCCTTCCTCGAGAATGATCTTGTCGACATTGGCAGCGACACCCGCCGAAGCCCAGTTCATTTCGGCAATCGAGACCGAACCGCAATCGGCATGAGCGGCACCGGCAAAGGCATAAAGACCGGCCGCGAAGGCAGCGGAAGCAAGGAGTTTTTTCATCGTAAGACCTCCCAGTCTTGTTTGTTGACAATCAATACATGGAGCCGGTGCAACCGAGATCCGTTGATGAAGCGCCTGGGAGCAGCAAGAGGCCGCGCCCTTGAGTATGGTCGCTGTCTGCATGCGTCTTTTTGCTACCTGAGCAATTGCCGCAGATAGGGCGCATTTTTTTGTCAGCAGGGATAGCGTACGGCCTAAATCAAATAAATCAACAGCTGCTGTCAGTGCGGCTTATCCGAGCAGTTCTCGTAACTTGTTGGAAAACTGTGATTTGTGCCTGACGCAAGGCCTAAAAACGATCAAATGCCGCCTATCTGCGCTGTCGGGCGTCCTGCAACCTCGGCGCGATCAGAAACAACGCGAAAGTCATCCCCGAAATTTGACGTTTTATAGCTGATTAGCGCCGCCTGCTGTGTCGCGCTTTTTTTCTCATTCCGTTGAAAAACATCATCGGCAGGCGAAAAATGCCGTCAGGCAGCCGATAATGCGGGGGCGACGAGGTGGTTACCGAACCTGTCGCACAGGGCTTTGGGACATCGACGCCGTTTTTGCGGGGAGGCGCTAACCATCCGGTAAGGATGTGACGCTAATGATCTGGGCGCGGACAGATCGTCTGCCTGTGGCGCCGGATCAGGTAATGCGTACCGGTTGCCCCATTGTTGTTGTTTTCCCCAAATACCCGCAAACGAAGAAGGGCCCTTCAGGCCCTGGCAAAAATCCTCGTCGCCGGTTTCTGGCGTCAGCCGGAATTCGACGTTCTGATGAAGCCGAACAGCGACGAACGCTTCTGGTTGTCGGAGGGACGGGCGTTGCGGAAAGCGCGCGGAGTTTCGGAATTCCAGGCGATCTGGACGCCGCTGTTGTTCCTGAAAATATAGAGCATCTGGGTGTTTCCTCGGTGGCCGCGACGACCTTCGCAAAGCCTTATGTTTTGTCGATCCAATACGCTTAGCCGGGGCGTCGCGCCACTCGTTAAATCGTCACGCGATGTCGCAAAAAGAATAGTGCGTCGAAATGCGCCGGGGCTGACGTGTCCGGGCGGTCAACTGCTGCCTGTTGACTTCATCGGCGTCCTGTCCGACCATGAAGCTGCAATGCGAATCCAGACAAACACCAACACGGGCCGGACGCCTCCGATATCTACGAATCGTCCGGTCTCGTCTGGCCTCGACGCGATGTTTTTCCCATGAACCTTTCCGGCAGGACGGGCCTTGTGCTCGGCGGCGCGCGCTCCGGCAAGTCGGCTTTTGCCGAACGGCTTGCCACGCAGACGGGGCTGGACCGGCACTACATTGCCACCGGCCGCGCCTATGACGACGAGATGCGCGAGCGCATAATCCGCCACCGCGACGACCGCGGTCCTTCCTGGATTACCCACGAGGAGCCGCTGAAGCTCGCTGAAACGCTTCAAGCACTTGATACGCCCGGCCACGTCGTGCTCGTCGATTGCCTGACGCTCTGGGTTACCAATCTGATGATGGAGGAGGCCGACATTCCGGCACAGGCGGCAGATCTTGTCGCCCGGATTTCGGCGTCCCGGTCCACCGTGATCCTCGTGTCGAACGAGGTCGGTCTTGGAATAGTGCCTGAGAACCGCATGGCCCGCGAATTTCGCGACCACGCCGGGCGGCTGCACCAGCAGATTGCCGCAGTCGCCGACGAGGTGTTTTTCATTGCCGCCGGCCTGCCTCTCAGGATGAAGGGCTGAAACCCCTCACAGCGCAAGCCCGAAGCGGTTTACGACAGACCGCAGGAGCCCGATCACCAGCCAAGCCAGAGGCGGGCAGGGTGGTTGGGATCGGCAAGCAGCTTCGTCGCCAGCGCCAGGCATGAAATCACCAGCAGCGGCTTGATCAGCCTTGCGCCCTTCTTCATCGCCAGACCGGAGCCGATCTGGGCGCCGATGAACTGGCCGACACCCATCATCAGCCCGACCTTCCAGAGAATGGAACCGGTCAGGGCAAACACCAGGAACGAGCCGAAATTCGAGCCGAAATTGATGAGCTTGGTATTTGCCGTCGCCTTCAGCAGGCCGAAGCCCGCCAGAAGCACGAAGCCCAGCATGTAGAACGAACCGGCACCCGGTCCGAAAACCCCGTCATAAAGGCCAACCAGCGGTACGACCGTGACGCCGAAAACGAAAGGTGTCACGCGCCGGTGACCGTCGACATCGGCAAGATTGGGTTTTAGCGCGAAGAACAGCGCGATCGCGATCAGCAGGAACGGGATCGCGGTGGCAAGCGCTGTCGCCGGAACAACGGAGGCGAGCAATGCCCCGCAGGCGCCGCCCGCCATCCCCATCAATGCCATCGGCATCTGGTCGCGCAGGTTGATATGACCCTTGCGGGCATAGGCGATTGTCGCCGAGGCCGAGGCGAATTGCGATTGCAGCTTGTTCGTCGCGATCGCCTCGAGCGGCGGAATGCCGGCAATCAGCAGCACCGGAATGGTGATCAGCCCGCCGCCCCCCGCAATCGAATCGACGAAACCGGCAAAGCAGGCGGCAAGGAACAGGATGAGGAGAAACTGGAAGGCGATATCGGGCACGGGATGAACTCGAAGGCAGCGGCGTGGAGGCACGCGGGGCAGGGTGGATTGGTCGTTTGGGCGGGAACAGCCTTGTGGCACCGAAGCCCTGTTCGGGCAAGACCTGCCGTGATCCCGGCGATCGGCCGGACGCAAACGGGATTGCGCCGCATCTCAATGCCGTTATGGTGCGCCGCTTCGCGCATATGAGCGCCAGAGAACAAGACATCACCAGAGAACAAGACATCAGCAGAAACGGACAACCGCATGCACAAGGTCATATTCGATACCGATCCCGGCGTGGATGACGCCATGGCGCTCCTTTATCTCCATCGCCATCCGGATATCGATCTTGTCGGCGTCACCACGGTGTTCGGCAATGCGCCGGTCGAGATCACCACGCGTAATGCACAATTCCTCCACAAGGCCTGGAACATCGCGGCTCCGATCGCCCGGGGAGCCGAGCGGCCCTATGACGATCGCCGTGGCTCCGGCCATTTCGCCACCACCGTTCATGGCGAGGACGGGCTCGGCAATATCGGCGTGCCGCTGGAAATCGAGCACCCGCTCGATACCCGCTCCGCCGCACAGTTCATCATCGACACGGTGAAGAGCGATCCGGGCAATGTGACGCTCGTTGCGGTCGGCCCGATGACCAATCTGGCGCTGGCGCTGAAATCCGACCCGCATATCGCTTCACTGGTCAAGGAAGTGGTGATCATGGGCGGCGCGTTCGATATCAACGGCAATGTCACGCCGGCCGCCGAAGCCAATATCTACAACGATCCGGAAGCAGCCGACGCGGTTTTCACCGCGTCGTGGAAAGTGACGCTGATCGGTCTCGACGTGACGATGAAGACCACCATGTCCTCGGATTATATGGCGGCCATGGTCCAGGCCGGTCCGCCGGAACTGAAGCTGCTGTCCGATCTTTCGCAGTTCTATATCGATTTCTATCGCCAGAGGGTCGGTCTTGATGGCATGGCGCTGCATGACAGCTGCGCCTGCGTCTATCTCACCGAGCCGCATCTCTTCGACATCAGGACCGGTCCGGTGCGTGTTGTCTGCGGCGGCATTGCCGATGGCGAGACCATTCAGGCACCCGATCAGGGCCGGAAATTTACCGGCAGCGCCTGGGACGGCGTGCCGAGCCAGGTCGTCTGCACCGGCATACGTGCCGATGGCGTGCTGGAGGCTATCCGGACCGTTCTCGTTGAAGCCCGCGCGCCGCAAAGCAGCAAGGATTAAAGATCCGTCACGCGGATCGGCCAACGGGGGCAGGCAAGGGGGATCGGTCAGGCGGCTCAGTCGCCGCCGGCGGCCATTCCCAGCCGGTCGAGATCCGGCACATAGACCTGCCGGTTGTTCTCGACATGGATGAGCCCGTCCTTGCGCAGCTTCGTCATTTGCCGGCTCACCGTCTCGATCGTCAGCCCGAGGAAATCGGCGATGTCTGCGCGCGACAGCGGAAGTTCGAAGGCGCAGGCGCCCAGCCGGTCGGTTTCGGCATGGGCGGCAACCAGCATGATCAGGCTCGCCACCTTCTCGCGCGCCGACTTGCGGCCAAGCGTCAGCATCCAGTCGCGCGCCTCGTCCAGTTCCGTCAGCGCCTGATTGTGCAGCCGGCTGCCGAGCTCGGCCGATTCGCAGATCATCCGTTCGAGGATCTTGCGCGGCAGGATACAGAGTTCGGCATCGGTCGCGGCTTCTGCCGCCATCAGGCTTTCGCCGAGGAAGGGGCGCCCCATGAAATCCGGGGCAAATTGCAGGCCGACGATCTGCTGGCGGCCGTCGGCCATGATCTTCGACAGTTTCACCACACCCTTCAGGATGTTGGAATAGGACGACACCTGTTCGCCCTGGCCGATCAGTTCTGTGCCTGCTTCCACCGCCCGGCGTTGGGAATGTTTGTTCAGTTCGGAAAGCTGCTGTGGCGTCAGCGTCGAACAGACGCCGCCATGACGAGCCTCGCAGGCCCGACAAACCAGCGGTATCTCGTGAATATCCACGATCTTCAGCTGTGCATCCATCCTCATACCCCCTCGCTGGCTCACCGCCCCGAAAACCGGACAGGATTTCCGGATGTCGCGATGCGCAGGTCTAAAAGCTGCAGCACTCTTCGCGCGCCTTGAGTGGCGGGCGGCGCTGCAGACGGCAATCATCGGCCAGACCTTGGTTCAGCAGAGGTTCTCGTGCTTGATCCAGGTCAAAGTCGCCTAAATATTCCGCAGGTAGCTCTAGATGCGCATGAAATGAGGTGCGCGATGAACGAAAGATTGCTTACGAAATATTCAGGCGCGGTGCCACGTTACACTAGCTATCCGACTGCGCCGCATTTTCACACTGGTGTAAATTGCGACATCTATTCGCAGTGGCTGTCTGAACTGGGTTCCAAGAGCAGCCTGTCGCTTTACCTTCACATTCCCTATTGCGACCGTCTCTGTTGGTTCTGTGCGTGCCACACCAAGCAGACGCTGCGGTATGAACCGATCACCGCCTATCTCGCAGCCCTGCGCCGCGAGATCGCAGCCGTTGGCGCAAGGCTGCCAGCCGGCGCAAGGGTCACCGCCATCCATTTCGGCGGCGGTTCGCCGACCATGCTGAGGCCTAAGCACATGATCGACCTGATGGCCTGTCTGCGTGCCTCGTTCGATGTCGCGGACGAGGCCGAGATCAGTGTCGAGATGGACCCCAATGATCTCGACGAACCGCGTTACGATGCGCTGGCCGAAATCGGCCTGACGCGCGCGAGCCTCGGTGTCCAGGATTTCGATCCGACCGTGCAGAAGGCGATCAACCGCATCCAGACTTTCGAACAGACCAGATCCGTCGTCGATGCGGTGCGGGCACGTGGTGTCGGCTCGGTCAATTGCGACGTCCTCTACGGCTTGCCGCATCAGACGCTTGCGGGCGTCGAGCGTACGTTGTCCGATATCCTCTCGCTGTCGCCGGACCGTGTGGCGCTTTTCGGTTACGCCCATGTACCGTGGATGAAGAAACATCAGACGATGATCCCCGACAGCGCCCTGCCGGATATCCCCGAGCGTTTCCGCCAAAGCGCCTTTGCCAGCCAGATGCTGGTCGACGCGGGTTACCAGTCGATCGGTATCGATCATTTCGCCAAACCGTCTGATTCGATGGCCGTTGCCGCAAGAACCGGGTGCCTGCGCCGCAATTTTCAGGGCTACACCACCGACAGCGCCGATGCGCTGATCGGGCTTGGGGCCTCGTCGATCAGCCAGTTGCCGCAAGGTTATGTGCAGAATATGCCGGCGACCGGCGAATACCAGCGCATGGTCGAAGGCGAGGGGCTGGCCGCCGTAAGAGGTGTGGAGCTCTCCGAAGACGACCGTATGCGCGCCTATGTCATTGAGCGGCTGATGTGCGATTTCGGCTTCGAGTTCATGCCCTTGCTGGCACGTTTTCCGACGGGCGCCCACGAACTGATTTCGGAGGCTCGCGCCTTTGCCCGCCGCAACCCGGACGACATCTGTCGTGTCGGCAACGCGTCCTTCACCATCACCCCGGAAGGCCGGCCTTTCACCCGCACCATCGCCGCGGTTTTCGACAGATATCTCGAGACCGGCCTTGGCCGGCACTCTATTGCGGTCTAGGTTTCAAGCCTCCATGATTGCAGTCCGGTCGATTGCTGTTTAGGCAACAGTTTCGGTGCAAATTTCGACCCCGAAAAACGAAGCCATTGGCATTTGGAACCGTTTTCCCTATGTGGGGCTCTGAATTACCTATTCTAAAAGGACATGGGCGTGACTGCTACATTCGACAAAGTTGCTGATATCATTGCTGAAACCAGCGAAATCGACCGGGAAACCATCACCCCGGAAAGCCACACGATCGACGATCTCGGCATCGACAGCCTCGATTTCCTCGACATCGTCTTCGCGATCGACAAGGAATTCAGCATCAAGATCCCGCTCGAGCAGTGGACCCAGGAAGTCAACGAGGGCAAGGCTTCGACGGAAGAATATTTCGTTCTGAAGAACCTCTGTGCCAAGATCGACGAGCTGAGGGCGGCAAAGGCCTGATCTGCCATGCTGCTTGAATATTTCCAGATGATCGATCGGGTGGAAACGCTCGATCTCCAGGCCAAAACGCTCACGGCGCGCTCCACCGTGCCGGCGAATAGCCCCGTATTCGAGGGCCATTTCCCCGGCATGCCGCTCGTGCCGGGCGTGCTTCTCATCGAAACCATGGCGCAGGCCTCCGGCATGCTGGTGCTTGCCGCGACCGACTTTGCCGCCATGCCGTTCCTGATGACCGTCGATGGCGCCAAGATGCGCACTTTCGTCGAGCCGGAAGCCGTGCTCGACATCGAGGCGTTTCTGGAGCATGAGGGCTCGGGTTATGCCGTCACCAAGGCGAAGATCACCTGCGGTGGCAAGAAGGTTTGCGACGCACAGTTGAAGCTGCGCACCATGCCGTTTTCCGAAATCCCGCTGGCGCCGATCGTGCGCAAGCGCGCCGAGGAAGTGGGCCTGGTCGCGGCGATGAAGGCCGGCGCCTGATCGTTTCTCCCGAACGCGAGAAGCGCCGCCCAAACGCGCAGGGTCCGCAAAGAGGACGAAGATGAAGTCTGACAATGATGTTGTGATCACCGGTATCGGTATCGTCACCGGCCAGGGCGTCGGCAAGGAAGCGCATGTCGCTCTCCTGTTGCAGCCATCGGCGGGTGAGCCGAAGGTGGAAACCGAACGGTTCGCGCCCTATCCGGTGCATCCCATGCCGGAGATCGACTGGTCGACGCAGATCGCCAAGCGTGGCGACCAGCGGCAGATGGAAAACTGGCAGCGGCTCGGCGTGTTTTCCGCCGGTCTCGCTCTCGATGATGCCGGCCTCAAGGACGATGCGGAAGCCTGTGCCTCGATGGACATGATCGTCGCGGCCGGCGGCGGCGAACGCGATATCAAGGTCGATTCGCTGATCGTCGAGGAAGCGCTGAAGCGCAACGACCGCGAGATCGTGCTCAACGAGAAGCTGACGACCGAGCTTCGTCCGACGCTTTTCCTCGCCCAGCTCTCCAACTTGATGGCCGGCAATATCTCGATCGTCCACAAGGTCACCGGTTCGTCGCGCACGTTCATGGGCGAGGAATCGGCCGGCATTTCCGCCGTCGAGACCGCTTTCCACCGCATCAAGGCCGGTCAGTCGACCCATAGCCTGGTCGGCGGCGCCTTCATCGCCGAGCGGGCGGACATCCTGCTTCTGGTCGAGGGCATCCGCGCCCATGCAACCGGCGAATGGCATCCTCTCTGGTCGCGTTCGACCGAAAATGGCGGCGGCATGATCATGGGCACGGTGGGTGCCTTCCTCGTTCTCGAATCCCGCAGCCGGGCGCAAGCCCGCGGGGCTCACATCTATGCCGTCATCGATGCCGTCGAAGGCGATCGCGGTGCCCGCGACGAAAGCCGGCTGGAAAAGCGCCTCTCGCGCCTCTCCGGCCTCGGTTCCGCTGCCAAGGGCGACGAGACGGTGGTCTTTTCCGGCGCAAGCGGCATGGTCGATCTTGCCGCGCGCGAAAAATCCGTTCTGGAAGAGCAGTTTCCAGGTGCGGCGATCCGCGGTTTCGGTGGCGTCACCGGACACGGCATGGAAGCCCAGTTCCCGCTTGGTCTGGCGCTTGCGGCCCTGTCGCTCGACGGCAAAAGCGTTGTTCCGGCTTTCGACAAAGACAATGAAACCGCCATGTCGAAGCCCGCGAAGCACGCAGTGGTGACGACGGTCGGTTATACGCGCGGCGAGGGCGTTGCCGTCCTCTCGGCCGACGCCTGAAGGAGTGTTGAAGATGAGTGACAATCGCTTCACCGATCATCTAGGACGCCCGCTCGTGGCTGTCACCGGCATGGGCGTCATCACCTCGCTGGGGCAGGGGCTGACCGATAATTGGTCGGCGCTGACCTCCGGCACCTCCGGCATCCACAAGATCACCCGTTTCCCGACCGATGGTCTCTCGACCCGCATCAGCGGCACGGTGGATTTCATCGCCGTGCCGGCAGCAAATTCCGTCGAACGCTCCTTCGCGTTTGCCCGCGAGACGACACGGGAAGCTTTGGCCCAGGCCGGGCTTTCGGGCGATTTCGACGGTCCGCTGTTCCTGGCCGCCCCTCCGGTCGAGCCCGAATGGCATGATCGTTTCGCACTTGCCGATCGTTCGCCGCCATCCAAGGCCGAAGGCGATGCCTATGAACGTTTTCTGACGGCCATGCGCGAAAGGCCGGATCCGGTCTTCCTCGAAGCCGTGCAGTTCGGTTCAATCTCGGAACGCCTGTCCGACATGTTCGGCACCCGCGGTCTGCCGGTGACCTTGTCGACCGCCTGCGCATCGGGTGCAACGGCGATCCAGCTCGGCGTCGAAGCGATCCGCCAGGGCCGCACCGACCGAGCCCTGGTCGCCGCGACCGACGGTTCCGTCAGCGTCGAGGCACTGGTGCGTTTCTCGCTTCTGTCGGCGCTGTCGACCCAGAACGACCCGCCGGAAAAGGCATCCAAGCCTTTCAGCAAGGACCGCGACGGTTTCGTCATCGCCGAAGGGGCCGCAACACTCGTGCTCGAATCGGTCGAGTCGGCGCTTGCCCGCGGCGCCAAAGTGCTCGGCATCATCAAGGGCCTTGGCGAAAAGGCCGACCATTTCCACCGCACCCGCTCGTCTCCGGACGGCGGGCCGGCGATCGCGACCATCCGCGCAGCGCTGGAAGATGCCGGTATGGACGAAAGCGGCATCGGCTATATCAATGCCCACGGCACATCGACGCCGGAAAACGACAAGATGGAATATGGCGCCATGCTTGCCGTCTTTGGTGAGCGCATGAAGAACATTCCGGCTTCGTCGAACAAGTCGATGATCGGTCACACGCTGACCGCGGCCGGTGCCGTCGAGGCGGTGTTCTCGATCCAGACCATGCTGACCGAGACCTTGCCGCCGACCATCAACCACACCAATCCCGATCCGACCATCGAGCTCGATGTGGTGCCGAATGTGAAGCGCAACGGTTCGCCCAGGGCGGTGCTGTCCAACTCCTTCGGTTTTGGCGGCCAGAACGCCAGCCTTGTCATGACGCTGGAACCGGTCTAAGGCCTGCGCCACAGAAAAATGACGTCATCCTCGAGTTTGTCCCGAGGACTAAAGGGCGTCGATACATAAATGAGTGCTGGCACATGCTCGGGACAAACCCGAGCATGACGCATATTTGAGCGTCGGTGTTCGCCTCATGCATCCGGAAGGAAACGAAAAACATGCGCGCGCTGCAACTGATCGATGACCGCAAGCTCGAAGCCGTCGACATTCCCGAGCCGGAAGCACCTGGTCCGGGCGAGGTGACGCTGCGCGTCAAGGCCGTCGCCTTGAACCATATCGACGTCTGGGGCTGGCGCGGCATGGCATTTGCCAAGCGCAAGATGCCGCTCACTATCGGCGCGGAAGCCGCCGGCGTCGTCGAGGCCATCGGACCGGGCGTAGCCAACGTTCTTCCCGGCCAGCTCGTGTCCATCTACGGTGCGCGCACCTGCGGTCTCTGCAAGCCTTGCCGTGAGAAGCGTGACAATCTCTGCGAAAACGTCTCCGGCGTTCACGGTTTCCATCTCGATGGTTTTGCCCAGGAAAAGGCGAACCTTCCCGCCCGCCTTCTGGTTCCGGCCCCTCCGGGCGTCGATGCGGTCGCGGCCGCTCTTGCCCCGGTCACCTTCGGTACCGTCGAACACATGCTGTTCGACAATGCCAAGCTGCAGCCGGGCGAAACCATCCTTGTCCACGCCGGCGGCTCCGGCATCGGTTCGGCAGCCATCCAGCTGGCCAAGAAGACCGGTTGCACCGTCATCACCACGGTCGGCTCAGACGACAAGATCGAGAAGGCCAAGGCGCTCGGCGCCGATCACGTCATCAACTACCGCACCGACCGCTTTGAAGGTGTTGTCCGCAAGCTCACCAAGAAGAAGGGCGTCGACGTCGTTTTCGAACATGTCGGCAAGGATACCTGGGCCGGCTCCATGCTCTGCATGAAGCGCGGCGGCCGCCTTGTCACCTGCGGATCGACCTCCGGTGTCTCGACCGACCTCAACCTGATGATGCTGTTCCAGCAGCAGCTCAAGCTGCTCGGCTCCTTCGGTTGCCGCATGGAGAACATGGCCGATGCCATGCAGAAGATGGCGCGCGGCATCGTCCATCCGGTGATCGACACCGAGGTGACCTTCGACGAGATCGACAAGGCGCTGGAGCGCATGGAAGGTCGCCAGATCTTCGGCAAGATCGTCCTGAGGATGGACTGAGGCCGATATCCATGAAAATGGCCATCACCCGGATCGTCCTGGCGCTGATGCACTTCCGGCAATGGCTGGTGGCGCAGGCGACGTTTGGCATGCTCAATGTACTGAAGATCCTGCCGGCCGATCCGGCCATCCGCTTTGCCGATCGCGCCGCTCGTTTCATCGGCCCGAAGATGTGGCGTCACAAGCTGATGATGACCAATCTGCGCAATGCCTTCCCAGAAAAGCCTAAGGAAGAGCTTGAACAGATCGCTGTCGCCAGCTGGGGACATATGGGCCGCATGGCCGCCGAATATGTCTTTCTCGACCGCCTGTTCGATTTCGATCCGCAACAGACCGAGCCGGGCAGGGTGGAAGTCTCGGGTATCCCGATCTTCCTCGACCTGCGTGACAATCCGCGACCGTTCATCGTTTTCACCGCCCATACCGGCAACTTCGAAATCCTGCCGGTCGCCGGCAAGTCGTTCGGCCTGGAAGTGATGGTTCTCTTCCGTCCGCCGAACAATCCCTATATCGCCGAAAAGGTGTTTTCCTTCCGCGCGGCCCGCATGGGCCAGCTGGTGCCGTCGCATGCCGGCTCATCATTCGCGCTTGCAAGGCGACTGGATGCCGGTGGTGGTGTGGGTGTTCTGGTCGACCAGAAATTCAAGAAGGGTCTTTCGACCTCCTTCTTCGACCAGCCGGTCAAGACCAATCCGCTGCTTGCCAAGCTGGTGCGCCAGTTCGATGCGGAAGTTTATCCGGCCCGTTGCATCCGCCTGCCTGACAACCGTTTCCGGCTCGAGATCGAACCGCGTATCGATCTGCCACGCGACGAAAAGGGCAATCTCGATGTCCAGGGCACGGCGCAGGTATTGAACGACAAGGTCGAAAGCTGGGTGCGCGAATATCCCGAGCAATGGCTCTGGTATCACGACCGCTGGGCGATCAAGAAGTCGGTCGAGCGCTGATATGCTCTTTGCTGTGACCTGACGCTTCTCAGGCCGCGTGATTCTATGGTAATTTGCGGGCCATTATTGGGGGGCTGCGCGGAATGAAAACATTAATTAGAATCATATCTTATCCGGGCTAATATAGCCTGAGGAAGAAACTGCCACTTCTCGCGTTGGTGGGAGAGGGGTTGAGTTGAAAGCATTGATTGATCTGTTCTGGTCGAAATATTCCGATCTTCGCCAGGCAGTTGAGAAAGAAGACGACGACGCGGTATCCCGGCTTGATCGGGAGATCGATCCGCTCGTCAAGGCGATCCTCGGAAGCCAGGGGCGGGATCAGGCTGCGATCGGCGTTCAGTTCCGCTTCGCCCTCGACCTGTTGAACGAGGAAGCAGATGATGGCGGCTGCGTAAGGCGCAACGGCCACCTGTTGCAGATGCTGGTCGAGCGCTACCTGGTCAGCGAGCAGTCGCTTCCGTCCAGTTCCGATCCCGTCGAAGACACGCAGCCACCTGTCGATGTCGCCCAGGCGATTGCCGACGGTTATCTCGACGACGCCCTGTTGAGCAAGCTCGCCGAGCGCGTCGTCGTGGTGGCGCCGGGCTACCGCATCTTCTACAGCAACGAAACGAATGCGCTGCGCATGGACATGCCGCGCGATACGCTGATCGGTCGCCATTTCGCCGAATTCGTCGGCCTTCACCATTTCCGCCATGACCTGCAACCCTGCCTCGATCGCTGTTTCGCCGGCGAAAGCCTCACCTTGACCTATGCCGAGAAGATGGACGGCCGCACGATGGTCATCCATTGCCGCATGTCGCCGATCAGTCGCTCGGGAACGCTGATCGGGGCGTTGGTGGTGATCCAGGAAACCGAAGACAGGCGCCGTCGCCCCGCCGGCTGATCACCAGTCGGTGGCGGCCGTGTTGAACAGCGGCTTATGCTGGATGATATGCGCCCTCTCGAAGGCGATGTGGCGGCGCAGGCCCTCAAAAAAGCCGCGGAGCATGTAACCGACAGCCTCGTTGTTCACCGGCTCGTCGCGACCGAGCCGCATCAGCGTCTCGCTCAATTCCTCGGCGTAACATTCGTCTTCCAGATGCTCGTATTTCAGCCGGTCCAGCGTCGTCGAAAGCGGCGTGTCGCCTGTCTGCAGGTCTACCAGATGCGGAAACAGCATCGTTTCCTCGTCGTGATGGGCGCGGCGGATCAGCGGACAGAGAACCTTGCCGGCATAAAGACATTTCTGCCGGTTGACGCTGGCCGGAAGTGAATCGGCAATCGTCTCCAGCGCATCACACAGGGCGAGCTTTTCGTCCTGGACCCGCCTTATCCGCGATATCGTTGCATCCTGACCCGACTGGCGGTCGGGCAGGTCGAAGAGAAGCGCGTTTCTCAAATCCGTATCGTGTCTCAAGTCCGACCTCCGGAACCTGTTCTCGCCCCCGCTTGGGCTCGCGTTTCTTGGCCCGTTCGGGCATCGACCCGCTGACGTTCCTTCATCGCGGGCTCGGTTGCGTTGATCCAAATCAAGGCATCCGGTCGGTCCTGCTGCCATCTGTCGCGGTGGTCGCGACGGAAAGTGGCAGGGGATTCGCTTCAGGGAACCGCTGTTCCTCCACCCTCGCGACGGCCAATCACGCCGTTGGGGGATACCAACAATGAACTACCCTTTAGAAACTGCAGCGCTGGTGGTGGGGACGTTCCTCGCACTGCTCGGCGCAGCCTTTGCGCATGACCAGCTGTTCGCCGCCCATATGTGGGTGCTGTTCGTCGTCCTCGGATTAAGCAGCATCGTCATGCTGCGTCGCGTTTATTTTGCTCCGGCCGGCGCGCCGCGCGCAGTGCCCGCCAAGACGGAATATTTCGACGAGGTCATCAAATACGGCACGATCGCGACGGTGTTCTGGGGCGTCGTCGGCTTTCTCGTCGGTGTCGTCATCGCGCTCCAGCTGGCATTCCCCGACCTGAATATCGAACCGTGGTTCAACTTCGGCCGGATGCGGCCGTTGCACACCTCCGCAGTCGTCTTCGCCTTCGGTGGCAACGCGCTTCTCTGTACCTCCTTTTATGTCGTGCAGCGGACCTCGCGGGCCCGGCTGTTCGGCGGCAATCTCGGCTGGTTCGTCTTCTGGGGCTATCAGCTGTTCATCATCATGGCCGCCACCGGCTACCTGCTCGGCATCACCCAGGGCAAGGAATATGCGGAACCGGAATGGTATGTCGACCTGTGGCTGACTGTCGTCTGGGTCGCCTATCTCATCGCCTTCCTCGGCACGATCATGACCCGCAAGGAGCCGCATATCTATGTGGCCAACTGGTTCTATCTGGCCTTCATCGTCACCATTGCCATGCTCCACATCGTCAACAATCTGGCGATGCCGGTCTCCTTCCTGGGCTACAAGAGCTATTCTGCCTTTTCCGGCGTACAGGATGCGCTGACCCAGTGGTGGTACGGCCATAACGCGGTCGGCTTCTTCCTGACCGCCGGCTTCCTCGGCATGATGTATTATTTCGTGCCCAAGCAGGCAGGCCGCCCGGTCTATTCCTACCGCCTGTCGATCATCCACTTCTGGGCGCTGATCTTCATGTATATCTGGGCCGGCCCCCATCATCTTCACTACACGGCTCTGCCCGACTGGGCGCAGACGCTCGGCATGGTCTTTTCGATCATGCTGTGGATGCCTTCCTGGGGCGGCATGATCAACGGCCTGATGACGCTTTCGGGCGCCTGGGACAAGATCCGTACCGACCCGATCATCCGCATGATGGTCATCGCGATCGCCTTTTACGGCATGTCGACCTTCGAAGGTCCGATGATGTCGATCAAGACGGTCAACTCGCTCAGCCACTATACCGACTGGACGATCGGCCATGTCCATTCCGGCGCACTCGGCTGGGTCGGCATGATTTCTTTCGGCGCCATCTATTTCCTCGTCCCGAAACTGTGGCATCGCAACCGGCTCTACAGCCTTGCCATGGTCAACTGGCACTTCTGGCTCGCAACCCTCGGCATCGTTGTTTACGCCGCCGTCATGTGGGTTGCCGGCGTCCAGCAGGGCCTGATGTGGCGCGAATATGATGACCAGGGTTTCCTCGTCTATTCCTTCGCCGAAACCGTGGCGGCCATGTTCCCCTACTACCTTCTGCGTGCAGTCGGTGGCGGCATGTATCTCCTGGGTGGCCTCATCATGGCCTTCAACATCACCATGACCATTCTCGGCCACGAGCGGCAGGAACGCACCCCCGGTGTCGCGCCCGCCAATCTTCAGCCTGCCGAATAAGGAGCTGACTTATGTCTCTTCTCGATAAACACCAATTCATCGAGCGCAATGCCACGCTCCTGCTGGTCGGCTCGCTGCTTGTCGTCTCCATCGGCGGCATCGTGGAAATCGCACCGCTTTTCTATCTCCAGAACACCATCGAGAAAGTCGAGGGGATGCGGCCCTATTCGCCGCTGGAGCTTGCCGGCCGCAATATCTACCTGCGGGAAGGCTGTTACGTCTGTCATAGCCAGATGATCCGCCCGTTCCGCGACGAGGTGGAGCGTTACGGTCATTACAGTCTTGCGGCGGAATCGATGTATGACCATCCGTTCCAGTGGGGATCGAAGCGGACCGGGCCGGATCTTGCCCGTGTCGGCGACCGTTATTCCAACGAATGGCATGTCCAGCATCTGAGCGAACCGCGCGACGTCGTGCCGGAATCGATCATGCCGAGCTATTCCTTCCTCAAGCAGACGCCGCTCAGGATCAACGAAGTCTCGATGGACCTGAAGGCCAACCGTGCCGTCGGCGTTCCCTATACGGACGAGATGATCGATCAGGCGGATGCCGACCTGAAGGCCCAGGCCGATCCGAATGCGGATACCAGCGCTCTGCTTGCCCGCTATCCCAAGGCCAAGGTTGGCGATTTCGACGGAAATCCGAAAGAGGTGACCGAGATGGATGCGCTCATCGCCTATCTCCAGATGCTCGGCACGCTTGTCGACTTCTCCACCTATGACGACACAACCGGTTATCGCTGAGGAGGCCTCCGATGGAACTCTATACGGCAATGCGCCACTTCGCCGACAGCTGGGGTCTTCTGGCGATGACCCTGTTCTTCATCGGCGTGCTGCTCTTCACGCTGCGGCCCGGCGGCAAAAGATCCGCCGACAGCGCCGCGCAAATCCCTCTGAAGGACGATTGAAATGGCTGACAAACATATCGATGAGTTGAGCGGCGTCGAAACAACCGGCCATGAATGGGATGGCATCCGCGAGCTGAACAACCCGCTGCCGCGCTGGTGGCTGTGGACCTTCTATGCCTGTATCGTCTGGGCGCTCGGTTATAGCGTGCTCTATCCGGCATGGCCGCTGATCAACAGCGCAACGCCCGGCCTGCTCGGGTATTCGACCCGTGGCGAGTTCGCCGCCGAAGTCGAGATTGCCAAGGCCGCCCAGGGTGCCATGCTGGAAAGGATCGCCGCCGCCACGCCCGACGAGATCATCGCCAGTCCCGAACTCAACCAGTTCGCCACGGCAGGCGGCGCCGCCGCCTTCCGCGTCAACTGCACGCCCTGCCACGGCACGGGTGCGGCGGGCGGGCAGGGGTATCCGAACCTCAACGACGACGACTGGTTGTGGGGCGGCAGCGCCGAGGCAATCTATGAAACGGTGTCGCACGGCATCCGCGATACGGTCGATCCGGAAACCCGCGTGTCGGAAATGCCGGCCTTCGGTGAAATCCTCCAGCCCGACGAGATCCGTCAGGTGGCAAGCTACGTGATCAGCCTCACCGGCAAGCCGCGCGATCCGTCGCTCGTCGAGTCCGGAAAACAGGTCTTTGCCGACAACTGTGCGTCCTGTCATGGCGAAAATGCCGAGGGCAATCGCGATATGGGCGCGCCCGATCTCGCCGATGCGATCTGGCTGAAGGTTCATGGCGAGGACGAGATCGCCGGCCAGGTTCGCCAGCCGAAACACGGCGTGATGCCCGCCTGGACTGCACGTCTCGGTGACGTCACGGTCAAGCAGCTCGCCGTTTATGTCCATTCCCTGGGAGGCGGGGAATAGAGCGTGGTCGCTGTTTTCAGGCCTCGGCCGAAAGATAGCGAAGCTCTAATCCGGCCGGGGCGCGAATGCCCCGGTCATTCGTCATGAAGGCACTGCATTCGAGTGCCTCGGCAGTCGCGACATGGATCGCATCGATGAGCCTCATGTTGAGCTGTGCACCGAGAATTGCGGCGCGTTCGATGATTGGGTGGGTGACGTCGGCCACGGATATGAAGTCTCTATCTCTGAATGCAGAATGGTAAGTTTCCTCAGTTGAGGGAACTTTCTTGTGAGCACCTATGAGGCATTCGCCAACCGCCAGCGCGCTTGTCCAAAACTGCGCGCCGTCTGATGTGTATCGCGTCAAAAGTCTGCGGACCTTCATCATGAGGTCCGGTTCTCCCTCGGCGCGATAGATGATTATATTGCTGTCTAGATAGACTCTAGCGGTCATAGGTGCGATCGGCACGGAATTCACGAACCTGACGATCTATATCTTCCTGCGACCGGCCTTCGCCTCTGACCGAATCGGCCAGTTTGAAAACTCGATCAAGTGCAGCTAACCTCCGGGCGATGGATGCCTCGCTGGTGTCATCGACTGTGGGCAAGTGGTTTCTGAGTGTCGAAACGATCACCTCCGATGGCGATGACTTCTGCTCAAGCGATAACCTGTCGATTTTTTCCATCAACTCATCACTCAGTTCGATTTCCAGCTTGTGTACGCCCATCGCCGTTCTCCATCGCGCAGGCGGAGAATAACATCTTCCGTCACGACCCGCCAGAATCGCCTTCCAGCAAGCCCTTCAGGGTTTCGAGATCCTGGGCGATTGCCGCCGCATCCGCTTCAAAGGCCGCGTCGTCAGTGCCCGGATGCCGCAGCAGCACGAACATCACTTCCGCGCCGTCGCCGTTCGGCACCACCCGCAGGGCGTTTTCGAAACTGGCACCGGTTTCCAGCGTGACGGAATGGTCGATCACGCCGAAATCATTCTCAGGGGCAAATTTGACCCTGATCTTGCCGATCGCCCCTCCATCGCCGATCCAGTCCGGTCCATCCGGTTTTAGTCCGGCGGCAAGCCCGGCCGCCCAGTGCGGCATGTTTTCGGGCCTGGAGGCGAAGGTGTAGACATCACGCCATGGCCTGTCGATCGTCGTGTGGATGATCTGTGCTGGCATCGTTTTCATGGCATCCTCACTTGTCGTTTCCGTTGGTTTCCTGCGAATTTGACACAGGCTCCGCGACCCTGCGCCACAGCGCTTGACTTAAGTCAAGGAAGCCCGGATCGCGTGGTGGGACAAGGCATCGGACAAAGGAAATGTTCCGATGAATCTCTACACCGCCGAAAGCGTCGCCCCGGGCGAGGCATCTGTCGAACGTATCGATGTCAAGGCGGTCCATGCGCCGGGCGAGAGTGGCAAGCCGCTTTACGAGAAGCGGAAGAAGATTTTTCCGAAACGGGCCGAGGGACGTTTTCGCAATCTCAAATGGTTCATCATGCTCGTCACCCTCGGCGTCTATTACCTGACGCCCTGGATCCGCTGGGACCGTGGCCCCTTCGCCCCGGATCAGGCGGTGCTGATCGACCTCTCCAGCCGCCGCTTCTATTTCTTCTTCATCGAGATCTGGCCGCAGGAGTTCTTCTTCGTCGCCGGCCTGCTGGTCATGGCGGGTTTCGGTCTCTTCCTGCTCACCTCCGCAGTCGGCCGTGCCTGGTGCGGTTATGCCTGTCCTCAGACGGTCTGGGTCGATCTCTTTCTCGCCGTCGAGCGGTTTATCGAAGGGGATCGCAATGCCCGCATCAAGCTCGATGCCGGTCCCTGGACCGCTGACAAGATTGGCAGGCGGGTGATCAAGCATACGGTCTGGATCGTCATTGCGGTCGCGACCGGCGGCGCCTGGATCTTCTATTTCGCCGATGCGCCGTCGCTCGCCTTTGATTTCGTCACCGGCCAGGCAGCCGTCGTTGCCTATTCCACCGTCGCCATCCTGACCGCCACGACCTATCTGCTCGGCGGCCTGATGCGCGAACAGGTCTGTATCTACATGTGCCCCTGGCCCCGTATCCAGGGCGCCATGCTCGACGAACATTCGCTCGTCGTCACCTATAACGACTGGCGCGGGGAACCTCGCAGCCGGCATGCGAAAAAGGCGGCGGCAAGCGGCCAGCAGGTCGGCGATTGTGTCGATTGCAATGCCTGTGTCGCAGTCTGTCCCATGGGCATAGACATTCGCGACGGCCAGCAGATGGCGTGTATCACCTGTGCGCTCTGCATCGACGCCTGCGACGGTGTGATGGACAAGGTCGGCCGTGAGCGCGGGCTGATCGCCTATGCGACGCTGGATGAATATGATGCCAACATGGCGCTTGCCACGGCCGGCGGGACGGCGCCGATCAGCCCTGTGAGAGTGCGAAAAGCCGAGGGCGGTTTCGTCGACGACGTCCGGCATTTCGACTGGACCATCCTGGCCCGGCCCCGCACGCTGCTCTACATGGGCATCTGGACGGCGGTCGGCCTCTGTCTTGTCTACGCGCTTCTGGCGCGTGACCGGCTGGAGATCAACGTGCTTCACGACCGCAACCCGCAATTCGTCATGGAATCCGACGGCTCGATCCGTAACGGCTACACCATCCGCCTGCTCAACATGATCCCCGAGCCGCGCACCATAATGCTGTCGCTCGATGGCGTGCCCGACGCGACGATGAAGATCATCGGCGTCAGCGACGTGCCCGGCCGGACATTCGCAATCGAGGTTCCGCCGGACAGGGCAACCGCGCTGAAGGTCTATGTGACCCTGCCGCGCGATGCTGCCCGAGGCGAAACATCCTTCCATTTCCTCGCCGAGGACCGCTCCAGCCACGAGCGCGACAGTTATTCGGCCAATTTCTTCACGCCGGGAGGCAATCGATGACGACCACTGCGCAAAAGGGCTTCGTATTTACCGGTTGGCATATGGCGGGCGTTGTCGTCCTGTTTTTCGGCACGATCATCACGGTGAATTTCTACATGGCCTATCAGGCCGTCACAAGCTGGAGCGGGCTGGTGGTCGAAAACACCTATGTCGCCAGCCAGCAGTTCAACGGCAAGGTTGCGCAGGCCAAGGCTCTGGCGGCATCCGGCATTCATGGCAGCTTCGCAATCACTGCCGACACGATCCGCTACGAACTTCTGGGGCCCGCCGGGCAACCCGTTGCGGCAGACCACTTGGTCGTCAATTTCAAACGGCCCGTCGGCGAACATCAGGATTTCTCCGTCGAATTGTCGCCGCAAGGTGAGGGCGTTTTTGTCGCCGCCCATCAGGTCCTGCCGGGCCACTGGATCGTCGAGGCGATCGCCGAGCGTAATGGCGCCCGCATCCTGCATCATGCAGAACGCATCGCCGTGCATGGAGCCCCGGTCAAATGAGCTGCTGCGCACCCGGATCTGAAGGCGAGATCGTCACCGCGGCACCGTCTTCGGAAGAATTGATGCTCGCCAGCCGGGATCTCGGCGAGGGCAGGCGGCAGATCGATCTCAGCGTTCCAGGCGTCCATTGCGGCGCCTGCATCGTCTCGATAGAAAATGCGCTGAAATCCATGCCGGCGGTCGAAAAAGCCCGCGTCAATCTCTCCACAAGGCGCGTCTCCGTGGTCTGGCGGCAGAAACCCGCAGCGGTCGTCGATCCGGCCGGTTTCGTCGAGGCGATCACCAAAGCGACCGGATATGACGCTTATCTCTTCGATACCTCGCTTGACGACGGCGACCGGCTGCAGCGCGATCTCCTGCGCGCCGTTGCCCTTTGCGGTTTTGCCGCCGCCAACATCATGCTGCTCTCGGTCTCCGTCTGGTCGGGAGCCGATGATGCGACGCGCGACCTGTTTCACTGGATTTCGGCTTTCATCGCCGCACCGGCGCTGATCTTCGGGGGGCGCTTTTTCTACATCTCCGCCTGGAATGTATTGAAACGCGGCCGCACCAACATGGATGTGCCGATCGCGCTGGCCATTACGCTTTCCTACGTGGTTTCATTGTGGGAGACGATGCATCACGGCGAACACGCCTGGTTCGATGCAACGGTCTCGCTTTTGTTCTTCCTTCTGATCGGCCGCACGCTCGACCATATCATGCGCGACCGGGCGAGGGCGGCGATCAGCGGTCTTGCACGCCTGTCACCGCGCGGCGCGATGGTTGTGTCGGATGACGGTTCCCGCGAATACCGTCCCGTCGGGGATGTCAGGCCCGGAGATCGGGTCGTGGTCGCCATGGGTGAACGCATCCCCGTTGACGGCGTGGTGGAATGGGGCACGAGCGATCTCGACGTCTCGATCGTCACCGGCGAAAGCCTGCCGCAGGCCGTCAGCCCCGGCGCCACCGTCCATGCCGGCACGCTCAGCCTTACCGGCGCGCTCACCATCAATGTCACGGCCACGGCAAGGGAATCCTTCCTCGCCGAAGTCATCTCGCTGATGGAAGTGGCCGAAGGCGCCAAGGCCGGTTATCGCCGCATCGCCGACCGCGCGGCGCAATATTATTCGCCGGCCGTCCATCTGCTCGCGCTGACCGCCTTTTTCTCATGGGGGCTTGCCGGCGGCGACTGGAAGCGCGCCATGCTGATTGCGATCGCGGTGCTGATCATCACTTGCCCCTGCGCGCTCGGTCTTGCCGTGCCGGTCGTGCAGGTGGTCGCCGCCGGTCGCCTGTTTAAAAACGGCATCATGGTCAAGGACGGGTCGGCGATGGAACGCCTCGCCCAGATCGACAGCGTGTTGTTCGACAAGACCGGCACGCTGACGCTTGGCCGCCCGCGCCTCATCAACGGTGACGATATTCCAGGACCCGTCCTGTCGCTTGCCGCAGGCCTCGCCGCTTATTCCCGTCATCCGCTGTCGCGGGCAATCTGCGCCGTTGCCGCCGGTCCGTTCCCCGTCTTCGACGATGTCATCGAAATTCCCGGAAGCGGGCTCGAGGCACGCCGGCCCGACGGGCTCTACAGACTGGGCAATCGTCGTTTTGCCTGCGGCAATCAGCGGTCAGGCGATGACACCGGTCTGGAAGTGGCTCTCTCCCGTGACGGCACCGAAATCGCCTGTATCCGCTTCGAGGATGCACTGCGTCAGGATGCCGCCGCAACGATTGGAGCGCTGCAGGGCGACGGCATGCATGTCGGCCTCGTCTCCGGCGATCGTATGGCTCCGGTCCAGGCGCTTGCCATGCAGCTCGGCATCACCCTCTGGAAGGCGGAGACCTCGCCCAGAGGCAAGGCCGATCATTGCACAGCGCTTGCAGAGGAGGGATACACGGTCCTGATGGTCGGCGACGGTATCAATGATGCGCCCGCACTCGCTGCAGCCCATGTCTCCATGGCGCCGGCAACTGCCGCCGATATCGGCCGTCAGGCCGCCGATTTCGTCTTCATGCATGAAAGCCTCAATTCCGTGCCGCTGGCGATGGAGATCTCGCGCCGCGCCGGCCGACTGATCCGCCAGAATTTCGCCCTCGCCATCGGCTACAACATCATTGCCGTGCCGATCGCCTTAGCCGGCTATGCAACGCCGCTGATTGCTGCCGTCGCGATGTCGACCTCGTCGATCATCGTCGTCGTCAACGCGCTCCGCCTGAACCGCCTGCGGACCGAAGGCTGGACGGTGGAGGTCCCTGTGGCCGTGCTCGACCCGGCCGAAGAGGTGCGCGCCGCATGAACATGCTGATCTATCTCATCCCGGTCGCGCTTTTTCTCGGCGGCCTCGGCCTTGCCGCCTTCCTCTGGTCGCTGAAGAACGGCCAGTACGAGGATCTCGATGGCGCCGCCTGGCGGATCATCGATGATGGCGACGACCGCCCGGGCTAGGCGCTTCGTTTCGCCGATGCGGAATTACAATGATTCGGACAATCGATCGCTTGCTCCCTGGCCGCTCGGATGCCAAAAGAAGGCGCAACAAAAATCGGAGGTTATCCCCGTGGAACAGGCAGAAATCGGCCTTATCGGTCTTGGCGTCATGGGCGCCAACCTTTCCCTCAATATCGCCGAAAAGGGCAACAAGATTGCGGTTTTCAACCGTACGCCCGAGGTGACCAAGAAATTTTACGCCGAAGCCGGCGACCTGCAGGGCCAGATCATCCCTTGCGAAACACTCGATGACTTCATCAAGTCGATCCGCCCGCCGCGCCCGATCATCATCATGATCAAGGCCGGTGATCCGGTCGACCAGCAGATGGAACTGCTGAAGCCCTACCTGTCGTCGGGCGACATCATGATCGACGCCGGCAATGCCAATTTCCGCGACACGATGCGCCGTTTCGAAAGCCTCGAAGGCAGCGACCTGACGTTTATCGGCATGGGCGTTTCGGGGGGCGAAGAAGGTGCACGTCACGGTCCGTCGATCATGGTCGGCGGCAAGGAAGAAAGCTGGAAGCGCGTCGAGAAGGTATTGACCTCCATCTCGGCCAAGTTCAACGGCGAGCCCTGCGTCGATTGGCTCGGCGAAAACGGCGCCGGCCACTTCGTCAAGACCATCCATAACGGCATCGAATATGCCGACATGCAGATGATCGCCGAAATCTACGGCATTCTGCGCGACGGCATGGGCATGAGCGCATCGGAGATCAGCGGCGTCTTCGGTCGCTGGAACGAGGGTCGCCTCAATTCCTACCTGATCGAGATTTCCGAAAAGGTGCTGAAGGCGATCGACCCGATCAGCCACAAGCCGATGGTCGACATGATCGTCGATTCCGCCGGCCAGAAGGGCACCGGAAAATGGTCGGTGATCGAGGCCCAGAACATGGGCGTCGCGGCGACCGCGATCGAGGCAGCCGTTGCCGGCCGGGTGATTTCCTCGCTGAAATCCGAGCGTGAAGCCGCCGAAAAGATCCTCGGCAAGCCGGCTCTGGTCGACCGGCCGAAGGACGGCATGGCCTTCCTCGCCGACCTGGAACTGGCACTGCTGGCCGCAAAGATCGGCGCCTATGCGCAAGGGTTCGCGGTCATGGCCGCAGCCTCGAAGGAATACGGCTGGAACCTGCCGATGCCGACGATCGCAAAGATCTGGCGCGCCGGCTGCATCATCCGCTCGGGCTTCCTCGACGAGATCACCTCGGCCTTCAGCAAGGACCCGAATGTCGCCAACCTGATCGTCACTCCGGCCTTTGCCCAGATGGTCAAGGAAACCGACGGGCCGCTGCGCCGCATCGTCTCCTATGCGGCACTGAACGGCCTGCCGGCTCCGGCGCTGACCTCGGCCCTGACCTATTTCGACGCCTATCGTCGGGGCAGGGGCACGGCCAACCTGATCCAGGCCCAGCGCGATTTCTTCGGCGCCCACGGTTTCGACCGCCTCGACGGCGTCGACAAGCACCACGGCCCTTGGGGCAGCGGTCTCGCCGACTTCGCCTGATAAAAGCTGATAAACGACATGAAAAAGCCCGGCCAAGCGCCGGGCTTTTTTCTATTTCAGTCCTTCGGTCCCATCATCGACCATGACGGGCCGTCCATGCTCTGCAACAGCTCCGGCGCCACGCCGTCGATCCGCGCCAGCACTGCCTTGGCAAGCTCCTGGCCTGCATGGCGGACATCCTCGGTGACCGTCAGGATTTCCGGCCTAATCCAGTTGAGAAAATCGGCCGACTGTTTCGACACCACATCGATATCGGTGCCGAGCTTGCGACCGCCCGCCTCGATACCGGCGATCAGCGCGATCGATGAGGAACCGCTCAGCGATACGATCCCGTCCGGCGGTTCGGGCAGCCGCGACAGGCGCTCGGCATAGGCGCGGATTTCATTGAGCGGCGTTTCGGTGGTCATCCGCCCCATGGAAACCTCGCTCAACTGGAAATCGGTCAGCCCCCGTTCGAAGCCGATCCGGCTATGGATGTGATAGGAGAACCGGCTGAGCGGCGCCAGCAGCGCGATGCGTCGGCGTCCGCGCTGCACCAGCCGTTCCACCGCCTGATAGGCATAGGCCTCGTTGTCGAAATCATGAAACGGATGGACGATGCCCATATCGGTGCGGCCATGGGTGACGAAGGGCAGGTTATGCTCCGCCATCAGCCGCACGCGCGGATCATCCGGTTCGATGCGGGAAATGATCACCCCGTCGGCCGATCCCGTGTCGAGAATATAGCGCACCGGCACCATCGGGTCCTTCTCGAAGGAATGCGGCGTCACCACGAGGTGATATTGCGTGCCGCCAAGCACTTCCGAAATGCCCTGGACCATCTGGTTGGTAAAACCCATCAACTCCTGCTCGATGCTCAGCACCAACGCAATGACATTGGTCTTGCCGGTTCTCAGCCGCACGCCGGCACGGTTGGGTTGGTAACCGAGCTGTCGGGCGACGAGCCGTACCCGTTCCTTGGTGTCGGCACCGATATCCGGCGCATCTTTCAGCGCCCGCGAAACGGTGGTGATGCCAAGCCCGGTCATATAGGCGATCGTCTTCAGCGTCGGGCGCTCGCCAGCCGCGGGACCAGTCATGGGTTTTTTCGTCTGTTCGTCCATCGCGCCACTCGCACCGGAAAGGCACCCGTCAGGGCAGCTACATTTTCAGAACCCCTAATACGGCAAAATACTGCAACGTTACAGGTAAATTTCAAGCCTCCTGTTCGAAGCCGATGTAATTTATGCAACCATACGGATGCACAACGCAACTGCACATCGATTTTGTGCAAATGCGAACGATTTTCGCTCTGGATCGATCCAATGTCTGAAATCGAGGGGAGATAGCGTTCGTCTCAGGTGGGCGTTATGGGTATTTTTGGTTGTGGTTTGCTCGTGTCGATCATTTATATTTCTATTCGGGGTTGCCACCCGTTGGCGATTGCCTTAGCTTTTTACTGCAACGTTTCAGTGAGGGAGGAGACTCATGCGTATTCGTGCATTCGCGGCCTTATTGGCTGCCACAGCTGCACTGCCATGCCTGGCCCAGGCGGCCGATCTTGAAGTGACCCATTGGTGGACATCGGGCGGCGAAGCCGCAGCCGTCAAGGAACTTGCCAAGGCATTCGATGCCACAGGCAACAAATGGGTGGATGGTGCCATTGCCGGGTCCGGCAGCACTGCCCGGCCGATCATGATCAGCCGCATCACCGGCGGCGACCCGATGGGCGCCACCCAGTTCAATCACGGGCGCCAGGCGGAGGAACTGGTCCAGGCCGGCCTGATGCGCGACCTCGACGATGTCGCCGAAAAGGGCAAGTGGAAGGACGTCATCAAGCCGGCAAGCCTGCTCGCCAGCTGCACATTCGAGGGCAAGATCTATTGTGCCCCGGTCAATATCCATTCCTGGCAATGGCTGTGGCTGTCCAATGCCGCTTTCGAAAAGGCCAGTGTGCCGGTTCCGAAGGACTGGAATGAATTTGTCGCAGCCGCTCCAGCTTTGAAGAAGGCCGGTATCCAGCCGCTGGCGCTCGGCGGTCAGCCCTGGCAGGCCAACGGTCTGTTCGATACGCTGGTCCTGTCTGTCGGCGGCACCGATCTCTACAACAAGGTCTACAAGGACAAGGACGAGGAAGCTGCGGCCGGTCCCGACATGGCGAAGATCTTCGCCGCCGCCGATACCGCCCGCCAGCTTGCCAAGGGTTCTAACGTCCAGGACTGGAACCAGGCGACCAATCTGGTCCTTACCGGCAAGGCCGGCGGCCAGGTCATGGGCGACTGGGCGCAGGGCGAGTTCCAGATCGCCAACAAGACGGCCGGCAAGGACTATTCCTGCTTGCCCGGCCTCGGTCTCAACCCGGTTCTGGCAACCGGCGGCGACGCCATCTATTTCCCGCTGCTGAAGGATGAGGCAAAGTCCAAGGCGCAGGAAGTGCTGGCCGAGACCATCGTTGACCCCAAGACCCAGGTTGCGTTCAACCTCAAGAAGGGTTCGGTGCCGATCCGCGGCGACGTTGATCTCGCAGCCGCCAACGACTGCATGAAGAAGGGCATCGACATCATCGCCAAGGGCGGTGTCGCGACCAGCACCGACCAGCTCGTTTCTGCCGACACGCAAAAGCAGAAGGAGGACCTGATGGCCGAATTCTTCGCCAATGCATCCATGACGCCGGCTGCCGCGCAGGAACGCTTCGCCGAGATCATCGGTTCGGCGGACTGAGACGTCCCATCACCGTCTTGACGCGCACCGGCCCCGCCCAGAACCACCTGGAGCGGGGCCGGGAGAGACGCTGCGCCCGGCATCGGCCCGAGGATCAGAATCGAGATCGATCTTCGACAACACGATGCCCGGATTGAAGAGCCTGGAGCGCCCGTTGTGCATCCGCAAGGATGTGCGGCGCCCCAGTGCATGCCGATCGAGGAGGAAACATGCCCCGCACCGTGCCGTCTGCCGCGCCGACAAGGCCGCTGCCAAAGCCGTCCGGCCGTCCCAACCAGCTCTTGCGCAATCTCAATTCCAAGATTGCCCTGACCCCGATGATATTGGTCGCCACCGTGATCTTTTTCGGCGGCACGATCTGGACCGTCGTTTATTCCTTCACCAATTCCAGGCTTCTGCCGCGCGCAAGCTTCGTCGGCCTCGATCAGTATGAGCGGCTCTGGGCCTCGTCCCGCTGGCTCGTCTCGATCCAGAATCTGGCGATCTACGGCATCCTGTCTTTGATCTTCTCGCTGGTCATCGGTTTTGTCCTGGCGGCCTTGATGGACCAGAAGATCCGTTTTGAAAGCGCCTTCCGCACCATCTTCCTTTATCCTTTCGCGCTGTCCTTCATCGTCACCGGCCTTGTCTGGCAATGGATCCTCAATCCGGAATTCGGCGTGCAGGGCATCGTCCGTTCGCTCGGCTGGGAAAGCTTCACCTTCGACCCGCTCTACAATCCCGACATCGTCATCTACGGCATCCTGATCGCCGGTCTCTGGCAGGGGACGGGGCTTGTCATGTGCCTGATGCTTGCCGGCCTGCGCGGCATCGACGAGGACATCTGGAAAGCCGCCCGTGTCGACGGCATCCCGATGTGGCGCACCTATATTTTCGTCGTCATCCCGATGATGCGCCCGGTCTTCATCACCACGCTGGTGATTATCGGCAGCGGCATCGTAAAACTCTACGACCTCGTTGTCGCCCAGACCTCAGGCGGCCCTGGCAATGCATCGGAAGTGCCGGCCAAATATGTCTATGACTACATGTTTCAGGCGCAGAACCTGGGGCAGGGCTTTGCCGCCTCCACGATGATGCTGCTCACTATCGGCATCATCATCATCCCCTGGGCCTATCTCGAATTCGGAGGGAAGAAGCGTGGCTGATATTTCTACTCTCAACACGACAGGCATCGGCGGTGGTTTTGTCGAAGGTTCACGCAGCCAGCCTCTCCAGTCCGGCCCGCGTGGAAAAAAGCCGAAACCGGCGATCTCCCGTCGCAATATTATCGTCTACGGCATTCTTGGCCTTGCGGCACTCTATTACCTTCTGCCGCTTTACGTGATGGTCGTCACCTCGCTCAAGGGCATGCCGGAAGTGCGCCTCGGCAACATCTTCTCGCCACCGATGGAAATAACCTTTGAACCCTGGGTGAAGGCATGGGCCGAGGCCTGCACCGGGCTGAATTGTGACGGTCTTTCGCGCGGCTTTTGGAATTCGGTGCGCATCCTCGTGCCCTCGGTGATTGTCTCGATCGCGGTCGCCTCGGTCAGCGGTTATGCGCTTGCCAACTGGCGCTTCAAGGGCTCCGAACTGTTTTTCGCCGTCCTCATCGTCGGCGCCTTCATCCCCTATCAGGTGATGATCTACCCGATCGTCATCATCCTGCGCGAGATCGGCATCTACGGCTCGCTGACCGGCCTCGTTTTGGTCCACACGATCTTCGGCATGCCGATCCTGACGCTTCTCTTCCGCAACTATTTCGCCGGCCTGCCGGAGGAATTGTTCAAGGCCGCCCGCATCGACGGCGCCGGCTTCTGGCAGATCTATGGCCGTATCATGCTGCCCATGTCGCTGCCGATCTTCGTCGTCGCGATCATCATCCAGGTCACCGGCATCTGGAACGACTTCCTGTTCGGCGTCGTCTTCACCCGGCCCGACACCTATCCGATGACCGTCCAGCTCAACAACATCGTCAACTCCGTCCAGGGGGTGAAGGAATACAACGTCAACATGGCGGCGACCCTGCTCACCGGCGCCGTCCCGCTGATCGTCTATTTCGTCTCCGGCCGGCTGTTCGTCCGTGGCATCGCCGCCGGCGCAGTAAAGGGGTAAGCCTTGATGACCGACCTCTCGCATTCCGTTTCCATCCGCGACCTGACGCTGTCCTTCGGGGCCGTCACGGTGCTCGAAAACCTCGACCTCGATATCCATGACGGCGAATTCCTCGTCCTGCTCGGCTCGTCCGGCTGTGGCAAGTCCACGCTTCTGAACTGCATAGCCGGCCTGCTGGAACCGACCGACGGACAGATCTTCATCAAGGACAAAAACGTCACCTGGGAAGAACCGAAGGACCGCGGCATCGGCATGGTTTTCCAGTCCTATGCGCTTTATCCGCAGATGACGGTGGAAAAGAACCTCTCCTTCGGGCTGCGCGTTGCCGGCATGCCGAAGGAGGAAATCGCCAAGCGCATCGCCCGCGCCGCCGGCATCCTGCAGATCGAACCGCTGCTGCAGCGCAAGCCGGCAGCATTGTCCGGTGGTCAGCGCCAGCGTGTCGCGATCGGTCGCGCTCTGGTGCGCGATGTCGATGTCTTCCTCTTCGACGAGCCGCTCTCCAACCTCGATGCAAAACTGCGCTCGGAATTGCGTGTGGAGATCAAGCGTCTGCATCAGTCGCTGAAGAACACGATGATCTACGTCACCCACGACCAGATCGAGGCGCTGACGCTCGCCGACCGTATCGCCATCATGAAGAGCGGCGTCATCCAGCAGCTCGACGACCCGATCACCATCTACAACCGCCCGAGAAACAAGTTCGTCGCCGGTTTCATCGGCTCGCCCTCGATGAATTTCCTCTCCGGCGAACTTGCCGAGGAGGGCGGTCAAAA
This sequence comes from Aliirhizobium sp. YIM B11859, assembly GCF_057163345.1. Lineage (NCBI taxonomy): Bacteria > Pseudomonadati > Pseudomonadota > Alphaproteobacteria > Hyphomicrobiales > Rhizobiaceae > Aliirhizobium > Aliirhizobium sp. YIM B11859. Next base: position 409,145 of record NZ_JBXHAY010000003.1, read on the forward strand.
AGTCTTCCGCACCAATGGCGTCAGCATCTCGCTTGCCGGCTACGATGCATCCGATGTGCTCACATCCGGACGCAAGGTCGTGCTTGGCCTGCGCCCCGAACATATCAAGGTCGATGGTGACCTGACGATGGAAGAGGTGCATGAGGCGATCGTCGATATCGAGGAACCGATGGGCGCCGACAACCTGATCTGGCTGAAACTTGCCGGCCACACGATCTCGGTCCGCGTCGGCGGCGCACGGCGTTACAAGGTCGGCGCAAAGGTCCGCCTCGGCTTCGACATGACCATGGCCTCGCTGTTCGATGCATCGACGGAGGAGCGGATCTGATGGATGTGTTTGCCGCTGCCCCTCATCCGGCTGCCGCCACCTTCTTACCGCAGGCGGGGAGAAGGGATATGCCTCGCCGTTTCGCTCTGGTCGCAACGTCGCGATTGGGCACGTTCCCTCTCCCCGCTTGCGGGGAGAGGGTTAGGGGTTGCAACGGTGGTTTTGCAACGCAAGGGAGCGCCTTATGACCACCATCCCGCTCGCTGGCCAATGGCATCTTACATCCCCCGACAGCCCGCACGCCACCGCCATCGCCATCCCAGGCGACATCCACACCGCACTGAAACTCGCCGGCATCATTCCCGATCCCTATCTCGGCCGCAACGAAAACGACGTCCAATGGGTCGCCCATCGCGACTGGCAGATCGAACGCAGCGTCTTTATCGATGATCCCGAAGGCTCCTGGTATCTAGACATTACCTATCTCGACACGGTGGCGATCGTCTTCGTCAACGATGTGCCGGTGCTTTCCGCCGACAACTGCTTTCGCCGCTACCGGCCGGATGTCTCGGCCGCGCTGAAGCCGGGTGAAAACACCATCCGCATCCTTTTCCATTCGAATATCGCAGCCGGCGCGGAGCGTCAGGCCCGCCAACCCTTCTACATCCCGTTTTCGAAAAACTGCCCGATCCCGGACGGCAACATGCTGCGCAAGCCGCAATGCCATTTCGGCTGGGACTGGAACCTTGCAGTCGCCCCCCTCGGCCTTTATGGCGAGATCGCCCTGAAGCGGCTCGATATCGCCCGTATCGAACATGTCGTCACCGAGCAGAGACATCATCACGACGGGTCCGTCGATCTCCATGTCACGGTCTCCTTCTATGCCGATGGCCAGGGCGTGATCCCTGTTCATCTGGCATTCGGTGATGATCGTCTTCGCCTCGACTGCGGCATGCGTCCCGGTGAAAACACCGTCACCCATGTCTTCCATGTCGAGAAACCAAACCTCTGGTGGCCGGCAGGCTCCGGCGCGCAGGCGCTTTATCCGCTCACCGTCGAAACGCCGTCCGAAACGATCACCCGGCAGATCGGCCTGCGCACCGTCGAACTCCTGACCGACAAGGACGAGACCGGCAGCCGTTTCGCCTTCCGCATCAACGGTCGCGAGATTTTCTGCCGCGGTGCCAACTGGATTCCCGCCGACGCGCTTTTCTCGCTCACCAGTCCCGAAAAGACGGCAGACCTTTTGCAATCCGCCGTCGATGCCAACATGAACATGATCCGCATCTGGGGTGGTGGTTTTTACGAGGACGATCATTTCTACGACCTCTGCGACCGTCTCGGCCTGATGGTCTGGCAGGATTTCCAGTTCGCCTGCAACATCTACCCCTCGACACCCGACTTCCTCGAAAATGTCGAACACGAGGTTGAGTACCAGACGAAGCGACTAATCTCGCATCCCTCGATCGTGCTCTGGTGCGGCGACAACGAACTGGTCGGCGCGCTCGGCTGGTACGAGGAGACCCGTACCAACCGCGACCGCTATCTCGTTTCCTATGATCGCCTCAACCACACGATCGAGCGGACGATGAAAAAGGCCGTGCCCCAGGCGATCTGGTGGCCGTCGAGCCCTGCCTCCGGTTATCTCGATTACGGGGATGCCTGGCACGCCGATGGCTCCGGCGACATGCATTTCTGGTCCGTCTGGCACGAGAACAGGTCGTTCGAACATTACCGCGACGTCAAACCGCGCTTCTGCTCCGAATTCGGTTTCCAGTCCTATACGTCGCTGCCGGTGATCCAAACCTATGCGGCGGAAAAGGATTTGAACATCGCCTCTCCGGTAATGGAACATCACCAGCGCAATGTCGGCGGCAACGAGCGGATCGCTGCCACCATGTTCCGCAATTTCCGCTTTCCGAAGGACTTTGCCAATTTCGTCTATCTGAGTCAGGTCCAGCAGGGCGTGGCGATCAGGACGGCGGTCGATTACTGGCGTTCGCTCAAACCCCATTGCATGGGCACGCTCTACTGGCAGCTCAACGACACCTGGCCGGTCGCCTCCTGGGCAAGTCTCGATTACGGCGGCGGCTGGAAAGTCCTGCATTACATGGCACGCCGTTTCTTCCAGCCGGTCGCGATCGCCGCCATCCCCTCGCAAGATGGCAGGGAGATCCGCTTCTCGCTGGTCAACGACACATTCGAAGACGTCACCGTCACGCTCAACATCTCGACCCTCAGTCTAACGGGAGAACGCCGCTCGCTCCGGAGCATCGACGCCGTCTGCTCGCCCGATGCTGCGGTGACTGTAGTGACCATCCCCGCAGACAGTATCCCGAGCGAAAACCTTCTCGCCTGGAGTTTTACCGCCTCGAATGGATCGGGTGGTGAGGGGCATCATGTGATGGAAAGCTACAAGGTGCTGGAACTCCAGCCGTCCGGTCTCGACTTATGGGTTTCGTCGGCTGCCGACGGCGCTTTCGATATCCTCATCCAGTCCGCCGGCCTCGCACTCTTCGTTACGATCGAGAGCGACACGCCCGGCCGTTATTCCGACAACGCTTTCGATCTTGCCGCCGGCGAAAACCGAAAGGTTCGCTTCACCCCGAGCGAGCCGGCGGCAAGTCCGCCAGGCTCCCCGCCGGTTTTCCGCATCTACGACCTTCAGTCCTGCCAGTCCGCGGGCTGACCTTTCATTTCAAGGAGGATGACATGACGAATTTTGGTTTCCAGCTTTACAGCGCCCGCAATTTCCCGCCGCTCTCCGATGTGCTGAAGCTCGTGGCGAAAAACGGCTACAGCCATGTGGAAGGTTACGGCGCGATGTATGCCACGCTTGACGAGGCGGCCCTCAAAGCCATGCGCGCCGAACTCGATGCCAACGGGCTTTCCATGCCGACAGGCCATTTCGGCATCGATCTTCTCGAAAAAGAGCCGGAACAGGCGCTGCTGATCGCCAAAACCCTGGGCGTCGATGCGATCTATTGCCCGCATCTGGTCGTCGAACAGCGACCGACCGACGCCAGCGGCTGGTTCGCCTTCGGCAAGCGGCTCGGTGAAGTCGGCAAGCGTTATCAGGATGCCGGTTATACATTCGGTTGGCACAATCATGATTTCGAGTTCAAGACGCTCGCCGATGGCTCCACCCCGCAGGAACAGATCTTTGCCGGCGGGCCGGATCTGACCTGGGAGGCGGATATCGCCTGGGTCATCCGCGGCGGTGCCGATCCCTTCGCCTGGATCGAAAGTTATGGTCGCAAGATTACCGCCGTCCACGTCAAGGACATTGCGCCTGCCGGTGAAAACACCGACGAGGATGGTTGGGCCGATGTCGGCCAGGGCACAGTTGCGTGGAAGGATCTCATGGTCGCCTTGAGGAACAGGACATCTGCGAAATATTATGTGCTGGAGCACGACAACCCGAAGGATATCGATCGTCTCGCGTCGCGCTCCATCGCAGCCTTCAAGACCTATTGAGCCCATATATTCATTCGGAGTTTCAACATGACCAAGGAACTTGGCGTCGGCATCCTCGGATGCGGCAACATTTCCACCACCTATTTCTCGCTCTCTCCTTTGTTCAAGGGAATCAAGGTGCTCGCCTGCGCCGACCTCAATCTCGATGCTGCCAAGGCGAAAGCCAAGGAGTATGGCGTCAAGGCACAGACGGTCGAGGAATTGCTCGCCAATGACGAGATCGACGTTATCGTCAACCTGACCATTCCCGATGCGCATTTCACCGTATCGAGGGCGATCCTCGAAGCCGGCAAACATGTCTATTCGGAAAAGCCGCTGACGGTGACGCTGGAGGAGGGCAAGGAGCTGCAGGCCCTGGCAAAGTCGAAGGGGCTCGCGGTCGGCTGCGCCCCTGATACCTTCCTCGGCGGCGCCCACCAGCTCGCGCGTGCCTATATCGATGGCGGCGGTGTCGGGCGCATCACTTCCGGAACCTGCCACGTGATGAGCCCCGGCATGGAAATGTGGCACCCCAACCCGGGCTTCTTTTTCCTGAACGGCGGCGGCCCGATCCTCGACCTCGGGCCCTATTATATCGCCAACCTGATCAATTTCCTCGGCCCGGTAAAGCGCGTTGCAGCACTCACATCGATGGCGAACCCGACCCGCACCATCACCAGTGAGCCGCTGAAGGGCACGGTCATCCCGGTCGAAACGCCGACCAATATCCAGGCGCTTCTGGAATTTGCCGAGGGCGCGACGATCACGCTGTCTGCCAGCTGGGATGTCTGGTCGCATCGCCATGCCAATATGGAACTCTATGGCACCGAAGGCTCGATCTACGTTCCCGACCCGAACTTCTTCGGTGGCGTGGTCGAGGCCAGCGGCCGTGACAAGGACATCAAGCCGCTGAAGGACTGGGATCACCCCTTCGGCAAGGCGAACCAGGAACACCCGCAGGGACCGCGCGCCAATTATCGCACGGCCGGGCTTGCCGACATGGCGATGGCGCTGATTGAGGGCCGCGATATCCGCTGCTCGATCGACCGCGCGCTGCATGGTGTCGATGTGATGACCTCGATCCTCAAATCCGGTGCCGAAGGCAAGTTCATCGCCACCACCACCACCTGCACCAAGCCTGCGGCACTTGGCATCGAGGAAGCGCTGGCACTTCTGGCGTGAGGCGCTAGAACTGTTTCCCGGCGCCGAAGAGAGGTTCGGCGCCGGTTTATTTGGAGGACTTTTCAATATGGCTTGGCTCCCGGCGGAAAACCGCTACGACAACATGACCTATAACCGCTGCGGCCGTTCCGGCCTCAAGCTGCCGGCAATCTCGCTCGGCCTCTGGCACAATTTCGGCGACGACACGCCGCATCAGCGCAAGGTCGATATCTGCAAGAAGGCCTTCGACCTCGGCATTACCCATTTCGATCTCGCCAACAATTACGGCCCGAAACCGGGCTCTGCCGAACTCGCCTTCGGCCAGATCCTGCGCGAGGAATTTCATGGCCTTCGCGACGAACTGATCATCTCGTCGAAAGCCGGCTACAACATGTGGCCGGGGCCATATGGCGAATGGGGCAGCCGTAAATACCTGATCGCCTCCTGCGACCAGAGCCTCAAGCGCATGGGCCTCGATTATGTCGATATATTCTATTCGCACCGTTTCGACCCCGACACGCCGCTCGAGGAAACCTGCGGTGCGCTGGACCATATCGTCCGCTCGGGCAGGGCGCTTTACGTCGGTCTCTCGTCCTACAATTCCAAGCGCACCCGCGAGGCCGTCGAGATCCTCAAGGCCATGGGCACGCCGGTCCTCATCCACCAGCCGAGTTATTCGATGATCAACCGCTGGGTCGAGGAGGATGGACTGCTCGATACGCTCGAAGATCTCGGCATCGGCTCGATTGTCTTTTCGCCGCTGGCGCAGGGCATGCTGACGTCCAAATATCTCGGCGGCATTCCCGATGACAGCCGCGCCGCCCAGGGCAAATCGCTGCGCCCGGCCTTCCTCAACGACAAGAATATCGAGAACCTCAAAGGCCTCAACGCGATTGCCGAACGCCGCGGCCAGACACTTGCGCAGATGGCGCTCGCCTGGGTATTGCGCGGCGACCATGTGACGACCGCGCTGATCGGCGCAAGCCGCCCCGAACAGGTCGAGGATTGCGTCAAGGCGCTGGAAAAGCGCGATTTCACCGCAGACGAATTGGCCGAGATCGACGGGTATGCCCGCGAAGCCGACATCAACATCTGGGCGGCGTCTGCCGAGCGGGAAGGGCCAGCAAGGAGCAAGTAGACCGCCGTCTCCGCGCGAGCATTTGTCCTCACGTTGGTCCAGGCATCTGCCCCTCACCCTAACCCTCTCCCCGTAAACGGGGCGAGGGGACGTGCCCTGCGAAATGTTGACGAGGGGAGGAAAGGGTCCGGCTTGTGTCCTTCTCCCCGCAAGCGGGGAGAAGGTGCCGGCAGGCGGATGAGGGGCAGCTCCGGTTGCTAACGCCGAAACACATATGCCGACAGGCGGTGGAGGAGCCGCCTCCACATTTCTCTGGGAGGAGACCACATCCATGATCCGCAACCCGATTCTGCCGGGCTTCAATGCCGATCCGTCCATCTGCCGCGTCGGCGAGGATTATTACATCGCCACCTCGACCTTCGAATGGTATCCGGGTGTGCAGATCCACCATTCCCGCGATCTGGTCAACTGGACGCTGATCCGCCGCCCGCTGGAACGAAAAGCCCAGCTCGACATGCGCGGCAATCCTGACAGCTGCGGCGTCTGGGCGCCGTGCCTGTCTTTTGCCGATGGCCTGTTCTTTCTCGTCTATACCGACGTCAAGCGTTACGACGGCAATTTCAAGGACGCCCATAACTACATCGTCACGTCACCGACGATCGAGGGCGACTGGTCCGATCCCGTCTATGTCAATTCTTCCGGCTTCGATCCCTCGCTGTTCCATGACGATGACCGCCGCAAATGGTTCGTCAATATGCAGTGGAACCACCGCACCGAAAGTTACGGCGGCGCGCCGAAACATCCGGCCTTCGATGGCATCCTGCTGCAGGAATGGGATCATGAGGCAGGATCGCTGAAAGGCCCGATCACCAACATATTCCCCGGCAGCCCGCTCGGCCTCGTCGAGGCGCCGCATCTCTTCAAACGCAACGGCTGGTATTATCTGACCACGGCCGAAGGCGGCACCGGTTACGACCATGCGGTGACGATGGCGCGATCCCGCACCATCGACGGCCAGTATCAGCTGCATCCCGATACCCATCTCATCACCTCGAAGGACAATCCGGAAGCCGTCTTGCAGCGGGCAGGGCATGGCCAATATGTCGAGACACCGGATGGTGACGTTTATCACACCCATCTCTGCAGCCGGCCTTTGGCACCCAATCGCCGCTCGCCGCTTGGCCGTGAAACGGGCCTGCAGAAATGTGTCTGGAGGGATGACGACTGGCTTTATCTGGCCGAGGGCGGCGTGGTGCCGGCCGTCGACGTTCCAGCCCCTGCCGATATCGAACCGGACCCAAGACCGGCCCGCATCGATTACACATTCGATGACGCCGTTCTTCCGATCGATTTCCAATGGCTGCGCACGCCCGAGCCGGCGCGCATATTCAGCCTCGCCAACCGGCCGGGTTGCCTGCGCCTGATCGGTCGCGAAAGCATCGGCTCATGGTTCGAGCAGGCGCTTGTCGCCCGTCGCCAGGAGCACCATAAATTTCGCGCCGAAACCACGGTGGAGACCTTCGAGCCGGATACTTACCAGCAGGCCTGCGGCCTGACCCATTATTACAACCGCCACAAGTTCCACGCTCTCGTCGTGACCCTGCATGAAAAGCTCGGCCGCGTGGTGACGATCTTTTCCTGCCCCGGCGATTTCCCGCATGGGCGTTTGCAGTTTCCGGCCGGCAGCGGCACCGCCATCCCCGATGGCGCCGTCGAGCTTGCAATGGAGATCCATGGCAACGACCTGCAATTTTCATGGCGGCCAAAAGGCGGCAATGACTGGCAGCCGATCGGCCCGGTTCTCGATGCGAGCGTCATCTCCGACGAAGGTGGCCGCGGCGAATACGGTTCGTTTACCGGCGCCTTTGCCGGCATGTTCGCCTTCGACACGTCCGGCAGGGCGAGGTCTGCGGATTTCAGCCGTTTCGCCTATGAGGCGATTCGCATCTGAGATGTCGAAGGTCTTGCGGAGGTGTTAATTTTCGTCGTGAGAAGGTTACCGCAAGTACATAAATTCGTTACGGATATTTAATCCGACATTCATATGGCATTCATCGCGCCCGCCCTAGTTTCAGGGTGTGTTCAACGCGAGGATCAAGTCATGAAGAAGTTCGCCATCGCCCTTGTCGCCGCCACCATTCTGGCCGGCCCGATCGCAACCACCGCTGCCCAGGCCCAGGATTGGCGCCAGGATAACGGCCGCCATGTCGAGCGTCGCGTCGACAAAAACGTCGACAAGCGTGTCAACAAGACGGTTCACGTCGACAAGAAGATTGTCGTCCACAAGCAGCGCTGGTCGAAGGGCCATCGTGCGAGTGCCGCCGAGCGCCGCCGCATGGCCGACGTTCGCGACTATCGCCGTTACCGCCTGTCGGCTCCGCCGCGCGGCTACAAGTGGGTGAAGGTCGATAACGATTACCTGATGATCGGCATCGCCACCGGCGTCATTTCCAGCATCATCGCTGCCCAATAAGCCGGGCGGCAGGCCGAGATTAAGCCGGCTCATGAAAACGGCGGAGATCGCAACCGATCTCCGCCGTCTTTCGTTTGTCCGGTTGCCGTCATGGCGCGCCGCGATCCCGCCGCGCGCCATTTTCCTGTCCTCGATTATTTGAGGCAGGTGACCAGCGAGGTTGCGATACCGCGCATCATGGTGAAATAGAGATCCGGACCTTCCGTCAGCGCGCCGGCTTCCGGGTCGAGTACGCCGGATTTCGCCTTGCTGCCTTCGCTTACTACTTTCACCAGTTTCGGCTCGAATTGCGGTTCGGCGAAGACGCAGGTTGCACCCAGATCCTCGACCTTCTGGTGGATTTCCTTGACCCGTTCCGCACCCGGCATGGTTTCGGGGCTGACGGTGATCGAACCGGCCACCTTCACCCCGTAACGATGCTCGAAATACTGATAGGCATCGTGGAAAACGATGAAAGGCTTTTCCTTGATCGGTGACAGCTCGGTCTTCAGTTCGGCATCCAGCGCATCGAGCTTGCCCATCAGTTCGGCGGCATTCTTCTGGTAGGTAGCGGCATGTTCCGCATCGGCCTGCACCAGCTGCTTTTCGATCTCGGCCGTCATCGCCTTGGCGTTCATCGGATCGAGCCACAGGTGAACGTCATTGCCCTCGTGATCGTGGTCGCCGTCGTCATGTGCTTCTTCGGCACCGGCGGCATGGTCGTGGTCTTCTTCCTCTGCTTCCGGCTCGAACACGCCGCCTTCGCGGAACTTGATCTTGGTCAGGCCCGGTGCCTCTTCCAGCGTCACCACGGTCGCTTTGGAACCCAAAGCCTCGAGCGGCTTTTCGAGGAAGGCCTCCATGCCATGGCCGATCCAGAAGATCAGGTCGGCATTCTGCAACGCCGCCGCATTCGAGGGCTTCATGTTGTAGGTATGCGGCGAGGCCGCGCCCTCGACGATCAGCTTCGGCTCGGCAACACCCTTCATCACCGAGGCGACCAGCGAATGGATCGGCTTGATCGACACAACGACATTCGGCGTGGCCGCAAAGGCGCTTGGCGCGGCAATCATCGCAGCCGAGGAGAGGAGGAGGGCGGCGGCAAATTTCATGGCATTCTTCCTTGTTTAGAGATGTAATGTTATTACATCAATTGCGTTATGCTATAACGTGTGCCAAGACGGTCGGCAAGAGGGCCGGTAACAGGAATTTTGAACCAGGATGCTGATGAGCAAGCGGGCCGCCCCGGCCGCAAACAACCGCCCGATCGAGAAGGAAACCCTGGTTTCTCTCTCCAATGCCGGCATCCGCCGTGATGGCCGCTGGCTGGTGCGCGGCGTCGAGTTCGATATCGCCCGCGGCGAGGTCGTCACCCTGATCGGCCCCAACGGCGCCGGCAAGTCGACCACCGCCAAGATGGCGATCGGCGTTTTGAAGACCGACGAAGGTTCGGTCACGCGAGCGAGAAACCTGCGCATCGGCTACGTGCCGCAGAAATTAGGCATCGACTGGACCATGCCGCTTTCCGTTCGCCGGCTGATGACGCTGACCGGTCCGCTGAAGGATGCCGACATTACCCAGGCGCTGGAAGCGACCGGCATTCCGCATCTCGTCAATTCCGAAGTTCGCCATCTCTCCGGCGGTGAATTCCAACGCGCCCTGCTGGCCCGTGCGATCGCCCGCAAGCCCGACCTGATGGTGCTCGACGAACCGGTCCAGGGCGTCGATTTCGCCGGCGAGGCCGCCCTTTACGATCTCATCCGCACCATCCGCAACACGACCGGCTGCGGCATCCTGATGATCTCGCATGATCTCCACATGGTCATGGCCGGCACCGATACGGTGATCTGCCTCAACGGCCATGTCTGCTGCCGCGGCACGCCGGAAGTGGTGAGCCAGAGTTCGGATTATGCGAAACTGTTCGGCGGCAATGCCCGATCGCTCGCCGTCTACAACCACCACCACGACCACACCCATCTGCCGGATGGCCGGGTGCGCCATTCGGACGGCTCGATTACCGAACATTGCCATCCCGACGATGGCCATCACCACGATCACCCAGCCGGCAGCCACGATCACGCCCACGGCGATCACAATCACGGGCATGATCATCATGACCACGCACATCCCCACAAGGTGACAGAGGGGGAGGGCCACCGCCATGCTTGACGACTTCTTCATCCGCGCCCTGATCGCCGGCATCGGTGTAGCGCTGACCGCCGGCCCGCTCGGCTGTTTCGTCGTCTGGCGGCGCATGGCCTATTTCGGCGATACGATGGCCCATTCGGCGCTGCTCGGCGTGGCTCTGTCACTGTTTTTCGAGGTCAATCTGCTGATTTCCGTCTTCGGCGTCGCCGTCCTCGTCTCGGCGATCCTGCTACTTTTGCAGCGCCGCCAGTCGCTGTCGGCCGATGCGCTGCTCGGCATCCTCTCCCATTCGGCGCTGGCAATCGGCCTTGTCCTCGTCGCCTTCATGACCTGGGTGCGGATCGATCTGATCGCTTTCCTCTTCGGCGATATCCTCGCCGTCACTCCGTCCGACATCGCCCTCATCTGGGGCGGCGGCGCCGTGGTCGTTGCTGCGATCGCTTACCTCTGGCGACCGCTTGTCGCCTCCACGGTCAGCGAGGACGTGGCCGAAGCCGAAGGCATGAACCCGGCGCGCACGAAACTGTTCTTCATGCTGTTGATGGCGCTGGTCATCGCCATCGCCATGAAGATCGTCGGCATCATGCTGATCACCTCGCTGCTGATCATTCCGGCCGCCACCGCAAGGCGCTTTTCGGCCAGCCCCGAATGGATGGCGGTTTTTGCCTCGCTGATCGGTGCGGCCGCCGTTATCGGCGGGCTTTTCGGCTCGCTCACCTATGATACGCCGTCCGGCCCTTCCATCGTGGTCGCCGCACTCCTACTTTTCATCATAAGTCTGATACCCGCCTTCGGCCGTACCACGACTGAGCGGCCCGCCAACAAGGGAGTGCAGGGATGAACGCCCCGATCGTCAATCCGGCCCTGACCAAGAACCAGACGCTGGTCTTCGAAGCGCTGAACCGCGCCGAAGGGCCGATGAGCGCCTATACGATCCTCGACAAGCTGCGCGACCACGGGTTCCGTGCGCCGCTGCAGGTCTATCGGGCGCTCGACAAGCTCACCGAATTCGGCATGGTCCACCGGCTGGAAAGCCTCAATGCCTTCGTCGCCTGCGCCCACCGGGAGCATGAATGCTGCGGTGGCGCCCATGGTCACGGCCAGGGCACGGTCGCTTTTGCCATTTGCGAAAGCTGCAATCAGGTCATCGAATTTCACGACCACCAGGTCGATCACCGGCTGGAGGACTGGGCGAAATCCAAGGGTTTCAAACCGGCCAAGACGACGATCGAAATCCGCGGCCTTTGCGAAAAATGCGCCGCTTGACGGCTAGATCTGTCTGAGATCGCGCGAAAACCGCTTCCAGTTTTCCACGTAACGTGCGGCTGAATCTTTCAGCCGTGCCGCTGCCGCCTCGTCCAGCACGCGGATGGCCTTGGCGGGAGAACCGACGATCAGCGAATTGTCGGGAAACTCCTTGCCCTCGGTCACCAGCGCATTGGCGCCGACCAGGCAGTTTTTGCCGATCTTCGCCCCGTTGAGGATCGTCGCCCCCATGCCGACCAGCGAATTGTCGCCGATCGAGCAGCCATGGATGATCGCATGGTGGCCGATCGTGCAATCGTCGCCGATGGTAACGGGGAAGGCGGGATCGGTATGCACCATCACGCCTTCCTGGATATTGGAGCGCGCCCCGATGGTGATCGGCTCGTTGTCGCCGCGCAAGGTCGCGCCGAACCAGATTCCCACGTCGTCGCCGAGCAGAACCTTGCCGATCACATTGGCATCCGGCGCCACCCAGTAGCGGTCAGGGGCGGGAAGGGAGGGTACGAAGTCTCCAAGCGCGTAGATTGGCATCCGTGCTCTCCCTGTCGTTCCCTTGGGCTTAGATCACCGACAGCGACAATTCGCCGACACCGGTGACGCCGCAGGTCACCATGTCGCCCTTGACGATGGCGCCGACACCGGCCGGCGTACCGGTCATGATCACGTCGCCGGGGGCCAGCACGAACAGCTTGGAGAGTTCGGCGATGATCTCCGGCAGTTTCCAGATCATCTGGTTGAGATCGCCGGTCTGCTTGCGGCTGCCATTGACATCGAGCCAGATCGCGCCGTCCTGCGGATGGCCAATCTTCGAGGCAGGGATGAGGGTGGAAACCGGCGCGGATTTTTCAAACGCCTTGGCCACTTCCCAGGAACGGCCCATCTTCTTCATCTGGTCCTGCAGGTCGCGGCGGGTGAAATCGATGCCGACGCCATACCCGTAAACCTTGGAGAGCGCATCCGCCTCGGCGATATCCGCACCGCCGCCCGAAAGCGCCATCACCAGCTCCACCTCGAAATGGACGTTGGAGGAAAGCGGCGGGTAGGGGAAGGTGTCGCCCTGATAGAGATTATCGGCGTTCTTCTGGAAGAAGAAGGGCGGCTCGCGCGACGGATCATGCCCCATCTCGATCGCATGGTCGGCATAGTTGCGGCCGACGCAATAGACCCGGCGCACCGGAAACTGTTCGGTCACGCCCTCGACATCGAGAAGCACGGGTTCGGGAGCGGGTATCACGGTAGCGCGCATGGAAAAATCCTCAAATCGCTGAAATGCTGGACGCTTTGTCCAACAATTTTGCGCCCAATCCTAGCCTGTTTCGAAAAGCCGGGTACGGCTCACGCAGAATTTTTCTCAAAGCCTGCTGCCGTCCCGGTGTACTGGAGCAATCCTGTTGGCGACCCCGCTGGCCGTTCGGCACCCGAACACGAAAGCCTGCTTGCCTTGGCCGGAAAATCCGGCCAATGACTATCACCTGAAGCAAGATGAAGGTTCGCATTCATGTCCAAGCCGCCGAAATCCGACAAGCCGAAGCCGTCGAAAGAACCCGTACTCGAACATTCCGAATTCGCCGGTGAATTCGAGGATGAAGGCGTCACCGTTCTCGTCGATATCTTCCGCAATGCCGGCACCAACGAGGACTGGGTTCTGGAAGTCATCAGCCAGACCGAAGTCGTCACCACCTGGGAAGAAAACTTCGCCACCGACAAGGATGCCTGGGAAGAATTCCTTGCCACCGCCGAAAAGGATGGCCTGAAGAGCTTTCTCGAGGAAGGCGACGACGATACCTCGGTGCATTGAGATTAATCGACGGGTCGCTCGCCAGCCTCGAGATCGATTGCGGACCGCTGTCAGTTGGTCGCCTGACTTCGGTCAGCCCCTATCCGACCCTGCCTTCGACAGCAGAAACGCGAAGGCCGCAGTCACCACCAGGGCACCGACCACGGCACCGGTCGTTGTGCCGGGATTGCGGCGCACGGCGTCTGTGAGGTCGTTGCCGCCGTGGCGAAACTGCCGGGCCACCTGTTTGGCACGGGGCAAAAGATAGGCGGATGCGTCTTCCGCCGAGGTGCTGGCCTGTTTGGCAAACGCCGAGCGAAGATCGGCGAGCTGGCTGGTCAGGCGGTCGATATCGGCGGAGAGATCACGGGACATGATGGTTCCTTGTTGATTTGATGCGCCGGTCAACGGGCGGGAGGCATTCGGGTTCCTCGGAAATGTAGAGGGCTTGAAAAAACTCCGCTGAGGTGCCCCATGGGGTCTCGGGTCAGGCACCCGGCCTTTCTTTTTTGGCGCTTGCGCTGTATAGCGCTGGCAACAGGCTGCCCGATCGCACATTCGCCTTTGGCATCGACGGCGGCGAAGATAGCGAAATTCCCCACTGCCGATTGCGCCACGATCCACCGGCCTCGATTGCCGGAATTTGAAGGCGTCCGGCGGCAATGACCATGCGGAGCGCGTGAATTGAGTTTCTACGACAAGGCCACAACCTCCGGCAAAAAGATCCTCGCCGTTGCCCCGATGATCGACTGGACGCCTCGTTTTTAAGTCATTGAAATAATTGGTTTATTTATTTTCAAATTTGCGATGGTGCAGTTTTGGTGCAGTTGACGCCAAGCGACAGGTGCAGATTCAACTGATGGTCGCCAGAGGCCGTGCGTGGTGGGGAATTTCTGAGGGTTAGCGGGCAGTGGCGGAAAACCTGCCCGCTGGAGGGGATGTCGCTGTGGGGTGTTACTCACGCTTCTGGGCTTGGTGCAGTTCAACCAGTTCGGGGTTGAGCCTTTTTACGGTGTCCAAACAGTCGTTCCATCCGTCCGCGTATCTCTCGTCATCACGGTGAACCGTCCGCTCTGCGTGTTCATCCGGAAGGTTCAGCCGTTGGACGACAGCGCCGGAGTTTTCTGGATCGTGCATCTGGGTGCTCAGGTCGCTTTCGCAAGTGTCTAGTTTCTCATATGCGGATGACAAGGCCTCTATCACTTCAGCTACCGATTTCGCATAGACCTCACTACCCATACCGTCGGCGCCTGGTACGATGTCGAGCAAGATGTTCGTCACGCTAAGTGTTCCCAGTCGCTCAACCTCAACGAGCAGCGGAGCGACATCGGATTGCCGGATGAGTGGGACCACATAACTGTTGCTGCTGTCCATAATGTGCTTCACAGGGAAATAGCCGCCATCGACGCCCAGGCAGGCCTCTTGAGCAAATGCAACTGCTTTGAACTCCAGGCCAATTGCGGCTGGAGTGTTCGTGATGCCGTAGCCTAGCGCCGACAGCATCATGCAGAAGTTGGCTACATCGATCGGGTCGCCCTTCTCGACATGTTCGCGCAACATCTGGCTTAGATATTCTTGAGAACAGTCCTGCCACCCACGGCGGCCTTTGCGTGCAGAGGCTTCAAGTTTGTGGGCCATCTGCTTGAAAAACACTTCCAATGCCAGTTCGTCCGTCAGTCGGAATTCGTCGCTCACTTTCCTTTCCTAGGCGGCTCACGGCCGCGTCTGTTGGTGTCAGCGACAAGTGTACACCGCTGGGATTCTGCTATTCAACAAACAGTTGAATAGACACGACAAATGGTGCAGTTGGGGAGAAATCCATGGTGCAGTTGTGGTGCAGTTGGGAAATTACCCGGAATCTACTTCCAATGGATTCAAATGGTTAGACGTGTTAGAGAATGGCCCAAAATGGCCGTGTTATAGCATGGCCCTGCGTGGTGCAGTTGTGGAAAACCATGAAAAATCAATATCTTAACCGCGAAAAAGTCTTCGCAGTTGCCCCGATGATCGACTGGACGGATCGTCATTGCCGATTCCTGCACCGGCAGCTGTCGTCGCATGCATTGCTCTATACCGAAATGGTGGTCGCCGACGCGATCATCCATGGACCGCGCGAGCGGCTTTTGTCCTTTTCGCCGGCCGAACATCCGGTTGCGCTGCAGCTCGGCGGTTCGGATGTCGGCAAGCTCTCCGAGGCGATCCGCATCGCCGCCGACTACGGTTATGACGAGATCGGCCTCAACGTCGGCTGCCCTTCCGACCGGGTCCAGTCCGGCACGTTCGGCGCCTGCCTGATGCGCGATGCCGGCCATGTCGCCGATATCGTCTCGGCAATGAAGAAGGTTTCGCCCGTGCCGGTCACGGTCAAGTGCCGCATCGGCGTCGACGACCAGGAGCCGAATGATGTCCTGCCGGATTTCCTCGCAAGGATGATCGGGGCAGGGGCTGACGCCATCTGGATCCATGCCCGCAAGGCCTGGCTGCAGGGACTGTCGCCGAAGGAGAACCGTGAGGTTCCGCCGCTCGACTATGATCTCGTCCATCGGATGAAACGCGAGAACCCGGATGTCTTTCTCGGCATCAATGGTGGCATTACCGATCTCGATCAGGCGAAAAGTCACCTGGCGGTGATGGATGGTGTGATGATCGGCCGTGCCGCTTATCAGAATACCGGTATCCTGGCCGGTGTCGACGCCATGCTCGAAGGCTCGATCACGGCTGGCACCGCTCCGTCCGACCCGGACTGGCTGGCCCTGCGTGACACGATGATCGCCTATACGGAAGAGGTGATCGCTTCCGGTGGTCGCCTTCATCATGTCACCCGCCACATGGTCGGCCTGTTTCAGGGGTTTGCCGGCGCCCGTCGTTTCCGCCAGATCCTGTCTTCCGAGGCAACCCGCTCCGGCGCCGGAACGGACATCATCACCGCCGCCTTTGCCGCCGTCGATTTCGGTACCGGTGCCGACCAGGCAGCCGCCCGTATTGCCGGATAACCCCCAGGGATTTATGGGGAAAATTGCACGTCCCGGAATGCGACACCTTTCCATCATTGTGCATTAGATATTTCTTAAATAACGTACACGTAATGTTCCATGGCTTAGACGGTGAAATCAATCGCCGCATGGATGTGGTAGCGTCGTATGTTCAAGGTTATCGAATGCGTCGCGGTTCAGCACGACCGCGCTCTTGTCGCACTCGCCGCCGGCATTTGCATTGTCGGCATGCTGGCCTTTTTCCTCATCCACCGGCGGGCGGTGGAATGCAGCGAGAAACGCCGGCGGTTCTGGCTGGCCGTCGCGGCGGTCACCGGCGGCCTGTCTGTCTGGGCCACCCATTTTGTCGCCATGCTGGCCTATGAGGGTTCGATCGCCATCGAATTCGAGCTGTTCCGCACGATCCTGTCGGCGGCCATTGCCGCAGCCGGCTTCTGGGTCAGCCTGCGTATCCTCGATGAAGGCACGCCGCGCGCCGAAATTCTCGCCGGGATCGCGGCAACCCTGACGGTCGCCGCCATGCATTTCACCGGCACCGGGGCGATCCGCGCCGCAGCCTCCATCCATTACGAGATGGGCATGATCCCGGTGGCGGTGCTTCTGTCCTGCATCCTCTTCACCGTCGGTTTCCGCAAGGCTGTCCATAGCAAGCGCCGTCGCGGCCTCTGGGCGGCGGTCGCAGCCGGCGTCGTATCGATCTGCCTGCTGCATTTTTCCGCCATGTCGGCAACCGAGCTGGTGCCCGATCCGTCGATGCCGCAGGCAGCGCTCGATGGCAGCGGCCGCATCTGGACCGTCTGGGCGGTGTCGATCGTCACCGGCCTGATCGTGCTGTCGGCCGTCACCGCCAGCTTCCTCGACCGTTACCTGACCGACCTTCGCGGTTTTGCCAATGCGACGCTCGAAGGCCTGGCCGTTGTCCGCGAAGGCACGATCATCGAGGCCAATGCCCGTTTCTCCGCCATGCTCGGCCTGCGTGACCGCGATGTCATCGGCCGCTCGCCCGACGCGCTGATGGTGGCGGCCGACGGCATATCGCTGATCGATGTCGAGCGCAGCCGTGCCGTCGAGGCTGCACCGCTGCGGAGCAGCCCGCTGAAGCCCGGCCGCCAGACCTTTCTCGAAGTCGCCGTCCACACGATCGAATATCGCGGCCGCTCCTGCCAGGTTCTGGCCGTCCGCGATCTGACCGAAAAGCGCATTGCCGAACTGCGCGTCGAGCATATGGCCCGCCACGATGCGCTGACCGACCTGCCCAACCGCACGCTGTTTTCCGAAAAGCTGGAAACGGCGATCGATCTTGCCGACAGCGCCAATGAGCGGCTGGCGGTGCTGGCGCTCGACCTCGATCGGTTCAAGGCGGTCAACGATGTCTTCGGCCATGCCGAGGGCGACCGGGTTCTCATCAAGGTCGCCGAGATCCTGCGTCGTTGCAGCGGCGAGGCCGATACGCCGGCAAGGATCGGCGGCGACGAGTTCATCATCCTCCAGCCCGGCCTCGACCAGCCGACCGCCGCCTATCTTCTGGCCGACCGCATTCTCGACACCTTCCGCCAGGAAATGAACGTCAATTTCGACCCCAAGGCGGTCGGTGTGTCGATCGGCGTGTCGATCTTCCCCGAGGACGGCCGCACCGCCGACGACCTGCGCAATGCCGCCGACATGGCGCTCTACAATGCCAAGTTCAACGGCCGCGGCACCGCCGCCTTTTATTCGGCGGACATGGATGCCGACCTGCGCCAGCGCCGCCTGGTCGAAAGCGAGCTGCGCCACGCCGCCCTGCGCGACCAGCTGTCGCTCGTTTTCCAACCGCTGTTTGACGCCTCGAACGGCATCTGCACCGGATACGAGGCGCTGATGCGCTGGAACCATCCGGATCTCGGCCAGGTCTCGCCGGCAGAATTCATTCCCGTCGCCGAAGAGACCGGCATTATCGTCACGCTCGGCGAATGGGCCTTGCGCGAGGCCTGCCGCACCGCCGCATCCTGGGATGACGGGCTGGCGGTGGCGGTCAATGTCTCGGCCGTGCAGTTCCGTTTCCCCGATCTCGTCGGCACGGTGGCTGCCGCCCTTCACGACAGCGGCCTGGAACCGCAGCGGCTGGAGCTCGAAATCACCGAAACCTCGCTGCTCGAAAACCGCGACGCGGTGCTTGCCATGCTGCAGAAGCTGAAGGCGCTCGGCGTCCATATCGTCATCGACGATTTCGGCACCGGATATTCGTCGCTCAGCAACCTGCAGACCTTTCCTTTCGACAAGATCAAGATCGATCGCAGCTTCATCTGGCAGATGGAGGAAAGCGAAAGCGCCCGCGCCATCGTCAAGGCGGTGATCGGCCTGGGCAAGAGCCTCAACCTGCCGGTCGTTGCCGAAGGCATCGAGACCTTCGGCCAGCACCGCATGGTGATCGAGGAAGGCATCGAGCAGCTGCAGGGTTTTCTGCTCGGCAAGCCGAAAAGTGCCGGCGAGGTGGAAGTCCTCTCCGGCCTGCGTCAGCTGCCGCCCTTCCGCAAGCGGGGCTGAAGCGCGGCAGGGGAAAGGCGCCGGCAGCGCCTCTCACCGGCCGGCATCGCCACCGTCGGCCGGATCGCCATGCCCGACCCGATCATCACGCCGGGCCGCATCGGCCCGTTTATCTGCCGCCGCCATCTCTTTTTCCCGCTGCCGTCGCGCGGGGTCCCATTGTTCGCGCCTGTAGCGATGCGCAACATTGCGGGCAATGTTGATCGCCAGATCGTCGAGCCGCCGTTTCGGTCCGGTGACGGTTTCGAAAAACGGCCTGTGGCTGCCGAGGAACCCCTTGGCGAAATGCGCTGCATGGTAAACATCGTCGAACAGCGCCCGCTGGCGGTTGTCGAGCCTGCTCAGGCAGCAGGGCTCGCCGGTCGTCCTGAAATACCATTTGCAGCTTTGGGCCCGCCGGCAGTCGCGATGGCGGCAGACCATGTGCGGCAGCGCCAGCGCCTCGGCGGTGCGGGCGGCGATATGGCGATCGAATGGCGGCATTTCACTGGACATGGATCCCCCTTGGCGATCTTGAGGCATTGTCTGATCGGACGGGGCGCTGAAAGCTGCCTCGCAAGTTAAATTATAAGTGGCACCTCTCAGCGCCCCGTTCGGCCGTTTTTATCCGCGACTCCGGTCTCTCTGCCTTGGCTTTTCGGGATGGTGTTCGTCTGGCTTGATGAAACACGGGCGGAACGACTTACCGCCAACCCTCCATCTCACCGCCGCCGGGCTATCCGTTGTCACGGACGGACTGTCAAAGCCCGGCGAAACCATCCATCAAGCCACCCTGTGTGCCGCACAGGCACGCCCGGCGCGCCATTCGGGCATCAGAAGCGGAAAGGCCGGTCGAAACCTTTGTCCGCTTCCCCCGTGTCGCCGGAGGGAGACCATTTTCCGCGAACCCCGATGGCAGAGATTTACGTCCTCTCTCCACCCCCGGAACCGATCCCACCTCGCCGACACGACTGCCGGTGTATCCGTGGCGGGACGAGTGGATTGTAGGCATGGGTGGGGAGGGCGGGGATGAAGGGGGATGAAGTTCTTCTGTCGTTCTTTCTCCCGCCTTGCGGGAGAGGAAGAAAAATCAAGATCTTAGCCTCAAGGTCCGCGGCTGGATTTTTCAGGAGAGCGGCAGGCTTCATCCCCGACAGCCGATCCCCTAATTGGCCTGCAGACTCGATCACCACCAGCAACCCGTCCCCATCCGGTGACTGTGCCCCCGAAAAACACCGGATTGCCGCAGAATGGATGATCATCCAGTGTGGCGCGGGAAGGGTGCGCCATGCGGCGGGCAAACAAAGGGGTGCGTGATGGAAGAGATCTTGA
This sequence comes from Aliirhizobium sp. YIM B11859, assembly GCF_057163345.1. Classification (NCBI taxonomy): domain Bacteria; kingdom Pseudomonadati; phylum Pseudomonadota; class Alphaproteobacteria; order Hyphomicrobiales; family Rhizobiaceae; genus Aliirhizobium; species Aliirhizobium sp. YIM B11859. The sequence goes on from NZ_JBXHAY010000003.1 coordinate 429,578, forward strand.
TCGGTGGATTGACGCTGGAATTCCTGGAGGACAAGGATGGCGCCGGCGGCAGCCTCGACCTGTTCCGCATGACGGTTCTGCCCAATGCCAAAGTGCCGGCGGCACATTATCACGAAAGCTGGGAGGAGACGATCTACGGCCTCGACGGCACGCTGATGTTCCGCCTCAACGGCAGGGACACCGATATCGGCCCCGGCCAGTCCCTCTTCATCCCGCGCGGCGCGCCGCACTGGTTCGTCAACCGGACCCAACACCCGGCCACCTGCCTCTGCGTGCTGACCCCGGGCGTTCTGGGGCCAGGCTATTTTCGCGAACTGGCAGCGTTGCTTGTGGTGGGCGGTCCGCCGGATCCGGTGAAGGTGGGCGAGGTGATGAAGCGGTATGGGTTGGTGACGGTAGGGTGAGAACGATGATGCGCTATGATCGGAGGCTCTAAATACCTAGCAATAAAGAGATGGTTGTACTTGCAGGGGGAATCATGGTCTCTTTTTTTCATAACCTTTGAGGCACGCTTTGAATATTAAGATCTTTTCTAAGAACTATAGAGGGTTTCGCGACCTCGAGATAAATCTCGATGGGGTTACGTTTTTGGTAGGAGATAATAGTTCGGGAAAGAGTTCACTAGTACAATTGGTGAACTACGTAGTGTCATCCGAGTTGGAAGGGACGCCAACTCTACCTGATGTCCTACCGTCCGATAAACACGACTTTTTTTCTCCTTATTTCGCATTCAGCGACGTCACGATTGGATTTACGGCAGGTAGTGGAGAGGACAAGGTAACTAAGGTCCTGACGATGCGTAAGCGCAAGGACTTGATGGTGCCAGATATTCTCCGGTTCACGATAATAGCAGGAAAAAGAAGGCTCACACTAAGAGCCTCTGGAGACCGTAGATCTATAAAGACATCGAGTGTATTGTCAGACTTAAGTATAGATCAGATTTACAGTCTTCATGAAGAAGGTACGGACTTTAAAGTCCTTAAGTTGAAAGACAGCGCAGGCGGAAAATATCCGTTAAATAGCCCAACATTTTTGTTTGAGGTAGTTTCTCACGCGGATCTTAAAAGGGAGTTCAAGGAGGCACTCGTTAATTCGGTAGGTGTCTGCATTGACAGGATAACTGATCACATTGGACCATTGCGGGGTACGCCAGAGCCTTACTATGCGCTTGAAAGAGTCTATAGCCCGAAAGGTTCCCATTTCGCGGCTATGCTCCATGATATCAAGAAGTTAAAGAACTCCAAATATGTAGAATTAGTAAATAAGTTTGGGAAGGAAAGCCAGCTTTTCGAAGAGCTAAATGTCGAGAAGATGTCAAATAAGATTGCGCATTCTCCTTTGGTAGTTTCTGTTAAAAAGCATGGGATGAATTTTGCTATTTCTCAAGTTGGAGTGGGGATATCTCAAGTGCTTCCTGTTCTTGTGGATTCTTTGTTCAGAAAAGTTACTGGTAGCGAAGTAGTAATGTTACTTCAACAGCCTGAGCTTCACCTTCATCCCGTAGCACAGGCAGCATTAGGTGAGTTCATCTTTCATATGGCGGATGAACAAATGTGGTACTTTGTTGAAACCCATAGCGATTATTTAATGGATCGATTTCGTGCTGATTTAAGGGAAGAAGGGAAATCTATCCCGTCGCAGATAATATTTTGTGAAAACAAGGGTGATGGGAATTACGCTCGTAGCATTTCCATTGATCGCGAAGGAAATTTAATTGATCCGCCTGAAAGCTATCGAGAATTTCAAGTAAATGAACTGATGCGGACTTTCTTTTAATGTCTCGAGTATTGTTGGATGTCTCAGTAGCCTCGAAAAATTGGTTTCGAAGTGCTCTTCTAGAGCTTAAAAGCTCAAAGTCGGTATATTTTCTGTATTCTGATCAAAAGAAATATCGGGATGAGATTATTAAAGTCCCAGCGCTCGCTCGATTTCTCGTGGAGATGAGAGATCGCGGAAGAAGGATAGACGCTCCTTCAGGTGAAGTTCAGGCTATAGTTGACAGCCTAGAGAGTGACGCAACATGGATAAAGTATTCCAAGTATTGTGATGATCCGCACATATTTGCCATTATGGTGGTGGGTCAAGGGAAGTATGTAATTACGGATGAGAAGCGTCTGGCTCGTTGTCGTAATTGTATTTCTGAATCTCACAAAGATCTGTGCAAATTTAAGGCCATCCGAAATCATGCTGTTTACAAGAATTCGCGCGCCAAACTTTTGAAGCAATGATATTATTTAGATTGGTAGCTTGTAAGAAATGGTTTTTATTAAAATTACGGGTTGATATGGCGAAAAATACAGATTGGAAGACGAGTATTCTCATTTAATGCGTCTTAGCGTTGGGATTCTTACTTTTGAATATTAGCATTCAGAGCGCAATGCCTTCACTGCCCCGGCCGTCCCGTCTTACCCTTCGTCCGCCCCTTGCGCTTCTGCTCCCCCGCATCCTCGTAACTCCCCGCACCAATCTTGCCCCTTACCACCGGCCGTGGTTCGCCGCGTTCCGGCTGGCCTTCGAGCAGCGGTGAGAAACGTTTGCCGGGTTCGCTGTCCGGTTTCGGCGGCACCTTGCCTGTGACCGGTTTTTCGGTGCGGCCGACGGTCATTTCGTCGAGGCTGTTGCGGCGGAAAAGGGGGCGTGCGGTGTCTGTGCCCGGGCCCATGTCGTCCAGCGTGGGTTTGGCGAAATAGGAGGCTTGGCCTGAGGTACCATCCGGCCCTTCGCTTTCGCTCCGGGCGTTCGTCGCTGCAATCGATTCACCGGATCGATTGCTCCGTTGCGCGGACCGCTCCTCACCCTCTCCCACAAGCGGGAGGGAGCCGGTTGTGCCGGCGGCAGCCTTGCTTTTCTTGCCGCCGCCTTCCTGCGCCCGCGCCTCGTCCTTGGCGATCGGGTCGTCCATCGTTGCAAGCTCGACGGCCTTGAGGCGTTTGATTTCGTCGCGCAGGCGGGCGGCCTTTTCGAAGTCGAGATCGGCTGCGGCATCGCGCATGGATTTTTCCAGCGCGTTGAGATGGCTCTGCAGATTGTTGCCGACCAGATGGCCGCCATCGGCAAAACCCTTGCCGGAGGCGCCGGAAATGTCGGCGCGAACATGGTCGCGCTCGTAGACCGAGTCCAAAATGTCGGAAATCCGGGCCTTCACCGATTCCGGCGTGATGCCGTGTTCGGTATTGTAGGCGACCTGCTTTTCGCGGCGGCGGGCGGTTTCGTCCATCGCCCTTTGCATCGAGCCGGTGATCTTGTCGGCATACAGGATGACCTTGCCGTCGACGTTACGCGCCGCGCGGCCGATCGTCTGGATCAGCGATGTCTCCGAGCGGAGAAAACCTTCCTTGTCGGCGTCGAGAATGGCGACGAAACCGCATTCGGGAATGTCGAGGCCCTCGCGCAGCAAGTTGATGCCGACCAGCACGTCGAAGGCGCCGAGGCGAAGATCGCGGATGATCTCGATGCGCTCCAGCGTGTCGATGTCACTGTGCATGTAGCGGACGCGAACGCCCTGTTCGTGCAGATATTCGGTGAGGTCCTCGGCCATGCGTTTGGTCAGCACGGTGCAGAGCGTGCGATAACCCTTCTGCGCGGTCTCGCGGATTTCTCCGAGCACGTCGTCGACCTGCGAACGGGCCGAGCGCACTTCGACGGGCGGATCGATCAGGCCGGTCGGGCGGATCACCTGTTCGGCAAACACGCCGCCGGACTGTTCCATTTCCCAATTGCCGGGGGTGGCCGACACGGCGACGGTGAGCGGCCGCATCGCATCCCATTCCTCGAAACGCAGCGGCCGGTTGTCCATGCACGACGGCAGGCGAAAACCGTATTCGGCAAGCGTCGCCTTGCGGCGGAAGTCGCCCCGGTACATGCCGCCGATCTGGCTGACCGAGACATGGCTTTCGTCGATGAACAGCAGCGCATTGTCGGGAATATATTCGAACAGGGTCGGTGGCGGTTCGCCGGGATTGCGGCCGGTCAGATACCGCGAATAGTTCTCGATACCGGCGCAGGAACCGGTCGCCTCGAGCATTTCCACATCGTAACGGGTGCGCTGTTCCAGCCGCTGGGCTTCCAGAAGGCGGCCGCCCTTTTCCAGCTCGGCAAGCCGGATCTTCAGCTCGTCCTTGATCGACTTGATCGCGCCGTTGAGGGTCGGGCGGGGCGTGACATAATGCGAGTTGGCGTAGATTTTGACGCTTTTCAGGTCGCCGGTCTTCTGGCCGGTCAGCGGGTCGAACTCGGTAATGCTGTCGATCTCGTCGCCGAACATCGAGATCCGCCATGCGGCATCTTCCAGATGGGCGGGAAAGATCTCGATCGTGTCGCCCCTCACACGGAACGATCCGCGGATAAAATTGATGTCCTGGCGTTTGTATTGCTGGGCGACGAGGTCGGCGAGCAGCTGGCGCTGATCCAGCCGGTCGCCGACTTCCATCTGGAAGGTCATCGCCGTGTAGGTTTCGACCGAACCGATACCGTAGATGCAGGAGACCGAGGCGACGATGATGCAGTCGTCGCGCTCCAAGAGCGAGCGGGTGGCGGAATGGCGCATCCGGTCGATCTGTTCGTTGATCGACGATTCCTTCTCGATGAACGTGTCGGAGCGCGGGACGTAAGCTTCCGGCTGGTAATAATCGTAATAGGAAACGAAATATTCCACCGCATTGTCGGGGAAGAAGTTCTTGAACTCGGAATAGAGCTGCGCCGCCAGCGTCTTGTTCGGCGCAAGGATCACCGCCGGGCGCTGGGTTTCCTCGATCACCTTGGCCATGGTGAAGGTCTTGCCGGAACCGGTGACGCCGAGCAGGACCTGGCTGCGCTCGTTGTTGTTGATGCCTTCGACGAGATCCTTGATCGCGGTCGGCTGGTCGCCGGCGGGCGAATAGTCCGATGCCATGCGGATGGTGACGCCGCCCTCGGATTTTTCCGGGCGGTGCGGCCGGTGCGGCGTCCACAACTTGCCGTCCTTGAACAGCGGATTGCCCGATTCGATCAGCGCCGACAGTGCCTCGACCGTGGCGGTCACGGCGCCGGGGGCGAGCGAATCGCCCATTTTCTCGGCATCTTCCAGCGAGATATCGAGGCCGGCGACCGGGTTGAGACCGGCGGCGGCGCGGGTCTTCGGATCCGACGAGGCGCCGATCGACACGCCGCGCGCCGTTTTCGACGCGGTGGTGTTCTTCGCCGTCTTCTGGGCGGTTTTCGGTTTGTCCTTCGCGGCGGCCTTGATGGCTTCCTCGCGGGCGGCGATCTCGATCTTCTTGCGGTGTTTGCCGGCCTTCGAGGCGATCTCGCGCTGCGTCTCGACCCCCGACGCTTCCGCTTCCGCCTCGAGCTGCTTCACCCAGTCGGACACGCTGCCTTCCAGCGGCGCGCCTTCAAACGACGATTGGGGAGCTTCCTCGAAACCGTTGGCGGGTGAGGACGGGGATTTTTTCGGGGATCTGGCCATGCCCGGAATATGGAGAGAGTTTGCACCAATGTGAAGAGGGCTGGGGCGGAAAACGAGTACAAAAGGGAAACGTATTCATCTCGACGCCCGGCAGTCCGCTGCCCGCTCACGCCGCCGGCGTCAGCAGCCGTGTGACCAGCCAGCCGGCAATGGCGTCGACCGGCATCGGCCGGCCGAGGAAATAGCCCTGTGCGCCGGGGCAGCCGAGATTGCGCAGCGTTGCCGCTTCTTCGGCGGTCTCCACGCCCTCGGCGATGATATCCATCGACAGCGCCTTTCCGAGGCCGGCCATCGCCGCGACGATTTCCTGGTTCTGGAAACTCTTCTCGATGCCGGTGACGAAGCGGCGATCGAGTTTCAGCCGGTCGACTTTCAGCGTCACCAGATAGGCGAGCGACGAGTGGCCGGCACCGAAATCGTCGACCGCCAGCTTGTAGCCGGAACGCTCGATATGCTTCAGCTGCTCGCCGGCGACCAGCGTGTCGAGGATTGCCTCCTCGGTGATCTCGATCTCGAACAGCGCCGGATCTATGCCATAGGCATGGGTGATGCGGTCAAGCGTCTCGGCCACCGAATAGAGGTCGAATTCGCGCGGCGAGACATTCACCGATACGGTTGCCTGCGGCAGGCCAAGTGACGGAAGCGTGGTCAGCAGCCGGCATGCGCCGGCCGCGATACTGGCCGTCAGCGCCTCGGAAAGATTGGCGGAATGGGCCGCGGCGACGATTTCCGGCGGTGCGATCGCGCCGAGCGACGGGTGTTGCCAGCGCACCAGCGTCTCGAAGCCGATCACCGTGCCGCCGGCAAGCTCGACCTGCGGCTGGAAGAACACGGTGACGGCACCGCTCGATATCGCGGCTGCAAGGTCCTGCTCGATCCGGCGCTGCCGGTCGGCACGGGCCTTGAGGGACGGATCGAACTCCCGCCACAACCCGCGGCCTTCGTCCTTGGCGCGGTAAAGCGCCATGTCGGCGCAGACGAACAGGTCGGTCGCCGTATCGGCATGTTCCGGCCAGATGCCGATGCCGACGGAGACGCCGGACACCACCGGGCGGCCCTGGATGAGGAAGGCCTCCCGGCAGCGCTCGATGATCCGGGCCGCCAGCCGGCGTGCCTCGCTCCCTGCCGACGGGCCGCCGATCACGACGGCAAATTCGTCGCCGCCGAGCCGGGCGATGAAACCATGCTCGCCGACCGCGTCGCGCAATCGGTGGCTTGCCTGCAGCAGAAGTTCGTCGCCGGCAAAATGGCCGAACGTGTCGTTGATCGTCTTGAACCGGTCGAGATCGAGGATCAGCAGCGCAGACCGCTCCTGGCGCGAGCGGGCGTGATCGATACCGTGTTGCAGCGAGGCATTGAAGGCGGCGCGGTTGGCAAGCCCCGTCAGCGGATCGCGATTGGCGAGGATTTCGAGGCTTTCATTGGCGTTGAGTATGTCGGCATTGGCCTGGCTCAGCGACTGCGCCAGCGCCGTCGCCCTGACCTGCGCCTCGATATTGCCGATGACGATGCTCTGTCCCTTCATGCTGCTTTTGTAGAGCACCAGCGTCAGCGCCACCACGTTGAGGGCGAGCAACTGCCCGCCGGTCTCCTCGCTCATCATCAGTGTCGTGACGACGGCGATGTGGACCGGAAAGGCGAAGGCAAGCGCCGTCACCGCCGAGCCCGTGCCGAGCAGCACCGCACCCGTCGCCATGCCGCACATCAGGATATAGATCCCGCCATCGACGCCGAGCGCATGAAAATCACTGAGAATGAACGGCAATGCGCCCCACGACAGGCCACTGAACAACGCGCCACCTGTCATCAGCCGCAGACAGAGATGCGGGTCGGCGAGATCCAGCCGGCGCCGTCGGGCGATCGTGCCGACGATGAAACGCCCCGCGATTGTCGACAGCGTGGCGGCAAACCAGATCAGCGCCGCACCGGTTATGCCACGGTTGATCGAGCTCATCAGAAAGGCCGAAAACGTCACGGCCGCATTGACCGTCAGCGTCGTCGGCAGGCGCTCAAGCGTTGCCGCGGCCTGCGCCTGCTTCACCGCAAGCGCCAGCCGTGTGGCATTCATGTTGCTTGTCGAATCTGCCTGCATTCAGTAAGTCGCCGGGTTCATGAACACGCATCCTAACATAAGGCAAAGCTAATAAAAAAGTCTTTCCGATAGTATGGCTGCTTGAGGGAGACGTTCGGCCAGCCTCTTTTATGCCAGTTCAGGCCGGGGACGGAGTGCTCGTGCCGCGTATTGCCTGCGCAATGCCGTAACTGTGACGTGTGCCGGCGGAACCGATATGGTCTGATGGGATTACAATCCGTCCATCTCTCCAAATCGCCACATTTTGCTGCCGTTTCCGCCCCAGTTGTCGGCGAGGATTCGAAGATCGAAAAGGAGGAGCGCATGGCTCTTGAAAGGCCCACGCTCGCAGCGATCCGTTATGGATATGGCCTCCGCCCCGGGCAGGACATGCCTGACGACGCCGATGGCCTGATCGCCCAGTTGCAGCGCGGGATCGCAGCCAGGCCGCGGTTTCCGCGCGAGGGCGTTGTCGGCCGTCGCGAGGCGGTGACGCGGGTGATGTCGCTCCGGGCTGCCGAAGCCAAGGCCGCGCGTGAGGGCAAGCCGAACGAGGCAATCCGCAAGGAAACCCAGCGGGAGGCGCAGCAGGTCTACCGGATGGATGCGATGGCGCGCCTTGCTCAGGTCGTACAATCCCGCCTCGGTTTCCATGAGCGGCTGGCGAGCTTCTGGATGAACCATTTTGCCGTCAGCGCGCTGAAATCCCTGCCGATGCGGATGATCGTGCCGATGTACGAGGCGGAAGCGATCCGTCCGCGTATGGGAGGATCGTTTTCCGATCTGCTGAGGGCGGGGATCCTGCACCCGGCCATGCTGATCTATCTCGACCAGAACCAGAGCGTCGGGCCGGATTCGACCGCCGGCCGTGAGACCGGACGCGGTCTCAACGAGAACCTCGGGCGCGAATTGCTGGAACTGCACACGCTCGGCGCCGGCAGCGGTTACAGTCAGGACGACGTGCGGGCGGCGGCGCTGATCCTGACGGGCCTCACGGTCGACAATCGCGCCCTCGAGGTCGCCTATCGTCCGCGTTTGGCGCAGACCGGACCGGTCAGCCTTCTCGGGCGCCAGTATCAGGATGACGAGGGTGGAAGCCAGGACCATATCCTGATGTTGCAGGATCTTGCCGCCCGGCCGGAGACGGCGCTTCATATTTCCCGCAAGCTTGCCGCCCATTTCATAAGCGACGAACCGCCTGCACAGGTGGTCGGTGACATGGTTGCGGCATGGCGGGCAAGCGACGGCAACCTCACCGAAGTCTACCGGGCCATGCTCGAGCATCCGCTCGCCTGGGAAAATCCGGGCCAGAAGATCAAGCAGCCTTTCGAATTCGTCGTGTCCGGTTTCCGGGCGCTGGACCTGCCCGATGCCAGCCTGACGGCGCTGCTCGCGGATATGGATGGCGACGAGGATGCCGGCCCGGTGGGCAAGGCGATGCAGATGGCGGGCGACGCCAAGGCCGCCGAAATCCGCAAGCGACGCTCGAGCCGGGCGCATGCGCTGACACTGAAGGCCCTGCAGCGGATGGGAGCGCCGGTCTGGCAGCCGCCGAGCCCTGCAGGTTTCGCCGATACGGCAAGCGCATGGCTGGCGCCGGGTCAGCTCGGCGAGCGGATCGCCTGGGCGCAGCTGGCGACCCGGGCGCTGGGTCAGAAGCTCGAGCCGTCGGCTTTCCTCGATGCGGCCCTTGGCGACGCCGCTTCGCCGGAGACCCGCAAGATCATCGCGCAGGCGCCGAGCCGGCTCCACGGCCTGACCATGGTTCTGGCATCAGCGGAATTCAACAGGAGATAGTCGATGAGTTCTGACGGAATGACCGGCAGCGGCGACCGTTTTCGCCTTTCCCGGCGGGGGTTCCTCGCCGGTGCCTGCTGTGCTGCCGCTGCACCGGTGATGACGCCGGTGAGTTTTGCCGCGGCACCCGGCGACAATCGCTTTGTCACCATCGTTCTGCGCGGCGCCATGGACGGGCTCGATCTCGTCCAGCCCTATGGCGACCCGGCCTTTGCGGCGCTGCGGCCGAAACTGGCGAAGACGCCCGATACCGGCCTCATCGATCTCGACGGTTTCTTCGGCCTGCATCCGGCGGCGTCGGCGCTGATGCCGCTGTGGAAGCGCGGTCAGCTTTCCTTCGTCCACGCGGTTTCGACGCCCTACCGCAATCAGCGCAGCCATTTCGACGGTCAGGACATCCTCGAATCCGGCGGTTCGGACAAAAGCCAGAAGACCGGCTGGCTGAACCGTGCGCTTGCCGTCATTCCCCGCTCGGATGCCCGCCGGGCAATCGACATCAGCACCTCGATGGAACTGATCCTGTCGGGCCCCAACCGCGCCGACAGCTGGTCGAGCCAGAGCAATTTCTCGCTGGCCGAAGACGAGATCGCCTTCCTCGACAGGCTTTACGCCGGCGATCCGGCCTTCGCCCGGGCCTTTGAAGAGGCACGCAAGACGGATATGGAAAGCGATCTCCTTTACGGCGATGAAAAGCGCGGCACCGGAATTGCCGACATGGCCAGGCTTGCCGGCGGCATGTTGCGCGAGGAATACCGCGTTGCCAGCTTCTCGATCAACGGCTGGGATACCCATGTCGGCCAGGCGGTAAATTTCCGCAAGGCGGCCGGCGATCTTGCAACCGCGATCGTCACGCTGAAGGACACGCTCGGCGACGAGGTGTGGAGCAAGACGGTGGTTCTGGCAATGACCGAATTCGGCCGCACGGCGCGCGAAAACGGCACCAACGGCACAGATCATGGTACCGGCGGCCTTGCCGTTCTGGCAGGCGGCGCGGTGCCGGGCGGCAAGGTGCTCGGCGAATGGCCGGGCCTCGGCGACGACCGGCTGCTCGACGAGCGCGACCTGATGCCGACCGGCGATGTCCGCGAAATCGCCGCCGCCATGCTCTACCGGCAATTCGACATCAAGCAGTCCAACCTGACCGCCAAGGTCTTTCCCGGCCTGAGCTTTGACGACAGCTCGGTGTTTCTCAAGGGGTAAACCGCGATCACAGCACGTTGTGATCGCGGCTGATAGCCCGGACAGATACTAGAGGAATTCCGCTTTTCTCCGAATCGCGAAATTTCTCTATCTCTGTGATTTGCCGCAGTTCCGGACGCAAAACCGCTACGCACTTTTGCTGGAACTGCTCTGGCGACAGAGCGTCATCATTCTGCCGGGACCGGTGTCGGTTTGCCGTTGGCGTCGAGCGCCACCATGATGAAGGTTGCAGCGGTGACCTTTTCGAGGTCGCGGTGTCGTGCGCGCTGCGCCCAGGCTTCGATGCCGATCGTGATCGAGGTCGTGCCGACGCGGGTGATTTCCGTATAGATGTTCAGCGTGTCGCCGATCTTGACCGGCAGCTGGAAGGCCATTTCCTTGACCGCGGCGGTCGCGACACGGCCACGGGCGCGCTCGGCGGCGCGGATCCCGCTTGCCAGATCCATCTGCGCCATGACCCAGCCACCGAAAATATCGCCGGCCGGATTGGCATCGGCCGGCATGGCCAATGTTCGAAGAGTCAGTTCACCGGCCGGTTTGGGAGCGTCGGTCATCGCGGAATCATCCTTGTTTTCTTTATGGCTTTGCGGGGATCGGGACATTAGCCTTGTTTCTGGCTATTGCCAGTTTCTTTTCGTCCGGGCGGTTGGCGGAAGGATTGCACCAAGAAAAGGCGAGGGAAATCCGAGAATAAAACCGCCGTTTATCTGGTCGTCGTGCCGGCTTTTGTATCTTCACCGACCGGTAACTTACGTTGTTTATAATTTAATGAGAATTGCAGGTAACGGGGGAGGTAACATGCAACGTCTCGCTATTTCGTGGCGCCTTTATTGTCTTGTGGCGCTGTCGCTGGTCATTCTGGCCGGTGCGCTGATCTTCAGTCTTTTCGAAAGTTATGCTTCGTCCGAGCGCGAACGCAAGGCGGGGCTTGCCCAGATGAACGACACGGCACTCTCCGTGTTGAAGAAATACCAGGCGCTGGAAACGGCTGGCACGATGTCGCGTGATCAGGCTCAGGCCGAGGCCAAGGGCATTATCGGCGCCATGCGTTACGACAACGGCTCGGGTTATTTCTGGATCAACGACATGCATCCGACCATGGTCATGCATGCGGTGAAGCCGGAAATGAACGGCTCCGATCTCAGCCAGAACAAGGATCCAAACGGCAAATTCCTTTTCGTCGAATTTGTCCAGGTGGTGAAGGCAAGCGGCAAGGGTTTCGTCGATTATTACTGGCCGAAGCCGGGCGCCAGCGAGCCGGTGGAGAAATTCTCTCACGTGGCCGGTTTCGCACCGTGGGGCTGGGTCGTCGGCACCGGCGTTTATGTTGACGACCTGCATGCGATGTTCCGCAAGGATGCGATCGATTTCGCCGTCATCTTCGCCGTTGGCGCGGCCTTTCTGGTCGGTGGCGCCTGGCTGGTGGTCAGAAGCGTCACCGGGCCGCTGTCCAAGGTCCGCCATGTGCTGCAGGCGATCGCCGGCGGCGCCTCGGGTGTTGCCGTGCCCTGTACCGGCGAGCGAAACGAGATCGGCGAGATGGCGCGGGCGCTCGTTGTGCTGCGCGACAATGTCGAGGAGCGGGCGGCCCTGCAGACCCGTGAGGCGGATCAGCAGCGGATGATCGCCACCGAACGTTCGGCGAGCGAGCGGACGATGGCGTCTGCCGCCGATCGTCAGTCGCACGCGATGGCCGAGCTCGGACGGGCGCTCGAAGGCCTAGCGCAGGGCGACCTTTCCGCGTCGCTCGGTGCGATCGGTGAGGATTATGCCAAGCTCAGGCAGGATTTCAACGATGCCGTCGGTTCGCTCAATGCGGCGATCCTGGCAATTTCCGAAACCGGCCTGATCGTCCGCGACAGCGCTTCGGATATTTCCGCTGCAACCGGCAATCTGGCGCGGCGCACCGAACAGCAGGCGGCGGCGCTGGAGGAGACTGCGGCCGCGCTCGACGAGATTACCGCGACCGTGCGCACCGCCTCGCAGCGCGCCGGCGAAGCTCGTCAGATGGTCAGCGAGACGAAAATCAGTGCCAGCCGCTCCGGCGAGATCGTCCGTAATGCCATCGACGCGATGGGCCGCATCGAGGCGTCTTCCGGCAAGATCAGCCAGATCATCTCGGTGATTGACGAGATCGCCTTCCAGACCAATCTTCTGGCCCTGAATGCCGGTGTCGAGGCGGCGCGTGCCGGCGAGGCGGGCAGGGGCTTTGCCGTGGTTGCCCAGGAAGTCCGCGAACTGGCGCAGCGTTCGGCCAATGCCGCCAAGGAAATCAAGACGCTGATCAGCACCTCGGTGCATGAGGTCGAAGGCGGTGTGGCGCTGGTGCGCTCGACCGGTGATGCTCTGGTCGAGATCGCCGCGCTGGTGGAGAAGGTCAATGCCCATGTGGAGACCATTGCCACCGCCGCCCAGGAACAGGCGAGCGGCCTGGCCGAGATCAATTCCTCGGTCAATCACATGGACCAGATGACCCAGCAGAATGCCGCCATGGTGGAGGAGACGACGGCAGCCAGCCAGACGCTTGCCGACCAGAGCATCCATTTGCAGCAGCTGCTCGGTGCCTTCCGCCTTGGTGAAGACGGGAACCGTTCCGAATGGCGGGCGGCGTAACGGCAGCGGATCCTCGCACGATCTCAGGGGTCGGAATGCGCAGGCATTCCGGCCTTTTTTCCGGTTTGGGGCGGTCGAGACCGCAGACGCGACCCGAAATGGCCCAGAAACGGTCATCCTTCATCAAGCTTTCGTTTACCCAATCTGCCTAAAATCCCGTCCTGTGTCATTTCGGCATCGAGAGAGCGGCAACTGGTATGGCGTATGCTTCCCTATCGACGCGGGTAATCGGCTCGCTGATGGTTTCGACCATGCTGGTCGCCTGTTCGGCTGACGGGCTTGTCCCCCCGGCCTCGATCGATAACGGCACCCAGGTAGGCTCCATCCAGCCGAGCCGCTCGCTTCCTCCCGCACCGATTTCCCAAGGCGTATCGCAGCAGCCCTACCAGATGGCCCGCGCCCCGGTTTCACAGGCGGGCAGCGGCGGTTATCTCACCGCTCCGTCAGCTGCCGCCGGGCAGCCGAATGACGGCGGCCATTATCTGCGCGCTCCCAACGGCGCATCCAGTGGCGTTGCGAACGGTGTCCAGCAGACCATCCCGTCGGGAGGCGTCAGCATGGACGAGGAGTTCGGCTTTGCTCCCGACGAAAGCGACGCGGTAGGCCTTGCCGAGGAAGAGGATACCGATATCGCCGAAGGCGTCGGTGACCAGCCGGTGGTCGACGGCATCGGCACGGATAATCCGGTGGCGCTCAAGTCCCGCCGCCAGGGCAGTGCTGCGGCGCGTGTTCAACCGATGTCCGCGTCACCTTCAGCCGACACCCCGTCCACAGATGAGCGCGTGATTGTGCCGCCCAAACGCCAAGGGGCGGGCCAGGGGAGCGGCCAGGGCGCCGGGATGACCTGGGGTGATAATTCTCCGGTCGTCGCACCCGGCCGCACCCCGGCGCAGAGCCAGGAAGTGGCAATGTTGCGGCCCAATAACCCGACCGCGGGTCCCATGTCGAACGACGGGCCGATGAGCATTCCCGAAGGCGCCTTTCCGCGAACCGTCATGCCGCAGTCGGAAGTCGCCTGCCGTGCCGAACTTCGCCGGATCGGTGTGGAGTTCCGCGACCTGCCGCGCATCTCGCAGGGCAATAGCTGCGGCATCGACTATCCGGTAAAACTCTCGGGTCTGTCCGGCGGCATCGACATCAAGCCGGCAGTGACGCTCAATTGCCAGGTGACGCTCGCCTTCGCCAAATGGGTGAAGAACGATCTCGCGGTCTCGGCCCGTACCCGTTACCTCACCGGCATCCGGAGTATCCAGCCTCTTGGCGGTTATTCCTGCCGCAAGATGAACAACAGCCGCCAGCGCTACAATCCGATGTCCGAACATGCCCGCGGCAATGCCATCGATATCGGCGCGATCGTGCTGAAGAACGGCCATGACATCGACGTGCGCAAGAAGGGCCTGTTTTCCTTCCGCGAGGGCGGCTTGCTGAAATCGGTGCGCAGCGACGGCTGCAAATATTTCTCCACGGTGCTCGGGCCGGGCAGCAATGCCGAACACTGGAACCATTTTCACTTCGACCTGCGCTCGCGCAGAGGCGGTCGCGCCTATTGCGACTGACGACAGGTTTTTAACGAAAGGCGAGCGGCGGTCGACCTGCTTGGCGGTCAGTTGATCCGCCGCGACGAGGGCGGCTGCAACGCGCTGACCTTGAGGTCATCCGTCTTGCCGCCATCCGCAGCTCCCGCATCGCGGAAATCCGCCGGCAGCGGTATCGTCAGGGCATCCACCATCATTGTTGCCAGATCGTCGAGCGAGCCGAAGTCGAAATCGTCCATGCCGGTATCCACGCTGACATCGGTGCCGCTCTGCGGTTCGGATGCGGTGTCCTCGGTAAAGCTCTTTTTCTTGGCGGTGTTCGGCATGATGATCGTCTTTCGTCTGCGGCAAAGAATTTCAACAATATGCGATCTGGTATCCTGACACCTCATATAGCGCAAGAAACCTGCACTGGCATTACGTCAAATGCCGGAGCCCGGATCACTGCCGCCAGTTCCTGTCCGTGGTGATGCGGCACCGTGGCTTTTGCCCTGGCGGGTTTCCCCGTCTGACGGCGCTGGCCTTGGCCATATTAGCGCGCCGATTACTACCGATTGTTGAATCTCGGCCTTGCGGTTCCGCTTCCGTCCAGGAGCGCAATCGAGCATGAAAGCTTAAGGCCGTCGCCACCAGTTTGGGTGATCGGCTTAAATTCTGCGGCAGATCGGTGAGGAAAGAGCCGGTCCCGCGACCTTTGCAGCAAGGCTGTGCCACGACACCAGGGCCACGAGACCGATGCCATGGAACAGAGGCCGCGCGGCAGGTCGGGGGACCGGCCGGACGAGCGGCGGGATGGCCGTCGCGCCGGGCGTCCTCATAAGCATTGCGGGCAAGCCATCTGTTGGCCCGATCAACGGGCGTTATGGCGGTGGCGCAGGTTGCGGCGGCAGTGCGCGACCGTGGCTTGCCTGACGCCGACAATGATGCCATTGGGTCACCACAAGATGACAATGCCACGCAGGCGACACGCTTGACCGGCTTCGGCCATCATCCGCGGACTTGCCCGGAGTATCTCGACCAAACCATTTCGCCCATCATTTCGGCTATGCCAATCCGCTCAAGCTCTTGAGGCCGGGTCTCCCCGATCCGGCAATCGGCATAACCGACGCCCTGCCGGAGACTGTCATGCCTTCCCTGATCGACATGTTGCCCTTCATCGTCGCGCTTCTTGCGGCAGGTGTTGCAGCCGGCCTTCTGGCGGGACTTTTCGGCATTGGCGGCGGGGCGATCCTGGTGCCGATCTTCTTCCATGTCTTCGGCCTGCTCGGCGTGGCGGATGCGGTGCGCATGCATCTGGCGCTCGGCACCTCGCTTGCCATCATCGTGCCCACCTCGATCCGCTCCTTCGCCGCCCATCGCCAGAGAGGCGCCGTCGACATCGACCTGTTGAAGAGCTGGATCGTTGCCGTTCCGCTCGGCACCATCCTGGCAACCGTGATCGCCGCATGGGCTTCGAGCACCGAGCTTCGGCTGATCTTTGCCGTCATCGCGCTTGTGCTGGCCTTGCGGATGATCCTCAACCGCAAGAGCTGGAAGCTTGGCGACGACCTGCCACAGAACCCACTGAAGTTTATCGTCGGCACCGGCATCGGTATCCTGTCGGGGCTGATGGGCATTGGCGGCGGGGTGATGAACAACACCTTCATGACGCTGTACGGCCGCACCATCCATCAGGCGGTGGCGACGTCGTCCGGCGTCGGGGTGCTGATCTCGATCCCGGGTCTCGTTGGTTACGTCTGGGGCGGCTGGGGCGAACCCGGCCTGCCGCCGTTTTCGACCGGTTACATCAACTGGCTGGCGGTCGCCTTGCTGATCCCGGTCACGCTGCTGACCGCGCCCTACGGCGCCCGCATCGCCCACGCCCTCAGCAAGCGCCAGCTGGAATTCGGTTTTGCCCTGTTCCTCGTCGCCGTATCGCTGCAGTTTTTTGCCAGCGTGATCTTTTAGGCCTGCGCGGGCGCAGCTGGGACAGACCGAGGGCGTATCGGCGTCCCTATCAAGATACCGTGCCAAAATGCCCTCTGCAGCACAGGTTGATCTATCCTGCTGCCGCCGTCGAGGCTGCGGATGACCATCAACGAGATCCCGCTACAATGTCTCGGGCAATGACATATTGCCATACGCAGCAATGGTTTCGACAAGATCGGGGGCGCTCGCGTGACCCAGTGTATTTAATGGTTAACGCGGCATATATACACTTTATGATTGCATGAAATGGTTGGTTGTATTACGATTGAGTGACGGAATTTCCTGCGTGGGCAAGCACGCCGGATTTGTTACTTCACCATGATTGCTTTTGAATAAGTGAAGGGGGAGTGCCATGCGTAACAAGATCCTCTCGACATTCATTTTTTATCTCGCCTTCTGTCTGGGGCTCGCATTTGTCGGGATTGTTCCTGCGGATATTGCGATGGCGCAATGTAATCCGTCCGTGAGTAAATGTTGATGCTTGACGGCATCGCCTCTTTTTACAACAGCGCGATCACGGCACTGCTGAGTGGTGACCGGTTTCTTATATCGATCATCATCGGTGCGGTTGCGATTGCGCTTCACGCGAAAAGCAGGCTCAAGATCACTGCGCCGCGCGCCCAGGAATATGATTTCATCAAGCTGATATCGCTTCCTGATCTGGTGGGCCGCAGGAAATACAGGAAACTGGCCATACTCTACACCGCATCCCTGGAGTTGGTGTATGCGCTGCTTTGCCTTTTGCAGCCGCTTTTTCCCCAGCAGATCGGTGTCGCCACGCCCGATCAGCTCGTTGGCGCAGGTTATGGCGGAGCAACCTGGCCGCTGGTTGCCGCATTGGGGGTGATCGGCCTGCTTCCCTCGGTGCCGGGTTTCGACAAGCTGGAAGAGGGAATCCGGAATTTTGCGCTCAGCCTGAACGATATTCCCGGCGAATTCTTTCGCCGGGTCGCCAGACTTTCGCAAGGGGAGATCAAGGAAGTTCTGGAGCGCGATCAGCGCTACAAGCCGGACCTTGCCAGATATTGGAAAGTTCACAACATGGCATTGGCGTCAGGCTGCGCGCCCGCCGAGGCCCATCAGGCCGCCCGGCGGGTCGTCGGCCTTTCATTGTTTTCCCGTTGGGTGCTGGAGAGTGGCTCCATCTGGTCCGAGGAGCATTATATCCCCCTGAAAGACGTCCTCGACATCTTCAGGCCGGGTGAAAAGGAAATGCGCGAGCAGGTCGATGGGCTTCTGGCCGAAACCTCCAGGTCGAAGGTCGTCACCTATGTGATGCAGAACACCAATATCGACGCATTCCGGTCGCTTTCGGCAACCGAGGCGCAGGCCGTGTCCGACTGGGCGCTGAAGCTTTTGACCGGCGGCGGGCCTCCTGCCGATGCCGCACTGACGCAATCCGAGATCGGCGATTATGCCGGTCTGGCGGAAAAATGGCGGAATAAATCCGAGGATGTCAGCGTCATGAACAAGCGCTTGTGCGGCCTGTTTTCGGTGCTGGCTCTGCGGGACGAAAAGGTGTCGAGCGAGTATATCGGCCAAAGATCCGCGGACCGCGATACCGTGTTGGGCGAGATGTTCAAGCTCATGGACAGGTCGAAAAACGATCGTGTGTCGCGGCTGTTCAATTCGTGGTTTACGGCCACCGTTTCCGGCTTCCTGTCCTGCCTCCTCATCCTCGTGCTGATCAGGATGGTGTTCCGATCGACGCCCAGTTCCGGGCAACTCACACCGTTTCAGAAGGATATGTTTACGGCTGCTACGTTCGGGCTGGCCGCATGGTTTTCCGGACGATGGGCGCTTTCGATCCGCAATTTTAATATAGAGCGTGGAAACTGGGTGGAGTTCGACCAGTTGCACCGCTTCCGGCCGAGCCAGTATGCGGGCATCTTTCTCTCGGCCTATGGCGTTGGCTTTCTGCTGATGACCTGCTCGACATTCATGTTCACCTTGCTGAATGGCGATGGCTTCAATCTGGCGAATGTGCAACTGCTGCTGTTCTTCATTTATCCGCTCGCCTGGGCATTGATCCCGGCAACCGCCGCCGTCGCATTGTGTTGCCTGGCCGACTGGGTTTCGCAGAAAGGCAAATCCGCCAATATCTACATCGCCAGTTTTGCGCTCTCCTTCGGTGTGGCATTCGTGGCCTTCCTCTCCGGCGCCATGACGGGAAGCTCGAACGACCTGTTGCGAACGCTATCATCGGAGCCGACGATCACCGCACTTGTGTTCACGGCTGTCGGTTTCCTTCTGTTTTCCGCCAGCCTTCGAGGTTACAGGCAGGATGAAGTCGTCGCCTGAGGGCAGGGTCCTGCATCCGGTGACCGACGCGCGGCAGACGACCTCATTACACCGGAATCCCGAACGCAATATTCTTCCATGAAGGGATGGCTTCGTGGGAACTCGCCCCTATATTGCGCCTTCCTCGGAAAACATCTTCCAATAGAAGCGTGATACCATGCCTCCCATCATATCCGTCCAGACGCTCACCAAGAAATACGGCAACGGCTTCGAGGCCCTCAAAGGCATCGATCTCGATATCGAGCGCGGCGAGATATTGGCTCTGCTCGGGCCGAACGGTGCCGGCAAGACGACGCTGATCTCGATCATCTGCGGCATCGTCAATCCATCCGGCGGCAAGGTTCTGGTCGGCGGTCATGATGTGGTCCGGGATTTTCGTCAGACCCGTTCGCTGATCGGGCTCGTACCGCAGGAACTGACCACCGACCAGTTCGAAACCGTCTGGAACACGGTGAGTTTTTCCCGCGGCGTCTACGGCAAGAAACCCAATCCGGCGCTGATCGAAAAGATCCTGCGCGAACTGTCGCTGTGGAAGAAGAAGGACAACATGCTGCGCGAATTGTCCGGCGGCATGAAGCGCCGCGTGCTGATCGCCAAGGCGCTGTCGCACGAGCCGGAAATCCTCTTCCTCGACGAACCGACCGCCGGCGTCGATGTCGGCCTGCGCCGCGACATGTGGGAAGTGGTCAAGAAGCTGCGCGAGGATGGCGTGACGATCATCCTCACCACCCATTATATCGAGGAGGCCGAGGAAATCGCCGACCGGGTCGGGGTGATCAACGGCGGCAAGCTGCTGCTGCTCGAAGACAAGGCGGCGCTGATGCAAAAGCTCGGCCGCAAGCAGCTGACGCTGGAGCTGACCGAGCCGCTTGGCGAACTGCCAAACAGTCTGTCGGGCTTCGACCTGAAACGCTCGGACGACGGTTTGTCGCTCACCCACGAATACGGCCATAACGAAGGGCAGGGCAGCATCGCATTGCTGCTGTCGGCGCTGACGCAGGCGGGCATTCAGTTCAAGGACATCTCGACGCGGCAGAGTTCGCTGGAGGACATTTTCGTCGCTCTGGTGGAGGAAAAGGCCCAGGTGGAGGAAAAGGCATGAATATCGAGGCGATCAAATCCATCTATTATTTCGAGATGGCCCGCATGCGCCGCACGCTGCTGCAGAGCGTCATCTCGCCGGTCATCACCACCTCGCTCTATTTCATCGTCTTCGGCACGGCGATCGGCTCGCGTATCCAGACGGTTGATGGCGTTGCCTATGGTTCTTTCATTACCCCCGGCCTGATCATGCTGACATTGCTGACACAATGCGTCGCCAACGGCTCGATCGGCATCTATTTCCCCAAATTCACCGGCACGATCTACGAGATCCTCTCGGCACCCGTCGCAATGACCGAGATCCTGGTCGGTTATGTCGGGGCGGCGGCCAGCAAGGGGCTGATCATCGGTCTGATCATCCTCGCCACGGCTTCGTTTTTCGTCGAGATCCGTATCGCCCACCCCTTCGTCATGGTGCTGTTCCTCGTCTTGACGGCGGTCACCTTCAGCCTGTTCGGTTTCATCATCGGTGTCTGGGCGAAAAATTTCGAACAGCTGAACGTGGTGCCGATGCTGGTCGTGCCGCCGCTGACCTTTCTCGGCGGCAGCTTTTATTCGATCGACATGTTGCCGCCCTTCTGGCAGGCGGTCAGCCACCTCAACCCGGTTCTTTATCTCGTTTCGGGTTTCCGCTGGAGCTTCTACGAAATCGCCGACGTCAACCCGATCATCAGCCTTGTCATGATCGGCGTCTTCCTGGCGGCCTGCCTGTCGGTGCTCGGCTGGATGTTCAGGACGGGATACCGGTTGCGGAGCTGAGGGGGAGGGGATGCCCGTGCGGTCCCATTGCTGTGCCAGCCACGCTGTGCTGAAATAACCCCTCAATCAAAGGGGGCAATATCGTGATCAGACCGGCAGTCTCGACCGACGAAAGCGACATCAAGGCCTGCGCCGAAAGCGCCTATGCCCGTTACATCGAGGCGATCGGCAGGCGACCGGCGCCGATGGATGCGGATTTTGCCGCCCAGATCGCCGCCGGCGAGGTCCATGTCGCGGCCGATGCCGATGGTTCTTTTCAGGGTTTCATCGTGTTTTTTGCCGACGAGGATAAGATGTTTCTCGAAAACGTCGCGGTCATGCCGTCGGCGGCCGGCAAGGGTGTCGGCAAGGCGTTGATCTCGTTTTGCGAGGATGAGGCAAGGCGGCTGGGGTTTTCCGCTATCGCGCTTTATACCAACGAGAAGATGATCGAGAACCTGTCGATCTATCCCCGCCTCGGTTATATCGAGACCGATCGCCGAAGCGAGAACGGCTTCAACCGGGTATTTTTCGAAAAGACGCTCGGGTGATCGTGCTGGGCCCGGCGGGGATGCTGTAGCCTCCAACGGTCGTGGCCTGTCAGAACACCTGCACCATCCACGCCTGAGACAGTGTGACATCCAAATTGTCTGCAGCCCAGCCATGGCCGGCATCGAGCGCGTGGTGGGTAACGATGGCGCCGGCGTGAGAAAGCTGTGTGGCAAGCCGGGTCGCGTGCTCCGGATTGCGTCGGTCGTCATGCCTGCCGGAAATGATCAGCAGCGGCTTGTCGCCAAGATCAGGGAAGACGAAATCGTCGGCGAGCGGTTGTGGCCGCAGGAGAATGGCACCGGAAAAGCGTTCGGGTGCAACGGCAAGCAGCGCGGTCGCCAGGATCGCGCCGCTGGAATAACCGACTGCGAGCATCGGCACATCGCCCAATGGGGCGATACATCCGGTCGGGGATAAGCAATCTCGTGCAAGGCCGAGCA
The DNA here is from genome assembly GCF_057163345.1 of Aliirhizobium sp. YIM B11859. Taxonomy (NCBI): domain Bacteria; kingdom Pseudomonadati; phylum Pseudomonadota; class Alphaproteobacteria; order Hyphomicrobiales; family Rhizobiaceae; genus Aliirhizobium; species Aliirhizobium sp. YIM B11859. Next base: position 451,340 of record NZ_JBXHAY010000003.1, read on the forward strand.
GGGTTTCGACCGGGATGCTGAAATCCGGGTTGCGCCTGAAGAAGGTAAAGCCGTCGCCATCGGCAAACGAGCCTTGCGGGCAGTGGCAGACGGCTTCCGGCGCGAGCTTTTCGATGAAATCACCGATGAATGCCGGCTGCCCGTGCGATCCATGAAGGCCGAGAATGGAAAACATCGCCTTGCTCCGGATCGATCGCTCATCTGCCGATAGCATGTTTTCGAATGGCGGCAAGATATTGACGCAATTGCCGATGCCGGCTTATCCGCGTATGGGACCTTAATCCCGCCACAGGGTTGAGATTAGGCCGTTCGATCGCAGGACGCGCCGATCCGCGCGACTGGGCGAGAACCGGTGCGGGGTCCGGACAAAACCCTGCTCTATCTGAAAGAAACGGAAGTGCACGCAGACAATTCATCCGCAGGCGTCAAAAAACGTGTCGTGTTACATTTTCCCGGCTTCGAGCCTCTCGATGCTGCCCGCCACCGGCTGCGTTACGAGCGCGCGATGCAGAAGACCGCGGAGCTCTGGGGATTGACGGCGGAAGTCGGAGCCTTGGACGAAGATGGCGACTGTCCGCATTTCGATGTCGGGATGGCAAGGCCCGGAGCGGACTGGAGCATGTCGAGCCGGCTTTATGTCATCGATCATGACGCGATCGTCGCGCATCTGGCCAACCGGCCGCTTCTGACGCGGCTGACGCGCGGTTTCGCCAGCGCCGCAGCGGTGATCCTGGAAGGCGGCGCTTTCGGTTATTTCCGCCATGCCTGGCGTTTCGGCCTGTTCTTCATCTTTCCGTTCCTGCTGGTGGCTTTGGGGCTGGCGGTCAGCCTTGCGCTTGCAACCTATCCGTGGTGGCTGGGCCTCGGCGCCGATCTCGCCATCTGGCAATATCCGGTCGGCATCGTCCTCGGCCTGCTGTTTTTCCTCAAGCTGCTGATCCCGTGGTCGGAGCGGTTTCACACGCTGCATCTGTTTTCCGACTGGGAACTGGCTGTCGCCGTGTCGCGCCTCGACCATCAGATCGTCAACGACTGGATCGACGCTGCGGCGAAGATGGCGAGAGCGGCATTCGACGAGGAAGCGGACGAATATGTCGTCACCTCGCACAGCATGGGATCCAGCATGGCAGCCCACGCGATCGGCCTTCTTCTGCAGCGCGAGCCGGATCTGTTTGACGGCAAGCGGGTGGTGTTCGTCACGCTTGGCGGCGCCATCCTCCAATGCGCACTGCTGCGCTCCGCCGATATGCTTCGGACCCGCGTCGGCCAGATCGCCCGTGCCGGAAATCTGGCCTTTGTCGAGGTCCAGTGCCTGACGGATGTCATCAGCTTCTACAAATCCTCGGTGACCGATCTGACCGGCAATCCCGATGCACCGCAGCCGCGGCTGATCTTCCTGCGGCTGAGAAACATGCTCGATCGCCAGCGCTACAGCAAGATCAAGCGGGATTTCCTCAGGGTGCACCGGCAGTATGTGATGGGCTCCGACCGCAAGACGAATTTCGATTTCGGCCTGTTGACCGCCGGGCCGTTGCCGGCTGCATCCTTCGTCGGGTTTTCCCAATCCGGCGCTCTCGATCTGGCTCTCGACGAAGCGGGCAGGGTGACGCACGACTGATTGCAGCCTGTGATCAGGCTACCAACGAAAAACCGCCCGCAACGGTTTGTTGCGGGCGGTTCGATCTGAATGTCCGTTGAAAGACGATATGCGTCAGCCGAGCGACAGCTGGCGGCGTTCGCCGCGGGCACCCATCACCGAGGCGCCGGCCAGAGCCGCAATGGCGAGGACGAAGATCACCGAGACCGGTCCCTGCATCTCGATCAGCACGCCGCCGAGAATGGCACCGCTCGATATCGCGATCTGGAAGGCCGGGATGACCAGCGCGCCCGCACTTTCGGCCTCATCCGGCGCATGCCGCACGACAAAGCTCTGGATGCTGACCGGGAAGGCGCCGAATGCCAGACCCCAGAGCGCCACCGCCGTTGCAGCAACTGCAAGCGATGCACCGCCGATGGCAAGCACCACGGCAGAGGCGGCAACCAGCGTGGCAAACAGCGTCACCGACAGGCGCGGGCTGCGCTCGGAGACCAGTCCGCCGAGGAAATTGCCGATGAAACCGGCGACACCATAGGCAAGCAGGATCAGCGAGATGGTTTCGACATCAAGATGCGGGACCTGTTCGAGATAGGGCCGGATATAGGTGAAACCGGCAAAATGACCTGCGACGAACAGGAGAATGGTGATCAGCGCGGTGCGGATCGCCGGGCGACGCATCAGAGCCACCAGCGTTCCGAGACCGGCATGGCCACTTGGCGGCAGCGCCGGCAGAAGCGCGGCCTGAGCGGCAAATGCCACCACACCGACGCCGGCCGACAGATAAAAGGCGGCCCGCCAACCGAGTGTCGCGCCGATCCAGGCGCCGAGCGGTGCGGCACAGACGGTGGCAAGCGACACGCCCGCCATGATGATCGCCATTGCCCGCGGCATGCGGGCCGGCGGAACAAGCCGCATGGCAAGCGCTGCCGACATTGCCCAGAAGCCGCCAAGCCCGATCCCGAGCATGGCGCGCGCAACCAGAACCATCATGATGTTGGAGGCGGTTGCGGCGATCAGGCTGGAAATGACGAGCAACGCCGTCAGAACCAGTACTGTCAGGCGCCGGTCGATATTGCGGGTGCCGATGACGACGCCGGGACCGGCCAATGCCGCCATGACAGCCGTGGTGGTGATCGACTGGCCGGCGACGCCGGTGCTGACGCCGAGATCTTCCGAAAGTGGGGTCAAAAGGCTGACGGGAAGGAATTCGGCGGTGACAAGGCCGAAGACGCCGAGCGTCAGTGACGTGACCGCGCCCCAACGTGCGACATCCTGTCCGCCCCGCGCGCTGTCGTCAGATGGTATGGGGGTGCCGTGCATGGGATTCTCCTGAATTGCGAGCCGATTTGGCATTCGTCAGGAATAGACGTGACGTCGTGGCGTTTCCATGCTAGAAAATCCGACATGCTTGACAGATCGTCCAAATACACGACGACCGCTGCGGTCGATCCGCTCTCCGAAATGCTGCGTGGCCTGCGCCTCGATGGCGTTGAATATGGCCGCTGTCGGCTGTCCGAGCCCTGGGCGACGGCCTTTCCGGCCGAGGATGCGGCGCGCTTTCATTTCATTTCGTCCGGCCGGGCGCTGTTACAAGGGCCGTCCGGCGAATGGCTGGAATTAAATGCCGGCGATGCGGTGATCCTGCCGCGTGGCGATGCTCATGTCATCGCCAGTGCGGAAACCGTCGAGCCGCTGCCTTTCGGCCGTTACGGACGCAAGGAGGTCTGCCAGGGCGTGTTCGACCTGCAATGCGCCGACGACCGTTGCGGCACGGTGGCACTGACGGCCTCGATGCGCTTCAACATCGACAAGCTGCACCCGCTGCTGCAGATGATGCCCGAAACCATGCTGACCTCGGATCTTGCCACCAGCGAACCGGCCATTCCACATCTGCTCGATGCGATGGCCCGCGAAGTGGATATGGACCGTGTCGGCGCCGGTGGCATTCTGGCGCGACTGGCCGACGTGCTGACCGCGACGATCATCCGCACCTGGGTCGAACATGGTTGCGGCGATACGACCGGCTGGATCGCCGCCGTGCGCAACCCTGAAGTCGGCCGTGTTCTGGCAGCCATTCATCTGGAGCCGGATCGCGACTGGACCGTTGCAGAGCTCGCCCGGCTGATGGGCGCCTCACGCTCCGGCTTCGCCGAACGTTTCGCCCGTGTCGTCGGCGAGACGCCGGCCCGTTATGTCGCCCGCGTGCGCATGCATCAGGCGCGGCTCTGGCTGAAGGATGGCATGCGGGTGGCAACCGTCGCCGAAAAGCTCGGCTACGACGCCGAAGCCTCGTTCAGCCGCGCCTTCAAACGCATCATCGGCGACCCGCCCAGCCATTTTCGCGGGCGAGGGGAAACGGCATCTGCCGTGGTGGAACTGGCGGCTGCCGGATGACGACAATGCCGCATGAGCAGACATCGTCGCCCAATTGTTCTAACCTTCGATCAGCTCTTCCAGCACACGGGCAATACCCTCGAGCGTATAGGGCTTCTGTACGACCGTTCTGTGCAGATGAGCGTCCGGCAATACGGCCTGCTCGCCATATCCCGTTGCAAAGATGAAGGGTGTTCCCAGATCATCGAGCCGGTCAGCCACCGTAAAGCTCGTCTGATCGCCGAGGTTGATGTCGAGCACCGCCATGGTCGGCGGCTCGCTATCAATGACCTCAAGACCACTTTCCACGGAAGACGCCGTCATGACCTCGGCCCCCAACCGATCGAGTATATCCTCGGCGTCGAGCGCAATGATCAGGCTGTCCTCGACCAGAAGCACCTTCTGGCCGACAAGGAACTTCTCCTGAATCTTGTTCGTCGGATGGGCCGGGGAGTGTCTGGTATGCCTCAGCGGGGTCGGTGACTGTAGTCCTGTCTTCTCGGACACATGGCGCGCGGGAATTTGCAGCGTCGCCCTGACCCCGGTCGACGCGTATTCGATATTCGCCTGGCCGCCAAGGTCGTATGGAACCGAGCGGTTGATGATGGTGGTTCCAAATCCTTTGCGGGACGGGGGCTGGACAGGTGGACCGCCCCGTTCCTGCCATTCGAACCGCAATCCCCCGTCCTCCGTGCGATACCACGAAACATCGACTCGTCCGCCGTTCGACAAACTGCCGTATTTCGTCGAATTGGTCACGAGTTCGTGCACGACGAGCGCCATCGTGGAATAGGCTTGCGGATTGAGGAGCACATGCTCGCCCGAGACATGAATTCCATTGTCCCTTTCGTCGAGAAAGGCGCGTGCCTCCGCATCGATCAGGGCTCTGATCGGTGCCGGTCCCCAATGGTCGTCGGTTATCTGGTTGTGTGCCCTCGCCAGCGCATGAATGCGACCGTCGACCAGGTTTACGAAGTCCTCAATCTTCTCGGATGAAGGCTTGGCCTGCCGGATCAGGCCGCGGATCACACCAAGGATGTTGCGGACCCGGTGGTTCAGTTCGGCAATTAGGACCTCCTGCTTCCTGTTTGCCGCGTCGCGCTGGGCACTGGCTTCGCTGGCGAGCCGCAGAACCACTTCGATCAGCGTCGCCCGCAGGGTTTCCGCCACACGTTTCTCGGAGGCGGAGAATGGCTTGCTGTGACCTTTCACAAGTTGCTGCCATTCGGCAAAGCTTTCACGCGGGGTCAGGCGCGGTCCGTTGGGGCCGTATTCTACGGGCTTATGCGGGTCGCCCGCCCACCGCACCGAATGGACCAGTTCCTTGCGAAACAGGATGACGTAGTCTCGCGGGGAACGTGAGATGGGGATGGCGAGCATGCCCGCTGCGCTGTTGGCATATTCCTCCGCTTCGGGAATGAGCGAGGCGATTTCATCCGTGGCAAACACACGGGTCGCGGCCGCACTGTTCAGCGCCCTTACGATCCGCGCGAATTGCTCCGTCGACGGCGTCACGCCCCAGAAGGCATAATTGCCGTTGATCCATACACCGACCCCCTCGGCCGGAATGACATCTGTCAGAATGCCGGCATGCCATTCAGGGTCGTTGAGAAGCTGTTCATTGGTTGCGACCGCACCCAGGAGCTGGTCGGAAATGTCCCGCGCCCGACGCTCATATTCCATGATTTCCTTGCGCTCACGGCTTTCCAGCCGTAGCGAATACATCTGGGAAAAAAGCTCGCAGACGGAGCGCGCTTCAAAGCTTGGCGATTTAGCCGAGTAGTGATGGCATGCAAACAGGCCCCAGAGTTCTCCATCGACGATGATCGAGATCGACATGGACGCGCGGACGCCCATGTTTTTCAGGTATTCGATATGGATCGGCGAGACGGACCGAAGGATCGAATAGGAAAGATCGAGCAGCTGCCCTTTTTCGTCCCGCTGCGGATGGATCGCCACAGGCGCGGCATCCACGTCGCAGATGACACGCAGCAGGTTTCGCTTGTACAATTCCCGCGCCTGTACCGGGATGTCGCTCGCTGGATAATGAAGCCCCTTGAACGAACCGATACCGGGTTTGCAGGTTTCCGCGACGACCTCACCTGATCCATCCTCGGCAAACCGATAGACCATGACCCGATCGAAGCCCGTGAGGGCGCGAACCTGCCTGGCACCCTCCGTGTAGAAGGCCGCTGGTTCGCTCATCGTCTCGAGCCGGGCGATCATCGATCTCACCATGCTGGTAGCGTCGCCATGCCTTTTTGAGGATGGCTGCGCCTCGATGATGATCTGCCCGCTGGATGTGTGGACGGCCACGTCGAACAGGCAGTCCTGATTGTTGAGTTTTACATCGAAAACCTTGTCGACGGCGTTCGCGCCTCGCAGCGTCGCAAGCCTGTTTCGCAGGCTGTGAATGGCTTCGGGCAGGAATATCTCGTCAAGCGGACGACCGATGAGGTCGCGATCCACTGAGGGCAGAAACTCTGCCACATTGGCGGAGACCCTTGCAACGATCCAATCCAGGGTGAGAGCGAGCAGGAAGCCGATTGGCTGAATGGCACCGAGCAAATGGATCGGCTCGCGATCGCAATTCGTAAGGTCGACAGAATGACGGTTCATGGAGCCTTGTACATCATTGTTAAACGTAGCGATGGGATCGATAACCGGAAACCTGGGGGAAAGTTCCGTTAACATCGCCCGCATAAGTGCCCGAGCGCGCATATATTTCGCCACTCTTGCAAATCCATGGCCTTTTGGCATTCGGGGCCATGTGCCGACCATCGGGCACGACGAGGCAGAACCCGTCGGTCTTAGTCCCGCAGCCGCAATTCGTCCGTCTGCATGCTGAGGGAACTCAAGGTCGACAGAAAACTCATGCCGAGCAGGCTTTCGTCGAGCCTTCCGTCTTCGGCCACCATGGCGCGCAGATTGCGGCGCGAGATCGGGCCGATGGCGATCTCGTCAAGGCTGACCGGCGCGGCCATCGCCCGGCCGTTGGCGGTCATCACCGGGATCGTATAGGCAAGCCCGTTGGTATCGATGCCGATCGACTTGGCATCGTTGAAGGACAGCACGATGCTGCTGGCGCCGGTATCGATCAGCATCGGGATTGTCTTGCCGTCAACGACGACATTGGCCTTGAAATGCCCACCGAGCGCCTTTTGGATGATCACTTCCTGACCATCCCGGCCATCAACGACGATGGCGCGGCCGGGCATCAGGCCGGCCATCATCCGGCCGGCGAACTGGCTGGCGTCGCCCCGGTAAAGATAGGCGGCCACCAGTCCCATGATGATCACCAGCCAGATGGCAAGGTTGCACAGCGCCTCGCTTCGATTGCCACGGCGGCCGGCAACAATGCCGGCGCCGAGCAGGCCGGCGATCGGAATGAGATAGATCAGCTGGCCGAAGTCGCTGTTGTCGATACCGAAGGTACGGCCCGAATCATGGTTGAAGACAAGCAGCGCCAAACCAGCGCCCAGAACCAGAAGGACGAAGGTCAGGCCGTTCATGAACTCTGCGTCTCCCCGGCCTTTTCGTCTTTCGCCATCCGCTCGCCAGCCATCCGCTCGTCGGCCATGCGCCGGCGCCGCGTCTCGCGTCGCGGCTTGCGCTCTACCGTTTCCAGCCGGGCGGGCAGCGCCTCCATAATGGAGGATCGTTCTGCATCGGAATAATCGATCCAGCCCGCGATCTCGTCGCGCGTGCGGCCGCATCCGAAACAGTAGCCGGTCTTCACGTCGATCGAGCAGATCAGGATACAGGGCGAAATCATCACATCTATATCGTGGTTTCAGGCGATCAGGGCAAGGGTGGTCAGCACCGCGATCTCGCTGATCTGTTGGGTCGCGCCGATCGTATCGCCGGTATGGCCGCCGATCGTGCGGCGCACGAAGGCGGTGAACAGCTGCCCGAAGACCGCGGCAACCAGGGCGACGAACACGGCGACCCCCAGCCCAAGATGGGAGGCCACGAAGATCAGCCCCATTACGCCACCGATGACAAGCGCCACATTGCGGGCGGTGCGCTCCGGCGCGCCGATCGAGACCGCCACGCCATTGGTGCGGGCAGGTGGAAGCGCGCTCCAGTGCCAGATCATCACCGCCCGGCTGAGCGATGCGGCCGCCAGAATGGAAACCGCCGACAGGCTGGCATCGGCTTTTGCCAGCGCCGCAAGCGACGCGATCCTGAGGCCGAAGGCGAGGATCAGCGTGACGACGCCATAGGAGCCGATGCGGCTGTCCTTCATGATCGCAAGCGCATGTTCCTTGTCGCGGCCGCCGCCGAGACCATCGGCCGCATCCGCAAGTCCGTCCTCGTGCAGCGCCCCGGTCATCAATGTCATCACCGCAAGCGCGATCAGGCTCGAGACGAGCGGATCGCAGGCCTGCGACATCGCATACAGAAGCAGTGCCGGGACGAGCGCAATCAGCACGCCGGCAAGCGGAAATGCCCGCACTGCACGCGAAAACGAGCCGCTTTGCCCGAGGAAAAACCGGTCCGGAACAGGGATACGGCTGAGGAATGCCACCGAGCGGGCGAGGTCGGCGATAAAATCGGTCGCGTTTGGCAGTTGTCGCTCCATGCTTCGGCGATTAAGAGAAGCGCACACAAAGCGCGATTTGCCGGCAAACACAAGCGCGCCGGTCAATACGAGAGAGACTTGATCCATGAGCGTCAGCGGCCTGCCTTTCGACGATTTCCGCAACCTGATCGCCAACCTGCCGGGGCCTGACCCGCGGGCGCTGGTCGATGCCCGCGAGCGCGACGCGCAGCTGACCAAGCCGCCGGGTGCGCTCGGAAGGCTGGAGGAGATCGCCTTCTGGCTCGCTGCCTGGACGGGCAGGGCGCCGGCGATCAACCGCCCGCTGGTGGCGATCTTTGCCGGCAATCACGGCGTCACCCGCCACGGCATCACCCCTTATCCCTCTTCTGTCACCCAGCAGATGGTCGAGAATTTTGCGGCAGGCGGTGCGGCTATCAACCAGATCTGTGTCACCCACGATCTCGGTTTGAAGATATTCGATCTGGCGCTCGAATATCCGACCGGTGACATCGCCACAGAGGCGGCTCTTTCCGAGCGCGATTGCGCCGCCACCATGGCTTTCGGCATGGAAGCGATCGCCGGCGGCACGGATCTTCTCTGCCTCGGCGAAATGGGCATCGGCAACACCACCATCGCCGCCGCCATCCATCTGGCGCTTTATGGCGGCGAGGCCGAGGATTGGGTGGGCCCGGGTACCGGCTCGCATGGCGAGCTGATGGCCCGCAAGATCGCCGTCGTCAAACAGGCGGTCGAACTGCACAAGGATCATCTCGACGATCCGCTCGAAATCCTGCGCCGCCTCGGTGGCCGCGAGATCGCAGCGATTGCCGGTGCCATTCTCGCTGCCCGCATGGAAAAGATCCCGGTTCTGCTCGACGGTTATGTCGTGACGGCAGCGGCTGCCATCCTCAAGGCCGCCAACCCCTCCGCCATCGACCATTGCCTGATCGGCCACGTTTCGGCCGAACCGGGTCATCTGCGCTCGATCGAGAAGCTCGGCAAGACACCGCTTCTGGCACTCGGCATGCGGCTCGGCGAGGGCACGGGGGCAGCCCTTGCAGCCGGTATCGTCAAGTCGGCGGCTGCCTGCCATTCAGGCATGGCGACCTTCGGCCAGGCCGGCGTCTCCGACAAGGCATAGCGAGAGCCGATGAAAAAGACACCGCTCGACAACAGGATCGAAAAGGCGAGCGGTGTCCGTCGCATCCTGGCGGCGACCCGTTATTCGATGCAGGGCCTGCTGCGCTTGTGGAAGGAGGAAGCCTTCCGCCACGAGGTCATCGCCTTTGCACTGGGCCTCTTACTGTTTGCCGTCATCGGCGCCGGGGTGACCGACTATGTCGTCTTCCTCATCCTCATGCTGATCCTGTTTGCCGTAGAGGCGCTCAACACCGCGATCGAGGAACTGGTTGACCGTATCTCTCCCGAAATCTCGATCGTCGGCCGCCATGCCAAGGATCTCGGCTCGTTCGCCGTCTTCTGCCTGCTGGCCGCCAATGGACTTTACGCGCTCTACGTCGTGATCCGCGCGTTTTTCTGACCGGATAAATCCCGAATGTGATCGACGCGCTGGCATGTTGGTGCCGGCGTCAGGAAACCTGTGCTGCGTTGTTCCGGCCGCCAGTGCGACATCTTGGGGCTGGACACGGCAAGGCAGTAAAATTAGCATTTGTCATATTTTGAAGAATATGGATCGATCAACTTGCCCGATAACAAGGTCGAAGTTTTCGAAAATGACTTCAGGTGGATTGTCCGTGTGCGCGAAGACGGGCAGGTGACCGAACGCGTCTTTCACGTCGCCGAACACGCCCAATCCTGGGCGGCGGGCCAGGAAATCCGGATGAGGGAAAGCAGGCGCCGTTTCGAGGATCGTGGTCGGTAGATGTGTCGTGGGCCTTCGCATCGCCTGCGGGATATTCCAAACATCGCAGCAAGATTTTTCGCAAGGGAAAGTCGATACTCGGTCGCCAAATTAGGTCTGACTGGCATCAGGCATCGTGCCGGGATTTCGCGCGGCGTGTCGGAAACCAACAACAATGATCTCCATCTCGGAGACCAGATAATAGGTCAGATAGGGATAGGGGCTGATGGTTATGCGTCGCATGTCCCGATGGTTGGTCGTTGTGCCGGTCAAAGGGTATTCGCGCAAGCGGACAAGCACCTCCTGAATTCTCTTGGCGACACGTTCCGCCGCCAAGGGAGACTGGTCAGCCAGATATGCGAGGAGATGCTCCAGGTCATCGGCTGCTTCCGGCGTATAGCGCAGCTTCACTTCACGTATCTCGACCAGATGGATTCGATCCTGTCTGCCGATGCAAACTCGCCATTCGAGGCTTGCGTGAGCGACTTTTCGAAAGAAGATTTTTCCTCCGCCGTCAATTCATAAGCGTCCCGACCTTCGTTGACGAAGGTCAGCATGATGCGTGCAAGCTCGTCCTGCAGGTCGGCGGGAAGGTCACGGGAGGCTTCGATGGCCATGTCGAGAAGTGTGGTCATGGTGCCAATATGCACCTGAAACTCATAGCGTGAAAGGCCCCTTGGCGGCCCGGTCAGGCGAAGCTGCGGCGGCGCTTTTCGATCAGTGGGGCATCCTCGACGGCAGGCAGGCTCTGCATCACCCTTGTTGCCGGCAGGATGGCGATCACCTCGGTGCCTTCGCGCAGCTTCGAGCGCAGCACAAACTGCCCGTCATGTTTGGCAAGGATTGCCTGAACGATCGGCAGACCGAGACCGGTGCCCTGTTCGGCGCTCTTGATCGCGATCGATCCCTGGCCGAAAGCCGACAGCACGATCGGGATTTCCTCTTCCGGTATGCCCGGACCATTGTCCCTGATCGACACATATTGGCCGCCGCCGGCCGTCCAGCCGACCTTGACCGAAATCTCGCCCGCCTGCGAGGTGAATTTCACCGCATTGGAGAGCAGGTTGAGAATGACCTGCCGGATCGACTTTTCGTCGGCCCAGACCAGCGGCATCTCCGGTTCGAACTGCGACCTGATCGAGATGTTCTTTGCCCGGGCGCGCAATTGCACCATGCCGATACAATCTTCGGCCACTTCCAGCAGCGACAGCGATTCCTCGTTGAGATCGTAGCGGCCAGCCTCGATGCGCGACAGGTCGAGGATCTCGTTGATGAGGTTGAGCAGGTGCTCTCCGGAACTGTGGATGTCGCCGGCATATTCGCGGTAGGTCGGGTTGGGCAGCGGTCCGAGCACTTCCGAGCTCATCACCTCGGAAAATCCGAGGATGGCGTTGAGCGGTGTCCGCAACTCATGCGACATCGACGCCAGAAAGCGCGATTTAGCCAGATTGGCCTCTTCGGCCCGCCGGCGCGCTTCGTCGGACATCGACTTGGCCACTTCCAGCTCGGCAATCAGATCGTCCTTTTCCGACTGATAGGACATCAGCGTAAGATTGGTGCGGTAAAGCCTGTCGCCGACAAAGTGGAAGAACACGATGGCCGTGGCGCAGATCGCCAGCAGGCCGATATCGAGCAGGTGACTGGAGGTGACGGCGGAAAACAGCAGTACCGCAACCACCGGCAGAAAACCGATCAGCACGCCCTGGCGCAGCATGAAACTGCTCATCGCGGTGATCGAGATGGCAAACAGCAGCACCGCGCCCTTGTAGAAATAGAAGCCGTCGCCGCCGCAAGCGGGGCAGGACTGGTAGGCAAAGAGTGCCCAGCCGACGCCGAGCATCACCTGGGCGCAGAGCAGCCCGTGGCGCCATTTCGTCGCTTGCGTTGCAGCGACCTCCTTGCGGGAGAAACGGCGCGCCAGAAGAAGATTGAGCGCATGCAGGCTGAGCATAAGAAGCGCCCAGGCGAGAAGATTGGCGCTGGGCGACAGATACATGCCGATGCCGGCGACGATGGCGACGAACAGTGGAAAGACGGCAGCCGACTGGAGCACCGTATTGACATGCATGGACAGCATGTCCTTGTCGAAGGCCTGGTTGCCGCTGTCGGACAGCTGCAGACGTTCACGCGTTGCGCGAACGGCCTTCGATACCGCCTTGTTGCGATGGCCGCGCGATCGATCAACGATGATCTTGTCGGTCGAGGTACTGACGCCGCTACTCATTGGTTGTGAACTACTTCCTCGGATTATTGAGAGCTTATGTTCCAAACCTTAAGAAGATACTGCCTCGAAAGGTTTTGTTTGCCAATTTCCTGAAGCTTCCGTTTGTGATTGGGACCGGATTGTGACCCGTCTTGCCAAAATCCTGAAGGATGGCCTTTTCCTCGGCGCCTTCCTCATTCTAGCCTCGCTGATCGTCGCCAAGATCGACCTGAGCAACGATACCCGCATCACAGGACCGTTCTTCGCCATCGACGGCGACACGCTTGCGGCGGGCGCAGAGCGGCTGAGGTTGCTGGGCATAGATGCCCCGGAGGCGGACCAGACCTGCGGCGGCGATGGGGCCAATGCCTGGATGTGCGGTGATGCCGCGCGCAAGGCGTTGTCGAGATTTGCAGCGTCAGCGCAGGCCGAATGTTCCGGCTCGGCCAGAGACCGTTATGGCCGGGTGCTGGTTCACTGTCGGTCGGCGGAGGTGGATATCAATGCCGAACTGGTGCGGCAGGGAATGGCCGTTGCAACGGATGGCTATAGCGGCGAGGAGGCTGCGGCGAAAAACGAGGGGAAGGGCATCTGGTCCGGACCCTTCGATATGCCGAGGGCGTGGCGCAAGGCCAGAGGTCTCGCCGCTCGGGAGGAAGACGATAGCGCAAAGGCCAGCTCCGGCATCGACGCTATCTTCGAGCAGTTGAAGAGACTGCTGCCATGGTCGTGACCGGTCGGGATCTGACAGCCATCCTGAGCGCGTCGATCTCCGGCTGTCGCATTTGTCGCGACCAGCCGCAAAAGGGCGATCCGCTTCCCCATGAACCGCGTCCGGTTGCGGTTCTGTCTTCGACGGCGCGGTTGCTGATTGCCGGTCAGGCCCCGGGGCTGAAGGTTCATGAGAGCGGCCTGCCGTTCAACGACGCCTCGGGAAACCGGCTGCGTGACTGGATGGGGGTGACGCGTGAGGAATTCTACGACCAAAGCCGCATCGCCATTGTGCCGATGGGCTTCTGCTTTCCCGGTTATGATGCAAAGGGCAGCGATCTGCCGCCGAGACGGGAATGTGCGCCGGCCTGGCGACCCTCCGTCATGGCGGCCATGCCGCAGATCGACACGATCCTCGTTATCGGCCAATATGCCGCTGCCTGGCATCTCGGCGCGCGCCGCAGGCAGAGCATGACCGAAACGGTGAGATCCTGGCGTGATTATTTTCTGGTCAATCACGGCCCAAGGATCCTGCCGCTGCCACATCCGAGCTGGCGCAATAGCGGTTGGCTGAAGTCCAATCCCTGGTTTGAACAAGACGTGCTGCCGGTTCTGAGGCAGGCTGTGGATAGCTTGATAAGAGGAAAGAATTTCGGTTAACTGCTCAGAAATAGGTCTATAATGAAAAATCATTTCGAAAGGGAACGTTGATGGACCGCCTCGACCGCAAGATTCTGCGCATTCTGCAAGAAGACTCCACGCTCGCCGTTGCAGATCTCGCCAAGAAGGTCGGTCTCTCCACGACCCCTTGCTGGCGCCGTATCCAGAAGATGGAAGAGGATGGCGTCATCCGCCGCCGCGTCGCATTGCTCGACCCGGGCAAGGTCAACACGAAAGTCACCGTTTTCGTCTCGATCCGCACTGCAAGCCACTCGATCGAATGGCTGAAACGCTTTTCCGAAGTCGTGGTCGATTTCCCCGAAGTGGTCGAATTCTACCGCATGAGCGGCGACGTCGATTATCTTCTGCGCGTCGTGGTGCCGGATATCGCAGCCTATGACGCCTTCTACAAGCGCCTGATCGCCAAGATCGAGATCCGCGACGTCTCCTCGGTGTTCGCCATGGAGCAGATCAAATACACGACCGAGTTGCCGCTCGACTACATGATGATCGACAACCAGAAGGCAGGCGACGACTGAGGTCGCCCAATCTGGAATTTTCGGGCAACCGGGTGCCTAAGGCTGAGATGTCCGGTTATGAGGCCGAGTGTACGCCTGATCGTCGCATCATGCTCTGATGTGCGCATTGAGTTGATGCGCCGGTCAACCTGTATTGCCCGGGCACGGGTTGAGTTTCGTTGCGGAAGCCGGCTTTGGGCATCCATTTCTGCTCCAGTCTTGCAGTCAGCGGACGTGTCCCAGCAATTGCTGTCCATGGCCTGCACGTCGCCGTAGAACGGGTCGACAAGCGCGGTCAGTGGTAGCTTGGCGCCGTTGGCCGTGCTTCGGTGAGGACGATCTCACGATCCTTGCGCATACAATCGGCGGCAAAGCGAAAATCATATTTGCCCTGATCCATCGTCTTTTGGCGGTTTTCCATCTGCCAGGAGCCGGCTGGACCCTTGGCGATTTTTGTCACCGAACGGAGATCGTCGTCATTACCGGCACAGGTAAAGGCGAAGTCCTCATGCCTGGCCGCTTCGGCAGTCGTGGCTCCGGTCTTCCTTATGCCTTGGCCACCCGATTTCGCGGCCGCGTCGAGCGCCTTTGCGGCGCTGCGGTTATGGCCGGTGACGTCATGGCCACCTTTCCGGCTGAGATGTCCCGCCATCGGGAACCCCATCACATCGAAATTGGTGGATGCCGCTTTCGCCATGCCAACGTCCATGTTGTCCAAGCCCCGAGAACTGGAACAAAGCATGGCCGGCGGAAAGCGGGCAGGTCATGAAAATGATTTTCCGCAATTGGCCGCGGCTGCATCGACTAGCAGTTTTGCATTCCGATCCGCTCGAAATGGAGAAATGAAATCTCCTTTTAGCCGGTTTTTTTGAAACGCCGGAATGTCGACCAAGCCGCTAGAGTATGGGAGCCTTTGGTCATCGACGGATCGCGGTCATGGGGAGCATGGCCGATTGCGATCCAGGAGAGAGGAAAGGGCTCAATCCATGGTGACACTGACACAGACCCGCCGGCAGGCACTTGCCCTCATCGGTGCGGCAGCCGCCGCTGCAACATTGCCTCTTGCAGGCAGTGCGCGGGCCGCGACCAAGGAATTGCGCATCGGCTGGCAGAAAAACGGCGTGCTGGCGCTTGCCAAAAGCCAGGGCGCGCTGGAAAAGCGGTTTGCCGATCGCGGCATCAAGGTCAGCTGGTCGGAATTCACCTCGGGCCCGCCGCTTCTGGAAGCGCTCGGCGCCGGCGCACTGGATTTCGGCCCAACGGGCGACGTGCCGCCGCTGTTTGCCCAGGCGGCCCGCGGCAATCTCGTGTATGTCGGCACCTATCGCGGCAGTTCGGAAGGCTCCGCCATTCTCGTCCATAAGGACAGCTCGATTGAGAAGATCGAAGACCTGAAGGGGAAACGGCTCGCCTTCAAGCGGGGATCGAGCGCCCATAACGTCGCGGTCAAGGTACTGCGCAAGGGCGGACTGGCACCCACCGATGTCACGCTTGTCGATCTGGCTCCGCCGGATGCGGCGGCCGCCTTCAAGACCGGCTCGATCGACGCGTGGTCGATCTGGGATCCTTACACGGCAATTGCCGAGGCCGACCCGCAGACGCGGGTGCTGGTGACCGCCGATGGCATCGTCGACAGCTGGAGCTATTTCCTCGGCAATGGTGATTTTGCCGCCGCAAACGGCGAGCTGATCGTCGAGGTGATCGACGAGCTGAAGAAGGTCGGCGGCCAGGCACAGGCCAATTTCGATGATACGGTCAAGGCGATCGCCTCTATCACCGGCGTGCCGGAAAAGGTCACACAAGTGGTGCTGTCGCGCAAGGGCGCCGATCTCGGTGCTGTGTCGACCGTCTCGGATCAGGCCGTCGCCTATCAGCAGGCGCTGGCCGACGAATTTTACGATCTGAAGATCATTCCCCGCAAACTCGACGTCAGCGACATCGTCTGGCGCCCGAAGGCGAGCTGAACCGAATTCCGTCGCAAAGCCGATAGAGACCAAGGATTTTCAAAATGACCAAAGCAGCAAAACCGATCGATTTTCTCTGGTTCATTCCGACCGCTGGCGACGGCAGCTATCTCGGCGCAAGCGAGCTGAACCGCCCGCCCGAACACCGCTATCTGCGCGAGCTTGCACAGGCTGTGGACCGGCTCGGCTATTCCGGCGTGCTGTTGCCGACCGGCGTGTCATGCGAGGAATCCTTCGTCACGGCGGCAGCACTTGCGCCTTTCACCGAAAAGCTGAAATTCCTGGTTGCCATCCGTCCCGGCACCGCTGCACCCGCCTATTATGCACGTCTGGCGGCAGCTCTCGACCGGGTGTCGAACGGTCGTCTGCTGCTCAATATCGTCGTCGGCGGCAATCCGTCGGAACTTGCCGGCGACGGGATCTTTCTCGAGCATGACGAGCGTTATGCCCACGCGGAAGAATTCTTCCAGGTCTTCGAGGATCTGGTGACGACCGGCCATGCCGATCTCGACGGCAAGCACATCAAGGCGAAGGATGCCAAGCTCGGTTTCCCGACCATCCAGGCGCCGCGCCCGCCGCTTTATTTCGGCGGATCGTCGGATGCCGGCATCGAATTTTTTGCCGGTCGCGGTGACAAATATCTGACCTGGGGCGAACCGCCGGAACAGGTTGAACAGAAGATCAAGGCCGTGCGTGCCGCCGCCGAAAAGCGGGGCAGGGAGGTTTCCTTCGGCATTCGCCTCCACTTCATCGTGCGCGAGACCGACGAGGAAGCCTGGGAGGCGGCCGACAGGCTGATCTCGAAGCTTTCCGACGAAACGATTGCCAAGGCGCAGGCCCATTTCGCAAAAGATTCCGACAGTGTCGGCCAGAGCCGGATGGCAGCACTTCACAATGGACGCCGCGACAAGCTGGAGGTTTCGCCGAACCTGTGGGCCGGTATCGGGCTGGTGCGTTCGGGTGCCGGTACCGCCCTGGTCGGCTCGCCGAAGACGGTGGCGGCAAGGTTGCGCGAATATCAGGAACTCGGCATCGAGACGGTGATCGGTTCCGGTTATCCGCATCTCGAAGAAGCCTACCGCGTGGCGGAGCTGCTGTTTCCTGAATTGGGCATTACCCGCGAGGAGCAGCGTGCCGGTTTCGGCAACGAGTTCGGCGGTGAAAAGCATCTGTTCGGCGGCGGCGGCCACTCGACCATCCGCGCCGTCGCGGCATCCTGATCTCAACCGGCAAGAGGAAAACACGATGACGACGGTCGACACGTTTTCGGAAGGACGCCGGATCAGGCGACTGGTCGAAGAAGACAACAGGCCGGCCGCAAGGGCCGGCGCGACATCCCCTCCCAGGGCTGCGGTGGAGAAAGGTGCGCGAGCGGGCAATCGTTCGCGCACCCTCCCCAAAGGGGCGTTTTTGCCTTTTCTCCTGCCGGTGACATTGGTGCTGCTCTGGCAGGCCGGTTCGTCGGCCGGCATCATTGCCGACCGGATCATGCCGGCGCCGGTGGCGGTCGTTGCAGCTTTCTGGGAGCGTCTGCTGTCCGGGGAACTGGCGCAAAACATTGCAGTCAGCGGCGCGCGGGCATTGGCGGGGCTGCTACTCGGCGGCTTGATCGGTTTCCTGCTCGGCATTGCCAACGGCGTGTCAAAACTCTCCGAACAGCTGACCGACACGACCCTGCAGATGCTGCGCACCATTCCGCATCTGGCGATGATCCCGCTGGTCATCCTGTGGTTCGGCATCGGCGAGGAGGCAAAACTCTTCCTCACTTCGCTCGGCGTGCTTTTTCCGGTCTATCTCAACACCTATCACGGGGTGAGGAACGTCGATCGCGACCTGATCGAGATGGGCAGGATCTACGGCATGAGCGGCTGGTCGCTGTTCCGCAAGGTGATTTTCCCCGGGGCACTACCGTCGATTTTTGTCGGCCTCCGATATGCGCTCGGCATCATGTGGCTGACGCTGATCGTGTCTGAATCGATCGCCGCCAATTCCGGCATCGGCTACATGGCCAACACTGCCCGCGAATTCATGATGACCGACGTCGTCGTGCTGTCGCTGGTCATCTATGCGGCGCTCGGAAAACTCGCCGATGTCGTCGCCAGATCGCTGGAGCGCCGGGCACTCGCCTGGAACCCGGTTTACCAGACTTAAGGAGCAGGATATGCCGATCGGACCCTATCAGTCGCCGCTGGCCTTCATCTCCGACAGCGAGCTTGTCGAATACCTGAATTTTCAGCCGGTCGAAGCGCAGGTGGATGACGAAATCGAGGTCCGGCCGCAACCGGCAGGCCTGACATTGCGCGGCGTAGACAAAAGTTTCGGCGACAATCAGGTGCTGAAGGGCATCGATCTCGACGTGCCCGCTGGCCAGTTCATCGCCATTGTCGGCAAGAGTGGCTGCGGCAAGAGCACGCTGCTGCGTCTTCTGGTTGGCCTCGACGAGCCGACCGGCGGCGAGATCGCCTTCCATGACGGCAATGGCGAGGCGGTCGACGCCAATGCCCGCATCGTTTTCCAGGAGCCCCGGCTCCTGCCATGGTTCTCGGTCGCGGATAACGTCGCCGTCGGCCTCGGCGACGGCGTCACCAAGGCGAGGGAACGGCAGCAAGCCGAACGGGCGCTCTCAGCCGTGCAGCTTGCGGAAAAGGCAAGCGACTGGCCGTCCAAACTATCGGGCGGTCAGCGCCAGCGTGTGGCGCTGGCGCGCGCCCTCGTCAGCCGTCCGGGCCTTCTGGCGCTCGACGAACCGCTCGGCGCACTCGACGCGCTGACCCGTATCGGCATGCAGGATCTGGTGACCGATGTCTGGCGCGAACTCGGCTTTACCGCGGTCCTTGTCACCCATGATGTGGCCGAAGCGGTGCATCTGGCCGACCGGGTGATCGTGCTCGATGAGGGCCGTATCAGCCTCGACCTCGAAATTCCCCGGACCGGACTGCGGCGACACGGCGATCCGGTCCTGGCGGAACTGGAAGGCAAGCTGCTCGACACGATCCTTGGAAGAGGCTGAAGCCTCCCTTGTGTGCCGGGGCCGGTCGGCGCGCTGATCAGATCGATCGGCGTGCCCGCGAAAGCCCATGCACGACGAGGCGGTCTATGACCTGCGGATAGCTGACGCCGCTTGCTGCCATCACCTTGGAATACATGCTGATATTGGTGAAGCCGGGAATGGTGTTGAGTTCGTTGACGAGGATCCGTCCGTCTGCGGTGAGGAAGAAATCAGCACGTGCCATGCCGTCGCAACCAAGCGCCCGGAAGGCACGAATGGCCAGCGCCCGGATTTCGTCCTCGATCTGCGGCTCAAGGTTGGCCGGCACGATCAGGGCCGCGCCGTCCTCGTCGATATATTTGGCGTCGTAGGAATAGAAGCCGTGGCTTTCAGCCGGGGTGATTTCTCCGGTCTTCGAGACGAAAAGCGTGCCGTCCGCATCTTCCAGCACCGCACATTCGATCTCGCGTCCCTTGACGAACTCCTCGGCCAGCAGTTTGCTGTCGTGTCGAAAACCTTCCGATAAAGCCGCTTCGTAATCGGCCTCGGTCGACACCTTGCTGACCCCGACCGACGATCCCTGGCGGGCCGGCTTGATGAAGATGGGCAGACCGAGCGTATGGCTCAATGCGTCGAAGCCTGGCATGTCGTCACGATGGATCGTCACCGAGCGGGCCGCCGATATTCCTGCCTCGATGAACAGCCTTTTGGCGATATCCTTGTCCAGGGCATTGGCCGAACCGAGAATGCCGCATCCGGCAAGTGGCACGCGCGCCACCTCCGCCAGCCCCTGCACCGCGCCGTCTTCGCCATGCAGGCCGTGCAGGACGGGAAACAGGATGTCGATGCCCGGCAACTCGTATGATGCGCCACCGGCAGGGATTGCGACGATGCGGCCAAGACCTCCGGGCACCAGGCACAGCTGTGTCCCGCCTGACGGCTTTGCCAGCCTGCCACCTTCGAAGGCGCTCAGCAGCCATTGGCCCTGCCGATCGACGAAGATCGGCAGGGCGTCGTATCTGGCCGGATCGAGAGCATTCATCACATTGGTGGCCGAAAGCACGGACACGTCGTGTTCGGCCGATCGCCCGCCGAACAACACGGCAATGTGCACTCTCTCCCGATTTTCGCTCATCAAACCCTCTCCAGTCTGGATCTTAGCCAGATTCCGATTCTGCATCGGTTTTTCAACCACTCCTTGCGACAACCCAAAGCAGGCTGTTTTGCGGCGGAAGCGATTGGAGAGGGCCTGTGTAACGGCTCTGCAGCCGGAAAAGCGGCTCTGTTACCGATCAGAACGGCTTGATCACGGCAAGTGCCACGATCAGCACGAGACAGATCAGGATGATCGGCATGCCCAGCCGCACGAAGGCGTTCGGATCGAGCTTCGGGTCGGCGGCCATCTTGCGCATCGCCGCCTGCTGCATGCCATGAAGGGCCGACAGGATCACCACCAGCAGCAGCTTGCCGTGCAGCCAGCCATTGCCGGCAAAACCGGTGTAACCGAAGGCGAGCCAGAGACCGAAGATCCAGGCGCCGGCAAGTGCTGCCGTCGTCACCGTGCGATCGTATTTCCTCAACGCGACGATGACACCGACACGGATCGGCGCCGGCACCATGGAAATCACGAAGGCGTTGATCAGCATGCCGCCGATCAGCAGGAAGTCGGACAGAAGGTGCAGGGCCTTGATGACGAAATACAGCATTCTCATTCACTCCAGATGATGGATTCGGTAAGGCCGAGTTCTGCGAGATCTTGTGCTCGCAATGCCTGTTCGGCCGGATCTGCGGGAAAAAATTCGTCGAGCTGCGGCGGTTTGACCGACGTGCCGGACACCATCGCATGCACCTGGCCGCGATGGTGGGTCTGATGCTGGAAAAGATGCAGCAGGATGCGGTCCGCCGTCTCGACCTGCACATGGGTGTCGCGCGGGATACGAACCTCTGCCTCGAAATTCTCGACGGTCAAAAGACGACAGTAATCGATCAGCCGGCGGTCTGCCATGCGCTGCTCGCGGTCGAGATCGGCGAAGTCGGGAAACGGGATTTCCGGATCGAACGCCGCCTTGCCCGGACAGTCACCTTCCAGCGCGCCGATATAAAGCCAGTCGACGGTGAGAATGTGGTTCAGCGTGTGGATGATCGACGGAAAGAAGTTTTGGCGCGGTGCCACAAGTTCTGCCGGTGACAGCAGTGCGCAGGCCTTCGACAGCCGGTGATTGGCCCAGGCATTGTTATAGGCCTGGGCAATGAAATAGCGCTCCGGCGTCATCGGGCCGTTCTCCGTTGCGGCGAAGAAACTAGCCCTTCAGTCTCGCGATGACCAGATGGCCCGGGCTCGGGTTGCCGTCCTGCATGCGCACGTTGATATCGGTCATCTCGACAAGCTCGAATCCGGTATCGGCAAGCCGTGCCAGGATATAGGCGGGTGCATGGAGGAACCGCTGGTGTGGACCGACCGCATAGGTGGTCTTGGCATCGCCCTCGGGCAAGGCCTCGGAGGAGAAGATGAACAGCCCGCCGGCGACCATGTTTTCCGCCGTTCCGAAGAACAGCGGTTCGAGAGCGCCGAGATAGGGAAGTACGTCGGTGGCGGTGACGAGATCGAAGTCCTCGTCATCATTGTCTTCGAGAAAGTCCTCCACTTCGGCGACATAAAGCGTCTCGTAGAGATCCTTCTCATGGGCGATTTCGACCATGTTTTCGGAGATGTCGATGCCGGTAATGTCGTCAGCCATGTCGCGCAATGCGCCGCCGGTGAGCCCCGTGCCGCAACCAAGGTCGAGCATCCGTTTGAACGGGCCGAGCTTCAACTCCTGCAGCCGCTGGCGTACCATCACCGGCACGGCGTAACCGAGCTGGTCGACCAGAATGTCTTCGAAGCTTTCCGCATGCTGATCGAACAGCGTCTCGACATAGGCGTCCGGCGCCTTGGGCGGCGCTTCACCGAACCCCATCGAAGCGATCCGGACGGCCGCGCCGCCATGGTCCTCGGGATCGATTTCCAGAACCTGCCGGTAGGCCTTCACGGCCGCGTCCAGATCGCCCGCCTTTTCAAGCTCAAGCGCGCGGTTATAGGCTTCCGCCAATGCTTCTTCGTCGATCTTCGCCATAGCCTTCACCTCTTGATGTCGCGAGCGCTTTAAGCGTCATCAGGACGTTTGGCAATCGTGACGCCGGGGATTTGGCCGGACAGGGTCGTGGTCAGGTCGTCAGTGCAGGATGATCTCGCCGTTGACCGCGCGCCATTCGCTGGCCGAAATCAGCTTGCGATGCACGTAGCGCACCGAATGCAACGGCCCGTCGAGCGTTTCCTGCCAGAATTTCAGGAACCCGTTCATCTCGGGAAAATCGGGGGCGAGATCGTAGTTCTGCCAGACATAACTCTGCAGAAGAGCCGGGTGATCGGGCATGCGATAAAAGATCTCGGCAGTGGTGAGGCCGTAGCCTCTCAGCATCATTTCGAGGTCCGACATTTGCTGTTCCCTTTTTGGCGACGCATCGGATGCGTCACCATCAGGTGACCATGTCATGCTTAACGGAAGCTTGATGAATACCGTTTGTGGCGTTTTTATCTGTTGTATCAGAGGTTTAGCATCAATGCGTCGTGAGTGCTGCTAACTATCTCTCCGCAGCGGGGCATCGTTTTCGAAACAGGGATATGCTTCGAAAACAACGAGCCTAAGCAGGCAGCACGATCTGGAAGATCATGCTGCGCTTCAGCGCACCAGATGGCGCGTCAGCCGCCGCTCGATATAGGCCCAGATATGCCGCAGCGCCTCGACCATAGCCAGATAGAAGATCGCCGCCCACAGATAGGTCTGGTAGTCGAAGGTCCGCGAGAAGGCGTAACGTGTCTCGCCCATCAGGTCATAGACCGTGACGATCGAGACGACCGCCGATCCCTTGATCAGCAGAATGATCTCGTTGCCATAGGGCCTGAGCGCGACGATCAGGGCCTGCGGCAGGATCACCTTGCGGAAGGCGATCGTTTTCGAAAGTCCGAGTGCCGCTGCACCCTCTCTCTGGCCGTTGGGGACGCTTTCGATCGCGCCGCGCAGGATTTCCGCCTGATAGGCGGCGGTGTTGATCGTCAGCGAGAACAGGCCGCAATACCAGGCTTCGCGGAAGAACCACCAGAGACCGATGGATTCGAGCTGCGGCCTGAAACCGCCGAGCCCGTAATAGACGACAAACAGCTGGGCAAGCAGCGGTGTGCCGCGGAAGAAATAGACATAGGCATAAGCGAACCCGCCGATGATGCGGTTCTTCGACATGCGCGCGAATGCGAGCGGCAGGGCGATCACGGCCCCGAGCAGCACCGAGAGCCCGACCAGCGACACCGTTGTCCACAGCCCATGCAGATAACGCGGCCCGTAGCGTTCGATCTTGGCCATGTCCCAGCCGGTGACGACCATCGCAACGAGCGCGATGGCAATCAGCAGCCATACGGCCAGCAGGCCCAGGCCGAGAACGCGCGCACCGGTGAGCGGTCGATCGACCACCGCAGGGGCAGGGCGCGGACCGATAAGTTCGCTGATATGGCTCATCTGCCGACCTCCGAACGCCTGGCCCAGCGCTCGATGAAGCCGAGGCCGAAGGAGGAAATGATGGCAAGCGCCAGATAGATCAGGCAGGCGAGGCCGTAGAAGAAGAAGGCTTCCTTCGTCACCCGGACCGCGACATTCGTCTGGCGCAGGATATCGGCGAGCCCGATGATCGAGACATAGGACGTGTCCTTCAACAGGATCATCCACAGATTGCTCAGGCCCGGCAGCGCGATCCTTACCAACTGCGGCAGGATGATCAGGATCATCGTCCGCCAGCGCCGCAGGCCCAGCGCATCGCCGGCCTCGTATTGGCCATGCGGAATGGCGCGGAAGGCCGACAGCAGGACTTCCGAGCAATAGGCGGAAAACACGACCGACAAGGCAATCATGCCGGCGACGAAGGCGTTGATCTCCACCCGCTCGTCATAACCGAGGGAGGCGAGTACCGACTGGATGAGGATCTGCGCACCGTAATAGATGATGAACAGGGTCAGCAGTTCGGGCATGCCGCGGAAGATCGTCGTGTAGATGCCGGCCGCAAGTCTCAAAAGCCGGTCCTGTGACTGCTGCCCGAGCGCCACGATGAAGCCGATGATCAGACCGATCGGCAATGTGCACAGCGCAACCGTGATGGTGATCCGGATGCCGGCGGCAATCTCGTCACCCCAGCCGGTATCGCCGCAGGCAAGGATCGTCGCGTTGCCGAACAGGCTAAGAAGTCCGACGGGCCCGCAGAACGGATCGAACACGGTCGAGATCCAGGTCAAAACGTCGCCCAAAATGCTGCCGAGCGCGGAAAACAATCCGCCCATTCATCGTCCCCTTATCGCGGTCTCGGCCGCCTTGTTTTGGTTGTTGTCAAACAAAAATGGCGGAAGGGCAAGCCTTCCGCCATTTTTGGCCGGTTTCGGCAGTGGATTTCTTATTCGCCGTAAACGTCGAAGTCGAAATACTTGTCCTGGATCTTCTTGTAGGTGCCATCGGCGCGGATCGCCACGATCGCGGCATTGAGCTTGTCCTTCAGCGCGGCATGGCCCTTGCGGACGGCAATGCCGGCACCGATACCGTTGATTTCCGGATCGCTCTTCAGGGTCGTCAGGATCTTGCAGCAGGCGCCGGCATCCGACTTGACCCATTCCGACAGAACGACGACGTCGTCGATGACGGCATCGACGCGTCCATTGGTGATGTCGAGCTTGTATTCGTCGGCGGTCGGATAAAGCTTCAGCTCGGTATCGCCGAGGTGCTTTTCAGCATAGTTGGCATGGGTGGTCGAGCTCTGGGCACCGATCGTCTTGCCCTTGAGGTCCTCGATGGTCTTTGCCGTCGAATCCTTCGGCACGGCGATTGCCGGCGGGGTGTTGTAATACTTGTTCGTGAAGTCGACGAGTTCGGAACGTTCCGGCGTGATCGACATGGACGACAGGATCATGTCGAACTTCTTGGCCTGCAGGGCCGGAATGATGCCGTCCCAGTCATTGCTGACAAAGGTGCATTCGACCTTCATCTGGGTGCAGAGCGCACGGCCGATATCCATGTCGAAGCCGAGAAACTGACCGCTGGCATCGACATATTCGAAGGGCGGGTAGGTGGAATCGGTACCGATGACGAGCTTGTCGGCAGCCATTGCGGAGCCGGCGAAGATCGACATTGCAGCGATCGATGCGGCGGCAAGCACACGGGTGGAAATTTTCATGATGGTCCTCTCTGTTGGTAGCCCGGCGTCGTTTTCTAAGGGTTCTTCGCCGCAGGGACAGGGCGCAGCCACGCCTTGGTTTTTATAGATACCGGCTCCGGAAAAATTGCAACGGCATTTTGACCGGCAACCCCGGGCTTCACAACTCCTTGCTCCACAACTGGTGAACAGGCCGTTCAAGCGCCGTTCAGACTTTGGTCCCGATCATGGGCAAGCCTGCTGCTTCGCCTCGAATGGAACAAAATTCGGGCAAATGCAGTTGAGACGCCGCTAAAGTCCGCCCGTGTAAGGCACAAATGGACGATCGGGATGAAACGCCAAAAGAAGGAAATTGCCATGTCGATGAAAGTGTCGATGAGATCCAGACTGTTTGCCAGCGTGGCGGCCCCGGTCCTGTCCCTGCCGCTGATCATCCAGCCGGCCAGCGCCATGCCGTTGGGGCTTGATGTCGCACCGATTCAGGCCACTGCGGGTCAGATAGCCAATCCGGGCATTGTCCGCGTCCAGCAGCAGATCATCCCCGAGGATGGTCAGCCGGGCGAGGGCAAGAAGCGTCCCAAGCGCGACGATGGTCAACCGCAGCAGGGCGAACGCCCGCGCGCCGAGGGGCGCAACAAGGGTGGCGATCAGGCCGGAGAGCAGGGTGGCCAACAGGGCGGTCAGAAGCCCCAGAGGCGTGAACAGCAGGCAGATCAGGCGCCGGACGCCCAGCCGCCGAAAAGGCGGGACGCTCAGTCGGCCGAACAGCCGCAGGCCCCGAAGCCGCAGCGCCAGCAGAATGCCGAACAGGCACCCGATGCCCAGCCGCCGAAGAAGCGCGACGCCCAGCAGGCTGAACAACCGCAGCAGGCGCCGAAGCCTCAGCGCCAGCAGGCCGATCAGGGTGAACCCAAACAGCCGGCGAACCGCGCGGCCGAGCCGGATCAGGCCCAGCCGCAGCCGCCCAAGCCGCGCCAGCAGAATGCCGAGCAGGCACCTGATGCCCAGCCGCCGAAGAAGGGGGCAGCGCAGCAGGCCGAACAGCCGCAGCAGGCGCCGAAGCCACAGCGTCAGCAGGCCGATCAGGGTGAAACAAACCAGCCGGCGAACCGCGCGTCCCAGCCGGATCAGGCCCAGCCGCAGCCACCAAAGCCGCGCCAGCAGAATGCCGAACAGGCACCCGATGCCCAGCCGCCGAAGAAGGGGGCAACGCAGCAGGCCGAACAGCCGCAGCAGGCGCCGAAGCCACCGCGCCAGCAGGCCGATCAGGGTGAAACAAATCAGCCCGCAAACCCGGCTCGCCAGGCGGACCAGGCCCAGCAGCCGGCTCAGCCCGGTCAACCCAAGCCCGGCCAGCCCAGGCCCGCTCAGGTTCAGCCCGGCCAAGCCCAGCCAGCTCAGCAGCCGGCGAACCAGCAGGCCGGTCAGGGAGCCGATCAGCAACCCGGCAATGCGCGTCCGGCCCAGCCTCCGCAGACGGCAACGACACCTCAGCAGGTGGAGCGTGCCAAGGAGATCGCCAAGGATCCGAAGGCCGCAAAGCCCGGCGAACAGGCAGTGCTTCCGGTCGAAAACGGTGCGGCGGTGCTCGACAGCGCCAAGCAGCCGAGCCGGCGTCCGCCTGCAGACGGCCGCAATCAGCCCGGCCAGCCGGCGCAATCGGGTCAGCAGGCCGGCCAGCAGCCGGCCCAGCAGGGTCGTCCGCCGCGCAATCAGGTGCCCGATCAGCCGCCTGGTCCGCCGCCGCGCTCCGATGCCGATGCTCAAGGGCCCGGCATGTCGCGCCAGCAGGAGCAGCAGGCGGTACGCGACGCCGATCAGGAGCGTGGCAAGCGCCTCGACAAGCGTCCGAAATTCGAACGCCAGAACGGATGGGAAGTCCTTGGTGCGGCAGCTCTTGGTGCGGCAGTCGGTTATGCCGTCGGTCAGGGTCAGAACCAGGGCCAGCAGGGCAACCCGCCGCCGCCTCCCGGATATGGTGACCGCGACGATGGCCGCGTCTTCATGCGGATCGACGACCAGGAAGTCATTCGTCATGACGACAGCCGCCGTTTTTACGACGATCGTCGTCCGCCGGAATATGATCAGTTGAGCCAGGGCCGTGTCCGCGAAGTCATCGAGCGTGAGGACGGAACGCGCATCGTCACCATCCGCAACCGCTACGGCGAAGTCGTGCAGCGGTCGCGCGTCGCTCCCGATGGCCGGGAATATATCCTGTCCTACGCACCGCAGCTTGCCAACGAGACGCGTGATGCGAATTATGTCTGGCGTGACCCGGGCGACGATCTGCCGCCGATGCGCCTGCAGGTTCCGCTCGACGATTATATCGCCGACACTTCGGCCGAACCGGATCGCGACTACTACCGCTTCCTGGAAAAGCCGCCCGTCGAGCGGGTCGAGCGCGTCTATTCAATGGATGAAGTCCGTTATTCGGCCCGCCTGCGTGACAAGGTGCGCCGTATCGATCTCGATACGATCACCTTCGACACGGCCAGTGCGACGATCTCGATGAACCAGGCCGGTTCGCTGCGCAATGTCGCGGATGGCATCAAGCAGGTGCTCGACAAGGATCCGTCCGAGACCTTCCTGATCGAGGGCCATACCGATGCCGTCGGTTCGGATCAGGACAACCTCGTCCTCTCCGACCAGCGGGCGGAATCGGTGGCGCGCGTGCTGACCGATGTCTACGGCATCCCGCCGGAAAACATGGCGACGCAAGGATATGGCGAGCAGTTCCTGAAGGTCCGCACAACGGGTCCGAACCAGGAAAACCGCCGCGTCACCATCCGCCGTATCACGCCGCTGGTGAAGCCGGTCGCGTCGAACCAGTAAGGTTTGGTATCGGCTTGAAAAAGCAAAGCCGTCGGTCGAAGGGCCGGCGGCTTTTATCGTTTGGCAAGACCGGTCGTTTTGACGATGAAATCGGCGATCGAAACCGTGTCGTCGAGATGAAAGACGGGCAGGGTGGTCTCTTCGACCGGATGGTCCGCGGCGATGGCCATGACATGCGCATCGTTCGGATAAAACGGCTCACGGCTTTTGGACTCCAGCCGGCGCAGTTCGATCTTCGGGATCGGCTCGCGCTTGTAACCTTCGACCAGCACCAGATCGCAAGGCGCTATCCGTGACAGGATTTCGGCAAGCGTCGGTTCGGCGGCGCCTCTCAGCTCGTGCATGATGGCAAAGCGTGTGCCGGAGACGATCGCCACTTCCTCGGCTCCTGCCTCGCGGTGACGGAATGAATCGGCGCCGGGTTTGTCGATGTCGAAGTCGTGGTGGGCATGCTTGATCGTCGAAATGCGGTAGCCGCGCGCGGTGAGTTCGCTCACCAGCCGGACAGTCAGCCCCGTCTTGCCGGAGTTTTTCCAGCCGGAAATGCCGAATGCCGGTGTGGCCGATGTCGGGATCGATGTCATGCGAGCGTCTCCGCGAAGGCCTGCGCATGTGCGAGGTCCTCGGGTGTGTTGATGTTGAGGAACGGATCGAGCGGTCCAGCGCTGGTCTCGAATGACGCGAAATCGACGGTCACCGCGTGGTGATGGTCGAGAAAGGCGTTGATACGCCGGTTGTCGTCGACGATCAGCCACTGCTCCAACGCATCGGCAAGCGCAACCGGCCAGAGCCCGAAGACCGGATGCCGGCGGCCAAGCGATGAAGCGATAACGATGGTCTGCGGGCTATCGCAGGCTGCGATCAACCGTGCAGCGAGATCCGTCGGAAGAAAGGGACTGTCGCAGGGCGCGGTGAGGAAATGCGAGGTCTCGCGCAAAAGGCCCGCATGGTGGCGCATGCCGGTAAGGATGCCGGCCAGCGGGCCGAGCTGGCCGCTGGCGCTGTCCTCGATATGGCCGAGCGTCTCGAAACCGGGAAAGGCAGCTGGCGCATTGATGGCAATCTTTGAGACCTGCGGTGAGAGCCGGTCGACGACATGCGCAAGCACGCTTTTATCGCCGAGCGTCAGCAATGCCTTGTTGGTGCCCATCCGGCTCGATCTGCCGCCGGCGAGAATAAAACCCGGTGGCGTGGTCACAAGTGCCATATGCGTTCCCTGTACGGCCTTTCCCGCCTGCGACCTCATCCCTCGTTGGGTGATACGGCTGCGGTCTTTGCCGTATCGCTGGCGCGCCGGCTCTCGCGATAGAACGTGTAGAGGCCGGAGCAGATGACGATTGCGGCACCGACGAGCACGAATGTTCCCGGCTTTTCACCGAATGCCAGAATGCCGATGACCAGTGCCCAGATCAGGCTCGTATAACGGAACGGCGCGACGAAGGATATGTCGCCGGCGCGCATCGCCAGGATCACCGTCTGGTAGCCGCAGAAAACCGCGACCGCCGTCAGCGCCAGCACCGCCCAGTTGGAACCGGAGATCGGTTGCCAGCCTCCGGTCGGCACGATCAGGATAAAGCCGACGACCATGATGATGAACGAGGTGAACAGAGTGACATGCAGCGTCGGGATCTCCGCCGACATCCGCCGTGTCGTCAGGTCACGGGCGGCGGTGAAAAAAACGGCGCAGAGCGGAAACAGCGCATCCGTCGAGAACCCCTCCGGTCCCGGCTGGATGATCAGCAGCACGCCGAGGAACCCGACGATGATGGCACTCCAGCGCCGCCAGCCGACCGGCTCGCGAAACAGCAATGCGGCGCCGAGCGTGACAGCCAGCGGCAGCGATTGCATGATCGACGCGGCAGCGGCGAAATCGATCCGCGCCAATGCGTTGAAATAGGTGAGCGTCGCGCCCAGTTCGAAGCCCGTTCGCAACAGGACCAGCGGATGGGTGAGGGTGCGAAGCGACAGCTTTACCCCCATGAAAACCGAGACGGCGAAGACGAGGGCGGTGGTCATAACGCCGCGCACCGCCATGATCTGCGGGATGCTCAGATCATGGGTCAGCGCCTTGACCAATGCGTCATTGCAGGCAAACACCGCCATCGCGGTCGCCATAAAAAGCGCCCCGCGCGTGTTTTCCGACAATGCCATGGTGATTCCTCCGCCGCCTGCGGGCTCGTGTTTACGAGATCGGCATGGTTGCCGCCAGCAATTTTGCACCGCCATACGCGGCGCGAGCAATTCGTTGCTGATGCCATTAACGGTTGCTCAACCAGATGTAGACATGGTTGCACGACTATTCCCGCATGACGCTGGAATCGCTTCGCTTCGCACGGATGTCGCCGTGCCTTGCCGCGCAGCCAATTACGGGGATGAAATTGTTCGTAGATCGCCTTCTGCAGGGCCGCAAGATTGTTACCAAGGTTCTTCTTTTTGTTATTCCTCTCATCTTACTGATCGCAGGCGTCGGACTTGCCGGTTATTACACGGCAAGCACCCTCAACGGCCACATGACGGTCACCCGCGCCACGATCGAAAACATCAGCGACTTCGAAAGGCTTCAGGCCAGCCTGCAGGAGTTTTCGGCAAGCCCCAATGACCGCACCATGTCTGCCCTGAAGGCGGATATCGACAAGCAGCAGGCGGGCGTCGCAACGCTTGAGGGCCTGCTCGTGTCCAACGACGATCGTGCCCGCATCGCGCCGGTTGAGGGGCTGGCCGCCGCCATGCGCGCCCATGTCGATGGCCTCTGGGCCGTCAAGACATCGCGCGACCAGACCGATACGGCGATTGCCACCGCGATGTCCGAGATCGGCGCGCTCGGTGACGGTGTTGCAAAACAAGTCGGCACGTTGCGCAAGCAGACCGAGGGCAAGGAAAAATTCGCCAAGGGCATGCTGCTCGAAGCTTATGCCTATAACGCCATTGCCGGCCGCATCGCCAATCTGCGCGATGCCATGCGCCGTGCCGATAGCGATGATGGCGCCGTCAATACCGCGAAACTTTATCTCAATGCGCTCGACGGCGAATTTGCCAATATCAAGGGCCTGGTCTCCGAAAAGACCGACAAGATTTTTGACCCGACCCGCCAGGCCGCGGCCGACATCGAAACCGCCCTTGCAGGGGATGCCCCTGTCGCCGACAAGGCGCGCGCCGCACGCCTCGGCGCCAGCGCCTTCATGCGCATCCAGGCCGATCTCGACAGCCTGACGACGAAAAAGGCGGTCACCGCGGCCGAGCGTTTCGTCGGGCTGGAAGGCGATGTCGCGGCACAGCGCGAACTGCTGGCACAGACGGAGGATTCGCTGCGGCGGATCGGCGAATTGAAACTGCTCGTCGAGCGGCTGCGTACCACGGTGAGCGACGACGCTCGCAAGCCGCTGATCGCCGGCACCGCCGATTTGCGTGCCGTCAGCGCCCGCGTCTCCGAACTTGCCAAGACCAATGTCACCATGGCCGAATTTTCCGCCAAGGTCGACGCGCATCTGGCCGCGATCGATGCGGCCTCGGCCAAGCTGATCGCCATTGCCGCCGACTGGCAGAACAGGAAGGCAGCCGCATCCTCGACGCTGACCGCCGGCATGGCAGGTCTCAAGGATTTCGTCGCCCAGGCCCAGGAAGTCGGCAAGCAGGACAGCGAGCGTTCGGCAACGCTGTCGGTCGCCGCCATGGTGATCGGCACGGTTCTGGCGATCGCCGGCGGCCTGATGTTGGTCGAGACCCTGCGCGGTCCTCTGCGCCGTGTCACCGAAGTGATGAAGCGGCTCGCCGATGGCGATCTGGAGGTTGCGATCGAGGGTCGTGAACGCGGCGACGAGATCGGTGAAATGGTTCGCTCGGTGACCGTTTTCCGCGATGCCGCCAAGGAAAATATCCGGCTGGAACAGGAGGCTGCTGCTGCCCGCGAGCTATCCACTGCCGCGGCACAACGTCAGGCATCTGAACGCGCAAGGGTCGCGGCCGAACAGGAACATGCATTGACGGCGCTTTCGGGTGTTCTCGGCAACCTTGCCGAAGGCGATCTCGCCACCGGCATGGACGAAAACCTGCCTGAGGATTTCGTCGTCATGGCACGGACCTATAACCAGGCCGTCGAAGCCCTGCGTGCGACGCTTTCGGAAGTCGGTTTCGCTGCCCATGAGATCAATGGCGGCACCGCCAACCTGTCGTCCTCCGCCGACGATCTTGCCCGCCGCACCGAACAGCAGGCTGCTGCACTGGAAGAAAGCTCGAGGGCACTCCGCCACCTCAGCGATGTCGTGCGCGGCACGGCGGCCAATGCGAAGGAAACCTCGCAGTCGGTCAACGAGACGGAGGAATTTGCCGTTCGCTCGGGCGAGGTTGTCGCCCGCGCCGTCGGTGCCATGGCCGAGATCAGCCGGTCGTCCAACAAGATCGCCACGATTATCGGCGTCATCGACGAGATCGCCTTCCAGACCAATCTTCTCGCGCTCAACGCCGGCGTCGAGGCCGCCCGTGCCGGCGAGGCGGGTCGCGGTTTCGCCGTCGTCGCCCAGGAAGTCCGCGAGCTGGCTCAGCGTTGTGCCGGTGCTGCCCGCGAGATCAAACAGCTGATCTCCGCAAGCGCCACCCAGGTCGAAAGCGGCGTCAATCTGGTAGAGGAGACCGGTGAGGCGCTGACGAAGATCATCGCCCATGTCAGTGACGTGCGCAAACTCGTGGCACAGATCTCGTCGGCCGCCGCCGAACAGTCGACCGGCATCACCCAGGTCACCCAAGCTGTCCACGATGTCGAGCTGATCACCCAGCAGAATGCCGCCATGGTCGAGGAAAACAATGCCGAGATCCGCGGTCTTCGCCATCGCGTCGAGGATCTGACGCAGAAGATCGGCCGTTTCCGCACCGGCGCCTATGGGCAAGAAGCGCAGTCCGGCCAGCGTCATTATCGCCGCAGTGATGCGGCCTGAACGGCATACCGATCAGGATGAAGGCCGCAGGCACACGTCTGCGGCCTTTGCCGTTGTAACTCGTGGATGCGGAAAGTTTGATGGAGAAAGCGTGATGGAGTCGGGCCATGCCCTTGCTGTTTCCTGACATCGCCAGCGACGAGGCTTTTGCAGCCTGGCGGCAGCAATCGTCCGGCTGGCTTGCAGCGGTGCGCGCCATTGCTGGCCGTCACGGCTTGCGGAGCGCGACCTGTCGGCCGTTTGCCACCGGCACCAACCTTGTCGTCGAGATCGATGACGGGATCATCCTGAAACTCTATCCGCCGCTCTATCGACGCCAATACGAGGTCGAGCACCGGACGCTGGCAGAGCTTGCCGGCAAGCTCCGCGTTGCCATCCCGCAGATCGTTGCCGCCGATGACATCGACGGCTGGGCTTATATCCTGATGACGAGGCTTGAAGGCGTGGTCGGGTCGGCCGTCTGGCCGGGGCTTGGCGAGAGCGACAAGGAGCTCGTGCTGGCTGGTATCGGCGAGACGATCGCCGAAGTGCAGTCGGTAGCGCCCGGTCCGATCGCCGATATTCCGCCGGCATGGCCCGACCTCATCACCCGTCGGATTGCCGAATGCCGTTCCTGGCATGCCGGCCGCGGGCTCGAAACGCGGTTCCTGGACGATCTGGACGGCATGCTGGAGCGCGCCGATGCGCTGGCAAGGATCGATAGGCCGGCCACAATCCTGACCGGCGAATACATCCCGGAGAATTTCCTTCTGGCCGAGGATAACGGGCGGTGGCGGATTGCCGGCCTGTTCGACTTCGGTGACGTGATGACCGGACCTGCCGAATACGATCTTCTCGGTCCGAGCGCCTTCATGGCGGCGGGGCGGCCGAGGCGGATGGCACACCTTCTTGAAGGTTATGGTTACGCTCTTTCAGCCATCAACTCCGAATGGAGACAGCGTCTCTTCCTACTGATGTTGTTGCACCGCGCCAGCGACCTCAGAAACGTCGCCCTGACCGGCTGGCAACAGAAAATCGGCCATTTGCGCGATCTGGCAGATCTGATCTGGGAGCTCGATTGACCGCATCGACCAGCCGCCGCAAGTCCATTGCGTCACCCCCCGGTGACGCTCATATGGCGGGCGACGGCGGGGCGTTTGTGGGTGCGGTCGATGATGAAATCGTGGCCCTTCGGCTTGCGCGTGATCGCCTCGTCGATCGCCGCCGCCAGATAGTCGTCATCTGGCGAGGCGCGCAGCGCGCTTCTAAGGTCGGCGGCATCGTTCTGGCCGAGGCACATATAGAGCGTGCCTGTGCAGGTGAGACGGACGCGATTGCAGCTCTCGCAGAAATTATGCGTCATCGGCGTGATGAAACCGAGCCGTCCGCCGGTTTCCTTCACCTCGACGTAACGGGCAGGGCCGCCGGTCATGTAAGGGATGTCGGCAAGCGTGAACTGTTCCTGCAGCCCGGCGCGCACCTGCGACAGCGGCAGATACCGGTCGGTGCGGTCCTCTTCGATCTCGCCCATCGGCATGGTCTCGATCAGCGTCAGATCCATGCCGCGGTCGTGCGCGAACCGGATCATCTCCGGAATTTCCAGCTCGTTGAAGTCTTTCAGCGCAACCGCATTGAGCTTGACATGGATGCCGGCCTTCTGCGCCGCATCGATACCCTCCATCACCCGTGAAAAATCGCCCCATCGGGTGATCGTCTTGAACTTCACCGGATCGAGTGTATCGAGCGACACGTTGATGCGGCGCACGCCATTGTCATGCAATTGCTGGGCATAACGGGCAAGCTGCGACCCGTTGGTGGTCAAAGTCAGTTCATCCAGCCGTCCGGCTTCGACATGTTTGCCGAGTGCCTCGACCAGGAACATGATATTCTTGCGCACCAGCGGCTCGCCGCCGGTGAGACGCAGCTTGCGCACGCCCTTGGTGATGAAGGCGGAACAGAGCCGGTCGAGCTCTTCCAGCGTAAGGAGATCCTTTTTCGGCAGGAACGTCATGTTCTCCGCCATGCAATAGGTGCATCGGAAATCGCAGCGGTCTGTCACCGAGACACGCAGATAGCTGACCGCGCGGCCGAACGGATCGATCATCGGCGCCTGCTTCGAGGCCGGACTGACTGCCAATGGCGGCGTGACTAAGGAATTCAAATCAACTTACTCCTGATCCCCGGAATCTGGTGATCAACGTGATCGTCGTCAAGCTTTACCTCTGGAAAGCGGGCTGTACTTGGATCAAATCAGCGCGACGGACAGGGTTGCAGCGAATTGACGAAATCCATAATCCTGGACCGGTGAAATTGAAAGAGCGGATATGAGTGAGCTTATTGACGAAAGCTGGCCGACGGAACTGCGCCTCTCCGAGGACAAGCGGACACTGACCGTGTCATTCGACGACGGCAGAAGTTTCGCGCTGCCGGCCGAGACCTTGCGGGTGCTTTCACCCTCGGCGGAAGTGCAGGGCCATGGTCCCGGCCAGAAGGTGACGGTTCCCGGCAAGCGCATGGTGACGATCGGCAATATTGTTGCCGCCGGAAACTATGCCGTCCGCATCGCCTTCGACGACGGCCATGACAGCGGTATCTATACCTGGCGTTATCTGCGAGAGCTCGGCATCGATGGCGACAATCTGTTTCGACAATACGAGCAGGAACTGGACGCTAAGGGCTTAAGTCGCGACAGTGTCATGCGCGCGCGCTAACGAAACAATCTGAAGGGGAAAAACCGGGTGGCAGCAGAATCAAACGCGAGTGAACTGGTCCAGGTCGTGGCGCTTCTGGGGGCAGGGGTTATTGCCGCTCCGCTGTTCAAGAAGATCGGGCTGGGTTCCGTCCTCGGTTATCTGGCCGCCGGCCTCGTCATCGGCCCGTTCGGGCTGAAGCTTGTTTCCGACCCGCAGGCCATCCTCCATATCGCCGAAATGGGCGTGGTGATGTTCCTGTTCATCATCGGACTGGAAATGCAGCCATCGCGGCTGTGGAACATGCGCAAGGATATTTTCGGCCTCGGCGCCTTTCAGGTGATTGCCTGTATCGTTGCGCTGATGGCGGTCGGCATGGCGTTTGGCCAGGTCGCGCCGGTTGCCTTCGTCGCCGGAACCGGTTTCGTGCTGACCTCGACGGCGATCGTCATGCAGATGCTGCAGGAGCGCAATCATCTCCACACGCCGAAGGGCCAGCATATCGTCTCCATTCTGCTGTTCGAAGATTTGGCCATCGTGCCGCTTCTGGCGATCGTCGCGCTGCTTGCCTCGCATGGCGAAACCGTTTCGCTGATCGAGCGGCTGCAATCGGTCGGCATCGGGTTTGCCGCGCTGGTGGCGCTGGTTGTTGCCGGGCGTTACCTGCTCAATCCATTTTTCCGCCTGCTTGCCAATTCAGGCGCCCGCGAGGTGATGACGGCAGCAGCACTACTCGTTGTCCTCGGTTCGGCTTTGCTGATGGAGTTTGCCGGGCTGTCGATGGCCATGGGCGCATTTCTGGCAGGTGTGCTGCTGTCGGAATCATCCTTCCGGCATCAACTGGAGGCCGATATCGAACCTTTCCGCGGCATCCTTCTCGGCCTGTTCTTCCTCGGCGTCGGCATGGCGGTGGATCTCGCCGTCATCGCCGCCAACTGGCAGCACGTCATCCTTGCCGTGATCGCCTATATGATCGTCAAGGCGCTGGTGATCTACGCGGTCGCAAGGTTGATGGGGGCGCCGCAGGCCGAAAGCGTCGGACGGGCGATCCTGATGGCCCAGGGCGGTGAATTCGCCTTCGTGCTTTACGCTGCCGCCACTTCGGCCGGCATTCTCGACGCCGAGACGAATGCGCTTTTGACGGCGACGATCGTTCTGTCGATGGTCGTCACGCCGCTGGTGGTTGCCGTCTACGTTCGCATCGCGCCCAAACCGCAGGTCGACACGAGCGGCCTCGATGCGCCGGAAAATATAGAGGGAACGGTGCTGATGATCGGCTTTGGCCGCTTCGGCCAAATCGTCAGCCAGCCGGTTCTGGCGCGCGGTTATACATTGTCGATCATCGACAAGGATGCCGAGGCCATCCGCGATATCGGCGATTTCGGTTTCAAGGTCTATTATGGCGACGGGTCCCGTCCAGAAATCCTCCATGCGGCAGGTGCCGCAACCGCCAAGGCGATCCTTCTGTGTATCGACGACAAGGACGCGGCGGTGAAGACTGCCGAGATCGTCAAGGAGGAGTTTCCGATGGTTCCGCTGCTGGCCCGCGCCTATGACCGCGGCCATGCGATCGATCTGCTCAAGGCCGGTGTCGATTACCAGATCCGCGAAACCTACGAATCGGCGCTCGATTTCGGCAGCGAGGTGCTGAACGTGCTGGGCGAGGAAGAGGAACTGGTGGCGCAGATCATCGAGGAATTCCGCGAAACCGACCGCGAGCGCTTCGCATTGGAACAGGTCGGCGGCATTTATGCCGGGCGCTCCTTGATCAAGGGCAATGCCCAGCCTGCCGACGTCATTGCCGCCCGCACCGGCCGGGCACGGGAAAGACGCGCAGCGGAACAGGCTGGTGCACAGGAGGCTGCAACTTGAGTGGATTGAGCGGGATCATCACTTCGGTCGAGCAACTGAGGGAGATCTATGATGGGGTCAGCGAGGCGTCCACGGCCAAGGTGACGCAGACCCTGACGTGCGAATACCGGCAGATGATCGAGGTCTCGCCCTTCGTGGCGCTGGCGACCGTCGGTCCCGAAGGACTGGACTGTTCGCCGCGCGGCGATCTCGGTGGTGTCGTGCGAGTGAGGGACGAGGCGACCCTTCTCCTGCCGGACTGGCGCGGCAATAACCGCGTCGATTCGCTGCTCAATATCGTCCGCGATCCGCGGGTGGCGCTGATGTTCCTGATCCCCGGTTCCAACACGGCGATGCGGGTCAACGGCCGGGCGGTGGTTTCCGCCGAATCGTCGCTGCTTGAGAGTTTCGAGATAGACGGCCGGCATCCGCGCACGGTGACGGTGGTAACGATCGATGAAGTCTATTTCCAGTGTGCCCGTGCCTTGATGCGTTCCGAACTCTGGAATGCCGAGCGTTTCGTCGATCCGAAAAGCCTGCCGACGCCCGGTCAGTTGCTGCAGGCAGCGAAGGCGGATTTCGACCGCGACACCTACGATCGCGAATGGCCGGCGCGGGCTGCCAAGACCATGTGGTAGGAAGACGGGCGGTCAAGGGAGGAAGGCGGCCCGAAGGCCTGACCCTATTTCTTGTAGATCAGCCAGTTCTTGCTGATGTAGTGGTTCTTCATGCTTTCTTCGAAGAACACACTGCGGTTGCGCCCGCTGTTTTTCGCATAATAGAGCGCCGCATCCGACTGCGCATAAAGTTCGCCCGGATCGGCGGCTTGCACGGCCATCGAATAACCGAGCGAGATCGTCACCGGCCCGTAATTCACGCCCGAGCGGGAATTGCGGAACAGACGGGTTTCCAGTGCCCGCCGCACCCGCTCACAGATCACCATCACTTCATCCGGCGTATTGCCCTCGACGATGATGGCGAATTCCTCGCCGCCTGTGCGGGCGACGAACACGTCCTTGCGGACATTGGCGCGCAGCACCGAGGCGACCGTCGCCAAAATCTTGTCACCGACCGGATGGCCGTAATTGTCGTTGATCTTCTTGAAATTATCGATATCGGCCAGCACCAGTGCGGTGAGCGGTAGCGCCGTCTGGCTGTCGAAGGATTGCGCCAGCCGTTCATCGAAGGCGCGGCGATTGGCAAGCCGCGTCAAGGAATCGGTATTGGCGATGCGCTTGTACTCGTCGAGCTCGCGCCGCACCTGATCCATCTCGTTGGAGCGCTGTACCATGTCGTCGACGGTGCGCTCGCCATGCGCCACCTTGTCGTCGGTTGCCTGGTGCAGCAGACTGATCGCACTGCGGATGATATCTGTCGAAAAGCTGTTCTTGGAGTTGATCCGGGTAGCCGTCTCGCTGAGCAGCTTGCCATAGCTTTCGAGCGAATTCTGTTCCTGCCGAAGCAGCTTCAGCAGCGCGTCGAGCTCGCTAAGTATCCGGTCATTGGCCTTTTCGATCACGGCCGCTTGAGGAGCGCCGAGATACTGCTCGGAGATTTTGTCCAGATCCTCCTGGGTCGCACGGCTGCCGAGCGCCGCAAGATCCCGAGTCAGATCTGGATTGGATCCGATATAGGCTTCATAAAATAGCTGATAGTTACGCGGAATGGGCGATGCGCCCATCGACCGTACCGCATAAACAATCTGCCCCATCAGATCACCGGCATGCGGCTTCGATGCAGATACCGTCGTCATCGACGACCCCCAGTTTGACCCCACAACACTGAATATTTCGAATTCTTAGATTAAAAGTGTTCGAAAAGAATTAAATCTTTGTTTTTGAATTCTTCACTGACGCAACCGCAAAAAGATTTTGAATGTTCTAAAAATCTTTATATAACAATATGATGGCAGATAAAATACTATTATATTGAAAATTTGAATTTTAGCATAAAATACGCTCTATGCGCGTATTTTGCGGTATTCCAGAACCGCATGCCGGCATTGCGCCGGAATGCGGTCTTGATCGCGCGGAGCTTTTACTTCGGGCCGATCATGTTTTCCGGGCGGACATACTGGTCGAATTCTTCATTCGTCAGGTAACCGCCGCCGACCGCCTCGTCGCGCAAGGTCGTGCCGTTCTTGTGAGCGGTCTTGGCGATCTTGGCGCAGATATCATAGCCGAGCTTCGAATTGAGTGCCGTCACCAGCATCAGCGAATTTTCGACGCCCTTCTTGATATTGTCTTCGCGGGCTTCGATGCCGACGACGCAATTGTCGGTGAAGGAAACGGCGGCGTCTCCGAGCAGCTGAACCGACTGCAGGAAGTTGTAGGCCATCATCGGATTGTAGACGTTGAGCTCGAAATGGCCTTGGCTGCCGGCAAAGGTCAAGGCAGCATTGTTGCCGAAGATATGGGCGCAGACCTGGGTCAGCGCTTCGGACTGGGTCGGATTGACCTTGCCCGGCATGATCGACGAACCCGGCTCGTTTTCCGGCAGCGACAGTTCGCCGAGGCCGGCACGCGGACCTGAGCCGAGAAAACGGATGTCGTTGGCGATCTTGAACAGCGCGGTTGCGGCAGCATTGATGGCGCCGTGGGCGAATACCATGGAATCATGCGAGGCGAGCGCCTCGAACTTGTTCGGCGCGGTAACGAAGGGCAGGCCGGTGATTTTCGAGATTTCCTCGGCCACCTTTTCGGCAAAACCGATCGGTGCATTGAGGCCGGTACCGACTGCAGTGCCGCCTTGGGCAAGCTTGGAAAGGGCCGGCAGCGTCAGTTCGATATTGGCGATCGCCGAGGCGACCTGTGCGGCATAACCGGAGAATTCCTGGCCGAGCGTCAGCGGCGTCGCATCCTGCGTATGGGTGCGGCCGATCTTGATGATGTGCGAGAACGCCTTGACCTTGGCTTCCAGGGCTTCGTGCAGATGCTTGAGCGACGGGATCAGGTGGCGGACGATTGTCTCGACGCAGGCGATATGCATGGCCGTCGGATAGGTGTCGTTCGACGACTGGCTCATGTTGACGTGGTCGTTCGGGTGAACCGGCTTTTTGGAGCCCATCACGCCGCCGAGCACTTCGATCGCCCGGTTGGAGATCACCTCATTGGCATTCATGTTCGACTGCGTGCCGGAACCGGTCTGCCAGACGACGAGCGGGAAATGATCGTTGAGCTTGCCGTCGATGACTTCCTGGGCAGCGTCGATGATCGCCTTGCCGGTGGTCTTGTCGAGACCTGCAAGCTGCATGTTGGCAACGGCTGCCGCCTGCTTGACGATGCCGAGCGCGCGCACGACGGCGAGCGGCTGCTTTTCCCAGCCGATCTTGAAATTGCCGAGCGAACGCTGTGCCTGTGCGCCCCAATAACGGTCGCTGGCGACCTCGATCGGGCCAAATGTATCGGTTTCGGTGCGGGTCGATGCCATTGTCGCTGCCTTTTCTCCCTGATGCTCCCGCCGGCGGTACGCCCTTGAAGTATATGAGGGCCGCAGACTGCGCCGGCGCGGCGCATTACTATACGATTGCCGGACGTCCGCAAGCTGCCGTTTGGGCTTTTTGCAAGCGCGCCAGCGTGTCCTCAATGACACGCCGGACCGTTTTATGCACTGCACCGACTGTGATCAATGACGCTCGAATGCGACTCGTCAGTAAAAAATTAACCAATAATTTCTTAACCTTTGCTCTATTCGGTGCGTCGCTTATTTCTGTTCGCTGGAACCGAGATGTGAACGACCGTTTTCTTTTCATCTCTCACGCGATCGGCTAGATGGCGTGATATTGAATTCGAGCCCGCAAATGAGACGCGGACGCAAGGTCACGGGGACTACATTGCAGCACACATACAGGAAGACGTCGGTCGCGGTTGCGCTCATGTCGGGTATCTCCATCTTCGCCGGG
Source organism: Aliirhizobium sp. YIM B11859 (assembly GCF_057163345.1). NCBI lineage: Bacteria > Pseudomonadati > Pseudomonadota > Alphaproteobacteria > Hyphomicrobiales > Rhizobiaceae > Aliirhizobium > Aliirhizobium sp. YIM B11859. The sequence continues at coordinate 493,168 of NZ_JBXHAY010000003.1, forward strand.
ACGTCCGCGCCCGCCCATGCCATCACGCTGATGGATCTTCTGCGCGGTGGCCCCGGCAAGGGTGGCACGGCCCAGGCCAGCGCCAAGGCTCAGGAAAATCTGCCGAGCGAGCGGTCGCTTGCCGATCCGGAGCCTTTGCCCAAGGTCGCCGGTCCGCGTTATTACACCTACAAGGCCGATAGCGAACGCCTGGTAAGAACGGCTGGTTTTGCCAATACTCCGATGCATGCGCTGGTTTCCGCCAAGGTGGCTGCACCGACCGATATCGCCGCAGCGCTCGAAACCTATTACGCCAAGGCCCAGCAGCCGCTCTGGATGGCGCAGGACGATATCAACGACAAGGCGAGGGGCGTACTGGCCCTGCTTGCCAAGGCCGATGAATACGGCCTCGACCCGGCCGATTACCTCGTCTCCGCACCGTCTTTGACCACGGCAAGCGTCGCGCCGGTCGCTGCACCGGTTTCCGCCGAGGCCGCATCCACGGGTGCAACCACCGCTGATGGCACGACCGAAACGGCCGCCGCCGATGTCGCCGCTCAGCCGGTTGCCGCCGAAGCAAGCCCGGCGCCGAACCACGAACAGGCGCTGATGCAGTTCGAGCTGGCGCTTTCGGCCAAGGTGATGATGTTCGCGCAGGACATGGTCCGCGGTCGCATCGATCCCAACGCGATTTCCGGTTATCACGACTTCAAGCGCAAGGACGTGAACCTGCAGCAGGTTCTGGCCTCCGCCGCCAACGGCACCGATGCCTCGGCCTATCTCGGCGGTCTTGCGCCCAAGGGTCCGAATTTCATCGCGCTCAAGGCGGAGCTTGCCAAGCTCAAGGCCGAAGCCATCGATGCCGGCGAGCAGATCGCCCTGCCGGATACCATGCTGCTGAAGCCGGGCAACAGCAGCGCCGATCTTCCGAGCATCATCGCCGTCATCCAGAAGCGCGGTTCCGAGGCACTCAAGACCGCGCATGCCGCAACACTTGCCGCCTATCAGCAGACGCCGGAATACACGCCGGAACTCGTTGAACTGGTCAAATCCTTCCAGGGACAGATGGGCCTGAAGGCCGATGGCGTGATCGGAAACGCGACGCTTCGCCGGATGGCCGGCCATACGCCGCAGGACAAGATCCAGAAGGTCGTCGTGGCGATGGAACAGGCCCGCTGGCTACCGGACGATCTCGGCCAGCGCTACGTCTTCATCAACCAGCCGGCCTTCCGTGTCTATTACCACGATCAAGGCGCCGAGCAGTTCTCGATGCGTGCGGTGGTCGGTGCCAAGGCCCATCAGACCTTCTTCTTCCAGGACCAGATCCAGACGGTCGAATTCAACCCCTATTGGGGCGTGCCGCAGTCGATCATCGTCAACGAGATGCTGCCGAAGCTGCGTCAGGATCCGAGCTATCTCGATCGCACGGGGTATGAAGTCGCCGTCAACGGCCGGGTCATGCCGTCGTCCAGCGTCGACTGGTTCGGCTCGACCCAGAACATCTCGGTGCGCCAGCCGCCGTCGAGCGACAATGCTCTCGGCGACCTGAAGATCCTCTTCCCCAACGCCCATGCGATCTACATGCATGACACGCCGTCGAAGAGCTTCTTCCAGCGCGACATGCGTGCGCTCAGCCATGGTTGCGTGCGCCTGCAGGAGCCGCGCAAGATGGCGGCCGCAGTGCTTGGCATATCCGAGCAGCAGGTCGATGCGGAAATTGCTGCCGGTAAAAATGTTGCCGAAAAGGTGACCGCAAAGATTCCGGTCTATGTCGCCTATTTCACCGCCTGGCCGAACAAGGACGGCGCGGTGGAATATTTTGACGACGTCTATGACCGCGACGCGGCGACGCTGAAGGCGATCGACACGACGACCAAGGCGCGTTCGAGCAATATCTGACCTGTGGTCAGCCGACAGGATTAATGAGGAGGCGGCCTTGTGGCCGCCTCTTCTGTTTCGGGATCAGGACGAAACCCTGGCGGAAAACAGTTCGTTCGCCATGTCGACGGTGAACTCGTCGAAATGGCTGATCACCCGGCTCGGCGAAAGGCTTGCCACCGGAACGTCCGAATAGCCGAAATCGACGGCGATCGACGGAATTCCGGCATTTTTCGCAGCAAGGATGTCGTTGATGCTGTCGCCGACCATCAGCGAACGGCTTTTATCGCCGCCGGCCCGTTCGATCGTGCCGAAGATATGTTCCGCATCAGGCTTGCGCACCGCAAACGTGTCGCCGCCGGTGGTGGCGACGAAATGCCGGGAGATGCCGATCTTGTCGAGCAGCGGCACGGCCAGTCCCTCGGCCTTGTTGGTGCAGACGGCAAGCCGCATGCCGGCGGCCGACAGCCGCTCCAGGCAGGCGACGACACCGTCGAACACCTGGCTCTTGCCGGGCATGTGATCGTGATAATGGCTGACAAAATGTTGAAACAGCGTCTCCGCCTGCTGGTCGCTGAGTGCGGCCTTGCGCAGTTCGAAGGCGCGCTTGATCATCACGCGCGCCCCTTGGCCGACGAGATGGGTCAGGTCATCGAATGTGACGGGTGCCAGGTCGGCGGTGGCGATCGTGTGGTTGAGACTGTCGATCAGGTCCGGGGCGGTATCGATCAGAGTGCCGTCGAGGTCGAAGATGACGAGGGGAGAACTCACGGGAGGGTACCTCACTGCTGCTGCTTCGGGTGGGGCTTCCGGTTAAGCATGCCGGAGACATGTTGGAAACCCCATGAGACGACGCATGCCGCCGGTTGGAAGCAGCCGGTGAGAAACCGCCCAGGGGGACTTCCTCTTGCCCGGCGAGGCGTGTAAACAGCGGATCGGCTGAAACAGCGGGGAGATTGAGGCGCATGGACGCCCGCGAAATGAAGGTCAAGGCTGCGGCTGCAGCACTTGCCCATGTCGAAGACGGGATGCGGCTTGGCATCGGCACAGGCTCGACCGCTGAGGAATTCGTTCGTCTGCTGGCGGAAAAGGTGCATGGCGGGCTGCGTGTCCAGGGGGTTCCGACCTCCGAGCGGACGGCACGGCTTTGCCTCGAGCTCGGCGTATCGCTGAAATCGCTCGACGAACTGCCGGAACTCGACCTCACCATTGACGGTGCCGACGAACTCGACGCCAATCTGACCCTGGTAAAGGGTGGCGGCGGTGCGCTTTTGCGCGAAAAGATCGTTGCGGCGGCCTCCGAGCGGGTGATCGTCATCGCCGACGAAAGCAAGCTCGTCGAGACCCTCGGTGCCTTCCCCCTGCCGATCGAGATCAATCCCTTCGGCCAGATCGCCACGCGCATCGCCATCGAGAAGGCAGCTTCGAAGCTTGGGCTGACAGGAGCTTTATCGGTGCGAAAGAGCGGCGACGAGCTATTCACGACCGACGGCGGCCACTATATCGTCGACGCATCTTTTGGCCGCATTCCTGATGCACAGGCACTTTCGGCCGAACTGCATTCCATTCCAGGTGTCGTGGAACACGGACTTTTCATTCATATGGCGTCCCTTGCGATCATTGCCGGACCGGCAGGAGCGCGGACGCTGCAAGCCAAATAGAAGTAGGAGCATTAATCCATGATCAAATCCGCGGTTTTCGGCCGAGCCTTCGTTCTGGCAGTTCTTCTGTCAAGCTCCGTGGCAGTCCAGGTACGCGCCCAGGAAGTTCCGGCCGACCAGCTGGCGGCAGCCCGGGAAGCGATCAAGGCGCTCAGCGTCACCGACCGTTACGACGATATTCTGCCGACGCTGGCCGAGCGCCTGAAGGCGCAGTTCATCCAGTCCTCGCCGAACTTCCAGAGCCAGATTTCCGCGATCGTCGATCAGCAGGCGCTGGCACTGGCGCCGCGTCGTGCCGATCTCGAAAAGGAAGCCGCGACGATCTACGCAAAAAGCTTCTCGGTTGACGAACTGAAGTCGATCTCGACCTTCTTCAACACCGAAGCTGGCAAGAAGCTGATGTCGAGCACGCCGCTCGTTGCCCGCGAACTCGGCCGCGCTGCCGAAATCTGGAGCAACGGCATTTCGCGCGACCTGGCAGCCCAGAGCACGGAAAAGCTGCGTGGCGTGATCGACGCCAACCCGATTCAGATGCCGACCGCCGAGGCAGCTCCTGCTGCGCCGGCCGCATCCGCGCCGGCACCGGCGCTCAACCTGCCGAAGCCGTAATCCGGCCGGTCAGGACAGAGAAGGTTGATTGAGAGCCCGGAGCAATCCGGGCTTTTTCTTGTCGCGCAGAATGCCTATATGCGGCGTCCATACCGCATTGCCGAAGGAGATTCGAATGGCCACCTATGACTACGACCTGTTTGTGATTGGTGGAGGATCCGGCGGCGTCCGGGCCGGGCGCGTTGCCGCCGGCCTCGGCAAGAAGGTCGGCATCGCCGAGGAATACCGTTACGGCGGCACATGCGTGATCCGCGGCTGCGTGCCGAAGAAGCTGTTTGTCTACGCCTCCCAGTTTCACGAGCATTTCGAGGATGCCGCAGGCTTCGGCTGGACGGTTGGCGAGAGCACTTTCGACTGGAAGAAGCTGGTGGCCGCCAAGGACAAGGAAATCGCCAGGCTCGAAGCCATCTATCGCCGCGGCCTCGATAACAACGGCGTTGCAATCTTCGACAGCCGGGCCGAACTCGTCGATGCTCATACGGTGCGCCTGATGAAGACCGGCGAGACGGTCACCGCCGAACGTATCGTCATCGCCACCGGCGGCGTCGCCAATCCGCATTCGGCACTTCCGGGCCATGATCTCTGCATCACCTCCAACGAGGCCTTCGATCTTGAGGAATTGCCGAAGTCGATCCTGATCGCCGGCGGCGGTTACATCGCCGTCGAGTTCGCCAATATCTTCCACGGCCTCGGTGTCGAGGTGACGCTGATCTATCGCGGCAAGGAAATCCTCTCGCGCTTCGACCATGACATGCGCCAGGGCCTGCACAAGGCGATGGTCGAAAAGGGTATCAAGGTCATCCTCACCGACGTCATCGAGAACGTGGTCAGGGCACCGGCAGGCGGGCTGACCGCACGCACCAAATGCGGCGAGACGATCGCCGTCGATGCCGTTATGCTGGCGCTTGGCCGTGACCCCTATACCCGTGGCCTCGGTCTGGAAGCCGCAGGCGTCAAGACCGACGAGCGCGGCGCGATCATCGTCGACGACTATTCGCGCACCAATGTCGAAAACATCTATGCGCTCGGCGATGTCACCGACCGGGTGCAACTGACGCCGGTCGCCATCCATGAGGCGATGTGCTTCATCGAGACGGTCTACAAGGGCAACCCGACCTCGCCTGATTACGACCTGATCCCGACGGCCGTCTTCTCCCAGCCGGAGATCGGTACGGTCGGCCTGTCGGAGGAAGACGCAGCAAGGCGTTATGCCGAACTGGACGTTTACCGGGCTGAATTCCGCCCGATGAAGGCGACGCTGTCGGGTCGTTCGGAGCGGATGATCATGAAGCTTCTGGTCGATGCGGAAAGCCGCAAGGTTGTCGGTGCCCATATCCTTGGCCACGAAGCCGGCGAAATGGCGCAGATCATCGGCATCTGCCTCAAGGCCGGCGCCACTAAGGACGATTTCGACCGCACCATGGCGCTTCATCCGTCCGCGTCGGAAGAGCTGGTGACCATGTATAACCCCAGCTACCGGGTCAAGAACGGCGAGCGGGTTTAAGGGGCAGGAACGGGCGGACAGCAATGTCCGCCCGTCTTCAGTTGTTGAAACTGTCGGTCAATTGGTAAGGCGCAGGCCCGTCGTTCCACCGGTCGCCTGAATGAACAGCTTGACCATAGCTGCCTCCATGTCGTCATCCGGCCCAACTTCGAAGAACAGCTCCTCGGAAGCGCATTCCTCCAGCTTGGAAGCGATCTTGTTGGCAAAGACGTTCTTGATGTGAGCGTCCCAGGTGCCGTCGCCATCGAGTGGAATATAGGTCGTGTAGAGAACCGCGATCTTGATGTTGCGATCCTTCAGCGCCTTGCAATAGGCGGTGTTGATCGGCTCGTGACAGCGCCCCTTGCTTCCTTCCCAGCTGCCGCCGCATGTTGCGCCGGGTATCAGATGGTCCGCCACTCCATCGGTGACGAAGTAGACAATCTTCTCCGGATCGGCAGCGCTTGAACCGCTTCCGCCGCTCCCGACGATCTGCTTGCCGATATCGGTCAGTGCAACGTCGAAGCTCGTCAATGCATTATCGTTGAACCAGTCGTGGTCGGTGGTCATCAGGGCAACGTCTTCGGTGGCGTTGGCGGCGCTGTTCATGTCGAGTGTCAGCCCGGCGAGTTTGTCGATTCGATAGCCGGGCTCCAGCGCGTATTTGCCGAAAGAATAGGATGCGACGCGATATTGCTCGTTGACCGCCGCGGTAGTGACGATTTTGTCGATGAGCGCCTTGGCAGCTTTTGCCACCACATCGATGCGAAGCGTTACATTGTTGGACCTTGCAACCTGGTAGGTATTCTGGCTCTCGTTGAACTTGCCATTGCTGCTATACCAGCCGACATGGCAGGCGAAAGCGCATTCGCGACCGTTATAGGCGCGAGTAAGCTTCTTCATCCTGGCCATTTCCGACGTCGTCGCGGCGATGCCCATCGACGGCGTGTTGTCGAGCAGCATGAAGAAGTCCGTATAGGATTTTCCCTGGGCACCGTAACCGGCCTCGGCCACTCCGGATATCGCCATCTGATCCCTGCCGAAGAGACCCATGAAGGTTGTCGGCATCTGCGCTGTGAAGGTTACGTTTGATGTGATCAGGCCGTTCTGACGTCTGACCGTGACCGCCACCTCTATCGGCAGATCCGAGGTGTTGCCGCCGCTGCGTTGGCTGAGAAAGATTTTTCGGCCTTCTTCCTGGCCGATACTCACCACGCCGTCGCCGCTCATTTTCTGGAGCGCCTTGTAACTTGCCGATCCTTCGCTGATCACCCCCAGTGCTGCGGCATCGGCGGCTCCCATCAGGTCGCCCTTTAACTCAAGTGACCGACCATAATCTATTGCCATGCCCGCGGCACCAATAAGCGGTACGATCGCAAGCGCCGTCATCAGGCCGAAATTGCCGGATTCGTCCCTTATAAGATCTCTGAAAAATCGCATTTGCTGCCCCCAGCCAACGATTAAGTCCCCATGGGTAAGCTGCTACCACACCGATCGCTAAAAGCCGGTTTAATGCGCACGGGCGATCGTCAAATATGATTAAGGCAAGCTTTCAAGGATGCGCTTCGGCGACGGATCGTTCACACGGACGCGGTGTCCGAAGCAGCTAGGCAAATGCCGCGTTACGGTCTATAAGCCGCGCTCTATTACGAAGAGGAACGGCCGGACCCGGTGGTCCGGACGCACAGGTGAGACATATGGCAAAGAATTGGACCCCGAGCAGCTGGCGGCAGAAACCCATCCAGCAGGTTCCGGCATATCCCGATCAGGCCGCTCTGGCGGCGACAGAAGCCCAGCTTGCGAAGTTTCCCCCGCTCGTGTTTGCCGGCGAGGCACGTCGCCTCAAGGCGCAGCTTGCCAAGGTGGCGGAAGGCGATGCCTTCCTGCTCCAGGGTGGCGACTGCGCCGAAAGCTTCGCCGAACACGGTGCGGACAACATTCGCGACTTCTTCCGTTCGTTCCTGCAGATGGCCGTCGTGCTGACCTATGGCGCGCAGTTGCCCGTCGTCAAGGTCGGCCGCATTGCCGGCCAGTTCGCCAAGCCGCGTTCCTCGAATTTTGAGAAGCAGGGCGATATCGAACTGCCGTCCTATCGTGGTGACATCATCAACGGCATCGACTTCACGCTGGAGAGCCGCATCCCCAACCCGGAACGCCAGCTCGACGCCTATCGTCAGTCGGCAGCGACGCTGAACCTTCTGCGCGCCTTCGCCATGGGTGGTTATGCCAACCTGGAGAATGTCCACAAGTGGATGCTCGGCTTCGTCAAGGATAGCCCGCAGGGTGAACGTTACCGCAAGCTCGCTGATCGCATCAGCGAGACGATGGACTTCATGCGCGCGATCGGGATCACTGCCGACAACCAGCCGAGCCTGCGTGAGACGGATTTCTTCACCAGCCACGAAGCGCTGCTTCTGGGTTATGAGGAAGCCTTCACCCGCGTCGATTCCACCTCGGGCGACTGGTACGCGACCTCCGGCCACATGTTGTGGATCGGCGACCGCACCCGCCAGCTCGACCATGCGCATGTGGAATATTTCCGCGGTATCAAGAACCCGATCGGCCTGAAATGCGGTCCTTCGCTGCAGCCGGACAACCTGATCGAGCTGATCGATGCGCTGAACCCGGCAAACGAGGCCGGTCGCCTGACGCTGATCTGCCGTTTCGGTCACGACAAGGTGGCGGAACACCTGCCAAAGCTCATCCGCGCGGTCGAGCGGGAGGGCAAGAAAGTGGTCTGGTCCTGCGATCCGATGCATGGCAACACGATCACGCTCAACAACTACAAGACCCGGCCGTTCGAGCGGATCCTGTCGGAAGTCGAAAGCTTCTTCCAGATTCACCGGGCGGAAGGCACCCATCCGGGCGGCATCCATGTCGAGATGACCGGCAAGGACGTCACCGAATGCACCGGTGGCGCCCGCGCCGTTACAGGCGCCGACCTGCAGGATCGTTACCACACCCATTGCGATCCGCGTCTCAACGCCGATCAGGCCCTGGAACTGGCCTTCCTGCTGGCTGAGCGGATGAAGACCGGCCGCGACGAAAAGCGGATGGTCGTCAACGGCTGATCCATCCCGGACGGGCATGATGCAGAACTGAACAAGGCCGGCTCATCGCCGGCCTTGTTCGTTTCTCATCCAACTGCTGAACATTACTGGACGAGAACAGGGTTACGGCAGGAGGCACCACCGACACGGACGTCGACCTCGCCGATCTTGACGCCGACGGTGGTCAGCACGCTGTAGAGCACCTGATCGAGCGGCGTGGTGAGAAGTCTCAACGTATCGGCAAGCCCACCGAGCAGGGCCTGCGGAACCACGACCTTTATGCCGAGCAGTTCCACTTCAAGCTGCAGGTTGCCGATCAGCGAATCCATCAGTGTCGAGACGGTATTTTTCGTCGACGCCTGCTTCACCTTCTGGCTCGAAATGTCGGAGGGCGAGAAGGAAAGCTGGGTTGTGTTGACATTCGTCGCGTTGGCATAGGCAAGCGCCGTCAGGTTGAGCGCCGGCGTCGCGACCATCTTGGTCTTCGTCACCCGCGGATCCTTGCCGAAATTGGCAAAGGCGGTCGTATCGACATCGCCGAGCGACAGTTCCAGAACGCCCGGAATAGCTTCGACATTCACCGTCGCGCCGGTTTGTCCGCTGGGGCAGGTGATCGACGACATGCGCCCCTCGGCATTGGCGACCTCGATGTAAAGCGGCACTTTGATCTTGATGCCCAGCAGGCCGGTAATGCCGTCGACGCTCGTGGTAAGCGCGATGCGGGTCTGGGCGGTGCGCACGATGGAACCCGTTCGGCCGATCCCGAGTGCCTTGGAGCCGACCGGGGGCTCGCCGACGGCAACCGACAATGTCAAGCCGCCGAGGCCGGGGATGGTGGCCCCGAGATTGACGTCGATCTGTTTGGCTCCGCCATTGGCGGCATTGGCCGTGGCGCTGATCAGGTTGAATATATCGGTCTGGACGGTCAGGCCGTCGCTTTTGCCAATCAGCCGCGAACCGAGCGGGCCGATGTCCATGATGTCCTTGAGCTTGACGGTGAGCTTCGTGTTGCCGAGCGTCCTTTCCAGCGATTTTACGATTGCAGCGACAGCCGGCGTCACGCCCGTCGTCTGGCCGATCGCATTAAGCAGTGTGCCGTAATTGATGTCGGTATTGAGCAGATCCGTATAGGTGCCCGCTGTCAGGTTGAGCTTGATCGCCAGCTGGTCGAAGACCTTGAGTAGATCGATATTGGCATTGGCCAGCGACTGGTAATCCATTACCGACAGCGACACGGTTGTGCCGAGAAGGCTGCCGAGCAGAGCGTTGACCACGCCGCCATTGAGGCTGGCGAGCCGCGATCCGACCGAAAACGATGCCATCTTGTCGATTGATGCCGTACCGCTGGCACTGAGTGTCGGCGCTTTGGCGATACTCCCGGCGAAGAACAGGCCGCCCCGCTGGCGAACCGTCACCTGCACCGTGTCATAGGGCGCGACCCCCTGTTGGAAGCGCGAGGCGACGGCGACCGCTGGATCCGCCTGGTAATGACCGTTGACCACCTCGGCATAGGCCTCGAATTTGTCGAACACCGTATCAGGATTGAAGGCGACGGACGTTCCCTTGTTCAGGAGGACACCGTTCTTCAAGACCGCGATATTGCGGCCATTGAGCGTCATATAGTCCAGTACGCCGCTTTCGGGACTGGTCGGCGTGGCCGCCGCCGAGATCGCCGAAAGGTCGGCCGTCGTCTGTAATTCGCGCTGCTGCAGGGTGAGATAGCCGTAATCGACGCCGAGCGCGAGTGCACTGATCATCACCGGCAGGCAGAGCGCTGCCGTGATGGCGACATTGCCGCCTCGGTTGGTGAGCCATCGCCTGATTTGTGGCATTCAGATGCCTCCGACGCGCACGGTGGCGAACCGTTTGATCTGGCTGCTCGGCATGGCGTAGGTGAAGAGATTGAAAACCGGCAGAGTGCTGGCGTCATAGGTGAGCGCCACGGTGAACTGGTTGGGATTGTTCGGGTCCGCCTGTGCGGTCATCGTCAGCTTCGACTTGTCGAGAAAGGCGCTGTCGATCGTCGACCGGCTGACGAAATCCGCCACCAGGCTTTTGCGTTCGGTATCGCTCATGCCGGCAACGGCGGTGCGGGCCGCATCGGCCGCCAGCTGCTGAACCGAATGAGCCGCCGAAAGATAGATGCCGTAGGCGATCATGCTGAGCAGGGCGAGGAAGAAGAGCGGCGAGACGATGGCGAATTCCACCGCCGCCGCGCCTGAAGTGTGTTGGACATATCGCCGGATAGGCATGTGTCTCCTCCGATCTTTTTCGGAGGAGTATCTGCGTCATAAATTAAGGAGTCTCTAAAATAGATATTGTGAATATAGATAAGTGGTTCGAGCTATGCCGTCGTCACTGAAAATTCGCATGCCGAGACCGTTGCGGCAACCGCGCCGTGGCATTAAATCTCGTTGCCATGACCCAGAATGATCCCAACACCTTGCGCATTGCTGTAGCCCAGCTCAATCCCACGGTCGGCGATGTCACCGGCAACCTCGCTCTGGCGCGCGAGGCGCGCAAGGACGCCGCCCGCGAGGGCGCCGATCTGCTGATGCTGACCGAGCTGTTCATCTCCGGTTATCCGCCGGAGGATCTGGTCCTCAAGCCGTCTTTCCTGAAAGCATGCCTGAAGGCTGTCGAGACGCTGGCGGCAGATACTGCAGATGGCGGGCCGGGAATTCTGGTAGGTTTCCCGCGCGAGGGAGAAACTGGGCGGCACAATGCGGTGGCGCTTCTCGACGCCGGCAGGATCATCGCCATCCGTGACAAGATCGATCTGCCGAATTACGGCGAATTCGACGAGAAGCGGGTGTTCACCGAAGGATCCATTTCCGGCCCCTATAATTTCAGGGGCGTGAGGGTCGGCATTCCGATCTGCGAGGAAATCTGGAACGACATGGGCGTCTGCGAGACACTGGCCGAAAGCGGCGCCGAGATCCTGCTCGTGCCGAACGGTTCACCCTATTATCGCGGCAAGCTCGATGTCCGTTACCAGGTTGCCCTCCGGCAGGTGATCGAGACCGGCCTGCCGCTGCTTTTCGCCAACCAGCTCGGCGGACAGGACGAACTCGTCTTCGATGGCGCAAGCTTCGCCTTTAATGCCGACAAGTCGCTGGCTTTCCAGCTGTCGCAGTTCGAGACGGCCTTCACCGTCACCGACTGGAGACGCGAGGAGGGCGGGTGGCGCTGCATGCCCGGTCCGATGGCCCGCATCCCGGAAAAGGAAGAGGCCGATTATCATGCCTGCATGCTCGGCTTCCGCGACTATGTGAACAAAAACGGTTTCAAGTCTGTCGTGCTTGGCCTGTCCGGTGGCATTGATTCGGCCGTCTGCGCCGCAATCGCCGTCGACGCATTGGGCGAGGAGAGGGTGCGCAGCATCATGCTGCCCTATCGTTATACTTCGGAAGGTTCGTTCAAGGATGCCGCCGATTGCGCCAGAGCGCTGGGCTGCCGTTACGACATCGTGCCGATTTCCGAACCGGTCGAAGGGTTTCTGACCTCGCTCTCCGACATGTTCGAAGGCACAGACGAGGGCATTACCGAAGAGAACCTGCAGAGCCGTACCCGCGGTACGATCCTGATGGCGATTTCCAACAAGTTCGGCTCGATGGTCGTGACCACCGGCAACAAGTCGGAAATGTCGGTCGGTTACGCGACACTTTACGGCGACATGAATGGCGGCTTCAACCCGATCAAGGACCTGTACAAGATGCAGGTCTATGCGCTCGCCGAATGGCGCAACGGGCATGTGCCGCCGGATGCGCTTGGACCGTCGGGCGAAGTGATCCCGAAGAACATCATCTCCAAGGCGCCATCGGCCGAACTCCGCCCTGACCAGACGGACCAGGATTCGCTGCCGCCCTATCCGGCGCTGGACGACATTCTCGAATGCCTCGTCGAACTGGAAATGGGCACCGAAGAAATCGTCGCCCGCGGCCACGATCTGGCGACCGTCCACCGCATCGAGCACCTGCTCTATCTTGCCGAATACAAGCGCCGGCAATCGGCGCCGGGCGTCAAGATCACCAAAAAGAATTTCGGCCGCGACCGCCGTTACCCGATCACCAACCGTTTTCGGGATCGGTAACCGCCATGGCGTTTCGAAGCTCCGTCGAGATCTACAATATCCGAAACCGTCAGAGCCGTGTCCTGTGGCAGACGGAAGACCTATTCGAAGCGCCGAACTGGTCGCCCGATGGGCGTTATCTGATGCTCAATGCGGATGGTCTGATGTATAGGCTGTCTCTGGAGGGTGACGTTGCGCCGGAAAAGATCGAGACCGGTTTTGCGACCTTGTGCAACAATGACCACGGCATTTCGCCGGACGGCACACTGATCGCCGTGTCCGACAAGGTCGAGTTCGGCAAGTCGGCGATTTACGTGCTGCCGGCTGAAGGCGGGACACCGCGCCTGGTGACGCCCGAGCTGCCATCCTACTGGCACGGCTGGTCGCCGGACGGCAGGACGTTTACCTATTGCGGCATCCGCGATCAGGTCTTCGACATCTATACGATCGGCATCGATGGCGGCGAGGAGATGCGGCTGACCTTCGGGGAGGGCCGCAATGACGGTCCGGATTATTCCCCGGACGGCAAGTGGATCTACTTCAATTCCAGCCGAACCGGACAGATGCAGATCTGGCGCGCACCGTCTTTAGGCGGTGAGGCGCAACGCATGACCGACAGCATCTATGGCGACTGGTTTCCGCATCCGTCACCGAAGGGTGACAAGGTGGTTTTCGTCTCCTATGACGGCGATGTCTTCGATCATCCGCGCGACCTTGACGTGCGGGTCCGGCTGATGGACATGAATGGCGGCAATGTCGAAACCCTGTTTGAGCTTTTCGGCGGGCAGGGCACGATGAACTCGCCGAACTGGTCGCCCGATGGCGACGAATTCGCCTATGTCCGGTATTCACCTTCGACGTGAACGGGCTTGCGCCAATCCGGTCCAGCCAGCATAACAGGCCCGTCAGGTGCCCGTCTGTGACGGGAGAATCGGGAAGCCGGCGCAATTCCGGCACGTGCCCAACGCTGTGAGGCGGATGGTCATCGCATCAGGGGCAAACCCTGGCCACTGGATTACTTCCGGGAAGGCTGCGATGGTCGGATGAAGCCAAGTCAGAAGACCGGCCTGGCGTGATGGACCGATCCGCGCGGACGGCGGACAGGTTGCGGGGCTTGTCGTGATCGCCTCATCCGGCGACATGTGGGCTCCAGGCATTGTTGGGGAAAAACGATGCGACCTGAATTGCTGCCCGATCCTCCGGGCGACGGCCTTGTTGCGGCCGGACCATTTTCCGCAGGCGAGCGTGCCGCCGTTTACCGCGCCATAGAAACGCGGCGTGACGTGCGCGACCAGTTCCTCGCCGATCCGATAGACGACGACACGCTTCGGCGCGTTCTGGACGCAGCCCATGCGGCGCCTTCTGTCGGTTTCATGCAGCCGTGGAATTTCATTCTTGTCCGTGACGAAAAGGTCAGGCAGGCGGCCTGGGAAGCGTTTTCGACGGCCAATGACGAGGCCGAGGCAATGTTTCCCGAGGAGAAACGCAGCACTTACCGGAGCCTGAAGCTCGAAGGCATCCGCAAGGCCCCGTTATCGATCTGCGTCACCTGCGATCCTGACCGGGCAGGGCCGGTCGTGCTCGGACGCACCCATAATGCGCGCATGGACAGCTATTCCACCGTCTGCGCCATCCAGAACCTCTGGCTGGCCGCGCGGGCGGAAGGCATCGGCGTCGGCTGGGTCAGTATTTTTCGCGACGGGGACATGCGGGCGCTTCTGGGCATCCCGGAGCGCGTTGAAATCGTCGCCTGGCTCTGCCTCGGTTATGTGGATGCGCTCTACCAGGAACCCGAACTGGCGCTCAAGGGATGGCGCCAGCGCCTGCCTCTTGAAGACCTGGTCTATCAGGACGGCTGGGGCGTCAAATAATTACTGCTGTTGCTGCGGGCCGCTCGATTTGGGATTGGCGAGATCGATATTCTCGTCCGGGAAAAATTGCGGCCCGATTGCCCGCACCTTCCTGTCCGGATCGTAGGGACGGTCCGGCGGAAACTGGACCGGCGCTTCCTTCTGCGCCGTCACCGGGCGGGGACTGCCGATATGGGTGATACTGGAATTGGCGGTATCGCTTTGCGGAGCGCGCGGAGATGCCTCATAGAAGCCTGCGCCGGTCTGCGGTTCGTCAGGGCCGGGCAGTGCTATGCCGCGGATCTTGACGCGTTCCTTGTCCTCAAGCTCCGTCTGCGTATCGAGATCGGTCGGTGTGCAGCTATTGGCGCGGATCGCCGACAGAATCGCTACCCGCTCCTCGGATGGCTGTAGAAGCGAGCGGCTGTTATTGCGTTGTTCGGCCAGGCCCGCCCGCTCATCCTCGATCCGCTGCAGCGTTTCCTGCATGCGGTCGCATTCATCGCCATTGGCATTCTCGCCCAGCGTCACGACGCTGCCGCCGCAGCCCTGACGGCGCATGTCGATGCGCAATTGGCGGATATCCGCATTCATGGCGCTGAGATCCTGCGCGTAGCGGCGGATATTGCTGCTGGTGCCGATGATCTGCGGTGTGCTGTTGAGGCGCCTGTAGAGATTGGCACATATTTCGACATCACGCGAAAATGCCGCCTGCGGCAATACCGAACAGGCAATCAGCAGCGATGTCAGTGTCCGAACCTTGACGGAAATCATGTTTCACCTGTCGCATCGTATTGATGGCAGATCAACAATGTCATGCTCAGCATGCGGGAGGCTTGCCTTATCCCGCATGCTGGTTTGTTTCAGCCGCTCGGCTATTGTGCCGGCGCGAACGGCACCGGCTGCGAAGCTTCCGCGACAGCCAGTGCTGCCATGTTGACGACGCCGCGCGAGGTGACGGTCGTCGACAGGATATGTGCCGGCATCTTGGTCCCCAGCAGGATCGGGCCGACATGCAGCGCGTCCATCATCATCCGAACGATGCCGAGCGAAATATTCGCCGCGTCGAGGCTTGGGTAGACCAGCAGATTGGCTTCGCCATGCAACGGGCTGTCCGGCATGGCGCGTTTGCGCAGGATTTCGTTGAGCGCCGAACCGCCCTGCATTTCGCCGTCCACCTCAAGCTCCGGCGCGTTGCTGCGAATGATGGCGAGCGCGGCGCGCATCTTGCGGGCGCTTTCGGAATCGCGCGAGCCAAAGTTGGAATGGCACATCAGCGCCGCCTTCGGTTCGATGCCGAAGCGGCGGACTTCCTGGGCAGCAAGGATGGTGATCTCGGCGATCTCTTCCGCCGTCGGATTGTAGTTGACGAACGTATCCGTGAGGAAGATCGCGCCGCGCTGGGTGATCAGCAGGCTCAGGCCGGCATTCGTGCAGGAGCCTTCGCGTTTGCCGATGATCTGGTTGACGTCGCGCAGATGCCGGTCATAACGCCCTTCGAGGCCGCAGATCAGGGCATCGGCTTCGCCGCGCTTGACCGAAAGCGCGCCGATTACGGTCGTATTTGTGCGCACGACCGTGCGTGCCGCCTCCGGGTTGACCCCGGCGCGACCAACGAGCGCGAAATAGTCGTCGACATAATCACGGTAACGCGGATCGTCTTCCGGATTGACGACGCCGAAATCGACATTCGGGCGGATACGGATGCCGAAACGCTTCAACCTTGCCTCGATCACCGACGGGCGACCGATCAGGATCGGCCTTGCGATCTCCTCCTCGAGAAGAACCTGGGCTGCGCGCAGCACCCGTTCATCCTCGCCCTCGGCGAAGATGACGCGCTTCTTTTCGGCAGCCTTGGCAGCGGCAAAGATCGGCTTCATGACGAAGCCGGAGCGCCAGACGAAGCGGTTGAGCTCGTCCATATAGGCGTCGAAATCCTGGATCGGGCGGGCGGCCACACCGGTCTCGGCAGCAGCGCGGGCAACGGCCGGTGCAATGCGCAGGATGAGGCGCGGATCGAACGGCGAGGGGATCAGGTAGTCAGGACCGAAGATCGGCGTTTCGCCGCTATAGGCCTTGGCGGCAACGTCGGAGACTTCCTCGCGGGCAAGTGCTGCGATCGCCTTGACCGCAGCCATCTTCATGTCCTCGTTGATCGTGCTGGCACCGCAATCGAGCGCGCCGCGGAAGATATACGGGAAGCAAAGGACGTTGTTGACCTGGTTGGCGAAGTCGGAGCGGCCGGTGCAGATCATCGCATCGGGACGCGCCTGGCGGGCGAGTTCCGGCATGATTTCCGGTGTCGGATTGGCAAGCGCCATGATCAGCGGCTTGTCCGCCATGCGCACCAGAAGTTCCGGCTTCAGCACGCCCGGCGCGGAAAGGCCGAGGAAGACGTCGGCGCCGTCGATGCTGTCGGCCAGTACCCGCTTGTCGCTCTTCTGCACATAGACGGCTTTCCATTCGTCCATCAGCTCGACACGGCCCTCATACACGAGGCCTTCGATGTCGTGGACCCAGATGTTTTCCTTCTTCGCGCCGAGCGACACGAGAAGGTTGAGACAGGCCAGTGCCGCAGCGCCGGCGCCCGAGGTGACGATCTTGACATTGGTGATCGACTTGCCGGCGAGTTCCAGGCCGTTGAGGATCGCCGCTGCGACGATGATCGCCGTGCCGTGCTGGTCGTCGTGGAAGACCGGGATGTTCATCTTCTCGCGCAGCTGACGCTCGACTTCGAAACATTCCGGCGCCTTGATGTCTTCGAGATTGATGCCGCCGAAAGTCGGCTCCAGAGCCGCGACGGTCGAGACCATCGCATCGATGCCGGGCGCGTCGATCTCGATATCGAACACGTCGATACCGGCGAATTTCTTGAACAGGACGGCCTTGCCTTCCATCACCGGCTTGGATGCCAGCGGGCCGATATTGCCGAGCCCGAGCACGGCCGAGCCGTTGGAGACGACTGCGACGAGATTGGCGCGCGCGGTATATTCGGCGGCCATATCCGGATTGTCGCGGATCGCAAGACAGGGGGCTGCGACGCCCGGAGAATAGGCAAGCGCCAGATCGCGCTGGTTGCCGAGCGGCTTGGTCGCCTGGATCTCCAGCTTGCCGGGACGCGGATGCCGGTGGAAGAACAGTGCCTGTTCGTCGAGGTCGGCGCTGGTCGGCGGTGCCGATTTGGGGTTCTCGTGGGCGTCCATACTCACTCCTGCCTTAGTCTTAAATCTCAGTCCATGTAGGGAGATGCGGTTTCTCATACATCAATACTATCGGCGGAACAGCAGCTAATTTTATGTCCTCGCGGAAATCGGGACACAGGCCCCAAAGCCCGAAAACCGGCCCCTGTCATCATCCTGAAACACGAGTCTGGTTTTCAGGGCACGAGGCGCAAGACGAAAGGATGGCTTCCGTGACTGGCACATATGAGACGCGGCATTTCAGGACCCTGTTCATATCGGATGTGCATCTCGGTTCGAAGGCCGCACGCACAGAACTGCTCCTGGATTTCCTCAAATATCATGAAGCGGATACGGTCTTCCTCGTCGGCGACATCGTCGATGGCTGGCGGCTGAAGCGCAGCTGGTTCTGGCCGCAGGGCTGCAACGACGTGGTGCAGAAGGTGCTGCGCAAGGCACGCAAGGGCACCCGCATCGTCTACATTCCCGGCAATCACGACGAGTTCCTGCGCGATTTCCCCGGCACCCATTTCGGCGGTATCGAGGTCGCCGACCGCGCCATCTACGAAATGGCTGACGGCAAGAAATATCTGATCCTGCACGGCGATGAATTTGACGTCGTGGTCCGCAATGCCCGCCTTCTCGCCTATCTCGGCGACTGGGCCTATGATGCGGCGATTGCCATCAATGTCGTGCTCGCAGCCGTGCGCCGCCGCCTCGGCATGCCCTACTGGTCGTTCTCGGCCTGGGCCAAGCTGCAGGTCAAGCACGCGGTCAACTTCATCGGCGAGTTCCAGAAAGTGGTTGCCGACGAGGCCCGCCGCAACAAGGTTGATGGCGTCATCTGCGGCCATATCCATCATGCCGTCATGACCGACATCGAAGGCATCCACTACGTCAATACCGGCGACTGGGTGGAAAGCTGCACGGCGATCGCCGAAAATATGAACGGTGAGCTGGAACTGATCACCTGGCGCGAAATCCGCTCGACCGCCGAACTGCACGCACTTCCGGCACCATCCGAGACCAAGGACATGCAGGCCGCCTGACCCCCTGGAATATCCGTCTCCAAAGCGCTGCAGCGTCGGTCATAGGCGACGCTGTCGGCCGTGAGGAGATGCATGACAGGGGCGGAATCCGGCTTCATGAGACGGGCGCTGGTTGTTGCTGACGGTTTTCACAATTCTGCTTTGCATGATGTCGGGCCGTGATAGCTTTCGGATATCGTCACCGACATCCGTGATTCCGTGTCTACGCCAACATCAGCAACCCTGCCTGCCGCGCCAGTCAAATTCCAGTTTCGTTGCTCCCTTGCTTATGCAGCGCCGCTGTCGCTGAACGGGATACTGGTGCCTTATTTGCCGGTCTGGCTCGCCAGTTGCGGTTTCAGCCCGTTCCAGATTGCGGCGGTTCTGTCGGTCCAGGTGATCTGCAAGGTCGCCGTGGCGACCAGCACCGGAACGCTGGCCGGCATTGCCCGCCAGCCCTACCAAATTCTGGTCTGGTCCTCGGCGCTTTCGCTTCTCTCCGTCGTCGGACTTTTCACCGGCAGCGATTTCTGGCTGGTTCTGGCGATCGTCGGCCTTCAGGCTGCACTGTTTGCACCTTATGCGCCGATGGTGGAAGCGATTGCCATTTCCGGCGTGAGGCTTTGGGGCTTCCAATATGGCCGCATGCGCGTCTGGGGCTCGGTGGGTTTCGTTGCGATGACGCTTGCCGCCGGCAATCTGTCCTCGGTGATCGGCACCGATACCGTGCCGCTGATGGCGGCGCTGGTGCTTGTCGCGTCGCTCGCCGTCGCCTTCGTCGTGCCGCGGCTGGGGCCAGAGATCATGAACCGTCCCGCAGGCCGTAGCGTGGAAACCCGCGCTCTGCCATTCAGGCAGGTGCACCTGCTTCTGATCGGCGCTTCGTTGATCCAGTCGAGCCATGGCATGTTTTATGGATTCAGTACGATCCAGTGGCAGTCGATGGGCTTTTCCAATGGCGTGATCGCCGGGCTGTGGTGCATCGGTGTGATGGCGGAAATCTGCGTCTTTTTCGTTTCCGGACGTCTGGCGCGGCGCGTGTCACCCTGGGGGCTGTTGAGGATCGGCTGCCTGATCGCCATTTTGCGCTGGTCGCTTTTCCCCTTCGGCTGGAGCGAATTGGGCTATGCCGTCCTTCAACTCGGCCACGCCTTCAGCTTCGCCTTCGTGCATCTCGGCCTGCAATACCGGCTTGCGGAAGTTGTCGGCGAAGATCGGCAGGCATCGGCCCAAGGCGCTTATGTCGCCTATAACGGCGCCTTTCTTGCGCTGTCGACGCTGCTCTCCGGCATCATCTACCGGCAAATGGAGATCTACGGCTATTTCGCCATGGTGTTGCTGGCACTGGCCGGGCTTGCCATCCTCGCTGTCGCCTTTCGCCGTTACCCCCAGAGATCGGGCTCGGGCGGATAAACCAGCGAACCATCGTAACGAAGTCCGCCCGGCCGGTCGCGGGAAAGCAGCAGCGGTCCGTCGAGATCCGCATAGTCGGTATCCTGCGCCAGAAGCACGGCCGGCGCCATGGCAAGCGACGTGCCGACCATGCAGCCGACCATGATGCGGAAGCCGAGCCGCTGCGCCTCGGCCTTCATCAGCAATGCCTCGGTCAGCCCGCCGGTCTTGTCCAGCTTGATGTTGACCGCATCGTAACGATCACGCAGCGATGCAAGGTCGCCGGTCGAATGGACGCTTTCGTCGGCGCAGACCGGCACCGGGCGTGCGATCTTCGCTAACAGCGCGTCGTGGCCGGCCGGCAGCGGCTGTTCGATCAGGCTGATGTCGAGCGACTTGGCGATCGCCAGATGGCGTTCGAGATTGTCAATCGTCCAGCCTTCGTTCGCATCGACGATAATCCGCGCGTTTGGCGCCGAATCACGGACGGCGCGCATGCGTTCCTCGTCGTCTTCCGTTCCGAGTTTGATCTTCAGCAGCGGCCTGTCGCTGTTCTTTTTTGCGTCGGCGGACATGCTTGCGGCATCCGCCAACGACAATGTGAACGCCGTAATGATTGGCTGGTCGCCGGTGGCGCCGATCAACGCGCCGACGCGGCGGCCCATGCGTTTCGCTTCCATGTCCCAGAGTGCGCAGTCGATCGCGTTGCGGGCAGCCCCCGGTTTCATCTGCGACTGCAGCCGATCGCGGGTCAGGCCGGCCCCGATTGCCTGCGAAACGGCCTTTATCTCTGCCAGTACGCCTTCCATCGTCTCGCCGTAGCGGCGGTAGGGAACACATTCCCCGCGGCCGGATACGTCGCCTTCGAAAATCGTGCAGACGATGACATCGGCTTCCGTCTTCGATCCCCGCGAAATGGTGAAGCTGCCGGCGATCGGGAATGCCTCGATTGTTGCTTCAAGGTGACGGGGCATGGTTTTAAGCGTCCTGTTGTGGCAAATCCGGCCGATGTCGCTATATTGCGTTTTCCCGGAATGCAATCAATGCATTGCGGCGACGACCCAAAAGCGAGCACCTGCCACCCGTGAGTTCCAGTCAGGCCAAAATCGAAGCGCAAGAGCTGCCGGATGGCGCCGAGCGCTATATTCTGACGGGCGAATGGCGCAATCATTCCATCTCGCCGGTGCTGAAGACGCTTGATCATCTGGCCAAGACTGGTGGCGACGGCGCCATTGAAATCGACGTGTCCGGCATATCCGGCATAGACACGGCCGGCGCCTGGCTGATTCGCCGGCTGATGACCGCCAAGAGCCACGAAGGCCGCGAGCCGAAGCTCTCCGGCGGCAATGACACGATCGAGGAATTGATCGGCGCCCTGCCGCAAACATCGCCGGCTCCACCCGCGCCCGGCCCGGACACGCGCAGCCGCTTCGAGCGGTTCTTCACGCCCCCCGGCAAGCTCGTATCCGAAGTCGGCAGTGACTTTTATGCGGCGATGAACATTCTCGGTTCGGCGGTGCGTGGCGCGCAGCTGAAATTCGGCCGCGGATCCGGCGTATCGCCGGCATCGGTCGTCACCCATATCGATCGGATGGGGGTGAGGGCGGTTCCGATCATCGTGCTGATGTCCTTCCTGATCGGTGCGATCATTGCCCAGCAGGGCGCCTTCCAGCTTCGGTATTTCGGCGCAGAGATCTTTGTCGTCGATCTTGTCGGCATTCTCCAGTTGCGTGAAATCGGCGTGCTTTTGACCGCGATCATGATCGCCGGCCGTTCGGGCAGCGCCATCACGGCCGAAATCGGCTCGATGAAGATGCGCGAGGAGATCGACGCACTCACCGTCATCGGCCTCAACCCGATCGGTGTGCTGATCTTCCCGCGACTCGTGGCGCTGACGATCGCGCTGCCGCTTCTGACCATCATCGCCAATTTTGCCGCACTTTACGGTGCAGCCGTCGTCGCCTGGGCCTATTCCGGCATAACCTTCGATACCTTCCTGTCGCGCCTGCATGAGGCGATCGACCATACCTCGGTGGCGTCCGGCATGATCAAGGCGCCGTTCATGGCGCTGGCGATCGGCATCGTCGCGGCCGTCGAGGGCATGAAGGTCGGCGGCAGTGCCGAATCGCTCGGCCAGCATGTGACTGCCGCGGTGGTGAAATCCATCTTCGCCGTCATTCTTATGGATTCGCTTTTCGCCATCTTCTACTCCGCGATCGATTTCTGAGGGATATGGCTGTGGCAGAAGAAGAGCGTGAGATCGACAACAAGGCAGAGGACGGAAACGGCGACCGTAAGGTCGTGCTGTCGGTTCGTGGCCTGAATGTGGGTTTCGGCGACAAGCTGGTTCTGGAAAACCTCAATCTCGATATCTATCGCGGCGAAATCCTCGGTTTCGTCGGCGCATCGGGTACCGGCAAGTCCGTGCTGATGCGTACCGTCCTCAAGCTGCTGCCGCTCCGCTCAGGAACGATCGACATCCTGGGCGTCAATTACGAGAAGGCGACCGAGGAGGAGCGCGTCGCGCTCGACACGCGGCTCGGTGTACTTTTCCAGCACGGCGCGCTGTTTTCGGCGCTGACGGTGAAGGAAAATATCCAGTTGCCGATGCGCGAATATCTCGATCTGCCACAGTCGCTGATGGACGAGCTCGCCTATCTGAAGCTCGAAATGGTTGGCCTGCCGCCGGATGCGGCCGACAAATATCCGTCCGAACTGTCTGGCGGGATGATCAAACGCGCAGCCCTTGCGCGCGCGCTCGCCCTCGATCCGGACCTTGTTTTTCTCGACGAGCCGACCTCCGGCCTTGATCCGATCGGTGCTGCCGATTTTGACGCGCTGATCGCCAAGCTGCGCGACACGCTGGGGCTGACCGTCTACATGGTGACCCACGATCTCGACAGCCTGTTTTCCGTCTGTGACCGTATTGCCGTGCTCGGACAGAAACGGGTATTGGTGGAGGGTACGCTGCAGGATATGTTCGCCTTCGATGATCCGTGGGTTCAATCCTATTTCCGAGGAAAGCGGGCGCGCTCCGTCGTGACCAATGAAAACCAGCCGCCGGCAGACGTGAGGAAGTGAACTAATCCATGGAAACCAAAGCCAATTACGCCCTTGTCGGTTTCTTCACGCTGCTCGTGATCGCGGCTGCCTTCGGCTTCGTCTACTGGATGGCGCAGTCGGGCCGCGGTGGGCCGACGGCCGAACTCGCAATCCGCATTCCAGGCTCCGCCAACGGTCTTTCGGTCGGCTCGCCGGTTCGCTTCAACGGCATTCCCGTCGGTTCCGTGCGCGGGCTGACTATCGATCCGGATGATCCGCGTTTTTCGATCGCCTTTACCGAAGTGCGCGCCGATGCGCCGGTCTATCAATCGACCAAGGCAGTTCTTGAAGTGCAGGGCCTGACGGGCGCTGCCTATATCGAGCTTTCCGGCGGTGCCAAGGGTGAGGAGAACATTCTCCAGAAAGCAACCGAAGCCGGCCGGCCGGCCGTGCTGATCGCCGACCAGTCGAGTGTCACCAATCTTCTGGCGACAGCTGACAAGATCCTCGAAAAGGCCGATACGGCAATTGGCGACATTCAGGGTTTTGTCGGAGACGCGCGCGGACCATTGACGCAGACGATCCGCAATGTCGAAACCTTTACCTCGGCGCTCTCCAACAATTCGGACAGTATCGACAAGTTCCTGAACAGTCTCTCGACCCTGTCGGCCACCGTCGACCGCGTCTCCGGCACCCTCAATTCGACACTTCAAGCCGCCGAACAGCTTGTCCGCGCCATCGATGCGGAACGGGTCAATCAGGTCGTCACCAATGCCGAGCGGCTGACTCGTAACGCCGCCAACGCCTCCGACAATCTCGGGCCGGTCATCGACAATGTCCGCGATGCGGCCGCAAGCTTCGCCAAGGCCGGTGTCGACGCGCAGAGCGTGCTGAAACGCGCCGACAGCCTGATGGCAGCCGTCGACCCAAGCCAGATCGGCAAGACGATCCAGAACATCTCGGCCGCCTCCGAGGATGCGCGGCAAACACTGTCATCCGCCCGCGGCGTGGTCGACGACGTCGCCCACCGTTCCGACGACATCAACAAGGCGATCACCGATTTCACCGATCTGGCAAAGAAGCTCAACACCGCCTCGACCCAGGTCAACGGTATTCTCGCCAAGGTCGACGGCATGGTCTCCGGCAGCGATTCACAAGGCCTGTTCGCCGAAGCCCGCCAGACGCTGCAATCGTTCAAGACGGTTGCCGACAACATCAATGCCCGCGTCGGACCGATTGCCGACAGCCTGCAGCGCTTCTCCAACAGCGGCCTGAACAATATCCAGACGCTGGTCACCGATACGCGCCGCACGGTCGACAACCTCAATCAGACGATCACCAATTTCGACGACAATCCGCAGCGGTTGCTGTTCGGGGGTGAGAACGTCAAGGAATTTGACGGCAGGACGAGGCGCTAGAGACATTCCGGAAAAACTGCACAGCGGTTTTTCGTTCGGAACGACGTAAACAAGGAGCTGGATCATTTCATCGTTTCCGAGAAGGCACGAGATGATCGACAGGCAGGGGTTCAAGAGTTCATGAGCGTATTGAAATTTTCGAAAACGCCCGCCGGCCGCCGCCTGTTGCTGCTGACGCTGCCGGTCGTCGCAGCGCTGTCCGGTTGCGGCACCAAGGCCAATAACGACACGTTCGACCTGCACATGACGCCGGTCGCCGCGGGGCCGGTCTTCAAGGCCCGCCAGATCCTTGTGCCGGAACCAACGGCGGTGAAGATGCTCGACAGCGAACAGGTCGTCGTGCGCGTCTCGCCGTCGGAACTGCAATACCTCTCCAATTCCCGCTGGGGGGACCGCCTGCCGCGGCTCATCCAGTCGAAGCTTGTCCAGTCGTTTGAAAACACCGGCCGTATCGGCGGTGTCGGCAAACCGGGGCAGGGACTGGCGATCGACTACCAGATCGTCACCGACATCCGCTCCTTCGAGGTCACGACCACCGGCAGCCGCGTCGCCAATGTCGAGATTTCGGCCAAGATCCTCAACGACCGCAACGGCTCGGTCAAAGCTCAGTCGGTGTTCAAGGCGACCTCGCCGGTGCGCGGGACTGAAAACAGCGACTTCGTCGAAGCCCTCGACCGCGCCTTCGCCAAGGTCGGCGGCGATATCGTCGATTGGTCGCTGAAGTCGATGTGAGGCTGCTTGTCTGCCGGTAAGGCTGAGACCATCTTTGATGGCTGCCGCGTCATCGGCCGTTCTGCCCCGGTAACTGTGTGACGCGAAAACCGTCGAATAGGTCTATGACCTTATCTGCCGCCGCTTTCCAGTTCGCCAGCTCCTCCAGCGGCAGATCGAACGAATAGGTTTCCGTCGACGTGGTGACGGTTACATCGCAATTGCGGTTGGCATAGACGCCCATCAGGCATTGCAATACGATTTGGTGCCCCGTTTCGGCATCTGTGCCGGCGAAGTCGAGGCTGTGGTCGTTGAGCCGGGAGCCGATGTCCGTTTCGATTGCCGCAGGTATGGCGGCAAGAGCACTTGCTCCCTCTATGGACTTTTGCCTCGGGCGGCTGAAATCGACGCTGACGCGATCGGCGGATCGAGGAAAGGGTTCGTGCTCGCCCACCAGCATCGTGGTACGGATGCTGAGGCTCCGCAGCGAGGCGATCGGTTCGAACGTGGCTGGAACGGTGAAGATGTGGGGACCGACGGCATAGGATCCCGGTTCCAGAGAGCCGTCGGCGAGCGCGGCGGCATAATCCTGCCGGGGTAGGCAGGTTGGGGCAGCGGGCAATTTCAGTTCGTCAAACCGCTGCATGCGGATTGACCATTGTGCGAGCCGAAAGCCGTTGTCCTCCCGTATCAGGAGGAAAAGATGCGGATGTCCGCCTCTTTTGGGGAGCGAGTAGAAACCGAGCCTTTGCGCCGTCAGCACCGGCACCCCAGTTCCGGGCAGTACCAGGCACCAGCCACGACCATTCGCGAAACCTTCCGCCGACTGAATGATACGCCGCGGTTGTTCTGATCCGATAAGAGACACGGCAGCCACGACCAAAGCAGCCGACGCCAGCCAAAGCTGAATGAGCCTGATGCCGCGCAAAAGCAGAATGATGCCGACCACACCGGCCACCGCTGCGATCCAGATGTCGAGCGCTCGCCCGCCGGAATGACGACCCCAATGGCCACCAAGTACAAAAGCCAGCTGGATTGCCGCCGCCAGGCCGATCGTGGCGCCCGAAAACACAACCATGCTCCGATCGAACCAACGGAGGAATACCGAACCTGTACCGACCTGTAGCGCCTTTGCCGTAATGCCTGCGGTAAGGGCGTGTATCAGCAACCTGCCTGCCACCGATATCAGAATAATGGCAATAAACATGCCCAGGAAAGCACGGCTGAGCACATAGCCAACTTCTTGTTTGGAAAAGGCAACCGGCTGATCCAGCAGCCAATAGGCGATGTAGGCGACGATCGCGAAGAGCCCGACGCGCCACAAGAGCGGCAGTGGCATGAACGGCGCGACGAGTGCCGAAAAAAAGAAGCAGATGAATGCCGTGTCCGCCAGGAGTAATGTCACGGCAACTGCCTTCGTCTCTGTGTTTACGATTAATATGGACGATTGCCACCCCTGAAGGCACCCGGACATCAACCTTGCAGACCATCGTGTCGGCGCCAAGCAAAAAGGCCACCTCAGCGGTGGCCTTTCTCATTCTCATTCCCTGCCTTTACTCTCAGCCGAAGCGGCCGGCGGCGTGGGCGAGCATCGTGTAGACCTTGCCCGTATCGGAGGTCAGGTAGCTCTGCGTCACGCTGCGGTCGCGGTCGGTGCGAGCGACATCGGCCAGCAGCTTTTCGAAATCCGCGATGTAGCGGTCGACGGCGGTGCGGAATTCCGGCTCGCGATCGTACTTGCGCTTGATGTCGTCGAACGTCTGCTGCCCCTTCAGCGTATAGAGACGGCGGGTAAAGACGTCGCGCTCGCCGCGCTGGTAACGGCGCCACAGATCGACCGAGGCGTCATGGTCGATGGCCCGGGCGATATCGACGGACAGCGAATTCAGCGATTCCACCATGTGGCGTGGATTGCGGTTGTCGCCGTTGGTGGCGCGAGGGGCCGGCGCAGGTTCGGCCGGACGCGGTGCTGCCGGACGGGCAGGTGCCGGGCCCGAAGTTTCGTCACGCGAGGCGCCACGCAGGAGATCGCTGATCCAGCCGCCACCCTGCTGACCACCGGTCGCAGCGCTCGTGGCCGCAGGACGGATCGGGCTTTGTGCCGGCTGAGCCGGATCGGCCGGCAGGCTGCCGCGCAGCATGCCGGCGGAGTATGGATCGTTGCGCGGAGCGACCGGAGCAGGGATCGGCGCTGGTGCTGGCTGCTGGGCGATCTGCGGCGTCTGGCGAACCGGAGCGACAGGTGCTGCGGCTGCCCGCGGCTGGCTGGCCTCGGCCACTTCCAGCTGCTGAGACGAACGGCCGACCAGCTGGGAGATTTCCTGCAGCGCCTTGATCTGTTCGGAAACGGCGCGGCGCATGGCGGCAGCGCTTTCCTTGGCTTCTTCCGGCAGGTCGAATGCACCGCGCTTGAGTTCCGAGCGGGTCGCGTCGAGTTCCTGGCGGATGTCCTGGGCCGAGCGACGGATTTCGTCGGTCGCCCCGGAGAACCGGCCGACTGCTTCCTCGACCGACTGGCGAAGCGTTTCGCGCAGATGCTGGGCAGCGGTATCCGAACGCTGCGAAGCTTCGCCCATCAGACGCTCAACATCCGAAAGCGAGCCGGAAATGTTGCCGCGCATCTGCTCGGCAAGGCTACGGGCGCGCTTTTCTGCTTCGGAAAGCGTCGTTTCGATCGTGCGGTTGGCCTCTTCGCCGGCATCGAGCAGGGAAGCACGCATGACCTGAGCGGTATGTTCTGCGCGCTGCTGGGTCTCGCCGAGACGGCGGCCGATATCGGCAAACGAGGCACTCAACCCGTCACGCAGCTTGTCGCCGACATGTGCTGTGCGTTCTTCTGCCCGCTCGAAGGCGCCGTCGACCAGGGCCGTGAGGTTCTTGAGCGTTGCCTCGATTTCGTCGGAGCGCTTGACCAGGCCGACCGACAGGCTGCGCAGGGCATCCTGACGTTCGTCCAGCGTGCTGACGAGGTTCGACTGGGCGGCGTTGAGAAGCTCGGATGCCTGCGCGAGAACCTTGGAATGATCCTCGAAACGTCCGACGATACCGCCGACCTGACTGAGTGTCTGGCCGGAAATATTGACCAGCCGGTCGATATTGTTTTCCAGGAGACGGCTCGACCCCGCCACCAGATCGGCAGCCGATCCGGCGGAATGGGCAAAGCGCGATGCGGTCTCGTCGAGCTTCTGGTCGGTTGCTGCGAGCTGTCCGGCAGCATGTTCGACAAGCGTCGCGATATTCATGTTGCTGCTCGACAGCCGCTCGATAATGCCGTCGACATTGGCAAGCAGGCTCTGCTCGGCGCCGCGCACCATGTGGGCGGCAGCCTCCGTGCGCTGGTTGAGCGCGGCAAGCGTTTCATTGGTACGGGCAGCGATCGCATCGACCAGGGCGGCATTTTCCTCACGGATGCGGGCGCTGGTTTCCTTGGCGGTGAATGCCAGGCGTTCGGCGCTCTGCTGGGCGGCAGAGGTCAGGCCTTCGGCGCTTTGCTGGCTGGCGGCGTTGAGGCGTTCGGCACCCTGGCGGGCGGCAACTTCCATACGCTCGGCGGCAGTCCGGCCGGTCTCGGCATAGGCCTCGACCATCGGTTTTGCCTTTTCGTCGAGCAGGCGCGACAGTTCTTCCGATCGGCTGGAAAGCATCGAGTTGAGATCGCGCGAACGGCTGTCCAGTGCCGAGCGGATGGCATCGCCGCGGGCAGCCAGAGACCGGTCGACGGCATCGAGCGCCACATCGAGTTCGCTGGCGGCATCCGAAAGCGTCGAGCGGATCGATTGGCCACGATTGTCGAGTGCCTTTTCGGCGTCGCCGAGGGCCACCGATATCGCGTCCACCTGCTGCTTGACCAGCTTGTCGGCTTCCGCGACCTTGCTGACGATCACGCTGCCCGCCTCGGAGAAAGCCTGGGCGACGGTCGCAGCCTGGCCGGCGAGACGGTTCTGCGTCTCGGAAATGCGGCCGACGATCTCGTTCGAACGATCCTCGATGGCGCGGGTGAATTCACCGTTGCGGGAGTTGAGTTCCTCGGTGAATTCCGAACCGGCGCGCGCCAGCGTCTCGGCCGAGCGGCCAGCTTCGTCGTTCATGCTCTGGCCGGCAGTGGCAACCGCGTCGCGCAGCGACGAGGCGAAACCGACGGCCTTGCCTTCGATCGTCTTGGCGACGTTTTCAAGACCGAAGGACAAGGCCTTGTCCATGGTGCCGAAACGTTCCTCGATATGCGCGGTGCGGCCTTCAAGGGTTTCGGCGATGCGGGAGGCTGCCTCCGCGGTGCTGCGCTCAAGGGCGCCGGTGCGCTCGTCGATCGTACGGGCAATGTGCTCCGCCGCTTCGCCGGTCGCAAGTTCGATGCCGACGCTGCTGCTGGTGACGGCCTCGGCGATCCGATCGGCCGCAGCATTCGACACCCTTTCGAGCTCGGACGTGCGGGAGCCGAGCGCTGCTGAAAGGCTGGTGCCGGCATTGTCGACCAGAGAGCTGACATTTCCGATTTCATTGCGGATACGGTCTTCCAGGCCGCCGAAGGTGACTTCGATGCGGTTGCCGGCATTGTCGAGGGCGGTCGATACGCCGCCGACCGTCTTTTCGACGCGCGATGTGAAGGCGTCGGTCGATTGGGTAATGTCGCGGGCCGCGTCGCTAATCTGACCGGCAATCGTGCCGACATTGTCGCGAAGGCGGGTCTCGAGCATTTCGCCGGCGCCGTCGATCGTCGCCCGCAGCTGTTCCTGCTGGCCTTCGAGCGACATTTCCAGCATGCCGGCGCTGGTGGCGATCGTGGTGCCGATCGTCGTCGCCTGATCCATCAGCAGGTTGCCGAGCTGGTCATGGGCCTCCGTCAATGTGCCGGAAATCGTGGCAGCGCGTTCGTCCAGCGTCGAGCGCAGGCGCTGATGGCCGCTGTCCAGCGTTTCGGACATGTCGAGATTGGCCTGGCCGAGGACGTCGGCCATCTTGAGATGTGCCGTACCGACGACATCGCCAAGCTGCTCGCCGCTGGTCGACAGCGTTTCGGCAATCTGGCGGCCCGCCGTACCGAGCGTATCGGCGATGCGCTCATGGCCGGCACCCAGCGACGATGCGAACTGTTCGTGAGAAGAGCCGAGCGTGGCGTCCATCCGCTGCAATCCGCCGCTCATCGTCGCGTCGAAACGCTCGGTGCCTTCGGAAAGCGCAGTCTCGATCCTGCCGGCAGCACCGCCGACCGTCTGTTCCAGACGATCACTGCCGTTGCGCAACAGGTCGGCCAATTCCGACGTGCGGCTTTCGAGCGAAATGTCGAGATTGAGCTGGTTGTCGGAAAATGCCTCGCGAATGGCATCGGCACGTTTCGAAAATGCCTCTTCGACACGAGCATCGGCATCGGCGACGGTGTTGACGAGGCTTGTCGTGTGATCGGAAAGCGCGCTGCTCAGGCGATCTTCATGCAACGCGAACGACGTGCTGATTTCCATCGACTTGTCGTCGAGGATTTCCGCAAGACGGTCGCGGTTGGAGGCAAGCGTCGTGTCGAGCGCGGTGGCGCGCTTGTCCATCTCGTCGGTAAGGCGGATTTCGCTTTCCGACAGGGCACGGGAAATCGCCTCGCTCTTCTGCTCGAGGATCGACGCGAGACGGTCCGGCGTCTCCGCCATCAGCGATTGCAGGGCGCCAGCCTTCTCGTCAACTGCCCCGGCGAAGCGCTCGTGGCTCTCCGTGACCGAGGTGATGATCGCCGAGGTGCGGCTCGATATGCTGTCTTCGAAACGCTTCTGGCTGTCGGCAAGGCTTGCAGAAATCTCGCCGCCGCGGGCCGCCATGATCGTGTCGATCTTGTTGTGGGCGTCGCCGAAAGCACCGCTGATCTCGCTGGAACGTGCCGAAAGCGCGTCGGAGAATTCCTTCGAGCGGCTTTCCAGCATCGAATCCAGCACTTCCTGGCCGGTCCCGAGCGTGGTGGCGATTGCGAACTGCTGGTCGGTCAGGGCATTGCCGATGCGCTCGATGCTCGAGGACAGGATGCCGTCGATCGCTTCCGAACCACCGGCAACGGTTTCGTTGATCCGTGCGAGGCTGTCCATCAGCTTGCTGTCGAGGCTGCCGGCGCGCTTGTCGAAGGCGGTGGTGAACTGCGACAGGCCTTCGTCGAATGTCGTGCCAAGCTGGCCGATCGTCGTCGTCAGGCGTTCCTCGAAGAAGCCCGAACGCAGGTCGAGATCCATAACCGCGTCGTCTGCGGCCGATTGCAGGCTCTGGCGGAACGACGCGCTCTTGTCGTCGAGCGAGCGGTTGAGGGCAGACAGCACGCCGTCGAGCGAGCCGGTGATGCTCTTTTCGCTGCTCGACAAGCCCTCCGTGATTTCCCGCGTACGGGCGATCAGGGTTTCGTTCAGCTGACGGGTACGGTCGGCAAGCGCCGCATTGAGCTTCTCGGTATTGGCATCGAGGCTCGAAGCGCGGGTCTCGAAAGCGGAAAGAATGGCGTCGCCACGTTCCGACATCGACATGCCGAGCATTTCCAGCCGGATGTCGAATTCCGTCGAAAGCGCCATGCCGGATGAGGTCAGTGTGTCGATCAGGCTTTCCGTCTTGGTGGAAAGCAGCGAGGCAAGCGCTTCGCCAGCCGCATCGGATTTCTCCATCAGTGCTGCAGCGCGGGTGTCGATCATCGATGCGAAGGCTTCGCCCGATGTTGCAAGGCGGATCGAGATTTCCTCGGTCGCCAGCGACAGCTCTTCCTTCAACTGGTCATGCGCACCAACCATCGACGAACGGATGCGTTCGGCGTGATTGACGATTGCCTCGCGTTCCGAGCCAAGTTCCTGCACCAGACCGCGCACGCGCATCTCGTTATCCGAATAGCTGCGCTCCAGCGCATTGACTTCCGAATGCACAAGGACTTCCAGTTCGGTGGCGCGGGCGATGGTGCGCTCGATGCCTTCGTTCATCGCCGAAACTTCGCGGCGCACGGCCTGGCCGACGCTCATGATGCGTTCCGAGGCGATCGTTTCCGGCTCCGACAGGCGCAAGGCCACTTCCGCCATCGAGCGGGCAGCGTTCCTCAGATCCTGCGCCCGTGCCATCATAATGGCGAAAGCGAAGAACAGGAGGATAGGCACGAGGATGCCGACGGCGAGTGCCACGATGCCGGGTGCTGCAAGCACGCCGGCAACCGAGGTGATCTGCCAGAGTTCACCGCCATAGATCAATTGGCCGAGGCCGACACCGGCGACTGCCCACAGAATGGAGACGATCAGCGCATTGCGCACGGCGCCACGCATCGAGCCGCCGTCCAACGCCCGCATGATCGAGGCTGTATTTCGGCGACCGGCGTCGTTGGCAGGTTCGAAGGCCGGGGAGCGGGGCGCAGGCTCGGCTGCAGCAGCCCGCGGTGCATCGGCCTGATTTTCGTGGCGTGCTCGCGGCGATTGGTTTGCTTCAGCTTGCGCAGGGCGGGATCGTGGCGTGTCGGACACTCTGGCCTCCGAGGCAGCGGGCGTTTCGCGGGGCGGGTCGTCGTTGAAATCGATCTTCAGGGCATCTTCCAATGCCTGGAAAGCGGTTTCGTCGATCGACTCATTGGTGGTGTTCTTCGCCATGCGGTTACGCCTCGTTACATACACGCCCGGCATCCTGCTCGATCTGCTGCCGCCTGCAGTCGAATGAGCGGGATACTCATGCCGGAAATCCTCGAGCCTTGAAGCCTCGGATGACCCATTTCAATTCTCTTCGACGGCCGTTCTTTCAAATGGATGATAATGAAAGCTTACCGGCCGACCGATACCGGCTGGAGGACAGGTCCATTGGCCGATTAAACCGTATTGTAGTGGCACATCCGCGGTTTTGGCACAAACGAAACGCACCATCATGATACCGCCTGCGCAATCTTGTTAACAGGATTTAAACCATGCTGGGGGCCAAAAGCGCTGCGATCACGGCACTTTAATGGAAATTAACCATTCGCGAAGATTTGCGCCCCGATTGTGCCGAAATTTAACGGGATAGCCATGGCCGGGGCGGACAATCCGGAGTTGAGATGTCAGTAAAGCAAGGAAACAGGCAGATGGCAATGGCAGCCCGTATCGCGTTCGAATCTCCAGACAACAGCCGCACGCCGAGCCCGTCCAGGGACCGCCCGGTCGATCTCGTCCATCTTGCAACGCAGACGATGGGGGACAAGGCGCTCGAAGCCGAAATCCTGCAGATGTTCGCCCGCCAGACACGTTGCCTGGTGCAGGAAATGGCGACCGCGCAGGCGCCGGCGGTAGCTGCCCTTGCTCACCGGTTGAAGGGATCGGCCAAGGCGGTCGGCGCCTTCAAGGTTTCGGCTGCGGCAGAACGTCTTGAAGCCGACGCCGGCGATGCCGGCGCGATGGCATCGCTTCACGCAGCCACGATCGAGGCGGAAAACTTCATTACCGGCCTTTGCCGCTGATATATCCGTTGGGCTGAGTTTCTTGCAGCTTGATTGAAGCCGGACGCCGGAAGCAAAGCCGGCGTCGCCCCTGCGATTGACGGGACCGGCGTTTTGGTGGCAGACACGTCCTCTTGAGATACGTCGCCCCAACCCCGGATTTCCCAACATGACGAAATTGACCATCGTAGCCTTCGACGGAACCCGCTTCGAGATCGACGCGGACAACGGTTCGACGGTGATGGAGAATGCGGTCCGCAATTCCGTTCCCGGCATCGATGCCGAATGCGGCGGCGCCTGTGCCTGTGCCACCTGTCATGTCTATGTCGACGAGACGTGGAGCGACAAGGTCGGTCCGCCAGCGCCGATGGAAGAAGACATGCTCGACTTCGCTTTCGAAGTCAGACCGAATTCCAGGCTTTCCTGTCAGATCAAGATGAAGGCCGATTTCGACGGCCTCATCGTCAACATACCCGAGCGCCAGGCTTGATCCAAAGCCGTCGCAGCTGCGCGAAGGCCTGTCGGTTTTCGCCCAGCCACGATGCGACGCGTGGCCCTCGGTTTGCTGATGTCTCCGCTTGCGAAAAAAAGCCCCGCTCGCCGATGCGAGCGAGGCCAGGTGGGCGCATAGCGGCAGGCGAGGGAGGAACACCTGCGGCCTTCTAACGCGCCGGGGGGAACACAACGAACAGAAAATCGCGGGCGAATTTGCTCGCCGGTGACCGAGGCCGACGGAGTTTGAAAACACTCCACGCCGACCGGGATCCATGCTGAAGCCCGGCGGTTGCGCTGCGGGCTCGTTGAATCAGATGTATAATTTATAGCTAATGTATAGGCGAGTGCACGCAACGCGGCTATCGCGACAAATTACCCGTTATTCACAGCTAAGCACGAAAGCTTCGCGCAAGATTGGGGAATGGCGCTGATCCGGGGGAGGTTAGTCCTGCCGCTGGTCGATGCGGTATTTGAGCAGCCGTGTCATGCGGGCATCGAAATTCGCGGCCTCGACCTGATCAAAGCGCAATTGCTGCTGGTCGTGCTCGGAAAGCACCCTGTGGGTCGCTTCGGTCACAAGTGCCTCGACGTCGTCGCATGTGCGGCGGGATGGCAGGTCGAGCAACTCTCTTTCCAGCATCCGCGCATGGTTGCGGGCGATTTCGGCATGGCGTTCCTCATGCCGTTTGATGTCCGAGGAAAGCGTCGCCCAGATGAAGCGGAGATCGTTCGGCGCCTTGCCGCTATTGCTCCAGCGAGGCAGGATGATGTGGGTGCGTAACGTCACCTTGGCACCGCCGACGGAGCAGCGACCGCCTTTTTCCACATAGGTGACCTCGCCGCCGAACTTGATTTCGGTGGCTCCGGGATGGCGATGGCCGGATGTCTTGGTCAGCGGGCCGTGGCGTTCGAGCGCCTTGTCGAGTTCCTCGGCCGTGCGGCCGCCGATACGGAAATAGGAATAGGTCTTCGTGATGACCGGCTCGGCCTGCGCCGGAACCTCGATCACGCAGAGCAGGAAAGCTGCACCGAAAAGCCGGTGGACTCTGCGCATCAAAAACATTCTCTGGCCTGGTACGTTGATGTTGGACCGAGCTTGGGGCATAGCCTGAGCAAGTGCAACACGAAGGCATGAAAATTTGCGTTACTTTCAAAAAGATGGGCAGGCTGTGACATCGCCGCGCAACAGCGTGTGGCAGCTTGCCCACGGCCGCTGCATGACGCTCGGCGCGGTCGGCCACATCATGGCGATCGTCAACGTGACGCCCGACAGCTTTTCCGATGGTGGCCGGTATTCCGACGTCGACAAGGCCGTTGCGCATGGTCTCGACTGTGTCGCCCAAGGCGCAGTCATTCTCGACATCGGCGGCGAGTCGACGAGGCCGGGAGCGGCCCCCGTGAGCGCGGCCGACGAACAGGACCGCATATTGCCCGTTATCGCAAGGCTTGCGGCGGAAACCGACGCGCTGATTTCCGTCGATACCTATCGGGCCGAAACCGCAAGGCTTGCAATCGCGGCCGGCGCCCATATCGTCAACGATGTCTACGGCCTGCGGCACGATGCGGCGATGGCCGATGTCGTTTCTGAAAGCGGCGCCGGCGTCTGCATCATGTATACCGCCCGCGGCCGCGACGACCTCCGCGCGGATATTATCGAGGACGAGATGATGTTTTTCGGCCGGTCGCTTGAAATGGCGAGGACGGCGGGTGTCAGGGACGATGCGATCGTCCTCGATCCGGGCTTCGGTTTCGTCCGCGAACGGGGGCAGGATGCCGAACTCATGGCGCGATGCGCGGAGCTGCACCGGCTGGGTTTGCCATTGCTGGTTGGCACGTCGAGGAAACGGTTCGTCGGCACGATCGCGTCACGCGACATGCCGGCAGAGCGTGATTTCGCCACCGCCGCCACGACCGCCATGCTGCGGCTTGCCGGCGCATCGATATTCCGGGTGCATAACGTTGCCGGCAATCTCGACGCGCTGCGTATGGCGGATGCCGTGCTCGACGCCGCGCAGACAATGGAACACGCAGGAGAAATGTGATGGCGGTCTATCAGATCACCCTGAAGAATTGTGCCTTCTATGCCAGGCACGGCGTGTTCGAGCAGGAGGCGGCACTCGGCCAGCGATTCTTCGTCGACGTGCTGATGGATGTCGAAGCCGGAAATGCGCTGATCTCCGACGATGTCGAGCAGACGGTTCATTACGGGCTCGCCTATGAACTGGTCGAGAAGGTCGTTACCGGCAGCCGCCGCAACCTGATCGAGGCGCTGGCCAACGATATCGCTCTCGGCCTCACCGCCTGGTCGCCGCTCATTCGCCGCGTCGAGGTGGCGATCCGCAAGCCGAGCGTGCCGATTGCCGGCATTCTTGACCACGTCGAGGTGCGTCTTGAACACCGGGCCTGATCATCATCCGTGGGAAACAGCTGTGCTTGGGCTCGGCGGCAATATCGGCGATCCGGCGGTCGCGATGGCTCGGGCGCTGCAGGCGCTCGACCTGCGCAAGGATTGCCGTGTTCTTGCCGTGTCGCGGCTCTACCTGACGCCGCCCTGGGGCAAGACCGACCAAGCGGACTTTCTCAATTGCTGCGCCCTGGTGGAGACCGAACTGCATCCCGAGGAACTGCTTGATCTCTGCCTCGCACTTGAGCATGAAATGAAAAGGGTTCGCAGCGAGCGCTGGGGCCCACGCACGCTCGATATCGATATTCTCGCCTATGGCGATCTGGAGCAGAAGACCCAAACGCTGGAACTGCCGCATCCGCGCATGACGGAGCGTGCATTCGTGATGCTGCCGCTTGCTGATATCGCGCCGCAGATGATGATCAGCGGCCGCAAGGCTGAAAGCTGGGCAGGGGGGCTCAATTCAACCGGGATCAAGATGGCAAAGCCGGATGGTCTTTGGTGGCGGCAGGTCACGGCCACAAACTAAGTACCCGGAAATAATCCGGTGAAGCCGTTCTCAGGCAAGAGGTTGCAAGCAGATTTTCAAGCGGCGCATTAGCGTGAAGAAAGTGTCAGGGCGCCGTGGCGCCCTTATTCCTTGATCGAGCCAACAGCGATCGAATCAAGATCGCGGTCGAGCGACAGGCCGATGACGGGAACCATCTGCTCTTCGACTTTCACCGAAATGGTGATGTTCATCTTGTTGTCGCCGCGCAGGCTCGCCACCATTGCGCCGTTGAGCTTGGCGCGGTTGATGCCCATCACCACCTTGTCGCCGCTGACGGTTCCAGAAACGATATCGAGCCCTTTGCCTTCCGCGCCATCGAGGAACTTGCCGCTGTAACCACGGCCGCTCTGGGTGATGGTGGCCGACATCGGCTGCTGGAAGACGCCCACGCGGCAGGTGCCGTCGAGCTTGATGCCGGTATCGCCGTCCGGTGACGGCGAGCCGGTGAGGTTGCAGCTGAACTTGGTGCCTTTGTATTTTCCGGCAACGATTTCGCCCGGTCCTTTCCAGACGCCCGCGACGGACTGGAAAAAGGCCTGGTCGCGCGAAGCGGCTTCGGCCTGCGGGGCAAGTGCGGGTGCTGCAGTGGCAAGCGCCAAAGCGGAAAGCCCGCCGAGGAGCGAAAAGAAGCGCGAATACATGGACTTTCCCCTTGGGCGTTCCGCGGGCAGCGGCAATGTTCAGTAGTGCTGAAATTAAGCGAGAATGGTTAATCGTTCGTATATTTCGATGCCCGTAGAGTACCCGGAGACGGTCTAATCCTTGTCGTCAGTGCGTCCGGCAGCCACGATATCGGACAGAAAATCGCCGATACCGGGACGGGGCAGGGCGCGGAACGGCAGAGGCCGGCAGAGGTCCATCGCAGCAATGCCGATTCGCGCCGTCAGCAAGCCGTTGATCACCCCTTCGCCGAGCCTGCGAGACAGTCGCGACGCCAGCCCATGGCCGAGAACCTGCTGGGCAAGCCCGTCGCCGACAGCAATGGAGCCGGTCACCGCCAAATGGGCAATGACATCACGGATCAGCCGCAGCAGCCCGAGCTTGCCGGGCCTTGCGCCATAAAGTTCGGCCATGGCGCGGACCAGGCGGGTGACTTCGAACAGCACATAGGCGAGGTCGACGACGGCGCGCGGGCTGATGGCCGTAACGACGGCTACCCGTTTTGAGCTGTTCATGATCAGGTTGCGAGCCTTGCGATCGAGTGGCGTCAGCAGTTCGCGCTCGGCCAGATCGAGAAGGTGCGGGCCGTCGATTATGTCGTCCTTCGTTCCATCGAGAACGCTCCGCCCTTTGGCAGTCTCTGCCCTATGACTGAGAAGCAGGCTCAGCCGGCCGACAACCTTTCGCGCCGGTTCGGCACTTACCGATGATGCCGCTTCTTCGGCCTCGTTTTTCAGGTTCTGCACGGCGGCAAGCTTGGCGATGCCCATGATCTCGCGACCGACGATCACCAGAAGGCCGAACGCGGCCAGTGCGAGCGCGGTCACGGCCGCATAACCGAGCCAGTCGGCCCTGGCGAAGAGGTCGCGGATGATCTGATCGGCCCAAAGGCCGAAGGCAAGCGACAGGAATGTGCCAAGTGCCGTGGCAGCAAGTCCGGCAAAGGAGAACCGTTTGCGCCTTCGTGGCGCGGCAACCGGCAGAGCCGAGGCCGCGAGTGCCTCGTCACCGTCGAACGGATCATCGTCTTCGGGTATGACGGCGACGGGCTGGTCAAAACTCTTCGGGCTACGCGGCGGCGCTGGTCCGGCACGCTGCTGTTTTGTCTCCTCCTCGATCTCGAAGGAGGCGGGACGGCGACTGTTCGGGTCCCTCGGATTGGTCGGTCTCATGCGAGGCGGTCTCCAAGCAGGAACTGCAGGGCGCGGTCGAGCCGGATATGCGGCAGCGAAAGCTTGAGTTCGCCGGCCCCTCCTTCCAGTGTCGGCGGACGGAATCGGACGAAATTGATATCGGGCAGCTCCGGCTGATCGCTGTCGAGCGTGCTGAACATCCGGTCCGGGTCCTGCGGCAGGTCGCCGGGGAAGATCGCCGTCGTCTTGACCCCGTCAAAACGCTCGCCGTTGATCGTCTCGCCGGCAATCGGCGTGCCGACGATGACCGGCAGCATATGGCCGTCTTCCTTCACTCTTGCTTCGCGCGTTGCACGGATAGAGGCGATCGCCATTACCTCGAACCCGGCACCCGAAAGCCCGATCCGGCGGATCGCCCGGTCGACGAGGCGGCCGGTCAACCGCTCCAGCCGGTCATGGCTCTCGTGGTGCAGATGATCGGCCTTGGTGGCCGCAATCAGCACCTTGTCGATCCGGCGGCCGACCAGCGACGAGAAGAAGCTGTTGTGGCCGGGCCGAAAACAACCGAGTACATCGGCGAGCGCACGCTCCAGATCCTGCAGCGCTTCCGGACCACGATTGATCGCCTGCAGCGCGTCGATCAGCACGATCTGCCGGTCGAGCCTGGCGAAGTGGTTGCGGAAGAAAGGTTTGACGACAACGCTTTTATAGGCCTCGTAACGCCGCTCCATCATCGCCCGCAGCGACCCTTTGGGTGCTGGCGTATCAGGAAGGCCGGGCAGGGGCGCAAAGGTTAGGGCAGGCGAGCCTTCAAGGTCGCCCGGCATCAGAAAGCGGCCGGGGGGCAGTGTCGACAGCGATCGCTCGTCGGACTTGCAGGCTTTGAGATAGCCCGAGAATGCCTCGAACAGGCGCCGCGCCGTCATCTCGTCGGCCGGTTCGTCCATGTCGATGCTGGCCGAAAGCTGCATCCAGTCGCGGGCAAGCTCCTGCCGGACGCCGGTGCCTGCAAGTTCGACGGTTGCATTGCTGAAGGTGCGATAATCCTGCGTCAGCAGGGGCAGATCAAGCAGCCATTCGCCCGGATAGTCGACGATGTCGAGCGACAGTCGTCCCGGCGAAAACAGCCGGTTCCAGCCGCTGGCGCTCTGATAGTCAATCGTCAGCCTGAGCTCGGAGACGGCACGGGTCGAATCCGGCCAGATACGCTCGCGCACGAGCGCCTGGATGTGATCCTCGTATTGAAAACGGGGCACCGCATCGTCCGGCTGCTCTTCCAGCCTGACCTTCGAGACCCGGCCGGATTGCAGCGCCTCGAACAACGGCAGGCGTCCGCCGTTCAACAGATTGTGGACGATCGACGAAATCAGCACCGTCTTTCCGGCACGCGACAGGCCGGTCACGCCCAACCGGATGGTCGGATGAACGAGGCCGGAGGCCCGGTCCGCGAGATTGTCGAATGCGATCAGGGCATCGTCAGTAAAACGTGTCAGCGAAGGCGCCAAGGCAGGATCCCGAAAGAGTGTTTCCCCTCCTATATAGGCGCAGGCCGGACGCTCGCAACGCCGTGATCAGGGCTTGATGAGATCGACCAGCGCCCAGTTCTTTTCAGTCGCCGGCTCTTTCGTGTAGTCGAGTACGGCGATTGCGGCTGTCGGATATCCGCCCGGCATAGCCGAGCGTCGTGCCGCGCTGCCGATTAGTCCCTCCAGCAACAGGTCGATCGACGGGTTGTGGCCGATCAGCAGGACGGAGCGGGCCGGTCTTTGCCCGGCGATCACCGTCGCGTAAATCTCCGGCGTGCCGTTGTAAAGTTCGTCGACGAACTGCACTTCCAGCGTTTCACCGAGTGTTCTCCTGACAATTTCCGCTGTTTGCCGGCAGCGGTTCGCAGTCGAGCTGATGATGCATTCGGGGATGTAGCGAAGGTCGGAAGCCCTGTCGGCGATCATTTCCGCCTGGGCGTAACCGGTACCATCGATCTCCCGGTCGAAGTCCCGTCCGCCTTGCGGTGCGGATGCCGCCTGTGCATGGCGCATCAGATAAATTCGGAATGGTTCGGGTTCGATCATCTTCGGCTCGCCAAAATGAAACGCTGAGTAAAACGCCTAACGTTGCTTGGGGCGTGTGGTCAACCGCGCTCTATGCCTGTGGTTGAGAAATTCGGAAGCCGGCTATCCGTGGCGTTTCAGGTTAAGCATAAAAAATAGTCACTTAGCCGAATTTTGTGACATTTTTAAAACTGCTGCAAATGTGGGCGACAGGCTTGAATGAGGACTGGGTAATGGAGTATAGGGGCCCCAAGAGATGTTCTTCAGGAGAATCGCGTTGAGTGAGAAGATCGATCTTAGTAACTATGTGCTGTCGGAAAACGACGAGTTCATGAATGCAAATCAAAAGGCCTATTTCAGGGCCAAGCTGATTGCATGGAAGAATGACATCCTCAGGGAAGCCCGTGAGACATTGGGCCATCTCGCCGAGGAAAGTGCCAATCACCCAGACCTTGCCGACCGCGCGTCTTCCGAGACGGACAGGGCGATCGAACTGCGAGCCCGGGATCGCCAGCGAAAGCTTATTTCCAAGATCGATGCCGCCATGCAACGCATCGATGACGGAACCTATGGCTATTGCGAGGAAACCGGTGAGCCTATCGGACTGAAAAGGCTCGATGCACGTCCGATCGCGACCCTGTCGATCGAAGCGCAGGAACGTCACGAGCGGCGTGAAAAAGTCTACCGCGACGAGTGATCCTGGAGCAGGCTTATCGAAAGCGGTTACCGGTTTCGGCAGGCCTGCGCCAAACCAGGCAACTGAAGCACGGCAAGCGTATCTGAAAGATGGTGACGCGCTTTAGGTCAGGTCTCTGCATTCGCAAAACAAAAGGCACGGTCCACGGACCGTGCCTTTTTGCTGTGTGTGATTTGCGATCGGCAGCTCCGCGCGCGCTGAACGGCTTACTTGTCGCGGTTCGCCGACATTTCGCCGAAGATCCGCGCGACTTCCGACTGAAGTGTCGGATCGTTTTTGACTGTGCCGGGAACGGCGCCCGGGCCGGGCAAGGCTGGTCCGGCCTGTGTCACCGGCCGGTTGGCGCGGGCCGCGGGTACGGAATTGCGCTCAGCCATATTGTTCGCCATCTCCTGCTCGAGAATCTTGTCGAAATCGCTCCCGAACGGCGCGGCCCTGTCTATCATCACCGATGCCGATGTCTGTACCGGAGCAGCTGCCGGCCTCGCTGTGGGCGTAGGCGCCGGAGCACCGCGCTCGGCAAACACACGGTCCCGCTGGCTATCGAGCAATCGCGCCGCGTCATCGATCATCGGCTGCCTCGGCGTTGGTGATACGACTGGAGGCGCGGAAGGCGTAACCCGAAGATCTGTCCCGAGAGGTTCTGCTCGGGATGGTTCGACGCGGGCCGGCACGGCAGCGACGCTTGCCGCCAAGGGGGGGGCGTTTGATGGCTGCTGGGCCGGCAAACGCGCTTCGCGCACAGCAGTCTCCCGTGCGGAAAGCTCTCTTGCAGCATCCCGTGCAGATTCCGGGCGCGGCTGAGCCGGCTGGGCGATCGGCCTCGTCGTTTCATGGGCGATTGATCGCGGCGCTTGAGCCGGTACCGGAGAAGCTATTGCCGTTTGCTCGGGCGCGCGCTCTTCGGTGCTTCGCGAGGCTGAGGCTATGCCGCTCTCGATAACGATATCGGTTGGTCCGCCGATCATGATCAGATGTTCGACCTCGTCGCGACGAACGAGAACCAGGCGCCGACGGCTGTCGACGGCGGCGGCATCGAGAACCTGCAGCCGGGGCTGCCGATTGCGGCCGCCGCGCACGAACGGCGAGGGCCCGCGGCGGCCACGCACTATCCACAGGATTCCGATGAGGCAGATGAATGCAAGGCCGACGCCGAGCACTGCCACGATGAGCCGGTTCCCATAGGTGCCCATCATTTCTGCGAACATCTCATCACTCCTAATGCCAACTATCCCGCTGAACAGACTATTTTTTCCCGGTCGGGGCAAGACTTGGGACCATCCATCAACGCTAAAATGTGTCTCGCCTGCATCTCACATAGAGCAGCTCGACACACTGTCCCGCCTTTTATGGCCTTGTGGAGCTTTTTGCTTCATCTTCAAATTGCTAAGAGAGAATCGCGGACGCCGGATTGGCCGTTCGCGGCGCCCGCGGAGGCGCCACGGAACGTGAGGTATTGATGACGAGTTCGCCGAAGGCCGGCAACGACGAAGCGCCACTGGTCAATCGCGGGGCCCGCGGCGGCACTGTCGTGCGGATCATCCTCTTGGCCGTGGTCCTGCTCGGCGTCGCCGTGGCATTCGTGGTGTTCCAGCAGGCGCTCGACAACGAGGTCGTGCTGGGTCTTCTCGGCGTGCTCGCCATGGTCGGGATATTCTTCATCGTCTCCTCGCTTATCGGCCTTGTCGAGGTCATGCCGCAATCGCGATCCGACGAGCTTGCCCGCAGTTTTCTGGCCGGACACCCCGATGGCATCGTCGTGACCGACGCAAAAGGTCGCGTGGTCTATGCCAATGCGGCCTACGGACGCATGACCGGCGCGGCAGGCGGGCGGGGCGTTCAGTCGCTCGAAACGCTTCTCTCCAAGACGCGCGAATCGACGGAGGCGCTCTACCGGCTGACGGCGGCACTTCGCGAAGGCCGCGAGGGCCATGAGGAATTTCGTCTGCTGCAGCCGCTCGGCCGCGCCGCCGGCAATGGATCAGACGCCCACTGGTACCGGTTGAAGGCGAGGCTGATGGGGGCTGCCGGCCGCAGCGCGCTCGATATCTGGGAAAT
The DNA here is from genome assembly GCF_057163345.1 of Aliirhizobium sp. YIM B11859. Lineage (NCBI taxonomy): Bacteria > Pseudomonadati > Pseudomonadota > Alphaproteobacteria > Hyphomicrobiales > Rhizobiaceae > Aliirhizobium > Aliirhizobium sp. YIM B11859. The sequence continues at coordinate 536,963 of NZ_JBXHAY010000003.1, forward strand.
CACCGACATCACCTCCGAGCGCGACGACCAGGAGCGCTTCTTCCGCGAACTTCAGAATGCCATCGATTATCTCGATCATGCGCCCGTCGGTTTCTTCTCGGCCGGTCGCAAGGGCGAGATCTTCTATATGAATGCGACATTGGCGGAGTGGCTGGGGCTCGACCTGACCAAATTCATGCCGCAGTCGATGACCGTGTCTGATCTTGTTGCCGGCGAGGGCATGGCGCTGATCCAGTCGGTTCAGCCCGGCCCGGGGCTTAGACGCACCGAGACGCTGGAACTTGATCTGCGCCGCACCAATGGCCAAAGCTTGCCGGCAAGGCTCGTCCACAGCGTCAGCGCCACGCGCGACGGCGCGCCGGGCGAAAGCCGCACCGTCGTTCTGATGCGGGCGAAGGGCACCGAAGAGGACCAGTCGGCCTCTGCCATGCGCTTCACGCGTTTCTTCAACAACACGCCGATGGCCATCGCCTCCGTTGATGGTAATGGCAAGATCCTGCGCATCAACGCGCCCTTCCTGCGGCTTTTCGCCGGTGTCGTCTCGCGTGATGAAGTCGAGGCGGGCGGCGCCCAGCTGGAACGCATCGTCTACGAAGGCTCCGCCCATTCGATGATGGAGGCGCTTGCCGCCGCCAAGGACCGGCAGGGCGACATCGCCCCGATCGAAACCCGCCACCCGGGTGACGAGAACCGTTATGTGCGTTTCTACGTGCATGCGGTAATCGACGAAAGCGACGAGGCGCCGGAAGAGGTGGCAATCGTTTATGCCGTCGAGACGACCGAGCAGAAGGCGCTCGAAACGCAGATGGCGCAGACCCAGAAGCTCAATGCCGTGGGCACGCTGGCGGGTGGCATCGCCCATGACTTCAACAATGTCCTGACGGCGATCCTGCTTTCTTCCGATCATCTTCTTTTGCAGGCACGGCCATCCGATGCGAGCTTCGCCGATCTGATGGAGATCAAGCGCAACGCCAATCGCGCCGCCGTCCTGGTGCGCCAGCTGCTGGCGTTTTCGCGCAAGCAGACGATGCGTCCGGCCGTGTTGAACCTGACGGATGTCGTCGGCGATCTGCGCATGCTTGTCGACCGGTTGATATCGGGGACCAATGTCAAGCTGGAGGTCGATTATGGCCGCGACCTCTGGCCGGTGCGCACCGATCTTTCGCAATTCGAGCAGGTGCTGATCAATCTCTGCGTCAATGCCCGCGATGCCATGCCCCAGGGCGGAACGATCCTGATCAAGACCCGCAATGTGACGGACGTGGAGGCTGGCGGTTTCCAGCAGGCGGATCTGCCCTCGGAAGATTTCGTCATGGTCGAAGTCTCCGACAACGGTACCGGTATTCCGCCGGAAATCATGGACAAGATCTTCGAGCCCTTCTTCACCACCAAGGAAGTCGGAAAGGGGACCGGTCTCGGTCTCTCGATGGTCTACGGTATCGTCAAGCAGTCCGGAGGTTATATCTATCCGGAATCGGAAATCGGCAGAGGCACAAGCTTCCGCATCTTCCTGCCACGCCATGTGCCGGACGTGCAGCCCGTGTCGCCGGAGCCTGTCGACACGGCTCCGAAGGCGGTGACGCTGGCGCTGGCATCGGCTGCCGAGCCGATCGATCTTACCGGCAAATCGGCCGTCGTCCTCCTCGTCGAGGATGAAGAGGCGGTCCGCCGCGGTGGCAAGCGCATGCTGGAGACGCGCGGATATACCGTCCATGAGGCGGGCTCCGGTACCGAGGCGCTCGAAATCATGGAAGAGCTCGAGGGCAAGGTGGACATCGTCGTCTCCGACGTCGTCATGCCTGAAATGGACGGGCCGACATTGCTGACCGAATTGCGCAAGAACTATCCCGACATGAAGTTCATCTTCGTTTCCGGCTACGCGGAGGATGCGTTTGCCCGCAATCTGCCGGCCGACGCCAAGTTCGGTTTCCTGCCAAAGCCGTTCTCGCTGAAGCAACTGGCCGTGGCCGTTCGTGAAATGCTCGATTCGGAATGATTCCTCCGGCTTGACCGGTGGTTGCAGCCTTCCGGCTAGAGATGCCGAAATTCTTGATTTCAATGAATATTTCCACAAGCTTTCCGCTGCGGAACATTGATCGAACAAAGCTGAAATAACGTTTTTGATGCAAGCACTTAAATGGCGCTTGCAAAATGAGAACAAAATGAGTACGAATATCTCATCGGCTGCTTCATTGCTTGCGCGGCGGCAATAACCTAAAGGTGGGATCCAATGGCACAGAATAGTTTGCGGCTGGTAGAGGATAAAGGCGTGGATAAGAGCAAGGCGCTCGAAGCAGCACTTTCACAGATCGAACGATCCTTCGGTAAGGGATCGATCATGAAGCTCGGTTCGAACGATAGCATCGTCGAGATCGAGACGGTTTCGACCGGCTCTCTCAGCCTCGATATCGCACTCGGCATCGGCGGCCTTCCGAAGGGCCGCATCATCGAGATTTACGGCCCGGAAAGCTCGGGCAAGACGACACTGGCGCTGCAGACGATCGCGGAAGCCCAGAAGAAGGGTGGCATCTGCGCCTTCGTCGATGCTGAACACGCGCTTGATCCGGTCTATGCCCGCAAGCTTGGCGTCGATCTGCAGAACCTGCTGATCTCGCAGCCGGATACCGGTGAACAGGCGCTGGAAATCACCGACACGCTGGTTCGCTCCGGCGCCGTCGACGTTCTCGTCGTTGATTCGGTTGCGGCTCTTACGCCACGCGCCGAAATCGAAGGCGAGATGGGCGACAGCCTTCCCGGCCTCCAGGCTCGTCTGATGAGCCAGGCGTTGCGCAAGCTGACTGCGTCGATCTCCAAGTCGAATACGATGGTCATCTTCATCAACCAGATCCGCATGAAGATCGGTGTGATGTTCGGTTCGCCGGAAACCACGACAGGTGGCAATGCGCTGAAATTCTACGCCTCCGTCCGCCTCGACATCCGCCGTATCGGCCAGGTGAAGGAGCGCGAGGAAGTGGTCGGCAACCAGACCCGCGTCAAGGTCGTCAAGAACAAGATGGCGCCTCCCTTCAAGCAGGTTGAATTCGACATCATGTATGGCGAAGGCGTATCCAAGACCGGCGAACTGGTCGATCTCGGCGTCAAGGCCGGCATCGTCGAGAAGTCCGGTGCATGGTTCTCCTATAACAGCCAGCGGCTCGGGCAGGGGCGTGAGAACGCCAAGACCTTCCTGCGGGAAAACCCCGAGCTTGCCCGCGAGATCGAGACATCGCTGCGTCAGAATGCCGGCCTGATCGCCGACCGCTTCCTGCAAAACGGTGGTCCTGATGCCAATGACGGCGATGAGGCCGCAGAGACGTAATCGGAATTGAGGCATAGGCGGTTCCGCCGCACTCGGGAAGCCTTAGGGTTCATCACCGCCTATGTTTGCCGGCCGCCATCGAAAGATGTGCGGCCGGTTTTTTGTTCGGCTGGACAGTCGGGAAGGTCGGCGATAAAAGCCTCTGGACTTCAAAATACTGGTACCGCATCGGCGGTTGAAAAGGGCCTAGCATGAGCGGCGTGAGTGACATCCGGTCGACCTTCCTCGACTACTTCAAGAAGAATGGCCACCAGGTCGTCGATTCGAGCCCCCTGGTGCCGCGCAACGACCCGACGCTGATGTTCACCAATGCCGGCATGGTGCAGTTCAAGAACGTCTTCACCGGTCTTGAAAAACGCCCCTATACGACCGCGACGACATCGCAGAAATGCGTGCGTGCCGGCGGCAAGCACAACGATCTCGACAATGTCGGCTACACTGCCCGGCACCTGACCTTCTTCGAGATGCTCGGAAACTTTTCCTTCGGCGATTATTTCAAGGAGCAGGCGATCGAGCTTGCCTGGAAGCTCGTCACCGAAGGTTTCGATCTGCCGAAGAACCGGCTGCTGGTCACTGTCTATTCCGAGGACGAGGAAGCGGCGACACTCTGGAAGAAGATCGCCGGTTTCTCCGACGACAAGATCATCCGCATTCCGACCTCCGACAATTTCTGGCAGATGGGCGATACCGGTCCGTGCGGTCCCTGCTCGGAAATCTTCATCGACCAGGGCGAAAATGTCTGGGGTGGCCCTCCCGGCTCGCCGGAAGAGGATGGCGACCGTTTCCTCGAATTCTGGAACCTCGTTTTTATGCAGTTCGAACAGACGGCTCCGGGCGAACGCTCGTTGTTGCCGCGCCCGTCCATCGACACCGGCATGGGCCTTGAACGCATGGCCTGCGTCCTGCAGGGCAAGCAGAGCGTCTTCGACACCGACCTGTTCCAGACCCTGATCGGCACGATCGAGGACGTCATGGGTGTCAAGGCCGAAGGCAGTGCCAGCCACCGCGTCATTGCCGATCACCTGCGCTCGTCCGCCTTCCTGATCGCCGACGGCGTTCTGCCGTCGAACGAAGGTCGCGGTTATGTCCTTCGCCGCATCATGCGCCGCGCCATGCGCCATGCGCAGCTGCTCGGCGCCAAAGAACCGGTCATGTACAAGCTCCTGCCGACTCTGGTTCAGGAAATGGGCCGAGCCTATCCTGAACTGGTGCGCGCTGAAGCCTTGACCTCGGAGACGCTGAAGCTGGAAGAAACTCGCTTCCGCAAGACGCTGGAACGTGGCCTTTCGCTGCTTTCGGATGCGACGACCGACCTCGACAAGGGCGACATGCTGGATGGCGAGACCGCCTTCAAGCTCTACGACACCTACGGTTTCCCGCTCGACCTGACCCAGGACGCACTCCGCGCCCGCGAGATCGGTGTCGATATTGCCGGCTTTACCGATGCCATGCAGCGCCAGAAGGCCGAAGCCCGTTCGCATTGGGCAGGCTCCGGCGACAAGGCCACCGAAACTATCTGGTTCGAGCTGAAGGAAAAGTTCGGTGCCACCGAATTCCTGGGATACGACACCGAAAAGGCCGAGGGCGTTGTCCAGGCGATCGTCAAGGACGGCAAGACGGTCGACAGTGCAGCGGCCGGCGAGGAAGTCCAGATCGTTGTCAGTCAGACGCCGTTCTACGGTGAATCCGGCGGTCAGATGGGCGATACCGGCATCATCGCGACCGACAATGCCAAGGTTGAAGTCTCCGACACGCAGAAGAAGGGTGAGGGACTGTTCGTCCATGTTGCCAAGCTGACGGACGGGACGCTGAAGGTCGGCGATGCGGTCATCCTGACCGTCGATCATGCCCGTCGCTCGCGGCTGCGCTCCAATCATTCGGCAACTCATCTCCTCCATGAGGCGATGCGCGAAGTGCTCGGCACCCACGTTGCCCAGAAGGGATCGCTGGTTGCGCCGGAGCGTCTGCGTTTCGACGTCTCGCATCCGAAGCCGATGTCGGCCGAAGAACTGCAACGCGTCGAGGACATGGCCAATGCCATCATCATCCAGAATTCGCAGGTGACGACACGTCTGATGAGTGTCGACGACGCAATTGCCGAAGGGGCGATGGCCTTGTTCGGTGAAAAATACGGCGATGAGGTTCGCGTCGTTTCGATGGGCACGGCGATTGACGGGACCAAGGCCGGAAAGCCCTATTCGATCGAACTTTGCGGCGGCACGCATGTCAACGCCACCGGCGATATCGGCCTTGTGCGGGTGCTTTCCGAAAGTGCCGTCGGCGCGGGTGTGCGCCGCCTCGAGGCCGTCACTGGTGATGCGGCCCGCGTCTACCTGTCCGAACAGGACGAACGGGTAAAGACGCTTTCCGCTGCGCTCAAGGTTCAGCCGACCGAGCTGGTCTCGCGCGTCGAGGCTTTGATCGACGAACGCCGCAAGCTTGAGAAGGAACTGGCGGATGCCAAGCGCCGTCTCGCCATGGGCGGCGGCCAGGCCGGCGCCCCGACCGATATCCGCGAGATTGCCGGCATCAAGTTCATGGGCCGCGCATTGCCGGGCATCGATGCCAAGGATCTGAAGGGCCTGGCCGACGAGGCCAAGGCATCGCTCGGGTCGGGCGTCGTGATCCTGATCGGCGTCTCCGAGGATGGCAAGGCAAGCGCCGTCGCCGCCGTTACGCCTGATCTGGTGACGCGTTTCAGCGCTGTCGATCTCGTCCGCATTGCCTCTGTCGCACTCGGCGGAAAGGGCGGCGGCGGTCGCCCGGACATGGCCCAGGCCGGTGGCCCGGATGGGTCAAAGGCCGATGAGGCGATCGAGGCGGTGGCCACCGCACTGAGCGCCTGATCGCAATAAGCAAAAGCGGGCTCTGCCCGCTTTTCATTTTCAGAGATGATGCAAAGGGTTGGGCGCATGGGCATGAATGCCGTCATGGCGGATGAACTGGACGAGGCCGTCGATGGTCTCGCGCCGGCATTGTTTCGCGATGCGCCGAGTTCCGTCTCGTTCAACAAGCTGCGCAAGCGGTTGCTGCGTCAGGTGCGTCAGGCCTTCGAGGATTTCGGCATGCTGAAGGGCCAGGAGCGCTGGCTCGTCGGTCTTTCCGGCGGCAAGGACAGCTATTCGCTGCTCGCCGTGTTGCTTGACCTGCAGTGGCGCGGGCTTTTGCCGATCGAACTGATCGCCTGCAATCTCGATCAGGGCCAGCCGAATTTCCCCAAGCACATCCTGCCGGATTACCTGACCTCGATCGGGGTCAGGCATCGCATCGAATATCGCGACACCTATTCGATCGTGAAGGAAAAGGTTCCCGAGGGCGCCACCTATTGCGCCCTCTGTTCGAGGCTCCGCCGCGGCAATCTTTACCGTGTGGCGCGGGAGGAAGGCTGTCAGGCCCTCGTGCTCGGCCATCACCGCGAGGATATTCTCGAAACCTTTTTCATGAATTTTTTCCATGGTGGACGCCTTGCCGGCATGCCAGCCAAGCTCTTGAACGACGAGGGCGACGTCATGGTGCTGCGGCCGCTCGCCTATTGCGCCGAGGACGATCTGGCGAAATTTGCCGCTGCAATGGAATTTCCGATCATCCCCTGCGATCTCTGTGGTTCGCAGGATGGTCTCCAGCGCAACCTGATGAAGCAGATGCTTGCCGATATCGAGACCCGCATGCCGGGCCGCAAGGACACGATGCTGCGCGCATTGGCGCATGTGAATCCCTCCCATCTTCTCGACCCGAAACTTTTCGATTTCTCCGGATTGTCGGCCAGATCCGATACAGGGGCCGACGCCTGATCTTCCCATCTTCAAAGAGCAGATTGGATTTCAAATGACTTTGCCGCTCGACGTCACCAAGCTTGCCGATCTGTTGAAACATGCCGCCAAGGTGGAAATCTTGCCGCGTTTTCGCCGGCTCGGCGGCGATGATGTTCGCTCCAAGAGCGAGCCTTCCGATCTGGTGACCGAAGCGGACGAGGCAGCTGAGCGGTTGATCCGTCGTGAGATCGAGGCACTGGCGCCGGATGCGCTGTTTATCGGCGAAGAATCCGTTGCTGCCGACCCGTCGCTGCTCGACCGGTTGGCTGATGCGGATTTTGCCGTCGTTGTTGATCCGATCGATGGCACCTTCAATTTTGCCTCCGGCATTCCCGCCTTTGGTGTCATGGCCTCGGTCGTCTACAAGGGCGAAACGGTTGCCGGTATCATCTATGATCCGATGGGCGACGATTGGGTCATGGCCGAAAAGGGCGCGGGCGCCTTCCTCCGCCGGCCTGACGGCGATGTGGTGAAACTGTCGGTAGCTGCGCCGCAACCGCTCGGTGACATGGTGGGCATGGCGTCTGCCGGTTATTTCTACGGCGAGACGCGCGAGCGTATCCTTGCCAATCTCGCCAAGGTCAGGCTGTTTGCCAGCTATCGCTGCGCGGCCCATGAGTACCGCACCTATGCCAGCGGTCACGTCCAGTTCGCGCTCTATAACAAGCTGATGCCCTGGGATCACCTGGCGGGGACATTGATCGGCACCGAGGCTGGAGGCTATATCCGCAGGCTGGATGGCTCGCTTTATCTGCCGCACCATGTCGAAGGCGGGCTTCTGGCTGCGACCGACGAGGACAGCTGGCAGACATTGCGTCGTGAGATCATCGGCTGAGCCGGCTGGCAGGAAAAAGCCCGGCAATGCCGGGCTTGGGTCTGAGCGATCCGTGCGTGCTTAATGCGCCAGGATTGCCTTGGGCCTGAACTGTCCGCCATCGCGCGGCTCGAAGATCTGGTAGACCTGTGGATTGCGAAGCGGCTCTTCGTTCTCGTCATGCTCCAGGTTCTGTTCCGAAACATAGGCGACATATTCGCTGTCGTCATTTTCGGCCAGCAAGTGGTAGAAGGGCTGATCCCTGCTGGGCCGGATTTCCATCGGGATCGAATTCCACCATTCCTCGGTATTGGCAAATTCCGGATCGACGTCGAATATGACGCCACGGAACGGGAATACCTTGTGACGGACGACTTCCCCGATCATGAATTTTGCATTCTTCTGTTTCATGGTGCGATGTCCTTTCGCAACATCATGTGGGAATGAAAGCCGCAGACATCAAGATGTGGATGTCTGCAGTCCGCTCTCGTCTATTTGCACCGCTATGCATTCCGGCGCTTTTTCAGTGATGCAAGAACCACGCCACCAAGCACCAGAACGATGCCGACCGCGTGATAGGCTTCGAAGCTCTCGTCGAGAAACACCACAGCCATGACGATCGACACCGGTGGCATCAGGTACAGCGTCACCCCGCCGGTTGAGGGGCCGAAGACACGCACCACATGCTGGAAGCAAAAAAAAGCGGCAAGCGATGCAAATGCAATCATCCCGGCGATCTTCCACCAGTCCGACGCGGAGTCGGGCAGCGGACCATTGTTCAGAAACTCGATAACGGTCGGCGGAAGTAGAACGATTGCACCGGAAAGCGCGATAATGCCGAACAGAGCCAGCGGCCTTAATTGCTGTAACGATGAGTTCTTCAATAGGATCGAATAGACGGCAAAGGAGATTGCCGCCGCGAGTATGCCGAGATCGCCGATATTGAACCTCAGATGCAGAAGCGCCGCCGGATCGCCATGCACGACGATCGCGATCACCCCGGCAAAGGCGACGGCCATGCCTGCAATCTCACGCCCGCCGATCGTTCGGCCACCGAACATCCACTGGAACAGGATAATGAACAGCGGCGAGGTGGTATAGATCAGCGTGCCGTTGGCGGCGCTCGTATAGGTCAGCGACCAGTAGACCAGCCCGCCGCAGACCCCCATGCCGAGCCCGCCGAGCAACAGCCAAAGCCAGAAATGGCCGCGCACGAAGGCGATGGCGGGGCGCCGATCGATATAGATGAACGGTAGCATGACAAGGGTCGATCCTGCCCAACGCAGGAAGGCGGTCGTGTAGGGCGCGACGTCGCCGATAATGCCGCGGCCGAAAATGATGTTGCTGGCAAAGAAGATGGGGACGAGGGAAAAAATCAGCCAGTCGACCGGGCCGACCGGTCTTTCAATGGAAGTCGAGGGCATGGCGCACCGAAAATGAAAGGAACTGCGTCGAGGGCATGGATTTGACAACAAAAAACGGCGGGAAAGCCCGCCGTTTTCGAATGCGGAGAAGACCGCATGGCAATATCGAATGCGGCCGGTCAGGCCGAATAATACATATCGAATTCGACAGGGTGAGGCGTCATTTCGTAGCGCATCACTTCGGTCATCTTGAGTTCGATATAGGCATCGATCTGGTCGTCGTCGAACACGCCGCCGGCAGTCAGGAACTTGCGGTCGCGATCAAGGCTTTCGAGCGCTTCGCGAAGGCTTGCGCAGACGGTCGGGATCTTCTTCAACTCCTTCGGCGGAAGGTCATAAAGATCCTTGTCCATCGCCTTTCCGGGATGGATCTTGTTCTTGATACCGTCGAGGCCGGCCATCAGCATGGCGGCAAAACCCAGATAGGGGTTCTGTGCCGGATCGGGGAAACGCACTTCGACGCGCTTTGCCTTCGGGCTGGAGCCGAATGGAATACGGCAGGATGCCGAACGGTTGCGCGCCGAATAGGCGAGCAGAACCGGAGCTTCGTAGCCGGGCACGAGGCGCTTGTAGGAATTCGTCGTTGGGTTGGTGAAGGCGTTGATCGCCTTGGCATGTTTGATGATGCCGCCGATGTAGAAGAGGCAGCTTTCCGACAGGCCTGCATATTCGTCGCCGGCAAAGGTCGGCTTGCCGTCCTTCCAGATCGACTGGTGCACATGCATGCCCGAGCCGTTATCGCCGTAAACCGGCTTCGGCATGAAGGTTGCCGTCTTGCCATAGGCATTGGCGACCTGATGCACGACATATTTATAGATCTGCATCTTGTCGGCGTTGCGCACCAAGGTATCGAACTTGACACCGAGCTCGTGCTGGGCGGAGGCCACCTCGTGGTGATGCTTTTCGACGACGACGCCCATTTCGGTAAGCACGGTCAGCATTTCGGAGCGCATGTCCTGCAGGCTGTCGACCGGCGGAACCGGAAAATAGCCGCCCTTGACGCGCGGACGGTGACCGAGGTTGCCGGTTTCGTAATCGGTGTCGTCGTTGGACGGCAGCTCTGAAGAATCGAGCTTGAAACCGGTATTATACGGGTCGGCCTTGTACTTCACGTCGTCGAACACGAAGAATTCCGGCTCCGGGCCGACAAACACCGTGTCGCCGATACCCGACGCCTTCAGGTAGGCTTCCGCCTTCTTGGCCGTACCGCGAGGGTCGCGGTTATAGGCTTCGCCCGAAATCGGATCGAGGATGTCGCAGAAGACCACCATGGTCGACTGCGCAAAAAACGGGTCCATGTGGACGGTCGCAGGATCCGGCATGAGCACCATGTCGGACTCGTTGATCGCCTTCCAGCCGGCAATCGAGGAACCATCGAACATCACGCCGTCTGCAAACATGTCTTCGTCGACGGCGGAAATATCCATCGTCACGTGCTGCAGCTTGCCGCGTGGGTCGGTAAAGCGAAGGTCAACGAACTTGACGTCGTTTTCCTTGATTTGTTTCATGATTTCGCTTGCGCTCGTCATAACAAGTTCCTCGATTTGAGTGACGATATAAATTGTCACGCCGAGCTGGCTTAGATCGCGTCTACACCCGTTTCGCCTGTGCGGATACGGATGACCTCCTCGACGTTCGACACGAATATCTTGCCGTCGCCAATCCGTCCAGTCTGTGCCGCATTTCGAATGGCTTCGATGACGGCTTCTGCATTCTCGTCTGCAAGAACCACCTCGACCTTTACCTTCGGCAGGAAGTCCACGACATATTCCGCGCCACGATAAAGTTCGGTATGGCCCTTTTGGCGACCAAAGCCCTTGGCTTCGGTAACCGTAATGCCCTGCAGGCCGACTTCCTGAAGGGCTTCCTTCACTTCGTCCAGCTTGAAGGGTTTAATGATCGCTTCGATCTTCTTCATGAGAAACTATCTCTCCGCTTCTCCCCATGCGCGGGTATGAAACCCGCTCGCCCATGCCAATGCAGATATCGTGCCAAACTAATGTTGGACCTTCAAAAGCATATTCTCACTTTGCACGGATTCGCCCCCGTTTCCATGCTCCATCATCGCATTCGGGCCAAGTGTTAAAGGAATTCGATGCGAGATGACGCCGCAGTGCCTAGTTTTATGACAAAAATGCGAAAATTCAGCCAACTGTCTGGCTTGTATTGCGTCGATCAATAAATGTGCAAATGAGCAATATATAGGCTTAATCATTGTTTTGTCTCGGCTTGCGTTTTAGTCCGCCCTGGGCTCAATTGTGCCATGCTTCCTGATCCATCCCCCACCTTGCTGACGCCGGAAGAAATGGCGCATGCCGATCGACTGTCGGTCGAGTCCGGGCTTGTCTCTTTCGATCTGATGATCCGGGCCGGAACAGCCGTCGCGGGCGAAGCGCTGGCCCGCTTCCCAGGCGCTCTACGGTTTGCCGTGTTTTGCGGACCGGGAAACAATGGCGGCGACGGCTATATCGCCGCTGGGGTATTGGCCGAGGCGGGCGCGAATGTCGAGATTTTCGTGCTTGGTGATCCGCTTGCTCTCAAGGACGATGCCGGGTTGGCCTACAAGACATGGGGACAGCGGACGCAACCGCTCGAAAACTATCGGCCAAGCCGGGGCGATGTCGTTGTCGACGCGCTTTTTGGCGCGGGCCTGTCCCGCACGGTCTCCGAAGAGGTGATCCAGGTGATTGCCGTGGTCACCGAGGCGGCATTGCCCGTCCTGGCCGTGGACCTGCCATCGGGCCTTTGCGGGCGAAGCGGCACACCGCTTGGCGCGGCCTTCCATGCCGTCTGCTCCGTCACGTTCATGGCGAGGAAACCCGGTCATCTGCTTTTGCCGGGCCGGTCTCTTTGCGGTGACATCCGCGTCATCGATATCGGCATTCCACAGCGGATCATCAGCACCGCCGCCGGCAAGCTTTGCGAAAACCTGCCAGGTGTCTGGCGCGCGGCACTGCCAAGGGCGGGCGCCGATACGCATAAATACAGGCGGGGCCACCTGGCCGTCTTTTCCGGCGAAGCGACGAAGACCGGGGCAGCAAGGCTTGCGGCATTTGCCGGGCTGAAAAGCGGGGCAGGGCTGGTGACCCTGGCCGCTCCCGCCGATGCCATGGATGAAAATGCCACGCATCTGACCGCCGTGATGCTGAAGGCGGTTGATGTCGGGACGGATCTGGAAGCATGGCTGGAGGACGCGCGTCTATCCGCCTTCGTGCTTGGCCCCGGATTTGGAATTGGCGAGAAAGCCCGGCAGTTCGCGTTCGCTTTGCGCAACCGGGCGCTCGTTCTCGATGCCGATGGCATATCCTCCTTCAAGGCTGACCCGGCAGCGCTGTTTGACGCCTTCTCGCAGGGCGAGACACATCTGGTGCTGACACCGCACGAGGGGGAGTTCGCGCGCCTCTTCCCGGATCTGGCCGCAGACAGCCGCCTGGGCAAGGTTGAAAAGGCAGTGAGGGCGGCCGAACGGGCACATGCCGCGATCGTCTACAAGGGTGCGGACACGGTGATTGCGTCCCCCGATGGCCGAGCCGCTATTAACACCAACGGTCCGCCATGGCTGGCGACCGCCGGTTCGGGAGACGTTCTGGCAGGGATGATCGGCGCGTTGCTGGCACAGGGCATGCCCGCCTTCGAGGCCGCATCAGCCGGCGTCTATCTCCACGGAGAAGCGGCAAATCTTGCGGGCCCGGGCATGACGGCGGAAGACCTTGCAGGATATGCCGGCAAGGCAATGGCGAGAGTTATGGCCAAACAGAGCTAGCGCATGTCTCCCGAATGTGGTCACCGGTTTCGGGATAAGGACATGCGCAAGAACAAGGCGCCAAAGCACGGAAAGCAAATCTGAACGATCGCGACGTGCTTTTGTTTTAGCGCCCGCCGACCAGTTCCTGCATGGCGATGGCGCCCTGCGGCGCATTGACCTTGCCTTCATGGATAAAGAAGGCAAAGACGTCACGCGGTACCTTTTCGACCTTGCGGCCATCATCGAGCAGCGGCAGGTCATCGACAACCTTGCCTTCGGCCCAGGTCTTGAGCCGCCTCGCCCATGACGTCATATCGTCATCGGCATAACAGGTCGCGATATCGTCCGACCCTTTTTGCAGCCGGGCATAGACGAAATCAGCCGTCACATCCGCGATCATCGGATAGTCGAAATGTTCGGCGCAAACCGGAGCGACCTTGTACTTCTCAAGCAGCGCCACGAATTCCGGCACCTTGAAACTGTCATGGCGGACCTCCACCACATGACGGAGCAGCAGGCCTTCCAGTTTTTCCGGCAAGAGCCTGAGAAATGCTTCGAAATCCTCCGGTTCGAATTTCTTCGTCGGAGCGAACTGCCAGAGCAAAGGGCCAAGATGCGGCCCGAGCTCGGTGATCCCCTGAGCGAGGAACTTGTCGATGGATTCGCCCGCATCCGCCAGAACCTTGCGGTTGGTGGTGTACCGGCTGGCCTTCAGCGAGAAGATGAAGCCCTCCGGAACCTCGGAAGCCCATTTGGCGAAAGTCTCGGGCTTTTGCGAACCGTAATAGGTGCCGTTGACCTCTATGACGGAAAGCTTGCCGGCCGCATATTCGAGCTGCCGCTTTTTCGCGAGCTTGTCGGGATAGAACGTGCCTTCCCAGGGCTCGAAGGTCCAGCCGCCTATGCCGGTGCGGATCGTGCCACTCATGCTCATCTTGCCCTCCAATAAAACGAGCCGCGGCCTTATTCCGCCGCTTCCACCTTCTTCACCGGCCGCCGTTCCAGAAGCTCCTTGAGGAAATGTCCGGTATAGGACCGCTTTTCCTTGACGATCTGCTCCGGCGTGCCTTGGGCGACGATCTCGCCGCCGCCCGTGCCGCCCTCAGGACCGATATCGATGACCCAGTCAGCCGTCTTGATGACTTCCAGATTGTGCTCAATGACAACGACGGAATTACCCTGGTTGACCAGTTCGTGCAGCATTTCGAGAAGTTTTGCGACGTCGTGGAAATGCAGGCCGGTGGTCGGCTCGTCGAGGATGTAAAGCGTTCGTCCGGTCGCGCGCTTCGACAATTCCTTGGCGAGCTTGACGCGCTGGGCCTCGCCGCCGGACAGCGTATTGGCCTGCTGGCCGACCTTGATATACCCGAGACCGACATCGAACAGCGACTGCAGCTTGTCGCGTACGGCCGGCACGGCCGAGAAGAACTCGACGCCTTCCTCGACCGTCATGTCCAGCACGTCGGCGATCGACTTGCCCTTGAAATGCACGTCGAGCGTCTCGCGGTTGTAGCGCTTGCCGTGGCAGACGTCGCAGGTGACATAGACATCCGGCAGAAAGTGCATCTCGATCTTGATGACGCCGTCGCCCTGACAGGCCTCGCAACGGCCGCCCTTGACGTTGAACGAGAAGCGGCCGGGCGCATAACCCCGCGCCTTGGCTTCTGGCAGGCCGGCGAACCAGTCGCGGATCGGCGTGAAGGCGCCGGTATAGGTGGCCGGGTTGGAACGCGGCGTGCGGCCGATCGGCGACTGGTCGATATCGATCACCTTGTCGATATGCTCGAAACCGTCGATCCGGTCGTGTTCCGCCGGGATCTCGCGGGCGCCCATGACGCGCCGCGCTGCAGACTTGTAGAGCGTCTCGATCAGGAAGGTCGACTTGCCGCCACCCGATACGCCGGTGACGGCCGTGAACACGCCGAGCGGCACTGCCGCCGTGACATTCTTCAGGTTGTTGCCCCGCGCGCCGAAAACCTTGATTTCCTTGCCCTTCTTCGGCTTGCGGCGCTCAGAAGGCACGGCGACGCCAAGCTCGCCCGACAGGTATTTACCAGTTAGTGACTTCGGGTTGGCCATGACCTGTTGCGGCGTACCCTCTGCCACGACGGTGCCGCCATGGATGCCCGCGGCCGGGCCGATGTCGACAACATAGTCGGCGGTCAGGATCGCATCCTCGTCATGTTCGACGACAATCACGGTATTGCCGATGTCGCGCAGGTGTTTGAGCGTCTCCAGCAGGCGGGCATTGTCGCGCTGGTGCAGGCCGATCGACGGTTCGTCGAGCACATAAAGAACCCCGGTGAGACCGGAGCCGATCTGCGAGGCGAGCCGGATACGCTGGCTTTCGCCGCCCGACAGGGTGCCGGAATTGCGCGACAGGCTGAGATAATCGAGCCCGACATCGTTGAGGAACTGCAGACGCTCGCGGATTTCCTTGAGAATCCGGACGGCAATCTCGTTCTGCTTGGCATTCAGGTGTTCCGGCAGGGCCGAAAACCAGTCACGCGCCAACTTGATCGACATCTCGGTGGTCTGGCCGATATGCAGCTTGTTGATCTTGACGGCCAGCGCCTCGGGCTTCAGCCGGTAACCGGCGCAGGCGGGGCAGGGGGCGGCCGACATGTAACGCTCTATTTCCTCGCGCGCCCATGCACTGTCGGTTTCCTTCCAGCGCCGTTCGAGATTGGGCACGATGCCCTCGAACGTCTTCACCGTCTTGTAGGAGCGGGCGCCATCCGCGTAGTTGAACTCGATCTTTTCCTCGGTGCCTTGAAGGATCGCGGTTTGGGCATCGCTGGAAAGCTTGTCCCAGCGATCGGACAGCTTGAACCCGAACACGTTGCCAAGCCCTTCTAGCGTCTGGTTGTAATAGGGCGACGAGGACTTGGCCCAGGGCGCGATCGCGCCGTCGCGCAGCGTGCGCTGGGGCTCGGGGATGATCAGGTTCTGGTCAACCTTCTGCTGCGAGCCGAGACCGTCGCAGGTCGGGCAGGCGCCGAACGGATTGTTGAACGAAAAGAGCCGCGGCTCGATTTCCGGAATGGTGAAGCCGGAGACAGGGCAGGCGAATTTTTCCGAAAACAGCACCCGCTCGTGGGTTTCGTTGAGCGACTTGTTGGCCGAGCCACCGGCCGCCGTTTCGTTGGCGGGCAGCGGCTTGTCGGCGAATTCGGCAACGGCGAGGCCATCGGCAAGTTTCAGCGATGTCTCGAGACTGTCTGCAAGGCGCGCACCGATATCGGAACGCACCACCAGACGGTCGACCACCACATCGATGTCATGCTTGTATTTCTTGTCGAGCGCCGGCACGTCGGCGATCTCGTAGAACTGGCCATCAACCTTGACGCGCTGAAAGCCCTTTTTCATCAGTTCTGCGAGTTCCTTCTTGTACTCGCCCTTGCGGCCGCGGATCATCGGCGCGAGGATATAGAGACGCGTGCCTTCCTCGAAGGCGAGCACCCGGTCGACCATCTGGCTGACCGTCTGGCTTTCGATCGGCAGTCCGGTGGCTGGCGAGTAGGGAACGCCGACACGCGCAAACAGCAGGCGCATGTAATCATAAATCTCGGTAACCGTGCCCACCGTCGAGCGCGGATTACGCGACGTCGTTTTCTGCTCGATCGAGATCGCCGGCGACAGGCCGTCGATCTGGTCTACATCGGGCTTCTGCATCATCTCCAGGAACTGCCGGGCATAAGCCGACAGGCTCTCGACATAACGCCGCTGGCCTTCCGCATAGATCGTGTCGAAGGCAAGCGACGACTTGCCCGATCCGGAAAGGCCGGTCATCACGATCAGCGAATTGCGGGGCAGGTCGAGATCGATGCCCTTCAAATTGTGCTCGCGCGCACCACGTATGGAAATGGTCTTGAGTTCGCTCATCGTCATGCCTTTGGAGGCCCGTTTGGGAGGGTTGAAGGCCCTTATGTAGTCATTGATGTCAGCCTGTCGAGGCGAAACTGCCACGATTGCCAGTCGTTCCGACTCCGTTGACAGCACTATAGGAATAAAATAGAACAAATAAAGAACAAAATGAATGAAAGCCGATTGTCGGTCGGATTGGGGATTTTTTGCCTGTGGATTAATGGCGGCGAGGTCGCGTCCGGCCCGGCCTATGGTCTAAGGTGCGCCCACAGTTTTTGCAGCTGCCGGACAGGCGGCCCAGTAAGGTGAGAAGATTATGGCAGGTAGCGTCAACAAGGTCATCCTGGTCGGCAACGTCGGAGCGGATCCGGAAATCCGCCGCACCCAGGATGGTCGCCCGATTGCCAACCTTCGCATTGCCACGTCTGAAAGCTGGCGCGACCGCAATTCCGGCGAGCGCCGCGAAAAGACCGAATGGCACACGGTCGTGGTTTTCAACGAAGGCCTCTGCAAGGTCGTCGAACAATATGTGAAGAAGGGCGCCAAGCTCTATATCGAAGGTGCGTTGCAGACCCGCAAGTGGCAGGACCAGACCGGCAACGACCGTTATTCGACGGAAATCGTGCTGCAGGGCTTCAACTCGACGCTGACCATGCTTGATGGACGCGGCGAGGGCGGCGGTGCCTCTGGCGGCCGTGGCGGTTCGAGCGATTTCGGCGGTGGCGGTGACGATTATGGTAGCGGCGGCGACTACGACCGTCCGCGCGGCAATCAGGGTGGCGACAGGGCGGGCGGTCAGTCCGGACGTGGTGGCAGCCAGACATCGGGCGGAAACTTCTCCCGCGACCTCGATGACGACATCCCGTTCTGATCCGAAAGGCGCCGTGAGGCGCCTTTTTCATATCTATAGCGGATTGTCACGATGAGGAATTTCCATGAGCGAACCTGTCGGCGACCAGAAGCAACCCGCCACCTGGCGGATCGTGCTGGCAGCGATCCTCGATTTTTTCACCATCTTCTGGGCAGCAGGGTTTTTCGTCGCGTCGATTTTCGGGGGACGCACCGAAAACGGTTTTGCGCTGAATGGCGCCCCCGCATTGTTGTTCTTCGTGTTGATCGTCGCCTATTTCATCGTCTTCAACAAATTTCTCGGCGGCACGATCTGGAAGCGGATCCTGAAGGCCAAGCGCACTGATCGCTAGCTCAGATCGGGCTTAATTCGTCACTTCTCGTCGGCATCGGCAAGCATGGCGACCATGACATCCGACTGGGAAAGAATACCCGCCATTTGATTGCTGGCGTCGACGACTGGCAGATAGTGCAGGTTCTGTTCCGCAAACATGATGATCGCCTCGACCAACGGCGCTTCGGGGCGGATCGTCTTGACCGGCGTCGTCATGATATTCTCGACCGTATCGGACGGTGCAGCGGCACCGCGAAGGGCAAGGCGCAGCCGTTGACGAAAACCGATACCAGGTCGACCTCTGGTCCATAGGGGCTTGTCGAGAAAATCCGTCTGGGTGACGATACCGACAATTTCTGCGGCATCGTTGGTTACGGGCAGGGCCTTCACGTGATGGCTGCGCATGAGTTGAAGCGCTTGGCTGAGCGACTGATGGGGCGAGGCGGCAATCACATCGCGCGACATGATATCGGCGCAGGTCAGGTGACCGGCCCGGCGCCGGTATGAACGCAATTCGGTGCGCCGCAGGATTGTTTCCAGATCGTCGCGGTCGATGTCGAGCACCTGATCATATTCCTTCAGGACATCGTCGAGGTCCTCGGAACGGAAACTGATACGCTGTATCGGAGCGGCATCACTGGTGCCGTGGTCGACAGTCGCCGGCTTCGTGCGATGCGGATAGGCGCGGCCCGTCGTGTTGTTGAAGATCAGCGCAAGAGCAAGCAACGCCAGCGAATTTCCCAGCACGGGCCACAGGACAAAGCCGTAGCCGAGATCGTGAATTGCCGACCCTCCGAGCACCGCAGTGAGCGCAATGGCACCGCTTGGCGGATGCAGGCAGCGAAACGTCATCATCAATCCGATGGCAATCCCGATGGAAAGGGCGGCCGCGATGAACGGATCGGGGATGAACAGCAGAACCGTAACGCCGACAATCGCCGAGATCGTGTTGCCACCAAGGATCGACCAGGGCTGGGCAAGCGGGCTGGCGGGCACGGCAAAAAGCAGCACTGCCGAAGCGCCCATCGGCGCGATGAGTGCGGGCAGGGCAGGCGTAGCGCCCACCGCAAGGCTGCCGATGAAGCCGGTCAGCAGAATACCGGCAAGCGCACCGATCGAAGCGCGCACACGCTCCTTCGCACTGACCGGCGGAGTATCCGGAACAAGCCGGCGCAGCACAGATCGCATCGATATCCCTCCGGTTCACGGATCGCCGCGCTCGACTGAATGAGCGCATACCGCGCGCTTCTAGCAGGATGCGCTGATTTGTCTTTCATCAAAATACGTACGGGGCATAGGATTGTTTTCCCGGCCATCATGCCGCGATGAGTTCATATCCGCTGCTGCCTGGAGGGCCGGCACTTTCCGGCCTGCGCTCTGTGATTTTTACAGATTGAATGCCGAGCGAACGCCATCGACGACGAACTGGACGGAAAGCGCCGCCAGAAGCACCCCAAGAAGCCGTGTGAGGATGGCGCGGCCGGTAACGCCCAGGAACCGGTCCAGCTTTTCCGCCAGGAGCAGTGTCAGATAGAGCAGAACCATCATCAGTACCAGGATGCCGATCAGCAAGACGCGGTCGAAAGCGGTAGTGAAGCTGCCGGCGAGCAGTACGGTGGCCGAGATCGCGCCCGGCCCGGCAATCAGCGGTATCGCCAGCGGGAAGACGGCAAGGTCTCGCAGATGGTCGATGGTGATTGCCGTTTTCGACGTTTTCTCCTTGCGCTCCTGCCGCCGCTCGAAAACCATCTCGAAGGATATCCAGAACAGCAGCAACCCTCCGGCGATGCGGAAGGCACCCATCGATATGCCGAGAAGGCCAAGCACGCCCGCGCCGAAAAGCGCAAACACCGCCAGAATGCCGAAGGCGATCACCGAACCGCGCAGAGCCACCTGGCGACGCTGCGCCGCCGTCATTCCGACTGTCAGCCCGAGAAAGACCGGCGCAAGACCAGGCGGGTCGAGCGTCACCAGCATCGTGGTCATCGCGTTGATCAGCGCATCGGCAGTCGCCATATTGTGGTCTCCGGCTGCCGGGTTCCTTGCGAACTCGACGGATGATTGTTAGGACGGTGCACCATACAGAGCGCATGAGCATGCTCTAGCACTTTAAACGGGCAAGCGAAGTCGGCAAAAGTCGGGGTCGCGGACCTGATGCACGGCTATCGACAAAATATTGCCGGGAACGGCGTCAAAAGCTGTTCACAACCCTTGGCGAAATTGGCGTACGGAACCGCTATCCGCTATAAAAAAGCAACTGATTCCGTTGAGAGATCGTGATCCGTTTTGACTGAGCAAAGCACACCCGGCGGCGGAAAGCTGCCTCCCGGCATCGAACCTATTTCCATCGTCGAAGAGATGCAGCGGTCCTACCTCGATTACGCCATGAGCGTGATCGTCAGCCGCGCCCTTCCCGATGTTCGCGACGGCCTGAAGCCGGTGCATCGTCGCATCCTGTACGGCATGTCGGAACTTGGCATCGACTGGAACAAGAAATACGTCAAATGCGCCCGTGTTACCGGGGACGTGATGGGTAAATACCATCCGCACGGCAACTCCGCGATTTACGATGCGCTGGCGCGCATGGCGCAGGATTGGTCGCTGAGACTGCCCTTGATCGATGGTCAGGGCAATTTCGGCTCGATCGACGGCGATCCGCCGGCGGCCGAGCGTTATACCGAATGTCGCCTTGAAAAAGCTGCACATTCGCTGCTCGACGACCTCGACAAGGAAACTGTCGATTTCCGCGACAACTACGACGGCACGCTGTCGGAGCCGGTCGTTGTTCCGGCAAAATTCCCAAACCTGCTGGTCAACGGCGCAGGCGGCATCGCCGTCGGTATGGCGACCAATATTCCGCCGCACAACCTCATCGAAGTCATCAACGGTTGCATCGCGCTGATCGACAATCCGGCGATCGATCTGCCGGAAATGATGGAGATCATTCCCGGTCCGGACTTTCCGACCGGCGCCATGATCCTTGGCAAGAACGGCATCCGCACGGCCTATGAGACCGGCCGAGGTTCGGTCATGATGCGTGGCGTTGCCACTGTCGAGCCGATGCGCGGCGACCGCGAGCAGATCATCGTCACCGAAGTTCCCTATCAGGTGAACAAGGCAACGATGATCGAGAAGATGGCTGAACTGGTCAAGGAAAAGCGAATCGAGGGCATTTCCGACCTGCGCGACGAGAGTGACCGACAGGGCTATCGCGTCGTCATCGAGCTGAAGCGCGATGCCAATGCCGATGTCATCCTCAACCAGCTTTACCGTTACACGCCATTGCAGACGTCCTTCGGCTGCAACATGGTGGCGCTGAACGGCGGTAAACCGGAACAGCTGACGCTGCTCGACATGCTGCGCGCCTTCGTGTCTTTCCGCGAGGAAGTCATCAGCCGCCGCACGAAATACCTGCTGCGCAAGGCCCGTGATCGTGCCCATGTGTTGGTTGGTCTTGCTATTGCCGTCGCCAATATCGACGAAGTCATCGCCCTGATCCGCCGTGCGCCCGATCCGGCGACTGCCCGCGAGCAGTTGATGACCCGTCGCTGGCCGGCCCACGACGTCGAGACGCTGATCCGCCTGATCGACGATCCGCGCCACAAGATCAACGAGGACGCCACCTACAATCTTTCCGAAGAGCAGGCGCGCGCCATCCTTGAACTGCGTCTTGCCCGCCTGACGGCACTCGGCCGCGATGAAATCGCCGACGAGTTGAACAAGATCGGTGCCGAGATTTCGGATTACCTCGACATCCTGTCGTCGCGCCTCCGTATCCAGACGCTGGTCAAGGAAGAACTCGCTGCCGTTCGCGACGAGTTCGGCACGCCGCGCCGCACCGTCATCATGGATGCCGGCCTCGACATGGACGACGAGGACCTCATCGCCCGCGAGGACATGGTCGTCACGGTCTCGCATCTCGGTTACATCAAGCGCGTGCCGCTCGCCACCTATCGCGCCCAGCGTCGCGGCGGCAAGGGCCGGTCCGGCATGGCGACACGCGACGAGGATTTCGTCTCCCGCCTGTTCGTCGTCAACACCCACACACCGGTGCTGTTCTTCTCCTCGCGTGGCATCGTCTACAAGGAAAAGGTCTGGCGCCTGCCGATCGGCACGCCGCAATCGCGCGGCAAGGCACTGATCAACATGCTGCCGCTGGAAGCCGGCGAGCGGATTACCACCATCATGCCGCTGCCCGAGGATGAAAACTCCTGGGAAAACCTCGATGTGATGTTCGCAACGACCCGCGGTACGGTTCGCCGCAACAAGCTGTCGGACTTCGTTCAGGTCAACCGCAACGGCAAGATCGCCATGAAGCTTGAGGAAGAGGGTGACGAAATCCTCTCCGTCGAGACCTGCACGGCACCGAACCCGGATATCGGCATCCCCGGCGACGACGTACTTCTGACCACGGCACTCGGGCAGGCGATCCGCTTCCCGGTCGATGAGGTCCGCGTTTTTGCCGGCCGCAACTCGATCGGCGTGCGCGGCATCAATCTCGGCGACGGCGACCGCATCATCTCGATGACGATCGTCAGCCATGTCGATGCCGAGCCATGGGAACGCGCCGCCTATCTGAAGCGCTCTGCCACCGAGCGGCGCGCTGCCGGCGTCGATGAAGAGGATATCGCTCTCGTCGGCGAGGAAGTCACCGAAGAGGGACAGCTGACAGACGAGCGTTACGAGGATCTGAAGGCACGCGAGCAGTTTGTCCTGACGGTCTCTGAAAAGGGCTACGGGAAGCGGTCCTCTTCCTACGACTTCCGTACATCCGGTCG
Organism: Aliirhizobium sp. YIM B11859; assembly: GCF_057163345.1. Lineage (NCBI taxonomy): Bacteria > Pseudomonadati > Pseudomonadota > Alphaproteobacteria > Hyphomicrobiales > Rhizobiaceae > Aliirhizobium > Aliirhizobium sp. YIM B11859. The sequence continues at coordinate 559,905 of NZ_JBXHAY010000003.1, forward strand.
AGGCGGCAAGGGCATCCGTGCCACCGATACCTCGAAAACGGCGGAGATCGGCGAACTGGTTGCCGCTTTCCCGATCGACGAAGCCGACCAGATCATGCTCGTCTCCAATGGTGGCGTGCTGATCCGTGTTCCGGTCGGCGGTATTCGCATCGCCAGCCGCGCCACCAAGGGCGTGACCATCTTCTCAACCGCCAAGGACGAAAAGGTCGTGTCTGTCGAACGGATCAGCGAGCCGGAAAATGACGACGAGAGCGGCGTCGAGGGTGAGGACATCACCACGACCGAAAACGGTGCGGCTGCACCGGATCAGGGCGAGGCGCCGGAAGGTGACGATAGCGGCGCGTAAGGCGCGCCGCTTATCTTTCCTACCCACCGGCCATAAACGATGGCCGGAAAAAATTGATCCTGCTCGACGCGGCATCCATGCAATACGAAAAAAGCCCGGAGAACTTTGTTCTCCGGGCTTTTGAATTTTGTTCAATCTGCCGTTTTTATTTGCCACCTGAACCTTAGGGGTTCTGCGACCGGACGGAAACCGGATGCGGTCCCGGCTTAGCCGATCACTGGGAACGACCTAGACTGTGGGAAAATTATCTAACCATACGCTGACTGCGGATTGTCGAAAAAACGGTCGCCAATCTTGCCGAGTGTCGCGCTGCCTATAAAAGCTGCGCGCAAATTAGTCATGCGTGAACGGGCATTCGCTGGGTGGCGAACCTGATCCTAGTAGTAGGAAACGTCCTGGTAACGGCCGGTAACCTGCTGATAGTTGTTTGACGCTTCGTGGGTGTTGGACCTGTCCTGATAAAGGGTGACCGTTGCCGTCAGCATCACGGCGATCATCGACGTCCAGACGAGATTGATCATCGTGACCTTGTCGAGCATCATCGGGTTCCGCTTGGAAAACATATCCACATTCCTTCTCGTTTGCCTGAATGCGCCGGGCGCTCACAGGTTTTCACCGCATGTTGAGAGAAATTTAACTGAACGGCTCTGAAGCGACCCTGAAGGGCTCGTTCATCTGGCGTTCAGGTTTCTCCGCCTCAGAGATCGTCCTGGCCAAGGGCGCAGAGCAGTCCTTCAAGCATGAGCGATGCGAAAACGGCTGCAATGACCATAAGAACCAGCATTTCGTCTCTCCATCTCCGGACAGGACATCCTGCCACTGTCTGCAGTTAAGCAAAGCGCGGCTGAAACGACCTTGAATGGACCGTTCATATTGCATTCACGGCCTTGGAAAGTGGCTCGACCCTTGCGAAAAAAGGGCCGACGTGACAAAAGGCGCAGGAATTTCAACCGGCCGGCTAACGTATGACGACTGCTTTTTATCCCGGTTCCTTCGATCCGATGACCAACGGGCATCTCGACGTGCTCGTGCAGGCGCTTAATGTCGCCGACCATGTGATCGTTGCGATCGGCGTGCATCCGGGCAAGACGCCGCTCTTTTCCTTCGAGGAGCGCGCCGAACTGATCCGTGCCTCCCTCAGCCAAGTGCTGCCGGAAAAGGCTGCCGATATCGATGTTGTTTCCTTCGACAAGCTTGTGGTCGACGCTGCACGCGCCAATGGCGCAAGGCTTTTGATCCGCGGGCTTCGTGATGGCACCGATCTCGATTATGAAATGCAGATGGCCGGCATGAACCGACAGATGGCGCCGGATGTGCAGACGGTGTTCCTGCCGGCGGGTACCGCGTCGCGGCCCATAACCGCCACATTGGTCCGGCAGATCGCAGCCATGGGCGGAGACGTTTCGGCCTTCGTGCCGGCCCCGGTGCTTGCCGCCCTGAAAACGAGATTCGACCGTTGATCCGGTCAGAAAAACGGAGTTTCAAAATGAAGTTGCTTCACCTTGCCTTTGCCGGTCTTACGGCCTTCGCCTCGATGGCGGTCTCGGCCCATGCCGACGATCTCCTGACCATCCAGTTGAAGGACGGCCCGGTCGTCATCAAGCTCGCGCCGGAAGTCGCCCCGAAGCACGTCGCTCAGATTGAGGCGCTGGCCGCCAAGGGCGAGTATGACAACGTCGTCTTCCACCGCGTCATCGACGGCTTCATGGCCCAGACCGGAGATGTCGAATTCGGCAAGCAGGGCGGCGCGAAGTTCAACCCGCAGCGCGCCGGCATGGGTGGCTCGGAAATGCCCGATATTCCGGCCGAGTTTTCCAAGACACCGTTCGAGCGTGGTGTGGTCGGCATGGCTCGGTCCAGCGATCCGAATTCCGCCAACTCGCAATTTTTCATCATGTTCACCAAATATCCAAGCCTCGACGGCCAGTACACGGTCGTCGGCAAGGTCGTGTCCGGCATGGAATTCGTCGACAAGATCAAGCGCGGTAGCGGTGGTAATGGCGAAGTCAGCAATCCCGACAAGATGATCAAGGTCACCGCCACGAAGAAGTGACGGCCAGCAAGACGTAAAGGCGCCTCGGCGCCGATTTTTCGAACCAAAGAAGAGCCTTACAAAGGCGCCAACCAGGAGAGACGCACATGGCGGAGATCAAGGATCCCGAGAACACCCTCATCATGGAAACCACCAAGGGCAAGGTCGTGATCTCGCTTCTGCCGGACCTCGCTCCGGGCCACGTTGCCCGCATCAAGGAACTGGCTCGCGAAGAAGCCTATGACGGTGTGGTCTTCCACCGTGTCATCCCCGATTTCATGGCACAGACCGGCGACGTCAAGTTCGGCAAGAAGGGTGGCGACAGCTTCAACCCGTCGCGTGCCGGCATGGGCGGTTCCGACAAGCCGGACCTGAAGGCTGAGTTCTCGGCAGTACCGCACGTTCGCGGCACCTGCTCCATGGCCCGTTCGCAGAACCCGAACTCGGCCAACTCGCAGTTCTTCATCTGCTTCACCGATTCTCCCTGGCTCAACAAACAGTATTCTGTCTGGGGCCAGGTTATCGAAGGCATGGAAATTATCGACCTGATCAAGAAGGGCGAACCGGTCCAGGATCCGGATTCGATCGTTTCGGTCCGCGTCGCAGCCGACGTCTGATCAGACCGTCTGCCTTTGGCCCGCTCCGTCCTTTAAAAGGCGGGGCGGGCTTACGCATTTCAAGAACAGGCCTTTAAATTACGCCATGCGTGTCGAACTTTTCGATTTTGATCTGCCGGAAGAAAACATCGCGCTGCGGCCGGCAAACCCGCGCGACAGCGCGCGCTTTCTCGTCGTGCGCCCGCAGGCCGATCCGCGGCTTGCCGATCATCGCGTTTCGGAACTGGCGGATTTTCTGAAACCCGGCGATGCGCTGGTGTTCAACGACACCAAGGTCATTCCGGCGCAACTCGAGGGCATTCGTCATCGCGACGGGGCGGGCGAGGGAGCGAAGGGACAGCAGGTCTCGGCGACGCTGCATATGCGCACGGCAGCCGACGTCTGGAAGGCCTTTGCCAAGCCCGGCAAGCGTATCAAGATCGGCGATCGCATCGAATTTGGTCACTCATCGGAGACATGCGAGCTCGGTTCGCTGATGGCAACCGTCGAGGAAAAAGGCGAGGTCGGTGAAGTGACGCTCCGCTTCGACCTCTCCGGTCCCGTGCTCGACGAGGCGATCATGTCCGTCGGCCATATCCCGCTGCCGCCTTACATCGCCGCCAAGCGCGCCGAGGACGAGCATGACCGGCAGGACTACCAGACCATTTATGCCCGCGAGGACGGTGCTGTCGCCGCCCCGACCGCCGGCCTGCATTTCACGCCCGATCTTTTTGCAAAACTCGATGCCGCCGGCATCGAACGGCATTTCGTCACCCTGCATGTCGGCGCGGGAACATTCCTGCCGATGAAGGTGGACGACACAGTCGATCACAAGATGCATCAGGAGATCGGTCACGTCAGCGCCGAAACGGCCGAAAGGCTCAACGCGGTAAAGGCGAGGGGCGGGCGCATAATCTGCGTCGGCACGACCTCGCTGAGGCTGATCGAAAGCGCCTCATCGGATGACGGCCAGATCCAGCCCTGGAGCGGTGCCACCGGCATCTTCATCACGCCCGGCTATCGCTTCAAGGCGGTGGACATGCTGATGACCAATTTCCACCTGCCGAAATCCACACTGTTCATGCTCGTCTCGGCCTTTTGCGGCCTTGAGGTGATGCAGGACGCCTATAGCCATGCCATTCAGACGGGCTATCGCTTTTATTCCTACGGCGATTCCAGCCTGCTTTTCCGGAAAGACTAAATGAGCACCGAGACATTCCAGTTCACCCTGAAAAAGACCGATGGCGGCGCCCGTCTTGGCGAAGTCTCGATGCCCAGAGGCACGATCCGCACCCCGGCCTTCATGCCGGTCGGCACGGTCGGTACCGTCAAGGCCATGTATCTCGATCAGGTGCGTGATACCGGCGCCGACATCATCCTCGGCAATACCTATCACCTGATGTTGCGCCCTGGTGCCGAACGCGTCGCCCGCCTCGGCGGACTACACAAGCTGATCCGCTGGGAACACCCGATCCTAACGGATTCGGGCGGTTTCCAGGTCATGTCGCTGTCGGGCCTGCGCAAGCTCGACGAAAAGGGCGTCACCTTCAAGAGCCATATCGACGGCTCGTTGCACCACATGTCGCCGGAACGCTCGATCGAGATCCAGGGGCTTCTGGGATCGGACATCCAGATGCAGCTCGACGAATGCGTGGCGCTGCCTGCTGAACCGCGGGAAATCGAGCGCGCCATGGAAATGTCGCTGCGTTGGGCCGAGCGCTGCCGCGTCGCTTTCGGCGAACAGCCGGGCAAGGCGATGTTCGGAATCGTCCAGGGCGGCGACCAGCCGGCCTTGCGCATCCGCTCGGCGGAAGGGCTGAAACAGCTGGATCTCAAGGGTTATGCGGTCGGCGGTCTGGCGGTCGGCGAGCCGCAGGATGTCATGCTCTCCATGCTCGACACGACCCTGCCGGTCCTGCCGACGGAAAAGCCGCGTTACCTGATGGGCGTCGGCACGCCGGACGACATGCTCAAATCGGTTGCCCGCGGCATCGACATGTTCGACTGCGTCATGCCGACCCGCTCGGGCCGTCACGGTCTGGCCTTCACCCGTCGCGGCAAGGTAAACCTGCGCAATGCCCGCCATGCGGAGGATATGCGCCCCCTGGACGAGGAATCGGATTGCCCGGCCGCCCGCGATTATTCGCGCGCTTACCTGCACCACCTCTGCCGTGCCGACGAAGCCTTGGGCGGCATGTTGCTGTCGTGGAACAACCTGCACTATTATCAGGACCTGATGAAGGGCATCCGCAAGGCGATCGAGGAAGGTCGTTTCGCCGATTTCTACGCCGAAACCCAGGAAGCCTGGGCAAAGGGCGATATCGACAAGCTCTGAGGCGTTTACACGGTTATGAGCGGAGACGGCGGAGAGGAGCAGGCGGGGGATCTGGGTGCCGGCGTGACCGCTCGCATGCTGAACTGGGCGCGCAATTCCACCCTCTACCGGCTGTCGCGCCGGATGATGTCGGAACGTGAACTGGCCGATGCCATCAGGCGCAAGGCGAAACAGAAGTTCGAGGATATTTCCGAAGACGAACTGCAGGTGCTGGTGACGACCGCACTCGAATGCGGTCGTGGTCTCGGCTGCCTGGACGACAGGAATTATGCCGAAACCAAGGTTCGCTCCGGCGTCAGGACCGGCCGCTCGCGGCGGATGCTGCAACGCAAGCTGCATGAGAAGGGTATCGATGCGGAGACAGCTGCAACAGCCCTTGAGGATGTCGACGATATCCAAGCTGCGCTCGCTTATGCGAGGCGGCGTGGTTTTGGCCCCTATCGGCGCGAGACGGCCGACGACAAGAGAATGATCCGGGAGTTATCGTCACTGGCCCGCAATGGCTTCAGCCACGATGTCTCCCGCCGGGTCATCTCACTGGGCCGGGACGAGGCGGACGAGATGATGTCGAATTCAGCTATGCTTCCTTGAATGCAAAGGTTCGTCAGATCCCCTGGCTCGCGGTATTTGGCATCATCCGCACGCCGTTGACCTTGTAGGAACCGTCATTCATCAGCCGCATCTCGTAGATGGCGGTCCAGTCCTTGCCCTCTTTGGCGCTGATCATCACCTCCTGCAGCACCATCTCGCCGCCGCCGACCAGTTTTGAACGGCCGAATGCATAATTGCCGGCGTGATAGACCGGCTCGTAGTTCTTCTGCACCATCGTCAAAAAGGTATTCTTGTCGGGGAAAAGACTGCGGATATCGGGCGATGCATAGGAATAGGCCTTATCCGCATCGTCGGACATCATCGCCTCGATCTGGCCGGAAATCACGGCCTGCGCTTGCGCAACAGGATCCTCGGCATGGAGGAGAGGGGGAGATACAAGCACCAGGGAAGCAACAAGGGAGGCAAAGCGAGCGGCCATCAGACGTTCTCCAGCGAGGAAATAGAATGGTAGCGCAATTATTTCTGCTGAAAAGATGGGCGCGTCGATTTTTTCGGCAATGTCTGCCCGCGCGCTTCCCGTCACGGATCATGCAGGGCAGGGTCCCGCCATTGCCGCTTGTGGCGACGGAAGCCTTTTGCGACCAATGGAAAACCCGATTCGCCCGGATGCCCCAGATGACACTGCTGCCACCGGCTTTGCTCTATTTCAGCAATGCCATCCTCTTCATTTCGCTGTTCACCCGTCTTCCCTCCATCCAGGAGGCGATGCAGATCGACAAGGCGGTGCTTGGTCTGACCCTGCTGAGCGCTCCCGCGGGCACTTTTCTGGCGCTGCCGCTTGCCGGGCGGATCACGGATCGCCTGACGCCGCGGTTGACCGCCGTGATCATGCTGCCGGTCTGTGCCCTGCTGACCCCGCTTCTAACCGTCCTGCCGCTAACGGGTTTCGTTGTTTGCTTTTTCCTTTTCGGTTTTTTCCGCACGATTTTCGACGTTTCCGCCAACATGATTTCGGCGGGCATCGAAAACCGCACCGGGGTAAAGGTTCTGTCGCGCAGTCACGGATTTTGGTCCGTCGGTCTTCTGGTGGGCTCGCTGGCATCCGGCTTCTTGGCGCAGGAGGGGATCTCGCCGACGGTCCAGCAGGTTCTGGCGGCGGGGCTTGCAATCCTTGCCTGCCTGACGGTCTTCCTGCTGACCCCGGCAGACCCGCCGGCGGTGCCGGTGGTCAAACGGCACTCAGCCTATGTCATGCCCGACCGGACCATCATTCTGATCTGTGTCATGGTTCTGGGCCTCTGCGTCGTCGAAGGCGCGGTTTATGACTGGGGCATCTTCTTCCTGCGCGAGGAGCTGGGTGCCGATCCGGCGCTGGCTGGCATGTTGTACGCAGCCTTCACCATCGGCATGGGCGCCACCCGCATGGCAGGCGACACATTGCGCGACCGTCTCGGCGCGGTGGCGCTTATCCGCATCTCGGCGGTGGTCGTCGCCTTTGGCATCGTCCTGTTGATCTCCACGCCGTCCTATATGTTGGCAGGCACCGCGCTTTTCCTTATCGGTTGCGGCATAGCACTCGCATTTCCTCTTGCAGTCGCCACAACGATCGCGCTCGGCAAGGGGCAGCCGTCGGAAAATCTTGCCGCACTGGCGCTGACGCTGATGTTGTCGACGATCGGCGTGCCACCGCTTCTCGGTTTCGTCGCCGAACATGTAAGCCTTGCCGCCACCTTCCTGGTGCTGTTGCCCTGCGTGCTCGTCAGCTTCCTGATGGCGCCGGTCGCCGAGGGAAAACGGCCGTTCCGGCTGGACCGACGATAGTTGTGTGAAACGGGGCGAGGGGCCGGCAACGCGTCGCCGTTTGCCCCCAATTGGCCATAAGAATGCGTCAGGTCTTGGACCTTCGGGGTTGAGCCTCGCGGCCTTAGCCTTTACCACTAGCGATGACATGCCGAAGACAGGTGACGCTCCTTGATCGACCCCTATGAAATCCTGGGCCTTTCGCGCGACGCGGACAGCGCGGCCATCAAATCCGCCTATCGCAAGCGCGTGAAATCCGCCCATCCCGATGCCGGTGGCGATGCGGAGCTTTTCGGTGATCTGAAACTCGCCTACGAATTGCTGGTCGATCCGGTGCGCCGCAAGGTATTCGACGATACCGGCTATGATCCGGACATCGCCGATACCAAGGATCTGCAGGGCCTGGTCATTCTGGAAATGCTGGTCAACGAGATGATCCTCGACGAGCGCGAGCCAGGTTCGTTCGATCCCGTTGCCTCGATGCGCCGCAAGCTGACCGATCGTATCGTTACCGCTCGCTTTCATATTCTCGAGATGGAGCGGCACCGCGCCCGCATCCGCAACCACATGGACCGCATGGGCCGCAAGCCAGGAACCGACGTGCTAGGCCGGATGCTCAAGGCGCGCTGTGACACGATCGGCGAGGCGATCTCCAAATCCGAAACGGAGATCAAGACGATCGAACAGGCCTATGTCATGCTCGAAGGCTATGCCTATGAACTGGAGATCGCCGACGTGAAGGATGCGGCCGAGTAGCACGCCGCAACCAGACCCAGCGGCCGTCTTCAGGCCGCTTCCTGTATGTATTCCGGAGATCATTGATGTCGCTCACTATTCGCCCGGCGGTCCGCGAGGATTCCGCCACGCTGCTCGGTTTCATCCGCGAATTGGCGATCTATGAAAACGCCGAGCATGAGGTTGCCGCCACCATCGAAACCATCGAGATATCGATCTTCGGTCCCCAGTCGGTGACCAGCGCTCTGGTCTGCGAACGCGACGGGCAGGCGATCGGCATGGCGATCTGGTTCTTCAACTATTCTACCTGGCAGGCCCGCAACGGGCTTTACCTCGAGGACCTTTATGTGACGCCAAACGCTCGCGGCGCCGGCGCTGGCAAGGCCTTGCTGAAACGGCTCGCCCAAATCGCACTGGAAAATGGCTGCGGCCGTTTCGAATGGAGCGTGCTCGACTGGAACGAGCCTGCGATCAAGGTTTACGACGCGATCGGCGCCGAACCGCAGAACGAATGGATCAGGTATCGGCTCACCGGTGACGCGCTGCGGGAATTCGCCGAAGGATGAGGGTGACGATGTTGATGCGTCCTGACATCGTCTTTGTTGCATTCGAAAATAGACCCCACTTCGGCTACATACAAAGATCGCATAAGATAGATTATGGAACTTACGGATGACCGCAATCATTAGCTGATTGGCAGGATCGGGTTGCGGCGCGTCGGAACCGCTTTATTCTGTTGAAAGTTCTCTTGATGCGGTTTCGATCCTTATTGGCTTGGAAGTCCCAAGGCAGGCGGATTGTTCCGCTTGACCTCTGGGCAGATTGGGAAGCGGCCGCAGGGCTAAATAAATGGCGAAACGAATTGGCAAAGATACCCCGGCCATCGCCGGCGGACCGCTCGACGTGGACCGCAATTGAGATCCATAGCCAGGCCATCTTGTCGAAATGACTTAAAACTCTTGATTTCGCGCCAGCGCATCAAGCAATTGGCTCGTATTGTCGATCGAAAACTGCACTCTCTCTCCCGGCCAGATCGTCTCCGAATAGGCGATCGGCGTTCCCTTCATGTCGACATCGACCTTTTTCAGCGCAATCACCGGCAGCGACATGGCCTGGTCGAGCTGCCGCGCCTCCTCGGCGGTCGGCATACGCACGATGATATCCGTCCTCAGGCGGATATAGTCGGGAACCCCATATTCAGCGAAAATCACCGAAATGCTGCGGCCGTCGCGCCGCGCATCATCGAAGCCGGGAAAGCGACGGACGGGGTAAAAGGCATTCGAAAAATTGATCGGCTCATCGTCGGCAAAACCGCGACGAACGATGTGATAGACGGGTTCCCCTTGCGGCAGGCGCAAGGCCTCTGCAACCATATTGGGCGCAGCAATCAATTCCTCACGTACCGCCTGCCCTAGAGGCTCGCGCCCCTGCTCCAGCAGGTTCTGTGAAAATCGTGTGCGTTCCGACAGTCGGTAATCGAGGCGGCCTTCACGGACGAACGTGCCACGCCCCTGCTCCACCTGCACCAGGCCGCGGCTTTCCAGATTGGAGATCGCCCTGCGGATCGAATGACGACCGACGCCGAAGCGCTCCATCAGATCCGCCTCCTTGGGGAGCTGGGTTTTCGGAGACAGGCGGCCGGTCAGGATATCACCGGCGAGATCCTCCTCAACCTGCTGCCACTGTCCGTGTACCGATTTTCCCGTCATTCCCATCATCCGATTCTTTTTATGTGATCTTTGGATCATTCGAATGTCCGAAACCTACCCGGCTATGGTGTCGCAATCAAGTGATACACCCAGATACCTGTCATAAACCCGTCAGATAACACGCTTATCGCTGACCCGGACCGAGACGCGCAGAACGACATTCACACGCCTGTCACTGACGCCTCCTAAGAAAACATCCGAATATTTTTACTTTCATCCGAATATCTGGAGTGACAGATGGTGAATATCAATCGTCGGCAATTCGTGGCCGGAGCAACAGTGGCGATCGGCGCGAGCATGGCCTTCACGGATTCTGCTCGCTCCGCCGATGCGACAATCGAGGTCTCGAGCACCTGGGGTTCGGACAAGCCGTTCCAGAAGGTCGTCGACGCCTTCAACGCCAGGAAAACTGGCGTGACCGTCGTCAACCGCTTCGACGGCGACTACGAAACCGCGACGGCCAAGGCTGTCGCCAGCGTGGCCGCCGGCCGCCCGCCGGCGATGATGATCACCGGCTGGAAGTTCGGCTATTTTGCCAAGCGCACGCTCGGCGCCCGCGATCTGCGCGAGATCAATGCCGCCAAGGCGGACGCAATCATCGGCAACTTCCGGTCGTCTGTGCATCCGCTGGTGACGATCGACGGTTCGCTAATCGGCCTTCCCTGGGCGATGTCCACGCCGATCACCTTCATCAACAGCGAATTGTGGAAGGCTGCCGGCCTCGATCCCAATCTTCCCGAGACGATCGACAGTGCATGGCTGTACGAGAATGCCCGCAAGCTCGACGCGGCGCTGAAGGGCAAGCATCCGACGTATCGCTCGGCGCTGGCGCTATCCAACAACGAATGGACCAGCCAGTCCTTCATCCAGAATGCCGGTGGTTACATCATCGACCCGGCCGGCAAGCTCGCACTCAACAGCGCCGAATCGATCGCCGGCATGACGGAATATTGCAAGCCGGCTTTCGATGGCCTGTGGACGCCGGTTAGCGCCAAGGAACAGGATGCCGCATTCGAGGCCGGTGCCCTCGCCATCTGCACGACCAGTTCGACCCGTGCCGTCACCTTCCCGCTTGGTGCCGCCAAGGCGATCACCACCAAGTTCCCGGGCATGCCGGGCCACGCCCGCAACATGAACAGCGGCGGCAACTTCCTCGCCGTCTACACGAAGAACAAGGAACAGGCCGAAGCCTCGCTCGCCTTCCTGGAATTCTGCGCATCGAAAGAAGGCCAGACGATCTGGTCGCAGGTCGGTTACCTCAACACCTCGGTCCATGATGTGCCGCTGATCAACGACTTCATGAAACCGGCGGCTGCCCAGCTCGCAGACGGCCTGACGGCGGAAACCATCTGGCCCGGCAAGCGTGGCCTCGAAGGTCAGGATGTCTGGCGCAAGTGGGTTTCGCGCATGCTGCTCAAGGAAGCCACCGTTGCCGATGGTATCAAGGGCGCGCATGACGAACTGGCGGCGCTGGTCGCGGCCTGATCCGATGTATTCCCGTCTCCGACTGCTGGCCCCCTACCTGTTCGTGGGGCCAGCCGTTCTGTCCGTCGCGATTTTCCTCTACGGCCCGCTCATCGCTTCCGCGATGCTATCGGTGCTCGACTGGAATCTCCTGTCTTCCGATATCAGCTTCGTTGGAACGGCCAATTACACGGCGGCTTTCGGCAATGCCGACTTCCGCCTGGCCGCCTGGAACACGGTCCTCTACTGTGCGATCCTCATTCCCGCCGAGATCGTCCTGCCGCTTATCCTGGCGCTGATGATCCATTCGGTGCGCAAGAGCCCCCTGCAGGGCCTTTATCGCGGTAGCCTTTTCCTGCCGACGATCGTCGCTTATTCGGTCGCCAGCATTGCCTGGTCCTGGCTGTTCAACCCGGTCAACGGCCTGTTCAACGAGATGCTCGGATTTTTCGGCTTTCCGCCGTCCCGTTGGCACACGGATCCGAACCTCGCACTTCTCTGCGTCTGCCTCGTCACCTTCTGGAAGACGTTCGGGCTCAACATGCTGCTGTGGCTCGCCGCACTCACCAACCTGCCGCATGAGCTGCGTGAAGCCTCACAGCTGGACGGCGCAGGCCCGCGGCGGCATTTCTTCACGATCAGCCTGCCGCTGATGGCACCGACCGCCTTCTTCATCAGCGTCACCACCTTCTTCCATGTTCTCGACGATATCGTCGGCGTCATCGACGTGCTGACCCATGGCGGTCCGGCCGGGCGAAGCTCGAGCGTGCTTTATTTCCTCTGGCAGCAGGGCCTGCGCTTCTTCCAGTTCGGGCCGGCCAGCGCCATTGCGATGATCATCATTGTCCTGGTCCTCGCGATCACCTGGCTGCAGTTCCGCGTAGCCGAAAGAGAGACGCATAAGGCATGAGCACTCCGATTTCCCTGCATCGGCTTTTCATCCATGCCGTCCTGCTGGTTACCTGTTTCGTCACCGTGTTTCCGCTCGTCTGGATGGTGTCTTCCGCCTTCACGCCCGACGATCTGATTGCCGGCAAGGCCATCCGTTTCTGGCCGGAACATCCGACGCTCGCGAACTTCACCTTGGCCGCCGAGCGTCATCCGATCTGGCTGTGGTTGTGGAACTCTATCCTCACGGCCACGCTGATTACCCTCGGCAAGCTTCTGCTTGCCGTCCCGGCCGGTTTCGCCTTCGGGCGGATGGAGTTTCGCGGCAGACAGGCGCTTTTCTGGTTCGTCATCGCCACCATGTCCTTCCCGACTGTACTGGCCATCATCCCGACCTATATCGGTGTGGTGAAACTGCAGGCTTTCGACACCTATGGGGCGATGATCATCCCTTCCATTCCCTATATCGGCTTCTATGTCTTTTACATGCGGCAGGCGTTTCGTTCACTCCCGGGGGCAATGTTCGAGGCGGCTCGGATCGACGGTGCGGGCCTGTGGCGGCAGTTTGCCGGCATCGGCATCCCCAATGTCATCCCGTCGATCGCCGCACTTTCGGTGATTTCCTTCATGGGTGCCTGGAACATCTACCTTTGGGGTCAGCTTGTGCTTGAGGACACCTCGAAAAAGACCCTGACGACCGGCATCGCAGTCTTTGCCGATCTCGACGGGACAGGCCAGGCCTGGGGGCCGCTGATGGCGACCAGCCTGCTTTCGATCCTGCCCGTGCTGGTAATCTTCCTGTTTGCCCAACGCTACATCGTCGATGCGCTGGCGCCGGGCATGGACGAGAGATAACCGGTCATGCATCGTGTCATCGTTATCGGCAGCGTCAACCATGACCGCATCTGGCGGCTCACCGACCCGTTGGTGCGAGGCGGCCGCCTGCATGTGGCGTCGCAAGAGATCCAGCTTGGCGGCGGTGGCTTCTTCACCGGCAGCCAGCTTCTCGATCTCGGCGCCGAAGTTTCGATGGTCACCTGGCTGAGAAGCGACGCGCAGGGTTATGCGGCCCTCGATACGCTCAAGGAGATGGGCTTCTACACGCGCGAGGTGGCGATGGAGGCCGGGGAAACGTCGCTGCTCGAAATCCTGCTTGAGCCGAATGGCGAACGCACGATCATGGGGCTATCCCAGCCATGCCCGTCCGCCGTTTACGATTGCAGCACCACTGACCGGCGACGCCGCCTATATCAACGCGCTGAGCCTTGATGCAGGCCTCTTGCATGCGCTCGATGACATTCCGATCGTCGTCACACAATTGCCGCTGCGGCCGGCGACGCCCCGCCCGGCAGATTATGTCATCTCCTCCCGCGACGACGTCGATGGCGATCTCGACACCGCCTGGCAGCGGGCCAGAGCCATTGCCGGATCACGGCTGAAAATGCTGGTGCTGACGGACGGCCCCGAACCGATCACCCTTTTCGACGGCAAGGACGAAATGAAGGTCGTGCCGCAGCAACGGATCGAGGTCAAAAGCGCCATCGGTGCCGGCGACCGTTTCAGCGGCGCCCTGCTGTTCGCGCTTCTGGAAGGAAAGACCGTAACCGCGGCAGCGGCCTTCGCCAGCACGCTGACTGCCGACTGGCTGCGCCAGCGCGACGGCCTTTAATCCACGCTGGCGACCTCGCTCATCTCCCTGCGTCACACAAACATCACGAAACTGCCGTGGACATATTCATTCGCATATCATAGTAATTCATCCGAATGAATATGATTGAGTCACCTACGCGGCTCCCGAGCCGGGAGGCGTGACCCATGCCGCAGGACATCCGCAACTCAGACGCGGGCGCGCGACTGCGGGATCGTAAGAAAGGAAGACGCATGAGTGAGCTTGCGACCGGCGAACCGGTCATCGGCACCTACTCTCACGAGCAGGCGCTCGATATCCTTGCAGGCAGCGATGCCGGGGCACTCAAGGCCTGTGCGGAACAGGTCCTGACCGGGCTCGGTGACGTTACCGTGCTGAACAACCGGACCGGGCTCGTCATGTTGCCCTTCGAGGACACGGTCAAGGGAACGGCCTTTCATCTTGGTGAAGTGCTCGTGGCTGAAGCCCATATCCGCCTGCCGGCAAGCGGCGTGGAGGGTTTTGGCGCGGTGACCGGCCGCGATCTGGAACAGGCAATGGCAATGGCCGTCGTCGATGCCGCAATCGCGACTGGCCACGACAGCGGGCCGATCCTCGTCTTCATCGAGGCCGAGGACGCCCGTCAGCAGCAGGCCGACCGGGAGCGGCTATGCAAGGTCGAGGCCACCCGCGTCCAGATGGAGACGTTTTGATCATGTCGCTTTCCATCCTCCCGACCACAGATGATAGCCGCACCAATGCAGTTTTCGAGGAGCTGATATGGGCGCTTTCGCGGCCCGGCCTGCACCGCACCCTGCCCGCCGGTGGTTTTGCCGCCATCGCGGAAAGTCTGCTCGACCGCGAATGCACGTTTCACGTTCTCGGCGACCGCGTGCTTGATGCCGAAAGTGCCGGTGACCTCGACCGCGATCTCGCCGCAACCGGCGCACGCCGTGCCGATCTTGCGCAGGCGGACTATGTGTTTGCGGCGCTCGGCTCGGCACAGGCGGTTGATGGCCTCTCGCGTCTTCGCATAGGCACGCTCGCTTATCCCGACGAGGCCGCGACGGTCTTCGCGCCGGCAGATCTCGGTACCGGTCAGAAGCTTCGGCTCTCGGGCCCCGGTATTCGTGACAGCCTGACGATCACGGTCGGCGGCATCGATGCCTCCTTCTGGCAAATGCGTGCCAAGGCGATCCGTTATCCGCTGGGCTTTGATCTTTACCTTGTCGATGGCGGCGATGTTGTCGGCATTCCCCGTTCCACAAAAGTCGAGGTGCTCTGATGGCCTATGTGGCAACCCGTGGCGGCGAGCACGCCATCGAACAGGCCGAGCGGCTTTATCGAAACGATCTCGGTGCAATCGGCAAGGACAGGGTCGATGCGATCCGCACCGGCCTTCCCTATCTCATCGATCGGCTGATGGGCGAGGCCTCGCTTTACGAACCGGATCTGGCGGCGCTTGCCCTGGCGCAAACCGGCGGCGACCTCTACGAGGCCGTTCTTTTGTTGCGCGCCTATCGCACGACACAGCCGCGCATCGCGGTGGCCGAACCGGTGAAGCAGACGGATCTGTTTACGCTGCGCCGCATCTCTGCCGCCTTCAAGGATATTCCGGGCGGCCAGATTCTTGGCCCGACACTCGATTATTCCCATCGCCTACTGCAGGTCGGCGTCCTCATGGGAGAGGATTATGTGCCGGCCCCGGTGGCCGCAGCTGCCGAGCCTGCGCCGGCAACCCAGCCCTCGCTCGCCGCTTGGCAGAAGGCACAGGGGTTGATCGCCGATCACAAGCCGGAGGCGGTCGCCCCAGACGACATACCGGACCTTACCCGCGAGCCGCTGCTCTTTCCGGCACCGCGCGCCCACAAGCTGCAAAGCCTTGCCCGCGCCGATACCGGCGGAACACTGGCACTGGGTTACTCGACCATGCGCGGTTATGGTTCGGTGCACCCGACAGTCAACGAACTGCGCCTCGCCGAGGCGCCGGTCCGGATCCGCCATCCGCACGGCACGCTTTTCAGCGCCGGCCGCGTCCGCGTCAGCCAGGCGGAAATCATCTCCAAGGCGGCGGTGCTCGAACTCGGCTTTTCGGCCACTTTCGGCTGGAACGAGGTGAAGGTTATCGCCGCCGCCTCGCTCGATCTGGCCTCAAGCCAGCCCGACGCACACGCGGCCTCGACGGAGGAATTCGTGCTCTATCATACGGAACCGGTCGAAAGCTCCGGCTTCTGCATTCACTTCAAGCTTCCGCATTATGTCACCTTCCAGTCGACGCTGGACGCCTTTCGTGGCGTCAAGGCGGATCGTGCGGCTGCCGCCGCGGCGAAGGCGGCCGAACCGCAGACCAAGCAGGAAGAGGCACCACTGTGACACTCAAGGATCTCACAAAGCCCTGGGCGGCCTTCAACTACGGATTCCTGGATGAATCGGCCAAGCGCGAACTGCGCCGCAAGATGCTGAAGGCGGTCGCGGTACCCGGCTATCAGGTGCCCTATGCCAGCCGCGAAGTGCCGATGGCGCGCGGATGGGGAACCGGCGGCCTCCAGGCAACTTTGACGCTGCTGAAGCCGACCTCCGTCGTCAAGGTGATCGATCAGGGTGCCGATGATTCCGTCAACGCCGTCAGCATCCGCAAATTCTTCGCCCGCGTCGGTGGCGCGGTCGAAACCGAGGATACGCAGAAGGCGACGATCATCCAGTCGCGCCATCGCATTCCTGAAGAGAAGCTGCGCGAGGACCAGATCCTCGTCCTGCAGGTGCCGGATCCCGAGCCGTTGCGCGCCGTGCAGCCGGATATGTCGATCACCCGCGACATGCATGGCGATGCCGATTACGGCCAGCTCTGGCTGGTGCTTTACGAGCAGCTGGTGAAGTCCGGCCGCATCATACAGGGATCGAGCTATCCCAGCATGGTCAACGGCCGCTACGTCATCTCGCCATCACCGATCCCTCGCTGGGATGTGAAGAAGCTGCATCAGGCAGACCATCTGACCATTCTTTCGGCCGGACGCGAAAAGCGCATCTATGCCGTGCCGCCCTATACGAATGTCGAGCCGCTGGTTTTCGACGACGTGCCCTACCGGGTCGAGGATCATCAGGACAAGACCTGCTATCGCAGCAATGTCACCGGATTTTTCATGAACGAACTGCCGCAGGACGACGGCTCCTCGCGCTACGAACTCTCCGACAGCCATTTCGGCGTCAAGCAGATCCGCAGACAGGACGGCGAGGCGGTCGAGATCGCAGATACCTGGTACAAGAATGGAAGGATGGACTGATGATAGCTCCCTCCAACACCGTGACCCGCGAGCAGCCGCGCCTGATGCTGGCCACGCCGATGCTGTCCATGCGCGGCATCTCCAAGAGCTTTGGCGAGGTCAAGGCGGTCATCGATGTCGATGTCACCGTCTACCCGGGCGAGGTCCTCGGCATTGTCGGCGAATCTGGTTCAGGCAAGTCCACCCTGCTACGGATGATGAATCTCGAAGATACGCCGGAGACGGGCAGCTATCATCTTTCCCTGACCGACCACGAACAGCGCAACCTCTTCACGCTCGACCGGTTCGAACGGCGCATGTTGCGCGCTCGCCATATCGGCATCGTTTATCAGAACCCGCATCTGGGTCTCCTGATGGGCCATACCAGCAGCGGCAATGTTGCCGAACGCTTGCTGATTGCCGGAAATCGCAATTTCGCCGATCTGCGTTCGCGGGCAAGAGAAGCCCTGCAGGCCTCGGAATTCCCTCTGGAGCGTATCGACGCCCGGCCACGCGAGCTTTCGGGCGGCATGCAGCAGCGCGTCCAGCTGGCCAAGGCAATCGCCCTCGAACCGGCCGTGCTTCTCCTCGACGAGCCGACCACCGGCCTCGATGTCAGCGTCCAGGCGCTGGTTCTCGACACGCTGAAACGGCTCCAGCAGGAGCGCGCCATCACCATGGTTCTGGTGTCGCATGATCTCGGCGTCATCCGCACCATGGCCGACCGGGTCATGGTCATGCGGCGCGGCCGGGTCGTGGAACAGGGACTGGCGGACCAGATCTTCCAAGACCCGCAGCACGAATATACCCAGCAACTCGTTCATGCGAAGCTTTGAGGACGACCGGACAATGGACATGCAAGTTTCCAAGTCGGGAGCGAGCCCCGTGCTGCGCGTCGAGGGTCTTTCGAAACAGTTCGAAATGCACCATCTACGCCGGACGCTCTACGCTTTCGAGGATCTGAATTTCGAACTTGGGGAAGGAGAATTCATCCTGCTGAAGGGTGAAAACGGGGCGGGCAAGTCTACGCTGCTGCGGACCCTCTACCGCTCCTATCTGCCGCAGGCCGGACACGCCTTCTATTACACAAAGGAAGGTGTGATCGACCTTGCCGCCGCCGCGGATGTCGACATTGCCGTTCTGCGCCGTCGCGAGATCGGCTTCGTCACCCAGTTCCTCAATGCCCGCCCCCGTGTCGCGGCAGAGGAGGTCGTCGCCGAACCGCTACGGCTCGCCGGAATGCCGCATGCCGAAGCCCTGATAGAAGCGCGCCGCTGGCTTGCCGCTTTCGGCGTCAAGAAACAGCTCTGGCCCGCCTACCCTTCCACCTTCTCCGGCGGCGAACAGCAGAAGGTCAATCTGGCCCGCGCCTTGATCCTGCCGCAACGTCTGCTGCTGCTCGACGAGCCGACCGCCTCGCTTGACCATTCTGCCCGGCAGGCGCTCGTTGATCGGCTCACAGAACTGAAGGCCTCAGGGGTTGCAATGATCGGCGTCTTCCATCATCCCGAGGACGTTGAAGGTCTGATCGACCGGGAGATCCATCTCAAGGCCATCAAGATCGAGGACGAGGCAGACAATGTGGCTCAATAATTTCGAGATCGTCCTGTCGGACCGTGTCATCAAGCGCGGCGCCGTTCGTGTCGAGGACGGATTGATCGTGGAAATCCGCGAAACACCCGGCGATGTTACGGATGTCGATGGCGAGGGCAGGCTGCTGCTGCCGGGCTTTGTCGATATCCATGGCGACATGATCGAGAAGGAAGTCGAGCCGCGCGCCAACGTCCGCATGCCGCTCGAACTGGGGCTCTACGACCTCGACAAGAAGCTCGCCGCCAATGGCATCACCACCGCCTATGCGGCGCTTGCCTTCACGCCGGCCACCTACGGCCATCTCCGCTCGGTGGAAAACACGACGGCGATCATCGGTGCCCTCGCCTCGATGCGACACGAACTGCTCGTTGACCATCGCGTCCATGCCCGTTTCGAAATCACCTTTCCCTCGGCCATCGAGGTAGCCGAAAAGCTGATGCGGGACGGAGCACTGGGACTGATCTCGCTGATGGATCATACGCCGGGACAGGGACAATATCGCGACCTCGAAATCCATACCCGCAACATGGCGAAGACGAAAAAGATCGACTACGCCACAGCGTTGGAGATGGTGAAGGATCGGATCGCCCAGCGCGAAGCCCATGGCGATGCCATGCATGTCGTCACCGGCCTGGCTGAACTGGCCAGGGAACAAGGCATCGCCATTGCCTCACATGACGACGACAGCCTCGAAAAGGCGGCACTGATGCACGGGCTCGGTGTCAGGATCAGCGAGTTTCCGATCACGCTGGAGGTTGCTGCAGAGGCGCGGCGTCTAGGCATGGCAACGGCCATGGGGGCACCGAACGCGCTGCGCGGCCAGTCCTATTCCGGCAATCTCTCGGCACGCGAAGCCTATGAGGCCGGTGTACTGGATATTCTTGCCAGCGATTATCATCCTTCCGCTATCCTGCCGGCCGTGATCGCCTTGGGCGATACGATCTCGGTCGGCGGCGAGAGCGGGCTTGCCAGCGCCGTGGCGCTTGCCAGCGCCAATCCGGCAAGAGCACTCGGTCTCGATGATCGCGGCATGATCGCAGAAGGCCGCCGCGCCGATTTGGTCGTCGCCGAGCGCGGACAAATGCCGCGCATGCGCGCTACGCTGCGCGGCGGCAAAATGGTGTGGTCAGATGGGACGATATCTTTCCCACCATTTTCAAGCGCGGCTGCAAGCCTGCACGATACTTCATCGCGATCGGAGGCATCCCGTCGAACCCGCTGATTTGGCGCGGTTCGTCAGCGCCCTGCCCGAGTTCGACCAAGACCACCCGCTGAAAGTCTCTCTAGGAGATCACGGCAGACGATCGCGGAATTGTATTTGAAAACATCGCGACCATCGAGAAATTCGACCATCTCGGACGAAGGCACGAGCAGACTCTCGATGAGTTCACCGTCGTGGAGAACGGGAATAAACGCTTCTGGAAGCCAAAGATCAAAGATCACCAGACGCTCCAGGTGATGCCCCTCCGACGAGGTGTAGGAAATGTCCATACGCTTCACCTCCTCGATACCAGCGAGATCCGTCGGGCTCAGTCCCGCTTCCTCGCCCGCCTCCATGACGACCGTTTCCAGTACAGTCTTCCCATGGGGCTGGCCACCCGCGACCATGGTGTCGAGATGGAGGGGAGACGCCCGTCGATCGGCTGCGCGGCGGGCGAGCCAGATCTTGGGCTCTGCACTCGATCGGACCAGCCCGTTGATGTGCACCTTCACGCCGCGAAAACCAAAAGTTCTAAGCAGGCTCCGGTCGACTGTGCCAATCACCGCTCCGTCGAAATCGGTTAGGATGGGCATGGTTTCGTTGCGTATCGGCGCAACAAGGTCCATCGGAGCAAGCGTTTCATGCGCGGCCGCGAAAGATCGCTCGAGACTGGTGGGATCACCGGGCAACAGAAGTCGATCGTCATGAACTTCGATGCCTGGCGACTTCTCGAGCAGGTTGGCTGTTCCGGAAAGGATCGAACCGACAGGGGCGGCGACAGAACTGATGAAGACCGGGAGCAGATGAGCTGAAGACATGTCGTTACTATCTATTCGAATAATTTCGGGAATTTGGACTCATTGCGATGCGAACGCCGCGGCATCCTTGCTTGAGAAGGAGAACGACAGTTCATCGCCGACAGCGCAGCGGAACGGCACAAGTACTGAGAACCGGCTCTGGCCAACGCGGAGCGAAATCCGCCACTGGCGACCTTCATAGAGCGTGCTTGCGACCGTCCCGGAAAGATGGTTGTCCAGATCGGTCTTTTCGCTATTGAAACGGATCGATGTCGGATGGAGCATCAGCAGAACCTCGGCATCCGTTGCGATCGAGTGGTGCGAGGGGAGATCAAAGCGTATCGCCTGCCCGCCTATGTCACCGACGTATCCCGCCTCATCCCTCCGAGGGTTGGCCACCTCAAGGCGGACATCATATCCGGCGAGCATGGCGACCCATTGCGAGGAAGGCGAGGAGAACAAGGCCTCGGGATGGCCCTGCTGCTCGATCCTTCCGGCGCGCATGACAATCAGACGATCGGCAAAGGAACTTGCTTCGAGAGGATCATGCGTGACGTAAAGCACGGTCGTGTCCAGCGTCCGGAACAGTTCTGCGAACTCGAGCCTCATCTCAGTCCTAAGCTGCACGTCGAGGTTCGAAAGCGGCTCATCGAGAAGCAAGATTCGAGGATCGGTGGCCAATGCTCGGGCGATTGCAACACGCTGCTGCTGGCCACCGGATAACTGAGATGGCAGCCTGTCCACCAATGCCTCGATCCGCATCAGGTGAAGAAGGCCGTCAACCTTCTTTTCGCGATCGGCGCGGTTCAACCTCGACAGACCGTATCCGACAATGTTGCCGACCCGCATGTGAGGCCAAAGCGCGTAATCCTGGAAGACCATGTTTATCGAGCGCCGATGGGTCGGTACCACGTGGCTCCTCGACGAGACGGTTTCTCCGTCTATCGATATTTCACCGCCATCGGGCCCATCCAGGCCCGCCACCAGACGAAGCAGGGTCGATTTCCCACACCCGGATGGGCCGACGATCGACGCCACCTCCCCTCGCTGTTGGCGGATCGTCAGATCGTCGAGGACGGTGTTGTCGCCAATGCGCCGGACGAGGTTCGTGATTTCAAGCATTCTGCGGTTCCTCGGACTTTCTGGACGGCCTGTCGAATGCCAAAACCGGTGTCGCGACCGATTTCAAGAAAAAGATGATCACCACCGTGGCGCCACCTGCGACAAAGGTCGCAGCGGTGGACACGCCGAAATCGCCCTGCTCGAACGCACGGTTGACGTAGACGGGAAGGACGCTGAGCCTCGGCGGTCGCAGGATGGCGTTGATGGCAAGATCGAAGACGGCGGATCCGAAGGCGGCAAGTGTTGCCGATATCAGAGCGATCGCCGTCAACGGGATCACGATCGTCATCAGGCGACGCGCCATGCCGGCGCCATTCGTCGCCGCTGCGTGGAGCATTGTTGAAGGGAGTTGGGCGAAGGAGCCGAGCATGATCCTGATCGCATAGGGGATTGCCCCCGCGGTCCCCGCAAGGATCAGGATCGAGGGATGTCCATAAAGGTTCATGCCCAGTCGATCGAGAGCCGGGGAGTTCCAGATGAAGATGTAGCCTATACCCAGCACCACCCCTGGAACGGCAAGGCTCAAGGTGCAAGTCAGGTCGATCAGCCTGTTGAGACCGAAGTTCGAGAATGTAAGGACATAGGCCGCCAGAAAGGCCACGACGGCGCTGCAGATCGCGGCCCCTGCAGCAATCCAGAGCGAGTTCCCGAGTGCATCCAGGAAACGGCTGGTGTCGTTGAACACGGAGACATAGTTCTCGGTCGTCCATGATATCGATCCGTCCGCAGAAACCGTTCCATTCGAGATCGAGACGATGAAGCTGGCGCCGAGCGGGATGACGATCGCCAGGCAGATGATTGATAATGCATAGAGATCGGCGATCCAACCCCACTTGGAGTGGCTTGCCTGCGATTGCTTGGCACGGGCCGTCAGGAAATCGAAACGCCGACGGCGGATCAAATAGAAGTAGAGGCAGACGGCCAGCAGGAGCAGCGCGGTCACATAGAATGCGAGGATGCCCGCCTGATCGAACCGGATCGGCGACTGGTTGATCGCCACGTAGATCGCGTAGGTCAGCGTCGGAAACCTGTATGTCGTCGCCAGGGCCGCAGGAAGCCCGAAGTCCCCGATCACGTCGATGAAGATCAGAACGCAGCCGGACAGGACGGCAGGCATCAGCAGCGGCAGATGGATCGTGCGAAACACCCGAGCGGGCCCTGCCCCTGACAGGCTGGCAGCATGGCCGAGATCATCAAGTCGCCACTGGAGCCCTGCCGATACCGCGAGATAGGCCAGCGGGAACGCTTTCAAGCTCATCACGATGGCAAGCCCTATCGGATTGAATACCGCATCGGTAACGAAACCCATGCCAAACCACTGGTTCGCGATCCCCGCCCGACCGGCGAACAGCATCCAGCCTTGAGCAATCACGAAGGATGGAAGGATCAGAATGAGCCAGGCGGAAATGTCGATCAGACCCGCAGTCACCATTCGGATACGGTGCCTTAAGAAAGCCAGGGCCGTCCCGATAGCACCACCGAGAACGGCTGCAAACAGACTGAGCTTGAGAGAGTTCAGCAGTGCCTGCTTCCAGAGAGGCCTCGTGAAAATATCCAGCAGGCTGGCGGGTGCAGAAGATCGAACCCCGGCCGTGAGCGCGCCGGGCATGAACGCCTGCAGCAGAACGGCTCCCAATGGGCCGAGGATCAAAACGAAGAGCGTCACAACAACGATACTTCCAAGAGCGGTCTCCGCCTTTGGAAATGCAAATGAACGCGGACGGCGCTTGCCCGTCGGCATCGGCCGCGCGGTGATAATCGACATTGAAAGGTTCCGGATGTTTCAATCGTGAACGCGGGCCGCCATCGAGTGAAGACGGCCCGCTTGCACTAAAATCCTCAGCGAACGGCCTGATCTGCGAACCAGGTCTTGATCGTTTCTTCGTTCGATGCGGCGAATGCCGGCGGAGCGACCTTGTAGATGGAGCCTTCCGGCGGACCGTCGGCACGGCGGCCCGCACCCGTCACGGTCGGTTCGAACAGACCGTCTGCTCCTGCGCTGTCCTGCAGATGCTTCTGAGTGCCGGGCTCGAGGAGCCACTCCACGAATGCCTGGGAGCCTTCCGGCCGCTTGGTCTTGGCCTGAACGCCGACGCCGCGTACGGAGGCAGGTGCGCCATCCTTGGGCCAGACGATGCTGATCGGTGCACCGCCCGCTTTCAACGAATAGGCGACCTGCGACGTGAGAAGGGCGACTGAGATGTCACCGGACGTCAGCGCCTTGCCGACCGGGCCGTTGGTCCGGAACACGCGCATGCCGTTTTCGAACAGCCCAGAGAACATCTGGCGGGCCTTGTCGTCCCCCATCGAATAGAAGAGCTGTGCAACGCAGGGGTATGCCGGGGCGGCAACGGCCGGGTCGGCCATGCCCATCTTGCCGGTATATGCGGCGTCGAGCAGGTCCTCGAAGCCCGCAGGCGCGGAACTGACGAGATCGCTCCGGTAAGCAAGAACGCATGATGCAGCCATGCCAATCGGGAACCACGACTTGTCCTCCGGCATCTGCGTCTTGCCGAGATCATTGAGATTGCCGAGATTGCGCGGCTCGATCATGCGCTTGAGCTGTCCCTGCTGGGCAAGGGAGAAGAGCGCGTTGGATCCGTTGAAGATCACGGCATCCCATTGCGGATTTCCAGCTTCCGCGGCAATGCGGGCCAGAAGCTCGCCGCCGCTCATCTGAACGACATCGACGTCACGGCCGGTATCAGCCTTGAAGCGATCCTTGAGCACGTTTTCGAAGTCGTTTGTATAAAGAACGATGGGGCCTGGCGTATCGTCCGCGTGGGCGGGCATAGAGAACAGGCTGGCCGCACCGAGGATGGCTGCGCCTGCAGCCTGGAATATGGGATTCATCAAAACCTCTCCTTCCGGGTCGATCGAGGCATCACGCCGAGGGCGAATGCCTTCGTACGATCCGACCTTAGGAGCCGTATATGACGGCTGGAGTCTGATGTCGGGATGCAATATCGGAACCGTCGGTTCCAGTTCTGGAACGTCTGCGAGATTGAAATGGGACTTCGATGTGTTGAAACTGTCTCGGACCATGACCTCCAGCGATTTCGCAACCTCACGAACCGCGGCGCTGGGAAAACTCACCGATTGGGTCAGCAGGCTGATCGCCACCTCGTCAGCCGTCCAGCCGGGAAGCACATCGACAAGCCGACCCGCCGCGATCAATGGCGCGCACACGAAGTCGGGCACGATTCCGATCCCGGCTTCGGCACGGACTGCATCAAGGATCACGTCGAGATCATGCGACCGGATTCTCGGGCTGTGAACGACTTCGGTTGCCGTTCTCCCGGTGCAGCGGAAGCGCAGGTTCTTCCAGTCCCGTGCCGGATCGAATGCGACCAGATCGAAATGCACGAGCGAATCCGGGCAGGATGGAAGCCCCTTTCGCCTCACCCATTGCGGTACGGCAACGGCTCGCAACGCCGTCGCCCCAACCCGTCTCTGCTTGAGCAACGAGTCCTGGAGTTGCCCGCGATGCAGGCGGATGGTGACGTCGAAACCGTCACGCGCCTGATCGTCGTCGCGATCGGCAATTTCCAGAGAGATGTTCATGCCCGCGTGCCGGCGGGCAATGTCGCAGGCGAATTTTCCAGCGCAAGCGCGGAACGCAGACGACAGACTGACCCGCACATGTCCGGCGGGTTCCCTGTTGTCATGATGGAAGCTTGCTTCGGCAGCATACCCTGCCGCCGAGATCTCCTGGCAGTGCAGAAGGAAACGTCGTCCGACATCGGTCAGTGCGAAAGCTTCGCCGTTCCTTTCCACGAGCATCGATTTGAGTTGGGCTTCGAGGCCGGACAGCCTGCGGCTCAGCGTCGACTTGGGCAGGTTCAGCGCGCGGCTGGCGCGGGCAATTCCACCGTGTTCGGCAATCAGTGCGAATAAGCGGAGGTCGTTGAGGTCGAGCATATGGGCCGTCTTCTTGCATGACAGCTCACATTACGAACGTTGCATGACAGCCGCTTGTCACACAGGATGGATAAGTGCAGATCAATCAGAGTTTTCCCGCAAGGGGCAAAAATCGATCATTTCGATATGGTGACGCAGGTCCGACAGGACCGGGCCGATCGACGCAGCCGGCCGCGGCCCGCGGAATGTCCGGATCCAGGTTGTCAGGTATGAGGGCGAGCCGCAGGCCTACTCGCAACGGCACCAGAACGGCGGAAACACGAGCCGATCGAATTCTTCGACTGAGAACTGAAAACCAGCCGAGCTTTTCTGGCTTGGCTGGTTACTCACCCAGGCCTGTCATCGATTTGGCCGGGATCGGCAAGCCAGGACGGGTCGTGGAAATACCCGCCCAGCTAAAGTCACGTATAGATCGATCTCGCCTAGGCGACTGACCCCGCTTGGCAGTCTGCTCAGTCGATAAAATCGCAACCAGCTTCCAAGAGTGCTTTGTCAACCCATGCGCGCTCCAGCGTGCCGGCCTCTGTCTCGGCCATCTGCTTTGTTTCAGCCTCATTTTTTTTAAGCGTAGCCGCAAGTATATTGGCCGCCTCCGCCTTCGGCACACTCACCACGCCATCGAGATCGCCGAGAATGAGATCACCCGGCTCGATGACGGTGCCGTTGATTGCGATTGGCAGTCCGATTTCCCCCGGTCCCGTGCGATAGGGGCCGCGGTGGGTGACACCGACGGCAAATGTCGGGACATTGCGCTCAAGAAAGGCCTCGGCATCCCGAATTGCGCCATTCAGAACAAATCCGGCAACGCCGCGCCGCAGGGCATGCGCCAGCATCAGTTCGCCCATAAGAGAATTCGCCATGTCGGCGGCGGCGTCAACGACGATCACGTCGCCGGGCTTTGCCATGTCTATCGCCTTATGAAGCATCAGGTTGTCACCTGGACGTGTGCGTACCGTGAGCGCAGGGCCGGCCAGAACGCCGGACCGATGCATCGGTCGCATACCAGTGCCGAGCGCGCAGATGCGCGACATGGAATCGCTGACATTGGCAACCGGAAGGCTGCGGAAGGCATCCACGAGAGCAGGCTCGATACGATCCCAGTTCAGTTTGACGCGAAATCCGTAGGTCATGAAATCCTCAGGCAGAAAGTTCGGTTGGACGGGCGATGGAGCGTTCGTCGGGCGCATTGCCATCGAGAACGCTGATGATGTGCTGGGCGGCAATGACCGCCATCGCATCGGCGGAGCCATAGGTGACGCCACCGATATGTGGCGTCGCGATCAGCGTGTTGAGGGCCCAGAGCGGGCTGTCGGCGGCCGGCGGCTCGGTGGCGAAACTGTCGAGCGCCGCCCCGGCAATCGTGCCGGCTGCAAGCGCTTGTGCCAGATCTGCCTCGTTGATGATGCCGCCGCGGGCGGTGTTCACCAGAACCGCAGACTTCTTCATCAACACCAGACGACGCGCGTCGATCAGATCGCGGGTAGCAGCCGTCAGCGGGCAATGGATGCTGAGAATATCGAGCGCCGGCAACATGGCATCGATGTCATTGGCGGACGCGAACCCGTCAGCCTCGGCGGCACCTGGCGCGAAGGGATCGTAGACCACCACCTCCATACCGAGCGCTTCGGCCATGCGGCCAGCCTCGCGGCCGATCCCGCCATAACCGACGAGACCGATCGTGGCGCCGAGAAAATCCTTGCCTGTGAATGTCGGCTTCGGCCATTCACCACTCTTCACCGCCCGGTCAAGTGGCAGCACTTCCTTGATCAGGCTGAGGGCGAGCGCGATCGTATGCTCGGCAACGGCACGAGAGTTCGAGCCCATTGCCCGAAGCACGGGGATACCCAGCTTTGCAGCCGCGGCGATATCGACATTGTCGACGCCGACGCCGTGTTTGGCGATCACCCGAAGATTGGGCGAAGCCGAAATCACCTCTTGCGTGATGCGCCCCTGGCGCACCATCAGCCCGTCGATTTTGAGATCGGCAGCGCGCTTGGCCACCACATCCGAGGGGTCGTAGGGCGGCGAAAAGAAGACGTCGATATCATGCGCGTTCAACAAGCGGATCGCCTTTTCGGCAATCTTGTTGTGGCTGACGAGGATGCGTCGACCACGCGTGCCGTGCTCGGCCCCTTGGATGATGTCATGGGTCATCAGTTGGCCCGTCCTTTCTCAAATCGCTCAAGTAGCTTTTCGGCGCGCGTCACGATCGGCGCGTCGACGAACCTGCCATCCAGCATGAACGCCCCTCGCCCGGCAGCCGCCTCTTCCGCGTTGGCGGCGACGACCTTCTGCGCCCAGGCGATCTCTTCCGGGCTCGCAGCGAAACATTCGTTGAGGATGGGCACGACGGAGGGGTGGATGCAGGTCGCTCCGTCGAAACCGAAGTCACGCGCCTCGATCGCGGCAGAGCGGAGAGAATCCTTGTCGGCGAAATCGACCGTGGTCCTCAGCATGCCGAAGGAAAGCACTCCGGCTTCCTTGGCGGCATAATGGATCATCAGCTTGGGATAACGCAGCACATCCGGGGTCGGCTTGGCGCCCATCGCAGTGGCCAGATCCTCGCCGCCGGAGGTGATCGCCATAACGCGTGGCCCGTGCGCGATCGCACGAACCTCGAACAGGCCCTTCATATCCTCGATAAGCGGTACAAAGGCGATCGGCTGACGATCCGTCTCATGGGACCTCAGGCTTTCATCGAGACGCACGAGAACGTCCGCACTGTCGACCTTTGGGACATAAAGTGCATCGGCCCCGGCAAGGGTTGCCGCCACCGCATCCTCGACGAGGCGATCCGACTGGTTGACACGGACGAAGACCTGGCACCCGGCCTGCCGGATCTCCGGCACCCAACTCGCCAGCCCGTCGCGCGCCTCGGTCTTGGCATTTTCCGGCACGGCATCCTCGAGATCGATGATGACGACATCGGCACCGCGCTGTCCCGCCTTCTCCAGAAAGCGGGGAGCATTGCCGGGAACGTAAAGAAGCGAGGAAATCATTCCTTCACCTCCAGGTCTGCCGGAGCCATGCCGATTTCCGCGAGGATGGCCTCGGTCTGCTCACCGACATCCGGCGCCGGATGGCGGAAGACGCCGGGCGTCGCAGACAGGCGCGGAAAGATGTTGTGCTGTGGGATGCTGCCGAGATCGGCATCCTCCACATCGACGACGATCTCCCGCTCGGCAAAATGCCGGTCGGTGCTGATATCAGCAATGTCGTAGACCGGGCCGACGGTTGCGCCGGCCGCACGCATCACTGCGAGAGCGTCGTCGCGGGTGCGGGTGAGGAACCATGCACCGAGTGCTTCATCCACCAGTTCGCGATGTCTGACGCGTTCCATATTTGTCGAAAAGCGCGGATCGTCCTTCATCTCCGGCCGACCGACGATGTCGAAGATGCGCATTGCGATCACCTGCGTGGAGCCGGACAGCGCCACGTATTTCCCGTCGCTGCACAGATAGACGTTGCGTGGCGAAACCGTGTTGGAGCCGGAGCCGGACCTCTGTTTGACCTTGCCGGTCACGTGGTAGATCGAGGCCTCCGGTCCAAGCGATGCGAAGATCGGCTCCAGCAGTGACAGGTCGATGACCTGGCCCTTGGCATCGCCGCGTTCACGGGCGAACAGCGCCATCATCACCGCATTGGCACCCGTGAGGCCCGAGATCATGTCGGCCAGAGCCAGCGGCGGTAATACCGGCTCTCGATCCGGAAAACCGGTACGTGAGGCAAAACCGCTCATCGCCTCGACCAGCGTGCCAAAACCCGGAAGCTTGGCGTAAGGTCCTGTCTGGCCAAATCCAGAAATCCGCACGATGATCAGCTTCGGATTGAGCTCAAGCAGGCTTTCCGGTGAAAGCCCCATCTCCTCCAGCGTCCCCGGCCGAAAGTTTTCGATGAAAACGTCTGCCTTCTCGAGCAGCTTCATCAGTGCCGCCAGCGCCTTCGGTTGGCGCAGGTTGAGCGCGATCGAGCGCTTGTTGCGGCCATAGGTCTTCCAGTGCAGCGAATGGCCGTTGTCGCGCCATTCCCTAAGTGCATCCCCCTGTGGCGGCTCCACTTTGACGACATCGGCGCCAA
Organism: Aliirhizobium sp. YIM B11859; assembly: GCF_057163345.1. NCBI lineage: Bacteria > Pseudomonadati > Pseudomonadota > Alphaproteobacteria > Hyphomicrobiales > Rhizobiaceae > Aliirhizobium > Aliirhizobium sp. YIM B11859. Next base: position 589,960 of record NZ_JBXHAY010000003.1, read on the forward strand.
AGTCGCCAAGCTGCAAGGACAGCATGTTGCCGGCGACGACGCGGCTCAGGTCGACGACACGGATGCCGTGCAACGGCCCTTTTTGCTCGGGCTGAAAGCGGACAGTTTTCTTTGTCTCTGCCATGGGGACCTCAATTCGCGCCGGGCTTGTCGGGGAAGACAGCGCAATGTTCCTGAGGGATGCGTACGAGGATAGAATCCTCCTTCAGCTCGGAAGGGGTCTGGATGCGAAACTCGATCGGGCCGGAACGGACGGCATATTGCCAGACCGAACCCAGATAGGTGCGCTGATCGATCGACACCCGCATCGTGTTCGGTCCAGTCGAGCTGGAAAGCTCGATCTTTTCCGGACGGATGGCGACGACGACGGAACCATCCTTACCGGCCGGACCGGGTGGGGTGACAATCTCGCTGCCGTCGGCAAGACGGATACGTGCCCTGTCCGTGCCGCCTTCGATCATCGTGCCGTCGAAGAAGTTGGACGATCCGATAAAGTCCGCGACGAAGCTGTCGGCTGGACGCTCGTATATCTCTCGCGGCGTGCCGAGCTGGCGCATCCGGCCCATGCTCATCACGGCGATCCGGTCGGAAACGGCAAGTGCTTCCGCCTGGTCATGGGTGACGTAAATGGTGGTGACGTTCAGTCGTTCCTGCAATTCGCGCAGCCAGACGCGGGCACGTTCACGCAGTTTCGCGTCGAGGTTCGACAATGGCTCGTCGAGCAGCAGAAGCGGTGGGCGATAGACGAGCGCACGGGCGAGCGCGACACGCTGCTGCTGGCCGCCCGAGAGCTCGAACGGATAACGGTCCGCATAGGGCAGCATTTCGACGAGGCCGAGGGCTTCCCTGATGCGCTCGTCGCGCTCCGCCCTGCCGATCTTGCGAAGCGTCAGCGGGAAGGCCAGGTTTTCCGCCACCGTCTTGTGCGGCCAGAGCGCATAGGACTGGAAGACCAGACCGATATTGCGCTTTTCCGGTGGCACCGTGTTGTTCGGGTTACCGTCGAACAGCACCCGGTCGCCGACGCGGATCGTACCCGAAGTCGCATGATTGAGGCCGGCGACCGCAAACAGCGAGGTCGACTTGCCGCAACCGGAAGGCCCGAGCAGCGTCAGGAATTCGCCCGACGCGACATGAATGTTGAGATTGTCGACGGCCGTGACGGCGCCGTACTTGATGGTGAGATTTTCGAGAACGAGATCAGCCATAGATTTTGGCTCCCATGACGCGGCGTGCGATGATGACGAACGCGGCGGTAATGACGACTTGGATGGTTGCGAGGGCGGAGACCGGTCCGTTATCGCCTTGGGCGACAAGCTGCAGCATGGTGGTGCCGATGATTTCGGACCCCGGCTGGTAGAGGAAGGCCGCCGTCACATACTCCTTGAAAAAGTGGATGAAGAGCAGCGCGTAACAGCTGAACAGAGCAGGCTTCAGGATCGGTACGATGATACGCGTCACCGTCGTCCACCAGTCTGCACCCGAGATGCGTGCACCACGATCGAGTTCCTCGCCGACCTGGGCCAGCGCCGGCGCAATCGCACCGAAACCGACCGGAATGTAGCGGATCATGAAGGCGAGGATCAGCACGGCGATCGTGCCGCGGATAACGTCTGCTCCGGGCAGCCAGATCACCGCGTAGAAAAAGCCGAGACCCGCGATGATCCCCGGCAGCGCGCGGGGGAAGAGCGCGATATATTCGAGCGACCGGCTGTGCTTGAAGTCGGAGCGACGGGCAACCAGCGCGATGACCAGAATGAAGAACGTACCGATTGCCGCACCGATTGTTGCAACCAACACGGAATTGACGATCGAGCGCACATAGTTGGCCGATCCGAGAACATGCTCGAAATTCGCAGTCGTCAGCACCTTCCAGAAGGGAATGAGCGGCGTGAGAAAACTCACCGCCGAGCGCATGAAGATGCCACCGAAGATCGAGATGATCGTCAGGAATGCGAAGGCAAAGACGAACACGAAGGCCGGCCAGCGCCAGGCGCCAAGGTCGAGCGTCGAAGGCCGGCTCGCCTTACCGCGTACGGTGACGAAGCGGCCAGCACCCTTCATCAGAAAACCCTGCAGCCAAACGAGGAAGGCGACGACGACCAAAAGGATGACGGCAGCTGCACCGACAATGCCGTATTCTGGCCGCACGGCAGCATTGATGCCGGCGTTGTAGAGAAAGGTCGTGACTGTCTGGATGCCGGACGGGCCGCCGAAGAGCAGCGGGATTGCCAGCATCTCGATGCCGACGACGAAGTTCAGCACCGCCGAATAGATGATCGCCGGACGGATCATCGGGATTGTGACCGAAAACAGAGCCCGGAAGGGACCGGCACCGGTCGAACGCGCCGCATCTTCCAGCAGCGGATCAGCCTTGGTGACGGCCGCCAGACACATGAGATAAGTGAGCGGCGCCTGGCTGAGGCCCGCGACGATGCCCATGCCGGTCACGCTGTAGAGGTTCCACGGCGCGCCGCCGAGATAGGTTTTGGCAGCAAGCGTCATGAAGCCCGACGGGCCATACATGGTGAACCAGCCGAAGGCTATGACGAGGTTCGAAACGAACAGCGGCCAGATGAAGATCTCGCCCAGCCACTTGCGGCCCGGCAGGTTGGTGCGGCCGACAAGCACGGCCATGACTGCACCGAAGACCTGCGCGACCACCATCGTCAAGGCGCCGAAATAGAGCGTGTTGAAGAAAACGCCGGCCATGCCCGGCTCGCTGAACAGGCGGGTGAAATTGCCGACCGTCATTACGGCCGTATCGTCATAAAGCGGCTTGTCGAGGAAAGCCTGGAAGATAATCGGGGTGATCGGACCGAATACGAGGATCGTCGTCAGCGCCGCAACGCCCCAGTAGATCGCACGCGATCGGTCTATCCCCCGTCCGGCCGTGCCGGGGTGGCTGATATCCGTCATCGAATTTTCCTGTCAGGGTTGGTGGAAGGGCCGGCGGTATAGGGGTGCTGGCGGCCGGCCCTTCGGCTCGGCCTATTTGCCGGCGATTGCAGCGTTCCACTTCTCGACGAAGGGACCCGCCTCGGTGATCAGGCGCTGGTCGAAACCGGCTGTGATCACATTATCCTTGCCGACGATTTCGCTGATCTTCTGGAAAGTGTAGCGGACCTGGTCTTCCGGCACATCTTCACGATAGGGCACAAGACCGCCCTTGCCGACCTGCGTCTGTCCATCCTGGCTGAGCGCATAATCGAGAAAAAGTTTTGCCGAATTCGGGTTGGCGGCGCCCTTTGGAATGCCCATTCCACGCAGCATCATGATCGTGCCGTCGTCGGGAAAAGCAAAGCCAAGGATTTCGCCGCCCGGCTGTTCCAGGCGCGGGAAGATGGTGATGCCGGAAACGGCAATCCCCATCAGGTATTCACCAGTGGCGATCTTCTCATTCATCGGGCCGCCCGAGGTTTCTCCACGGATCATCGGGCCGATCTTGCGAAGTCCATCCCAGCCGGCTTCCCCCTTCTTGTCCATATAGGCCCACCAGGCCGCGAGGCCGAAGCTGTTGCGGGCGGCATCATAGGTCGTAATCTTGCCTTTAAACGTATCCGGCTCGGCGACAGCATCCTCGACCAGCGATGCAAATCCCTTCGGACGCTGATCCTCCGGCAGCAATGCTGCATTGTATGTGATGACCAACGGGTCGGTAGAAAGCACGTTCACACCCGGATAAGGATGTGCAAATTCCGGAAGCTTGGCAAGTTCCGGGCTTTTGTAGTCCTCCATCAGGCCGTCTTTGCCATACGACGCCCAACGATCGTTAGCGCCGGATACCAGCACGTCGGCGGTGCGAGCGCTCGATCCCTTTTCGGCCTCCCAGCGGGAATGCACGGTGCCGGAGCCAAGATCGACTGTCTCGATCTTCACCCAGGGATACTTGGCATTGAAGCCCTTGATGAGCGGCTGCCAGTTGTTGTCGGCCATGTTGGAATAGACCATCAGGCCCTTCTCGGAACGCGACCCCTCGATGATCTTGGAATAATCGGCGGGATAACCAGCCGGGACGTCTTGTGCCTGGGCGAAACCGGCGATGCCGGCAACCAGGCCGGTGACGACCGAAAGCATTACGAATTTCATTATTACCTCCCTTTGGATAGACGACGGCTGCGACGCGCCAGCTCCTCACTGATCGCGACTGCAGTTTCACGGACCACGTCACTGATGCGGTCGGAATTTGAGACGAACCGGACCTGTGGACCGGAAATATTGAGTGCGGCGATAGCCTTGCCGTCGACGCCGACAATCGGTGCAGCAGCGCCGGCGGCGCCTTCGACCACGCCCATGGCGTTCAAATAGAACCCCGACGCCCGCGCAATCGAGACGGCTTCACGAAGCTTTGAATGTTCTTCCGGGGAAAGCGATGCTTCAGCCGCATAGTCGTCGACCTGGGCATCGCTGCTGGCGGCAAGCAGAACAATCCCGCTGGCAACCTTGTGTGCGGGCCGTGTCGGGCCGATGTCTCGATCATAAAGAATCTCGCGCTTCGGCAGCACCTTGTTCAAGTATCGGATGGATGGGCCTTCCAGCACTGCGATGAAGCCGCTCTCACCCGTTCCATGCACCGCCTCCTGAAGGTAAGGCGACACCAGCGCGATCAGGGCACCGTAATTGCGTCCTTCAGGGGAGATTTCGCCGGGCAGCCTCAAAAGCTGATACTCGCCGCTTTCTGCTCGGCGGATATAACCGCGCTCCGTCAGCGACTGCAGCATCAGGAGCGCGCTCGACTTTGGCATGGCAAGCGCAGCAGCGATTTCCGACAGGCTTGCGCCTCCCGGTGAGGCTGCAAACCACTCGATCATATCCAAGACACGCTCCACACCGCGTCCACTCACGATCACTCCTCCTTTGATCGAATGTTCAGTATATTGAACATATACAGAGTATTGAACTTCTTGCCGAACGTCAATCCGTTTCCGGCGCTTTTAGGCCCGGTCCTTGGCTGTATGGGAATTTTGCGGGAGGTTTTCGAATGACGGAACAGGTTCCGCGTCGGGAAGCCAAAGTTCCACTGCGACGATTTTGGCACCGCGGCAAAGGCGTCATTCAGAAACGCCAGCTGTGCCGCCAGCGGATTGCAAGAGGTCCCGCCGAATCAACTATCAAGCCCGGCACCTTCTTCCAAAGCCCAGGCACGGACATCGGGATGATGGAGGTCGAACGAAGTCAGCCGCTGCTGCCATAGCTTGCGGCCTGCCGCCCGCCGGGCTTGCCCGGTTCTATGATGGTGACGTGGTGACAGTACCTCGGAAGGTCGGCGGCTGTTGCCGCACCGACGATGCCGGTACCTATAACCACGACATGGCTGCTCATTCCTGAAACGCCTCCTGACGGACCGCGCAAAATCTCGGCAGGATCATGAGAACCAGCACGATGCCCGCCGGAAATTCTCCTCCAGCATGAGGCCGAGGATCAGCCCCATGACCGGCAGCGTGGCATCACGGTCGAGCTTGGCGAAGATATGCCGACGCTGGCAACCTTGAGCTTGTAAATCGGATACCAGGCGGATCAGGAATGACGGCGGGGATCTTCGCAGGCTGGTCGAGATAGTCGTCCGAGCCACGATTCGACGTTGGAAATTCAACCTTGTTCTTGCGTGCCTAAAATACTGGACCAAACTACCTTCGTTTCTTGCAGTACCGACAAACCCGGGCATTCCGCCCATTCAAAGGACACATCAAAATCCGCATTTATATCCATGACGTCGCGCATGGAACTTGAATTGATGCAATTTGGTCGCGAGACTGGCAGCTGCGGTTTGGATCGTCTGATCCATTCGTCGTCTGAAATAGCGTATTCCATTTTGCATCAAGGATTTGTCGACAATGAAACTCACTGACTTCAAGGCTTTGACATTCGACTGCTACGGGACGCTCATCGACTGGGAAACCGGCATGGTCGAAGGCTTGAAGCCTCTCACGGACCGCGCTGCCGCACCGCTTTCCCGCAATGATATTCTCGAAGCCCATGCGCGCCATGAATCGGCCCAGCAGCTGCAGACACCCGGCAAGATCTATCGCGACCTGCTTCCGATCGTCTACAAGCGTCTCGCCGAGGAATGGGCGATCCCGGTCAGCTGGGCCGAATGCATCACTTACGGTCAGTCGGTGAAGAACTGGCCGGCATTTGCCGATTCCGTCGAGGCGCTCGGATATCTCAAGCAGCATTATAAGCTGATCATCCTGTCGAATGTCGACAATGAGAGCTTTGCGGCGAGCAACGAAAAGCTCGGCGTAGCTTTCGACGCGATCTACACGGCTGAGGATGTCGGCGCCTACAAGCCCGCCGACCGCAATTTCGATTACATGCTGGCAAATCTGAAGACGCTCGATCTCGACAGACATGAGATCCTGCATACCGCCGAAAGCATGTTTCACGATCACGGCCCGGCAAACCGTCACGGCCTCCCATCCTGCTGGACCTATCGGCGTTATGACCAGGACGGTTTCGGCGCGACGATGAATCCGGGCGGCATGCCGAAATACGATTTCCGCTTCAACAGTATGGCGGATCTGGCAGAAGCCCATAAGCGGGCTTTGCTCGGCTGACCGACATGAAACAGGCTGTGGTCTTGAATGGGGGGACGTGTAGGGAGAGGATGCCTCGGCCCTCCCTGTGCCTCCTCATGGCTCAGTGAGCGGCGTCCGGCATGTCGATCTCGAAACTCAGCCCGTCATAAGCCGGCTCGATATGTGCCGGCGTTTCTTCCATGACCGTCCGATAGTCGAGCGGGATATGCATATGGGTGAGAATGGCGCGCTTGGCGCCCAGGCGTGAAATCCAGTCCTGCGCCTGTTCGAGCGACAGATGGCTCGGATGGCGCGTATATTGCAGCGCGTCGATGATCAGCATGTCGAGCCCCGAAAGCCGTTCGATACTGCCGTCCGGAAAGTCGCTGACATCGGTGCAATAAGCGACATCACCGATCCTGAAACCCAGTGAATGCGTATCGCCATGCACCTGCATATGCGGCCGAAAACGGATCGATCCGCCGGCTCCTTTGACGATGATGTCGTCATCGAGATCTTCGATCAACGTTGGCGTCACGATCGGCGGATAGTTGCTGCCCGCGGGCGATTGAAGGCAGTAACCGAAACCCTGGCGGATACGCTCCATCGTCAGAGGATCGGCATGGATCGGAATGCGTGACCGCTGGCTGTGGAAATAGCCGCGCAGATCGTCGATCCCGTGCAGATGGTCGGCATGCGCATGAGTGTAGAGCACCGCATCGACATGGCTGACCTTGGCCGTGATCATCTGCTCGCGAAAATCCGGGCCGGTATCGATCACCACCACCGTGCGTCCGCCATCCGGAGCGATCTGCTCGACGAGAAAGGCCGTGCGCATACGCCGGTTTTTTGGCTCCTCCGGATCGCAGGCGCCCCAGTCACCGTTCAGCCGCGGCACGCCGGGAGACGACGAGCAGCCGAGAATGGTGAACCGGCGCCGGTATCCTGTTGCCACCCTCAGAGCCTCGGCATTTTCGAGAAGCAGCGGAACGCGTTTTCGGTGGTGATCGCCGCCATCTCGGCATAACTTACGCCATGCACCTCGGCCAACACCTCGGCAGTATTGACGACATAAGAGGGCTCGTTGCGCTTGCCGCGCCAGCGCTTCGGCGCCAGATACGGCGCGTCTGTCTCGACCAGCAACCGGTCCAGCGGCACGGTCTTTGCGATATCGCGGATATCCTGCGACTTCGGAAAAGTCAGGATGCCGGAAAAGGATATATACCCGCCGAGTTCGGCGCCAACCCGCGCAAGCTCCGGCCCGGCAGAGAAACAATGCAGGATGAAGGGGAAGGCTCCCTTCCCGCTTTCAGACGTCAGGATCCCGATCATGTCTTCGTCGGCGCTACGGCTGTGAATGACGAGCGGCAGCTGGGTGACGCGTGCGGCCTCGATATGGCGCAGCAATCCCGTCTTCTGGTCGGCCGGCGTCTGTGTGTCATAGAAATAGTCGAGACCGACCTCGCCGATTGCGACGATCTTGCCATGGGCGTTGGCAAGCCGGATCAGGTCTTCGGCGGTCACATCGAGTTCTTCGCCGGCATTGTTCGGATGGGTGCCGACAGAGCAGAACACCGACGGATATTTTTCGGTAATCGCCAGAAGAGTGTCGAGCTTTTTGACCCGCGTCGAGATCGTCACCATCTGTTTGACGCCCGCCTGGTGGGCGCGTTCGATCAGCTCGTCGCGCTCGGCGTCGAATTCGGCAAAGTCCAGATGGCAATGGGTATCGATCAGCATGAACGTCATTCAAACCTTGGCTTCAATACATATAGGACGGCCCGGTAAATATTACCCGGGCCATCTCCTGAAAAGTCGTCCCTCAGGCCGCAGTTTCCGGCGCCACGTAGCGCGGGAAGACCGGCTTCGGCGCTTCGAGCGGCGTGCCGGGAACGAGACGGCCGGCTTCGCCGAGAGCGGCGAAATCGCGGGCATCCGGGCCGGCTGCGACCAGATCGAGCAGCTTGGCCGACGATTCCGGCATGAACGGCTGCAGCAGGATGGCGATCTGGCGCACCACTTCCGCCGTCACGTAAAGCACGGTAGCCATCCGTTCGGGATCGGTCTTCTTCAGCGCCCACGGTTCCTGGCCGGCGAAATAACGGTCCGTTTCGGAGACGACGGCGATGATCGCGGCCAGCGCCTTGTGGAGCATCTGCTTGCCGATTTCCTCGCGGCAGATCGCAATCAGCGCATCGGCTGAGGCGAGCATGTCGCGATCGGATTGAGTCAGTTCGCCGGGCGTCGGGATCTGGCCGTCGCAATTCTTGACGATCATCGACAGCGACCGGCTGGCAAGGTTGCCGATGCCGTTGGCGAGATCCGCATTGATGCGGATGCCGATGGCCTCTTCACTGCAAAAGCCGTCCTGGCCGAAGGAGATTTCGCGCATCAGGTAATAACGGATCGCGTCCAGACCGAAATGTTCGATCAGTTCGAACGGATCAAGCACGTTGCCGAGCGACTTCGACATTTTCTCGCCGCCCTTGGCGAGCACGAATCCATGGGCATAAACCCGCTTCGGCAGGGGCAGATTTGCCGACATCAGGAAGGCTGGCCAGTACACAGTGTGGAAGCGGATAATGTCCTTGCCGATGATATGCGCATCCGCCGGCCAGTATCTCGCCCGTGGACCGTTCTCATCCGTCAGCAAACCGGTCGCGGTGACGTAATTCGTCAGCGCGTCGACCCAGACATACATGACATGCGCCGAATCGTTCGGCACCTTGACACCCCAGTCGAAGGTCGTCCGCGAGATCGACAGATCCCTCAGTCCCGACTTCACGAAGGAGATGATCTCGTTGCGCCGTTCCGCCGGACCGATGAAGTCAGGCTGATCTTCAAAGAGCTTCAGCAACCTGTCCTGATAGGCCGACAGCTTGAAGAAATAGCTCGATTCCTCGACCCATTCGACAGGCGTGCCCTGCGGCCCGTAGCGCACGCCATCCGCACGGACCTCGGTCTCGTCCTCGGCGTAATAGGCCTCGTCACGCACCGAATACCAGCCCGCATAGCTGTCCTTGTAAATGTCGCCATTGTCGGCCATCCGATTCCACATCACCTGGCATGCCTCGTGGTGGCGCGCCTCGGTGGTGCGGATGAAATCGTCGTTTGAAGCGTTGAGCAGCTTGCCCATCGCGCGGAACTCGTTGGAATTACGCTCAGCAAGTTCCTCTGGCGAAATGCCTTCCTTGCGCGCCGTCTGCTGCATTTTCTGGCCGTGTTCGTCGGTGCCGGTCAGAAAGAATACGTCCTTTCCATCGAGGCGCTGGAAACGCGCCATCGCATCGGTCGCGATCAGTTCGTAGGCATGGCCGATATGTGGCCTGCCGTTCGGATAGGAGATCGCAGTCGTGATGTAGAAAGGCGTCTTGTCGGACATCGAAATACTCGGAAACATGGGCCGAAAAATTGGGCCAAGAACAAGGGGAAGCCGCGCCACAGCGCGGGTCATGCCGCTCTTAGCGCATGTTGCGCCGATGCGAAACCCAAACTTAGCTCGGCGACGTCAGGTCAGGCGGCCCGCGCGGCTTCCAGAATCGAGAGCAGCGTCTGTTTGCGGTCGAGATTGTAGGCTGTCGACACGGTGATCTTTTCGCCGATCTCGCTGACCAGTCGTGCCCGCCGGTCGGCCAACGGCAACTGGCCCTGCCGGGCAGCCAGACGCGCCTGCTCGACCAGATGTTCGCTCAGGTGTTCGAGGAAGAAGGTGAAGATCACCTCGCTGTCCTTGCCCGACAGGACGTCGGAAAGGCGGTGCATGGCCCGTCGCGCCGAAGGTCCCTGGCCGGTGACGATCTCGTTGAAGGCGGCGATGATGTCGATCCCGCCGTAATTCATCAGCTTCAAGGCGCGCGAAACGCTGCCCTTGGCGAGCGCCATCACAGTCGCCTCGCTCTGGCCACCGTCCAGGCCCTGCCCGAGTGCGTTCAGCGCCGCGTGCAGTTCAGTGTCGGTGAGTGGTGACAAGCTCAGCGCCTGGCAGCGCGACCGGATGGTCGGCAGAAGTTTTCCGGGCGCATGCGACAGGACGAGGAACATCGCACCGCGCGGCGGTTCCTCGAGGATTTTCAGGATCGCGTTGGCGGCATTGCGGTTCAGGTCGTCGGCCGGGTCGATCACCACGATGCGACGATTGCCGGTACCCGAGGTCTGTGAAAAGAAACGCCCTGCCCGCCTCACTTCGTCGACGGTGATGGCGCTCTTCACCTTGCCGGTCTTTTCGTCGACCGGTCGTGAAAGATGCAGGAGATTGTGCGAGGCGCCGGAAAGGATCTGCCGGCTGATCGGCGTCGACGGATCGGGGTCGGGGATCGTCACCGGCGCAAGGCCGGGCTCGGGATTGGCAAGCACGTAATTGGCGAAGCGGAAGGCGAGCGTCGCCTTGCCGATCCCTTCCGGACCTTCGATCAGGATGGCATGGTGCGACTTGCCGGTGCGGTAGCTGCGTGCCAGAAATTCGAGTGCCGGCCCATGGCCGAAAAGCTTCGTATTGGCCGCCGGCGCCACGGCTCCGTCGAGAACCTGCGGATCGTTATCGCTCATGCCGCCGGCTCCCCGGCAACGCCGTGATCGACGGCGGTTTCGACCAGCATCAGGATCTCGTCGGCGATCGCGTCTTCGGATCTGTCGGCATCGATGACCATGCACCGTGCGGGCTCCGCAACGGCTATGTCGAGATAGGCCTGGCGCCGCTTCTCGTGCGTCTCGATCTCTTCCTTCTCGAAACGGTCCGGCGCCTCGTCACCACCGCGATGACGCGCCCGTCCAAGGCCGATTTTTGCCGGCAGGTCGAGAATGAAGGTCAGGTCGGGCATCACCCCGTTTGTGGCGATCCGCTGCAGCGCTTCGATGAAACCCGGTTCAAGATTGCCGGTCACGCCCTGGTAGACACGAGACGAATCGACAAACCTGTCGCAGAGCACCACGGCGCCGGTTTCGATCGCCGGCCGGATGATTTCTTCGACGTGATCATTGCGTGCGGCGGCAAACAGGATCGCCTCCATTCGCACGCCGAACTCCTCCGCCGCACCGCTCAGGAGAACGTGGCGGACGGCCTCCGCGCCCGGCGAGCCGCCCGGTTCGCGGGTGACCAGAACGTCAAGTCCTGCCCGACGCAGGCTGTCAGCCAGACGGCGAATTTGCGTCGATTTGCCGACCCCCTCGCCGCCTTCGAAGGTGATGAATATGCCCGAACGATCTGCCACGCGTGTCTTGTTACCCGTTGTCGAGACCGCCCTATAGTGCATCCGCCGCTCTTGCGAAACAATCTCAGAGCCAGAAGAACATCAATTCCACCAAAGCGTCGCTCGCCTGCGCCCTCAAGCCGCCAACCTCCACCGGCGAGGCCGCCATCAGCGGCACGTCGCGAATCACCCGGTTACCCGAGGATATCTTCAGCACGGCAATCTCGCTGCCTGCCGCCACCGGCGCTCTGAGCGGCCAGTGATAGACGATCCGGCCGGACAGACGCTCGGGATTGAGCCTTGGCACGAAAACTTCGACAGGCTCCTTCGTCACAAGGTCAACCTTGCCCTCCGCGCCGCCATAAACGCTCGCCTGGCCGATCACTTCATTGGCCTTGAACAGAATTTTGGTCTGGAACGACCCTAGTCCCCATTCGAGTATCCGCTTGGCTTCGTCCGTCCGGTCCTTGTCGGAGGAAAGTCCTCCGAGTGCCAGAAAGAGCCGCGTGCCGTCGCGTGCAACGGAAGCGGCAAGCGCATAGCCGGTACCATCGGCAAAACCGGCGCCGAGCCCGTCGACACCGATATTGAGCGACAGGAGCGGGTTCTTGTTGCGCTGGAAAATCTTGTTCCACTGGAAATCGGGCTGTGCGTAGAGCGGATAATAATCCGGATAATCACGGTAGAGATGTCGCGACAATTCGACGAGATCGCGTGCCGTCGTCCAGCTCTCGGCATAGGGCAGACCCGTGGCATTGCCGAATGTCGAACGCGACAGGCCGAGATCCTTTGCCCGCGCGGTCATGCGGGCGGCAAACTCGCCCTCTGTGCGTGCAATCCCTTCGGCCAGCACGATACAGGCGTCATTGGCATTCTGGATCACCACGCCGCGCAAAAGGTCGGCGACCGGCACCTGCGATTTGAGCGCCGCAAACATCGTGGTCGTGCCGGACGGCGCGCCGCCGGTGCGCCAGGCATATTCACTGACCGGATAGAGCGTCTCCGGCGTAATCGTGCCCGCTTTCAACGCCTCGAAGACGAGGTTCATCGTCATCAGCTTGGCAAGCGAGGCCGCCGGAAAGGATTGATTCTCGTTGACGGCGAGAAGAACCGTTCCGGTCTTCTCTTCGACGAGATAGGCCTGCTTGGCCTTGGTCTCGAATAGCGCTTGGCTCTCCTGCGCCACCGCAGGATTCGCTGCCTGCTGTGCGATCACGGCCAGCACCAAACCGAGAAGCAGAAAACGTCGCATCATTCCCCCGCACGTCCGCCCGGCATCATGCGTAGCAGCAGGGTGCCGGGGCGGCAACCACCGCTGGTATCAATACTTCCTGCCCGGCTTTGGCGGTTCAAGCAGCATATTGCCGAACATTACCCGGGCAACCTTGCCCTGCGGAGGCTCGGCCGCGTAGGCGGTTTCGGTTGTCTCCATCGGGGCGGCTCGTTGAACCGGCTGAGCCTGGGCAACGACACGTGGCGCCGGCTGGACGCGAGCAGACGGCTGAGCCTTCTGCTGGATCGGCGCCGGAGAATAGGTCGAGGCGACGACCCCCTCCTGTCGCACCGGCCGTGCGGAAGCCACAGTCTTGCGTTCTGCAGGAACAGGAGCCGCACGCGGCAGCGCTGCGACCTGTGCAGTCTGCTGCTCGAACTGTTCGGCGACCGGATGTCTGCTCGGCGACGCATTTGAGCCGCGCGGAACCGGCATGGAAGAACCATAGTTCTGCAACTGCTCGCGCAGCGGCTGGTTGGACGCCACCATCACGCCACTTGCCACCTGCCCGCCCGGATTGAACGACGGCATGCGATCGCCCTTGCGGACATAGGACGCCATCAGGAACGGCATGTCTTCACCGTCCATGCGGGCACGGCCCACATATTGCACGTTGACGCGGGCGGTGCCGGTGCGCTTCATGTCGAGCATTTCCGCCGTCTTGCCGGAAACGTCGAGGATGCGACCTTCATGATACGGCCCGCGATCATTGACGCGAACGACGATCGAGGTGCCGTTTTCGAGGTTGGTCACGCGGGCATAGCTCGGCAGCGGGAAAGTCGGAGACGCAGCAGTCAGCGCCGCGCTGTCGTAGATTTCGCCATTGGCGGTGTAGCGACCATGAAAGGCCGAACCGTACCAGGACGCAAGACCGGACTTGTTGTAGCCCGTATCTTCCTTCGGCACGTAGGTCTTGCCCTTGACCTGATAGGGGTCGCCGATCATGAAGCGGCCGCCGCCCTTCGGGACGGGCTGCCCCTCCTGCACAACGCGCGGGCTGGCCTTCACGCCATATTCCGCTTCCGAAAAATACTCTTTTCCATGACCCTTCTTTTTCGGGGCCTCGGCCGTATTCGTCGTGGCACAGGATGCCATCGTCGCACACATTGCACTGATCCCTAGCCATTTCGACCAGAGGGGAAGTTTGCCGCCACTCAAACTCAAAACTCGTCCGCCCTACGCTTGCTTTTCGCAGTCCAGGTAAGGATTCCGTAACCTTAACAAGTCCGCCGCCGATATAGTGTCCCGGTACAAATCACCAAAACATGCTTGGCATCGATCTTTGCTTGCTTCGCGGCGAAAATACGAATGAATTCTGTGGAGTAGACGAAATTCGAAATGTTATGGTTAATGTATGGTTAATCGATGCCGGAACTATACTGTTTTCAGCCGATACAAGCCGCTTGCCTATACTATTTGTTAAACGTTCACAAATGAGACGATAACGCGATCGGTCTTGGGACGCCGTCCGTTGAGCGCACAGAATCGGTGTAGAATGCCAGGGCAAATGGGAAATTGCTTTGTTGCCGGCAGACTGCCCGGGTGATGCCGTCAGGCACGATTGCCTTGAAGTCGGCTGAGGTGAAGGTCTTCCGCGGCTTTCTGGTCGGTTTTCTGCCGAAGGAAATGATCCTCCAGTGCTTCCCAGCTCACATCCATTGCCCAGGCGCGCGAGACAAGCGGTATGCCGACATGGCCGTAATAAAACGAGATCTGGCCTTCGGCAGTCTCTTCATCCTGCGCCGCGACCTGAAGACTGTAGATCGCCGCCACCAGTCCCGTACGGTCCGATCCAGCCTTACAGTGAATGAGTATCGGCTTGGGCGCGCTTTTCATTATCCGTGCGATCTCGTCGGCCCGTTCGGGAGAAAGGACAACTGCGTCACTCATGCCGAAATCGATATGTTCGATCCCGAGTTCCTTGGCCGCCTTGATCTCGGATTTGTACCAGCCGGCATTGGATGGCCCGCGCAGATTGATGATCGTCTTTATTCCATGAGCATCGGCATAACGCGCCAACTGCGACGGAGAGGGTTGCGCGGAACGGTAAAGTTCACCATCGACTGCTGTGTGGAAATTTCCCACGACCTGCAAATAGGCGACATATCCGCCCAGACTTGCGACCGAGGTCAGCAATGCTGCAGCGATCAGAGCGAGTTTCTTTCGTAGGCGCATGCATCACTCGACACGTTGATTGGGTCAAGTGGAGATGAAGCTTCAGTCTGACAGGCACCTGAACGAAACCGGATGAGTGACACCGCGTGCGCCGCTCACCTTTTAAGGGTCTTCATCCGATGCTTCAGCTCGTTTCCGAGCCTGGTACGATGAAATGGCGACAGCTTGCGCCATGCCCTGATCTCATCGGGGGTGCGTCCGCAACCGACGCACCATTTGTTGCGCGGATCGAACTGACAGATTTCAGTGCAGGGCGTTTCGACCTTCATTCCGAATTCCTACTTCATGTAGGCGCGAAGAACCTCGATCAGTTCGGCGGCTCCCTCGTCGCGCTCCTTCTGCGTCAGCCCTTCTGCCGCAACATGCTCCCGAACGTGATCCTCGATGACTTCGCCCATAAGGCCGTTGACCGCACCTCGGACCCCGGCGATCACCTGCATGACCTCAGCACAGCCCTTCTCTTCGACGAGCATCCGCTCGACACCTTCCATCTGCCCGCGAATGCGGCGGACACGGTTGATGAGCTTCTGCTTCTCTCTGATGGTGTGCGACATTCGGGCTCCTGGTCGAAACGGGCTTTGTGGTTGGCGACCAACTACCACAGATGACCACGAAACTTCAAAATTGACAACATTTAACATACCCCCCTATACTATCTGAAATTCCTGCTTCGCGAAAGACTCCCCCATGACTTCTTTCACAGACCTGCTCCAGCAGGGCACGGCCCATGCATGGCTGTTCATCCCGACGGCAATCCTGCTGGGCGCCCTGCACGGCCTCGAGCCAGGGCATTCAAAGACCATGATGGCGGCTTTCATCGTTGCGGTTCGCGGCACGGTCAGCCAGGCGGTCATGCTTGGACTGGCGGCGGCGATCTCTCATACTGCAGTCGTGTGGCTCGTCGCCCTGGGAGGTCAGTATCTCGGGCAAGGCATGGACGCCGAAGCGAGCGAACCGTATTTCCAGCTCGCGTCGGCAGCGATCGTCATCGGTATCGCGTTATGGATGATATGGCGAACATGGCGCGAGCAGCAGCTTGAGGCCGCACACAAACATTCTCACCATCACCACGGCGGTCATGATCATGGTGCCCAGGAAGAAGCGCGACGCATTGATACTGGCCATGGCGTCATGGCGCTGGAAGTCTTTGAGGACGGCGTTCCGCCGCGTTTCAGGATCAGGTTCGAAACCGGTCATGGCTGGGCGGCCAGGGATGTAACGGTCGTAACCGAGCGCTTCGACGGTGCAAGACAGGAATTCACCTTCGTCGACAGGCAGGGCTATCTCGAGAGTATTGCGGAAATTGCCGAACCACATGAGTTCAACGCCCGTATCAGCCTGGGTCATGGAAACCACACCCATGATTACGATGTCGTTTTCAGCGAGGCGGATCATCAACACGCGGACGAAAGCCTCGGCACAGGCGGCGGCGAATACATGGATGCGCATGCGAGAGCCCATGCCAACGAGATCACCAGACGGTTCAACGGCCGGAACGTCACCACCTGGCAGATCATCATGTTTGGCCTGACGGGCGGCCTCATCCCCTGCCCGGCAGCGATCACCGTGCTTTTGTTATGTCTGCAGCTCAAGCAATTATCGCTTGGCGCGGTACTCGTCGTCTGCTTCAGCATCGGACTGGCGGTGACGATGGTTTCGGCCGGCGTGCTGGCCTCCCTGAGCATTCGCCACGTCCAGAAGCGCTGGTCCGGTTTCAGCAAATTCGCCAGCCGTGCCCCTTACGCCTCCGGCATCCTGATGCTGCTGATCGCTCTCTATATGGGATATTCGGGATATACGGGCCTCAAGGTTGGACATACGGCACAATCGGCGAGCCTCGCTTCCCCCGTAAATCCATAGAAGCAAGTAATCGCGCCCACCTTGGGATGGCAGACTTGATGCTGAGGCCTGGGCGGACAATCGACCTAAAAAGCGGCCGCACTTCGCCAAAGCACATAAAGGCTGACGCAGAAAACAACCCAGCGAAAGATGTTGGCAAGAATATTTCGGCGGGGAGCCAAACGGGTCGCAGCAATGGTCCCGACGATCCCGCCGCCGACACCGCCTGCGATGAAACAGCCGGCGGTCGGCCAGTCGACATAACCTGAAGCGGCATAGTTTACGGCGGTCGTCAGGCCGAAGGTCCCGACCGCAAGCAGCGATGTCCCAACCGCATTGATCAACGGCATGCTGGTCGACAGCAGCAGGCCGGGCACGATCAGAAAACCACCGCCGATACCAAAGAAACCGGATCCTACGCCTGTGCAAAGAGCGACGACACCGGTCTTTCCGTGGGTCCGCATTGTCAGCGATTGTGCTGTCACACCCGACTGACACGCAGACTTGCGCATCATGAAGCTGACGAACATCATCAGCAGGCCGAACATGAAGAGAAGGCTCTGTCCGTTGATGAGCTTGCCGAGGCTCGACCCCAGATAAGCGCCGACGGCGCCGGTAATTGCAAAGATCCATGCACAGCGCCACCAAACATGCCCTCTGATCGCATGGCCGACGAGGTTGAGATAGGCATTGACGGATACCGCAAGTGCGCCGGTGCCGATCGCCATATGGACGTCGCGCATTCCCACACCGTAGATCAGAAGCGGTGTCGCAAGGATCGACCCACCGCCGCCGATCAGGCCGAGCGTGCAGCCGATCAGCGAGCCTGAGCCGATCGTCAGCAGCAATTGCGGCAGGGAGCCGTCCACCGCGTCAGGATCCCCACACCGCGCCCGGCAGCGCATCAAGCGGGATCTTCAGGTAACGCCGCCCGTTGTCTTCTGCAGGCGGCAGCTCGCCGCCGCGAATATTCACCTGCAGCGCGTGCAGGATCAGTTTTGGCATCGGCAATGTCCGATCACGGGCCTCCCGTAATGTCACGAAATCCTCTTCCGTTTGACTTGCCAGATGCGGGTTTTCCGCCTTTTGCAGCGCTATGCTGCTTTCCCAGAGTGCAGCACGCCCACCCGGCCGGTAGTCATGGCCGGTAAACAGTCGGGTGTCGTCGGGAAGGTTCAGGATGTCTTGGATGGAGTGCCAAAGGCTGGCAGCACTGCCGCCGGGAAAATCCGCGCGAGCCGAGCCGCTGTCGGGCATGAACAGCGTATCGTGGATAAAGGCCGCATCGCCGACGACATAGGTGATCGACGCCAATGTATGGCCGGGCGAATGCATGACCCGGACATCCATTTCGCCAAGGGTGAATGTCTCCCCATGGTGAAACAGCCGGTCCCATTGCGATCCGTCACAGGCAAGATCGGGCCAGTTATAGATCTTGCGCCAGATTTCCTGCACCTGCCGGACATGCGCGCCGATCGCCGTTGGTGCACCCGTTTTCTTCTTGAGATACGCTGCCGCCGAGAAATGATCCGCATGCGGATGTGTATCGAGTATCCATTCCACCGTCAGGCCGCAGGCATTGACGTAATCGAGAATGCCGTCGGCATTTGTCGTTGCCGTCGATCCGGACTTCTCGTCGAAATCGAGAACCGGGTCGATGATGGCGCATTTTCGCGTCGCCGGGCAAGCGACGACGTATTGAATGCTGCCGGTACGGGCATCGTGGAAACCGGCGACATCAGGCTTATGCATCGGCCATATCCTCCCTCGTATTGATCCTGGGAGAAAAGATAGCACGGCTCGGATCAACCTCGTATTCGCCCGCGAAACCGGCTGCGTCCTCGGCAATCTGTGCAACAGCATCAAGAATGAACTGGACCTTCTCGTCCGTCAGCAGGACGCTGAAGTTGAGGCGAATAAAGCCGGGCTTCCTGATTTCGTCACCGGAGAGGATTGCCCGCCGGATCGCCTCTGACTGATCGTCATCGATCGACAGCAGCCGATGGACGTAAGGCCCGGCGCAGGCGCAGCCGCCACGTGCCTGGATGCCGAACCGGTCGCTCAGCATCCGCGTTACAAGCTGCTGGTGCACATGACCGCGTTTGCCGTCCGCAATCCGGAACGAGAAGATCGGCAGCCGCTCCGGCTGGCAAAGTCCCAGGATTTCCATCTGCGGCAGATCCTTCCAGGCTCTGAAGGCGCGTTCGGCGAGTTCGCGATTGCGCGCTGCCATCGCGTCCCGACCGATCGCCTCCTTGACGATGAAGGCGAGCGCTGCGCGGATGTCGCCGACGACATTGGGCGTGCCGGCCTCCTCGCGGGCCTCCAGGCTGTCGGAATAGTCGTGGTTCTGCGGCGAGACGAACTTGACCGTTCCCCCACCCGGCCAGGATGGCTTGGCCGTCGTGACCGCATCGCGACGAAGGATCAGGATGCCGGAGGCACCAGGCCCGCCGATGAACTTGTGTGGCGACACGACGATCGCGTCGATTTCCGCATCCCGCGCCGGGCTCATGGCAATCGGCATATAAGGGCCGGCACCTGCATAATCCCAGATCATCCTGGCACCGGCAGCCTTCACCAATCGGGTGATCGCCGTCACGTCACTGGTAATGCCGGTAATGTTCGAGGCGGCTGACAGCGTGCAGATCATCAGATCGACGCGTGCATCGAGCGCTTCCTGTAGAAGAGCGAGGTCCGGGCCGCCTGCCGGCTCTTCGGCAATCTCGATGATTTCCGCTCCGCTCTCGCGCCAGGGCAGAATGTTGGAATGGTGCTCATAGGGACCGACGATGACCCGCACCCGTTTTCCGGCCGCCACCGCATCCGCCACACCGAACAGCTTGACGAGACGATTGATCCCTGACGTCGCGCCCGAACCGGCAAAGATCACCGCATGCCGGTCGCTGGCGCCGCAGAATTCTCCGATCAGGGTGCGTGCCTCGCGCCGCAGGCGTGTCATGAAGCCCCCGCAATAAGAGGCCTCCGTATGGCTGTTGGCATAATAGGGAAGGACCTCCTCGAGGATAAACCGCTCGACCTGATGCAGTGCCCTGCCCGAAGCGACATAGTCCGCATAGACCAGCGGCTTTTCCCCATAAGGCCCTGCGATCTTGGCATTTGCTCCAACCAGCCCATCGCGAAGACGTGCGATCACGTCGGCCCGGTCCAGGCTGCGGCGAAATTGAGCCAGCGGCGTCTCGATCGGTGACGGGTGATGTCGGGAAGCGTCCAAGGTCGTTCTCCTGTATCGGATATTGACCTCGATCATAATCTACATCACGATCACAAAACTCACCTATTTCCCCGCATAATTCTTCAAGGTTGGGTCAAATGATCGGCGAAAATAAAAAAATAGACGATTTTGATATGAAAATTCTCCGTGCGATGCAAATCGACGCCAACCTGTCGCAGCGCGATCTCGCCGACAAGGTCGGGCTGTCGCAGAATGCCTGCTGGCGGCGTCTGCAGCGCCTGCACTCCCTCGGTCTCATTCGCGGTTCACACAGCGAAATCGACCTGCAGGCCTTGGGCCTGGATCTGACCGTCTTCGTCATGATCCGGACGCGTCATCATTCGAAGGAATGGATTGAAGAGTTCCGGGCGCATGTCGACCGGCTGCCCGAGGTAATCGATTTCTACCGCATCGGTGGCGACTGGGATTATCTGATCAAGGTCGTGACGAGAGGCATGGCCGGCTATGACGCCTTCTATCAGAAGCTGATCACGAATTTCGATCTTGCGACGGTGACCGGCTTTTTCTCGATGGAGGCGATCATCAACAATCGCCCGGTGGATCTGGGCAGGTTGCGATAAGCCTTAAAGGCCATCCCGTCGCGCCTATAGGAACGCCCCCGAAAATGACCTGAACGGAAAAGGGTGCGGCGTCCTGAGGATACCGCACCCTTTTCGGATGCCTGCTGAATGAGTGTCGACGTTCAGGTCCGCAACCTGAATGCCTTCTCCGTCTTGTCCGCGATTTGCGTGACGATATAGGCGATGACCATGTAGATCACCACGGCGAGGATGAAGGCTTCGAGATAATAGAAATTCAGGGCGGCGGTAAGCTGCGACTGGGCAAAGATGTCGACGACCTCGATGGCAAATCCGAGCGACAAGGCCTTCATGATGACCATGATGGAATTTGCAAGATCGGGGATTGCCGCAACAACCGCCTGAGGAAAGAGAACCCTCCGGAACAGCTGCATGCCTGTATAGCCGAGGGAATGGGCGGCATCGGCCTGACCGGTGTCGAACGAGTTGAGCGCACCCTTGACGACCTCCGCCTGGAATGCGGCGACACAGAAGATCAGTGCGACGACCAGAATGACCCAATTGGGGGTCCAGTAGCCGTTGATCGAGTAACCGACCAGGGACGCCAGAGACTGCAGGATCGTCGGCAGGCTGTAATAGACGAGGAAGATCACGACGACCATCGGCACACCCTTGAAGATCACCTTATAGGCAACGACAAGTTCGCGCAGAACCGGAATCCGGCGGTATTCGACGAGGGCAAACAGGCTGCCGATGATCGTCGAGAAGATGAACACCAGAATTGCCATGCCGATCGTCGCCGGCACCGCGCCGAGGAGCTCCCACAGGTCCGGGAGTAGGACTTCAGAATTGAACATGACTTTCCTCTCTCCGTCAGACGCTTGCCATCAGTGGCTTTTTTACCTGCACCGTCTTCGTTGAATAACGCGACGAACGGAGTTCGAAGGCACGCACGATGAGCCAGGCGATCAGGCACATGATCGAATAGATCACCGCCAGCACGAGATAGGTCTCAAACTGATACTGGTTATAGTCGCGTTCCATGACGAGATGCGCGGTCGCCATGACATCGGCGGCACCGATATACATGACCAATGCGACGTTGTGGATCAGGTAGATAATGGAGTTGCCGTAGCCCGGCAGGCCGATATGGATGGCCTGCGGACCCACGACGCGAAGGATCTTCTGCCGGAATGTGTATCCAAGACTGTCGCAGGCATCATGCTGGCCACGGTCGACCGCCAGATATGCGGGCCGCATGACTTCCGACAGATACCCGCCGTGATACAGGCTGAGACCGATCATCGAGGCGAAGGTGGCATCCAGCACGTCGGGTATCCCGAACAGCCCACCGATCAGCGGAAGGCCGTAGAAGGTGACGAACAACTGCAGGACGACGGGAACGCTTCTTGCGTAGGAGACGTAGAGATCGGCCAACTGGCTGATCACGATGATCCTGCGAATGCGGAACGTCGTCGCAATGACAGCCAGACAGAAACCGACGATCATGGCCACGAACATGATCGCGAGCGTCAGCGGCATCGCCGACAAGAGCTCGGGAATCATTGCAGAAAGATCCACTTTGGAACACTCCCTTTAGCGGGTTCACCCTGGAACCGCTGCACCGGCAGCGGTTCCCTGGAGAGGGGCTTCGATCACTTCATGTAGCTGGAGATCTTTTCGCCAAACCACTTCTGGGAAAGCGTGTCGATCGTGCCGTCATCCTTCAGTTCCTTGAGGACCTTGTTGACGTCGTCTGCAAAGACCTTGTTTTCATCCGACTTGTGAATGAGCACGTAGGTATTGTTGATGACCACCGGCTCGGAGGCCACGATATCGAGCTTCTGGTTGTCGATGACGGTCTGTTCGCCGAGGTTCGACGGCAGGATCATCGCATCATACTTGCCCTGCTGGATCTCGTTCAGGCGGTTCGGATAGGGAACGCCCGCGCTCGATGCGGTGATGTTGAGCTTGAAGCCGGGGTTCTGCTCCTGCCAGCCCATGACGAACTTGTAGACACCGCCACCGGCAGTGACCGGCACGATCGTCTTGCCGACGAGATCCTTCACGTCCTTGATGCCGCTGTCTTTTTTGCTGTAGATCTTCATCAGGCTGGCGCCTTCCGGATTTTCCGGAACGAGGAACTGCTTGAGGCGGGTTTCGGACTTGTAGTAGCCACCGACTGCCATGTCGTATTTGCCCGTCGCCAGGCCGGTTTCCTGAGCGATGTCGGCGACGCCTTCCATCTCGAACTTGTATTGCGGCAGCTTGGCGTTGATGGCACGCAGCAGATCAGGTTCATAACCCTGCGGTTCCACGCCAATGGCACCCCAGGCCAGCGGCTTGGATTCCGCCGACGTGGCGATCTTGATTGTGCGAACCGACTGGGCGTGGCTTGCGCCCGCCGTCGACATGGCGATCGCAATCCCGCCGGCAACGGCAAGGGCGAACTGACGGCGGAATATCGAATGGATGGCAGACATTTCTGAGGTCCCTTTTGTTAGTGCACAAGTTCAGAGTTGAGGAATTGGGCAAGGCGTGGGTTGGAGGGGTGATCGAAGATTTCGGCAGGGCTTCCGTCAGCGGCGACGACACCCTTTTCCATGAAGATGATGCGGTTAGAGATGTTCTTGGCGAACTGCATCTCGTGGGTCACGAGCAGCGAGGTGATCCCCGACGACGCGACGTCCTTGATGACTTTCAGCACTTCGCCGACAAGTTCCGGATCGAGCGACGAAGTCGGCTCGTCGAAAAGCATCATGTCCGGCTTGACGGCCAGCGCCCGTGCGATGCCGGTTCTCTGTAGCTGACCACCGGAAAGCTGGGATGGATAATGGTCCTTGCGGGTGGAGAGGCCGACGCGATCGATTTCCTGCAGAGCGATCTCGCGCGCCTCGTCCTTCGACTTGCGCTGAACCACGACAAGCGGGTCCATCACGTTTTCCAGAACCGTCATGTTCTTGAAGACGTTGAACTGCTGGAACACCATCGCGGTCCGCAGCCGGATCGCCTGGATCGCGGCCTTGTCGGCACGCTGATAATCCATGTGGATCTTGTCGAACGTGATGGCTCCCGATGCCGGTTTTGCCAGGTAGTTGATGCATTTCAACAATGTCGTCTTGCCGGTCCCGCTCGGACCGATGATCGACACCACATCGCCGCGTTTTACCGAGAGGTTGACACCGTTGAGGATCTGGGTCGATCCGTAGGACAGCTTTAGATCTTTGATTTCCAGCATGTTACTTCTCGCTATCTGCGTGGCCAAGAACGTGCATCAGCCGGTTCGCCCAGCCGAAAATCGAAATTGCATGGATCAGATCGATGATCTCGACGTCGGACATTCCGACCGTTCGCAGCAATGCGATGTCTTCTTCCGTCGCTTCCGACGGGGTAACCGACAGCCGCTTGGCAAATGTGTAGATCGCCGCATCGCGTTGCCCGAGCTCGTCCGATTTGTTCAGATAGAGCGCGGTGACGACGTCATCGCTTTTTGTCAGTTCGGCATGCCGCCGTGCATGGGTCACGGCACAGAACGTGCAGCCGTTGACCAGCGATGCGCCCAGCGCCCCCAGTTCACGAGCCGGACGATCAAGGCCTCCCTCGACATACATGATCGCGTTGAACAGAACGGTGCGTGCCTTGTAACTCTCCGGATCATGGACAAGTGTGCGAACATATTCCGAAACCTTCTTGGCCGATGGCGTCACCTTCATCGCGTCGAGCTGTTCGGGTGTCGCATCGGACAAATCGACAGGCTCGATATGCGGATGCCAGTGAAGCGGCTTTAGTTTGACTGCGGAAATCATGCGGACCTCATCAATCTCAGGCCGGTCGCGACCCGCGTCTGGAAGTTTACGAATGCGATCAGTTCCGAGAGCGCGACGATCTGCGGATTGTTGAGGCCGGCTTCCGCCAGGCGGGTAATGTCGCTCGCTTCTGCCTTGATCGGAGACAGGGTGATCAGATCGACATGCCGGGCGATCGTCGCCAGCGGTTCGGCAAGGTCGCCCGCACCCTCAGAAAGCGCCAGCAGCTCATCGGACGGATCAAGGGCCGCCAGTTGCGCCTCGTAATCGGAGACCAGAACCGCGTCGGCATTGAGCTTCGCCATGCGGCGCGCCAGCGCCAGCCGGAGCACGGGTGACAGTCCAAGCCCGTCTTTCGGTGTCAGCACCGAAAGACGGCACAGCTCGGCCCCTTCCACGAATTCCGGCCGAAACCGGCGTGCCTGGTAAACGCTATCTTCGGGAGAAAGGCCGGCGGCCTTGTCCATGGCATCGATCACAACGCGATCTCCTTCTTGAGCAATGGTGTTGAATCCGTCCACTCGTCACCCTGAAGCTCCGGGATATCGAAGGCAACGAGGCTGGCGAAATGCGCGTCCACATCTTCGGCAAAGAGCGACGCGGTGATGCCACGAACCAGGCGATCCGCCCCGGCGCTGACCGCCGGAATGTCGCCCGATACCTTGCCATGCGTCAGCATCGCGGCATCGTTGAAGCAGTGGATATGCGCGAGCAGTGGGCAGGAGCCTGGAACCTTCTCGCGAAACTCGAAAGCCGGGCCAAGATCGGGTGCGTCGGACATGCCTCGGCGCGACGGCCCCATATCCGCTGTCTGCCGTCCGTCCGACCAGCTTTTGATGTCGCCAGCAATGGCCGAAAATTCAGGGCGACCGCTGAAATCATTGGCAAAGCCGGTTGCAGCGATCAGAAAATCATATTGCATCGGCCCTTGTGTGGTCTCGATCACAAGGCCGCCGGCATCCTGTTTCACCGAGACGATGCCGCAATCGAGGAAAAAACGCGCATTGTCGTGTTGCGATACGCGTAGTGTCGACGAGCGCGGTGGTGGCGTCTGGGTCGTTGCGGTGTAATCGACGAACTTCCATTTCCACGCATCGGGCAGTTGGTGCATGCCATGCACCACGCCCTGGCTGCCGATACCGGTCATCTTGTTGATGCGCGGCATTTCCTTTCGGCGGATCAGAAGATCGACCGTCTTGGCTCCGGCCTCCAGAGCCGTCGCGGCATTGTCCATCGACGAGGCGCCGGCGCCGATCACGGCAACGCGCTTTCCGGCGAGCTTTTCGAAATCAATCTCGTCGGCGGAATGTGCCCAATATTTGCGATCGATGCCGTCGAGGAAGTCGGGCACGGCAAAGCCGCCAAGCCCGGACCGGCCGGTCGCCAGCACCAGACGCCGGGTCAGAACCCGGCCTGTCTCGGCACCGTCGACATCGACCGCAATCAGGTCGCCGACAAAGGAAATACCGGTCATCCGCACGTTATTGCGCACCGGAAGGTCTAGCACCTTGCGATACCAGACGAGATAATCCATCCACTGATCCTTGGGGATCTTGTCCAGCAGCTGCCACGCCTCGACGCCCCATTGCGCGGTAAACCACGCGCGAAACGTCAGCTGCGCCAGTCCAAGCGCCGGGCCGTGCAAGGTCTTCGGCGAGCGAAGCGTCTGCATGCGGGCGAAAGTGACCCACGGACCTTCCGTCCCCTGCGGGGCGGCATCATAGGCGACAACGTTGGTGATGCCCGTCAGAACGAGTTTTGCGATCGCAGCGAGCCCGCACATTCCAGCACCGATGACGACGACGTCACGGACGGGCGTGCCGTGATGATCCTGCGCCGGTACCCAAGGCTTTGATGGCATTTCGAGGAAGTCGAGATCCTGCGCCAGCTGCGCTTCAAGCGCGGCAAGACCGATCGGCATGGGTTGAGCGGCTGTATGCTTCATATGTCAGTTCCGTCATCTGGGCCCGATGGACGGCCGGTCACCAATTGACCTGCGGTGGCCGGATCGAGTTTCTTGAAACCTGAGATCGAGTGTTCCGCGACCTTTTCCACGGCCTCCATCATCGCCAGTGCAGCGGGACGAACCGGCGTCTTGGCGGCAGCGAGCACACCCCAATAGAAAGGGACTTCCACGTCGATCGGTCGAATGACCACGTCCGGCGTGCTGACACCGAAGGACGTGACTGGGTCGATGACCGCCATGCAGCCCGGAACCTGACGCACGAACTGCAATGCTCCATAAGAAACATTTGTCCGGATGACCTGCCCGGTCTCGATGCCCTGTGCGGCGAGCGCCCGGGCAACGCGAAGCTGAAAGCGCAGCGGGTTGAGCATCGTTGCAAGTCGACGACCGCCAAAAGCCGTCAACGGGACAACGTCCAGCGACGCAAGCGGATCATCCTCGCGCAGCGCAACCACGGTCGGCGCTGAATAAAGCCTCAGAACGTCAAGGCCCGGAATATCGAGAGGCATGCTGCTGAAGCCGATATCGGCGCGGCCGCTGCGCACTTCCTGGGCAACGATCGACGCCAGGAACTGGCCGACATGGGTTTCATGCGGCAATCCGGCAACGTCCAGCTCGGCCATCGCCTTCGGGATCAGCCCGGTACCTATCGCCGATGTCGTGGCGATCTGAAGGATCCGACCTTTCCCGGCGGCGATCACCTTGGCGCGTGCCGCAAGTTCGGTGAAGGACATCAGCAGGCGTCGGGCCTCCTCCTCGAACGCGACCCCCTCTTCCGACAACTGCACCCGTCGACCAACGCGATGAAGCAGTTCGAAACCGAGCTCTGCCTCAAGGTCCTGAACCGTGCGTGTCACGGACGGTTGAGAACGTCCGAGCACTTCCGCAGCCTTGGTAATGCTGCCGCTGGCCGCCACTGCGAGGAATGTCTGAAGGTCTCGAGTTTCCATGATCGCCTACATGCGAATTTCGTATGAGTTCGATCATCTCATTCATTTTTGATATTTGTCAATAATGAATGACTACTTTGTAAGCGCTTTAATTTTGGGCTATTTTTTGAGCATTTCAGGCGCGACTAACCATCGGCGGGAGCTGTGCTCTCTCCACCGGATGAAGGCCTGAATACTTTTTGCGCAGATTGCAAAAGGAGCCGGCGACGGGCTCGCCTCTATCTAGTCCACTCGTCTCGCGCGTCGAAGAAATAGACTTCTACAATTTTCGCAGAACGGAGAAATATTTCACATAATCTGGGCGCTCGTAGAACCTTGACTACAGGCGGTCCCGATCAGTGCTCATGGCCGGTCATGAATCCAGCTCATCTCTGCTTGCGCGACGACGGGTATAATCACAGCCCCCGAACCACCCATATTATCGCTGCGCTCTGCTGTTCACGCAGGGTCGAAACGACAATCAGGTTCCACGCAGTATCGAAAGGCAATCCATGAAAACGTCTCTGCCCCTTGCCCTGCTGGCGGCAAGCATCGGAACCGCCGCTATGGCGCAGTCGGTGGAAATTTCGCGATCGGGTCAACGTGCCGGGCTCATCGGCTCATCCGAGACTTTTGTCGGGACAGTGCATGTGGAGCCGCTGTTCGATGCGAACACGCATCGCGGCTTCAGCGCCGGCGAAGTGACCTTCTTGCCCGGCGCCCGGTCCAACTGGCACACCCACCCGCATGGCCAGACATTGATGATCACCAAGGGAACCGGCTGGACCCAGGAGCGCGGCCAGCCCCGACAGGAGATCAAGGCGGGCGATGTCGTGTGGTGCCCGCCGGGCATCGAACATTGGCATGGCGCGACGGCGACCACCTCCGTCAATCACATTGCGCTGCAGCAATTGGAAAACGGCAGCGCAGTCGCATGGGGTGAGCCAGTCTCCGATGAAGATTATGGCGGTTAAGGCTCTGGCCGTGGGCACGGCAATTATCGGCATGGCGACTGTCGTATCCGCCCGGGTGAGATCATAGTGGAGTTATCAGCTGAATGAACGACCGAACCAAAATCGTGACATCCGTTGCTCTAGCTTTCTGCCTGATACCGGTCGCCGTCTCGGCACAGACCCGGATCGAAACGGTCGTCGATGGTCTGGATTATCCATGGGATATCGCGGCGCAGGGCGACAGCCTGATGCTCACCGAAAAAGCCGGAGCGATTGTTCGGGTCGAGCCTGACGGTCGCAGGGTCCGCCAAAAAGTCGAAACCTCCGTCCCGATTCACAACGATCGCGGACGTGGCCTCTTGGGCATGGCGATTGCGCCAAACGGCAGCGATACGCTGTATCTCTACCATAGCGTCCTTGAAGACGGCATTCTTTCCAACCGCATCATTATCGTGCGGCTGGATGGCGATGTCTGGCGCGAGACCGGCGAAATCATCGCGGGCATACCGGGTCACCCGCTCTATAACGGCGGCCGCATCGCCTTTGGACCGGACGGTATGCTCTATGTCACCACAGGCTGGGTCGAGCGGCCGGAATTGCCGCAAGACCGTGAAAGCCTTGCCGGCAAGATCCTGCGCCTGACGCCCGATGGAGATGTGCCTGCCGACAATCCGTTCCCCGGATCACCGGTTTGGTCGATGGGGCATCGTAATCCTCAGGGGCTTGCCTGGGACGACCATGGCCAACTGTTCGTGGCGGAACATGGCGGTGGCGGGCATGACGAGATCAACCGCATCACCCCAGGAGCAAATTACGGATGGCCGGACTATCAGGGCGATGCGAGTGCCGACGACATCACTCCGCCCGAAATTCATTCAGGCGGCAGCACCTGGGCACCGTCCGGTCTGGCGTTTCATGATGGTAATCTTCTGGTCCCAGCCCTGCGAAGTGAGGGCCTGCTGCGCTGGACACCCGGAGACAGCCAGATCGATACCTTTGCTGATACCGGCATCCGTATGCGGGATCTGGTCGTGCACGACGGCGTGATCTACGCAATCACCACTGAGCGTTCGCCACGTGGCGACGGCCCCTCGCGGGACCGTCTGCTGCGCATCGTCCCCTGACGGGATCAGCCCTCATTGCGCGCCTCGAATACCGCGCGCGCGACGGGCATTGCGGAAAAAACATTCGGCCAGCCGGCATAATAAGCCAGATGGTTCAGCATCCCGGCGGCCTGCTCCTGGGTGAGCCCGTTATCCATCGCCCGGTTAAGATGATAGGTTATCTGCTGATGCATGCCGCCGGCGATCAGGGCAGCAACGGTCACCAAGCTGCGGTCTCGCGGCTGGAGGCTCGGTCGCAGCCAGAGATCGTTGAAAAGAACGTCACGCGTATCGGCGACGACACTAGGCGCCACCGTTGCAAAATTGGCCTGAACGCCGGCTTCACGGGTCGCCTCAGCCTCTTCATCGAGCGGCAGGCGCCCTACATCTACACCCGGAAGATCGCTTGCGGAAATATTCCGTGCGGCGAAGATCGGTGCCGCAGCCGCCACGGCGGCGCTGGCATTGCCCCATCCCGAATAAAAGGCAAGGTGCGTGATCGTCTCGGAAATCTCTGCCGGCGTTACCCCGTTTTCCAGCGCCCGCGTGATCTGGTAGGGCATTTCCTCCGCCTGCGTGCGGGCAATAAGCGCCGCAAGCGTCACAAGGCTGCGGTCGCGAGGTGAAAGTTCGGCGCGCTGCCAGACATCGCCGTTGACAAGGCTTTTGGCATAGGCGTCGAGCGCCGGCGCCACGGCCCGGCGTGCCTCACTCAGAGGATCCGCGTCCTGAGCAAAAGCACCGAATGGGGCTGCAAGTGTGATGAGGATGGCGGATGCATGGATCGTTTTCATGGATGTCTCCCGGCGATGATAGGGTCTGAGCGGATGCGGACCCGCCATGTCGATGACAGGTCCGACTTGCCTTATTCCGTCACGACCACGGTTTCCGACGCACCGCGCTCTGCGCTTGCGACGGTCGTGGTTTCAGACACGCGTTCCAGCCTTGCTTCAGTCGTAGAGGCAGCAGGTAGCTGCTCCGCCGCCGAGGCGTTTATCTGGCTGCCGCATGCCAAGGCCGAGGCAGAACCTGCGGCCACAAGCGAGAGGGCAATGAGAGTTGTCTTCACAATCGTCATATCAGTCTCCTCTTGGTTGAATCGACCGAAGTCGACCAGCTCAATCTAGGTGGAGATGACCGGATGATTATGGGTGGATATCCGCTAGGAGTTATGAGCGACACTCATTGTTCAAGTTAAAGCCACCTTACGATCACGCCTTGGTGATGGGTAATTCATGATCAGAACTCATTAAAGCGCGACGGCGCTCAAGCGCTAGGATATTCTCGGCCATGCTTCGACAAAACATGAACGACCTGATTGCATTCGCCATTGTGGCCAGGGAACGCAGCTTCACGCGCGCAGCGGGACAACTTGGCGTTTCGCAATCCGCATTGAGCCACACCATCAAGGATCTCGAGGCGCGTCTGGGTCTTAGGCTTCTCACGCGGACCACACGCAGCGTCTCGCCGACGTCAGCGGGAGAACGTCTTCTCGAAACACTGGCGCCACGCCTTGCCGAGATCGAGGCCGAACTGGTCGCGCTGAGCGAGATGCGTGACACACCCGCCGGGACGATCCGGCTGACCGTGCCGGATTTTGCCGTCGAGACGCTTTTGTGGCCGCGCCTTCTGCCGCTGATCCGCAGTTATCCGGACATCAAGCTGGAGCTGGTCGTCGACTATGCCCTGACCGACATCGCCGCTGAACAGTTCGATGGCGGCGTGCGTTATGGCGGCACGGTGTCGGAAGGCATGATCGCGATGCGGATCGGCCCCGATGTGCGCCTGCTCTGCGTCGGGACGCCTGGGTATTTCGCCGCTTATGGCCGTCCGCGTGTGCCGCAAGATCTGATGACTCACAATTGCATCAACGTAAGGCTTCCCTCTCATGGTGGTCTTTGGGCATGGGAATTTGAACAGAATGGGCGGGAACTACGAATCCGTACGCCGGGTCAGCTCATTTTCAATTCCTTCGCGCCGATGCTGACGGCGGTCCTCGACGGGGTCGGGACCGCGCTGATGCCGGATTTCCTGATCGACGACCATCTCGCGTCGGGACGACTTGAAGCCGTGCTCGAGGATTGGTCGCAGCCCTTCAAGGGGCTGCACCTCTTCTATCCGAGCCGACGCCATGCATCGCCGGCCTTCACGCTGGTGCTGGATGCCCTGCGTTATCGGGAATAAGGCTCAGCGCGATGCGCGCAAAGCCTTGCCGGACCCGACAAGCAATGCAGCAAGCGTAAGCAGGAAACTGCTCCCGACGAAGGTTGCGGAGATTCCGACTTGGTCGAGCAGGGTCCCCCCGATTGCAGCGCCCATGAGGATCGCGAACTGGATGGCCGCGACCATCAATCCGCCAGCAGCTTCCGCTTGATCGCCAACCTCTTGGGTGACCCAGGCCATCCAGCTGATCGGCAGCGCGGTATTGATGATGCCCCACAGAGCCAGAAGCAACGCAACAGCAGCAACGACGTGACCAAAGCCCAGCAGCGCCAACGTCACGGCCGCCATTGCAAGCGGCAGGACCCGAAGAAGTGCCATGACGTGGCTTTGCGATAAACGCCCGCCGCCCCAGGTTCCGATGAAGCCGGCGCAACCCAGTGCCAGCAGCAGGAGGGAGAGCGTCTGCGCGTCGACGCCGGTCACGGTTTCCAGAAATGGACGAAGGTAGGTAAACATCGAGAAGGCACCGCTAAATGACGCCAGAACGGCGAGTAGCGCCTTGGTGAAATGGGGCATGCCGGCGACGGCAACAAGCTTGCGGAACGAAAGTCCCTCGCGCGCCGGCAGTGACGGCAGCGCAAATGCCTGCCAGATCAGGTTCACGAGCACGATCGGAACGAGAAGCCAGAATACGCCGCGCCAGCCAATGATCTCGCCCAGATAGCTGCCGATCGGGGCTGCGAAGGCGACCGCGCTCGCCTGCCCTGCAAACATCATCGCGAGCGCCTTCGGTACCTCGTTTGCCGGCACCAGCCGCATGATGACGGCCGTCGAGAGCGACCAGAAGCCACCGATGGCGATGCCGAGACAGGCGCGTGCCATCATCAGAACCGGAAAGTTCGGTGCTGCGGCAATCAGGATCAGTGAGGCCAGCATCAGCCCCGTCATCGCCAGCAGGACACGTTTGCGGTCGATCCGGCCGGCGAGTGTGGTGATGAGAAGGCTGGCGGCGACAGCAAAAATCCCGCTGATGCCAATCGCCTGCCCAGCCTGGCCTTCCGTTGCATCGAGACCATGGGCGATTGGCGTCAAAAGGCTGACAGGCATGAATTCCGCAGCAATCAGCATCGCAACGCATAGTGACATGGAAAGAACGGCGGAACGCGCCGAGGGCGCGGCCGCGAGGTCGGCTGTTGGATCGGGTGTCATCGTAAAAGTCCTTGGCTGGGCTGGGTCGCAACAGCATTGCGACAGACATTGCGCCCGTCGCGAGATGTTGAGATCGGATGCAGGGGTGCATTTCCCGGGACGAAGCTACGGCTGCGGCCCACCGGTTTCCGATATGGTCGTCGCCTATTTACCGCGACCTGCCAGGCCTGATTAGTCATCGACAATCGAAATCTGTCATGAGCAGAGATTATCAATCAAGGAGGCCGGGTATCGGCGGAGATCTGCGCTCCAACCTCCCAATGCACACGACCAAGTCGTTGGCGCTCAAAGGCGCCGGAATTGGACACGAGATTGATGAGCCGCAATCATGACAGCTTGCAAACGCAAACGGATAATCCGGCGATCTGCAACGTCGTATCGTTTTGACGATAAAGAACGGAGAGAGCCTGATGACAACGGATATCCACACCAAACTGCACGAAAGCGACATCGACAACGGTCGCCGCAATCTGCTCAAGCTGACGGGGGCTGGCGCGGTCGCGGTCGGCGCACTTTCATTGGGAACGACATCGGCAAAAGCCCAATATGCCGGCACCTGGGACAAAACATTCCCGCAGAAACCAGCGGTCCTTCAACGCAAGGTTACCTATACCAACCGGTTAGGCATCAACCTCGTTGCTGACCTTTATATGCCCCGCGAGATCGACAGATCACGCCGTTACGCCGCATTGGTCATCGGTCACCCTTATGGTGGCGTGAAGGAGCAGAGTTCTGGTCTTTACGCGCAGGCGCTCGCCGAGCGTGGTTTTATTACGCTTGCTCACGATGCCTCCTATAATGGCGAAAGCGGTGGACAGCCGCATTTCATCTCGTCACCCGAAGCTCTGGTCGAGGATTTCAGCGCCGGCGTCGATTTCCTCGGCATGCATGATTCTGTCGATCGCAATCGTATCGGCATCATCGGCATATGCGGAAGTGGCGGCTTTGCGCTGGCTGCGGCACAGATCGATCCGCGCATGAAGGCCGTCGCCACCGTCAGCATGTACGACATGGGCGGCGCCAAATGGGCTTGGGGCGGCACACCGCTCGATGCGGAAAGCCGCATCAAGGCGCTGACTGCGATGACCCAACAACGCTGGGCGGAGCTTGCCGGCGGCGAAGTCCGCTATGCAGGACTGCCGGAAACACTGACACCTGAAACCGATGCGATCACCCGAGAGTTCTTCGATTATTATCGCACGCCGCGCGGCCGGCATCCCCGCGCAACCACCGCCATCACCGTGTCGAGCGATCCCGCCTATTTCCACTTCCGGCCATTCGAACAGATGGATGCGATCTCGCCGCGCCCGGTTCTGCTGGTCGCCGGCGAAAGTGCCCATTCGCTGTTCTTCAGTCAACAGGCCTATGAACGGGCCGCAGAACCGCGGGAACTGTTCCGCGTTGCCGGAGCGGGGCATGTCGATCTCTACGACAACATGGATCTTATTCCGTTCGACAAACTCCAGTCGTTCTTTGAAGCCAATCTGGCCTAGTCGCGTCGAGGCTGCTCCCGAACCGCCGAGCGGCCTCACCTTTCTCTTTCGCCATCGGCTTATGGAGGCTCATAAAAAGGCGAACCTGTCATGACCTCCCTCTGCCAGGCGTGAAATTTCATCCACGCTGGTTTCAAACGTCAAGAAATCAGTCGGGGCCGGAAACACGTTGGCGATGAATGCCAACGCCGCGATGACCGATAGGAGCGCGACAAGGAACGGCTTCTGCCCCGCGCCGGCCGAAGCCGAATATAAAGCGTCGCAGAGGACTGCCTTGGAAATGACAGAAGCCAAATTTTAATGAAAAAGATGCCATGGCGGATGGGGTGGGATTCGAACCCACGGTACGGTTCCCCGCACGACGGTTTTCAAGACCGTTGCCTTAAACCACTCGGCCACCCATCCGGACAGGTCGGCTTTATAGGCCAATCGCCCTGCCGTCAACGCCGCGCTTTGTCAGCTTGGCGTCAATGCCTGCCAGACCTAGATGAGCAGCCCTGGCAGGAAGTTCAGGCGGGAAATATCAGGCGTGCGCTTCCGCTTCGCGCTGTTTGGCGAGCGCTGCCAGATCGGCAGGCTTGAGTTCGACCGATTCGCCGCAACCGCAGGCGGATGTCTGGTTCGGGTTCACGAAGACGAAACCGGAGCGCATCTTGGTCGTTTCGAAATCCATCTGCGTGCCGAGGAGATAGAGCACGGCCGAGGGTTCGATCCACACCTTCGCGCCCTGATACTCGATCACGTCGTCCTTGGCATTGGCTTCGGTAACGAGGTCGATCGTATATTCCATGCCGGCGCAGCCGCCCTTCTTGATCCCGACGCGAATGCCCTTTGCATCGGCACCGGAACCCGAAACGATCTGCTTGACGCGGTTCGCTGCCGCATCGGTCATGGTCATCACTGCAAAGCCCATCGGCTCATTCCTCTTCCACAACCGGGTTCAAGGCCCGGTGTTTCTGGATTCTATTACCACATGCCAGTCTAGTGCCGGCAGCTTAACCGATCAATACCGGCAGATGCCGCACGGCTGTCCAGCGTTCGCCGGACTTGGGTCAATACCAGCCGACGGCCACCTGCGCTTCTTCCGACATGCGCTCCGGTGTCCACGGCGGATCGAAGGTCATTTCGACTTCGACACCCGACACACCCTCGACCGAACCGACGGCATTTTCGACCCAGCCCGGCATTTCGCCGGCGACCGGGCAGCCGGGTGCCGTCAATGTCATGGCGATCTTCACCATCTTGTCGTCTTCGATATCGATCTTGTAGATCAGCCCGAGTTCGAAGATATCGGCCGGGATTTCCGGGTCATAAACGGTCTTCAGCGCGGCGATGATATCATCCGACAACCGCTCCAGCTCGTCCGCGGGGATGGCAGACACGACGATCCCCTCGCGGGCATCCCATTTGGGTATTTCTTGATCCATGGCCATCAACCAGTCCTCAGGCAAAGAAATTACGCGCATAATCGAGCGCATCGGCAAGCGCATCGACTTCGGCGCGGGTATTGTACATGCCGAACGATGCCCGGCATGTGGAGGTGACGCCGAAGCGTTTCAAGAGCGGCATGGCGCAATGGGTACCGGCCCTGACAGCCACGCCGCGGCGATCGATCACCATCGATACGTCATGCGCATGGATACCGGCAAGCTCGAACGAAAAAATGCCGCCCTTGCCCGGCGCATTGCCGATGATCCTGAGCGAATTGATCGCAGACAGCCGCTCTGTTGCATAGGCGGTGAGATCGGCCTCATGCGCCGCAATCGCCGCGCGTCCGACCTTGTCCATGTAGTCGAGCGCATAGCCCAACCCGATCGCCTGCACGATCGGCGGTGTGCCGGCCTCGAACCGGTGCGGCGGGTCATTGTAGGTAACGACATCTTCGGACACCTCGACGATCATCTCGCCGCCGCCCTGAAACGGTCGCATCTCTTTCAGCCGATCCATCTTGCCGTAGAGCACGCCAATGCCGGAAGGCCCGTAGAGCTTGTGGCCGGTCATCACGAACCAGTCGCAATCGATATCGCGAACATCGATCGGCATATGCACGGCGCTCTGGCTGCCGTCGACCAGCACCGGAATGCCGCGTTCATGGGCGATGCGGCAGATTTCCTTGACCGGCACCACGGTGCCGAGCGCATTCGACATATGGGTGACGGCGACCATCTTGGTCTTGTCCGTCAGCGCGCGCTCGAAATCCTCGATATGGAAGGCGCCGTCGTCATCGACAGGCACCCAGTTGATCCTGGCGCCCTGGCGTTCGCGGATGAAATGCCATGGCACGATATTGGAATGGTGTTCCATGATCGTGATGACGATCTCGTCGCCCTCACCGATATGCGGCATGCCGTAGCCATAAGCGACCGTGTTGATCGCGGCCGTCGAATTGCT
This sequence comes from Aliirhizobium sp. YIM B11859, assembly GCF_057163345.1. Lineage (NCBI taxonomy): Bacteria > Pseudomonadati > Pseudomonadota > Alphaproteobacteria > Hyphomicrobiales > Rhizobiaceae > Aliirhizobium > Aliirhizobium sp. YIM B11859. The sequence goes on from NZ_JBXHAY010000003.1 coordinate 626,738, forward strand.
GGTGAAGACGATCTCGTCGACAGATCCGGCATTGAGGAACCGCCGCACCTTTTCACGCGCTGCTTCATAGGCATCGGTCGCCGCATTCGAAAGGAAGTGCAGGCCGCGATGCACATTGGCATATTCGTTCGAATAGGCATGGCTGATCGCATCGATCACCACCTGCGGTTTCTGCGCTGAGGCGCCATTGTCCAGATAGACCAGCGGCTTGTTGCCATGCACCATGGTCGACAGGATTGGAAAGTCCCGCCTTATGGCGTCAACGTCATAGGCGGCTGGTATAATCTGGTCCATTGCAGACCCTTTCGATTGTTGCTTGCGGACATATGTCCTCACCTGAGCCCCTCGAGGTAGCGCGAGCCACCGTAACCACAGCGTCATCCTCGGGCTTGTGCCGAGGATCTACACACGTTGCAGCCCGCTTGACCGTCGCGGATGCTCGGGACAAGCCCGAGCATGACGGAGGAAAAGGTATCCCTCCGCCCCTCACCTCAGGCGTGCTTCTCGAGCCAGTCGGCAATCACCTTTTCCAGCGGCTCGACCAGCTTGTCGTCTTCCAGTTCCTCGACGATCTCGGCGACGAAGGCATTGACCAGCATGGCACGCGCCTTGTTTTCCGGAACGCCGCGGGCCATCAGGTAGAACAGGTGGTTGCGGTCGATATCGGCAACCGTCGCACCATGGCCGCAGATCACGTCGTCGGCGAAGATTTCGAGCTCGGGCTTGACCGAGAAATCCCCGTCATCGGACATCAGCAGCGTGTTGCAGGCCATCTTGGCATCGGTCTTCTGGGCATCGGGAGCAACCCGGATCATGCCCTGGAAAACGCCGCTTGCCTTGTCGAACACAACATTGCGGAAGGTTTCCGTCGAGTTGGTGTGCGGCACGTTATGGCCGAGTACCAAAGTCACGTCCGTATGCGTATCGCCGCCGAGCAGGTTGACGCCGCGCAGCGTCAGCTCCGCGCCTTCGCCTGCAACTTCGATGCGAAGCTCCTGGCGCACCAGCTTGCCACCGGCATTGATCACATAAAGACGAAGCTTGGCGTCGGTGCCGAGCCTTGCGCGGATCTGCGCCAGATGCGTATCGGCCGGACCCTGTTTCTGCAGGATGATCCAGGTGATCTCCGCACCATCTTCCAGAGTGATGTCACTGATTGAGGACACCAGCGCCGCATCCTCGCTCACCGCCTGGTGACGCTCGACGATGATGGCCTTGGAGCCTGCACCAAAGGACACCGGGAAACGGGTATGGATCTGGCCGGCGCCGTGCAGCGCCTGCAATTCGATGACGTCGTCGATTTCGGCATTGGCCGGGATGGCCAGCGCCAGACCGTCACGCACGAAGCTGCCGTTCAGGCGGCCGATCGCATCATCCTTGTCCACTGCGGTAAGGCCTGTTACGGCCGAACCATCGGCCAGCTGGTCGCGAAACGCCGTGACCGTCACGCCGTCTATCGAGCCATCGGCATCCGCCACGCCCTGCAGGATCGAAAGCACCGCTGATCCCTTCACCAGCGGATCGATTGCATCGACGGCCGCGCCGGCAGCACGGTCAGGCACCGCACGAAGCAGGTTCTTGAGGTCCGTATAGTGCCAGGATTCGATCCTGCGGGTCGGAAGGCCGGCCTTTTTCAGATCGTCGAGCAGCCGGTCGCGTGTGCCGGTGACGGCGCCGTTGCCGGGCAGTTCGCCGATCTGCGCCGCGAAAGCTTCGACAATAGCCGTCTCAGCGGCCGTAAGCCGGCTTGCGAGCTGGTTTGTTTGTACGTTCATACCAAAATCCCTCCCGGCTCAGGCCGCGGTACCGATCACGTCGGCATAACCGTTGGCTTCCAGCTCCAGGGCCAGTTCCTTGTCGCCGGTGCGGATGATCTGGCCCTTGTAGAGAACATGGACCGTATCCGGCACGATGTAGTCGAGCAGGCGCTGGTAGTGGGTGATGACGATGACGGCGCGGTCCGGCGAACGCAGCGCGTTGACGCCGTCGGCGACGATCTTCAACGCGTCGATATCGAGGCCCGAATCCGTCTCGTCGAGAATGCACAGCGTCGGCTCGAGCAGCGCCATCTGCAGGATTTCCGCGCGCTTCTTCTCACCGCCGGAAAAACCGACATTCAGCGGACGGCGCAGCATGGCCGGGTCGATCTTCAGCTGCTCGGCGGCTTCCTTGACCTTGCGCATGAAATCAGGGGTCGTCAGTTCCGCTTCGCCGCGTGCCTTGCGCTGCTCGTTCATCGCCACCTTGAGAAACTGCATCGTGGCGACGCCGGGAATTTCGACCGGATACTGGAAGGCGAGGAAGATACCCTTGGAGGCGCGCTCGGCCGGGTCGAGTTCGAGAATGCTCTCGCCGTTATAGGTGATGTCACCCTCGGTGACTTCATAGTCTTCGCGGCCCGAAAGGATGTAGGAAAGCGTCGACTTGCCCGAGCCGTTCGGGCCCATGATGGCGGCGATCTCGCCCGGCTTCACCGTCAGGTTCAGGCCACGGATGATCTCGGTGCCGTCTTCGGCGATGCGGGCGTGCAGGTTCTTGATCTCAAGCATCTTTTTCATCTCTTGATTTGTTTTTTCTTCCGTAAAGGAAGCGATCCATCATTTTTTCGCCGACAAGCTCGGGCGCAGCCCAGATGATTGTGACGACAACGACAAGTGAAACAGCTCCAATGGATTTGGCCAAAGCCCAATCCGCTATCAGACCTGCCAGTCCGACGAACAGTCCGATGCCGCAGATGAAGATGGTCAAAGCCATGACCTTCATACCCACAGTCATATCGGACCGGTCATCCTTATTCATTTGTTACCCCACACTGCCCTCAAGCGAGATGCCGATAAGCTTCTGGGCTTCCACGGCAAATTCCATCGGCAGCTGCTGGATGACGTCCTTGACGAAGCCGTTGACGATCAGCGCGATCGCCTCTTCTTCCGGGATGCCGCGCTGCATGGCATAGAACTTCTGGTCGTCCGAAATCTTCGAGGTGGTCGCCTCGTGTTCGATCTGGGCCGAGGAATTCTTCACCTCGATATAAGGCACGGTATGCGCACCGCACTTGTCGCCGATCAGCAGCGAATCGCAGTTGGTGAAGTTGCGGGCATTTTCCGCCCGGCGATTGATCGCCACCTGGCCGCGATAGGTATTCTGCGACACGCCGGCGGAAATGCCCTTGGAGATGATGCGGCTCGACGTGTTCTTGCCGAGATGGATCATCTTCGTGCCCGAGTCGATCTGCTGGTGGCCGTTCGACACGGCGATCGAATAGAACTCGCCGCGGCTGTCGTCGCCGCGCAGAATGCAGGACGGGTATTTCCAGGTGATCGCCGAACCGGTCTCGACCTGGGTCCAGGAAATCTTGGAACGATCGCCACGGCAGTCGCCGCGCTTGGTGACGAAATTGTAGATGCCACCCTTGCCCTGGGAATCGCCCGGGTACCAGTTCTGCACCGTCGAATATTTGATCTCGGCATCATCCAGAGCAACGAGTTCCACAACGGCCGCATGAAGCTGGTTTTCGTCCCGCTGCGGTGCTGTGCAGCCTTCGAGATAGGACACATAGGCGCCCTCTTCTGCAATGATCAGCGTCCGTTCGAACTGGCCGGTATTCTTCTCGTTGATGCGGAAGTATGTGGACAGTTCCATCGGGCAGCGAACGCCCTTCGGCACGAAGACGAACGAACCATCGGTGAAGACGGCGGCGTTCAATGTCGCATAATAATTATCCGTCGTCGGCACGACCGAACCGAGATATTGCTTGATGAGTTCCGGATGCTCGCGAATGGCTTCCGAGATCGACATGAAGATCACGCCGGCCTTCTGCAGCTCTTTCTTGAAGGTGGTGACGACCGAAACCGAATCGAACACGGCGTCCACAGCAACGCGCGGCTTGTCGACGCCGGCAAGGATTTCCTGTTCGCGCAGCGGAATGCCGAGCTTCTCATAGACCTTCAAAAGCTCCGGATCGACTTCATCCAGCGACTTCGGGCCGGTCACGTTTTTCGGTGCGGCATAATAGTAGATGTCGTTGAAGTCGATCTTCGGATAGTCCACACGTGCCCAGGTCGGCTCTTCCATCGTCAGCCAGCGCTTGTAGGCATCCAGACGCCATTCCAGCATCCAGTCCGGCTCCTGCTTCTTGGCCGAGATAAAACGGACGATCTCTTCCGAAAGCCCCTTCGGAGCTTTGTCCACTTCGATAATGGTCTCGAAGCCGTATTTGTACTGGTCGATATCGATCCCACGGACCTGATCGATTGTTTCCTGGACAGCAGGCATCTTCAGTCTCCAAACTTTGCCGGTTCAAATTCCGGCAATTCCGTCATTCTTGCGGGGAAAAGCAATGCCTCCCCCATGTAGGCGCCACAAGGCGATTTTCCCACCTTTTGGCAAGCGGAAATTCGCATTCCGCCAATTCTGACAGCCGCCTTAAGCGGCCTGTTCCGGCGCCTTTCGGCGTCCGGCGATTTTCCGGAAGGCGAGGATAGCCTTCTCGATATCGGCTTCGGTCGTTCCAGGCCCCAGCGAAATGCGCAGGCCTCCGACATCCGCATCCTGTCCCATGGCCGTCAGGACATGGCTCTGCCCGACCTTGCCGGAGGAGCAGGCAGAACCTGCCGATAGCGAAACACCTTCAAGATCGAAGGCGATCTGCCCCGTCTCGGCCTTGAGCCCGGGAAGCGTGAAAAAACTGGTATTGGCAACGCGCTGCCCAACCTCGCCATAGATGACGACATCGGGGGCCGCCTGCCTCATGCCAAGCTCAAACGTGTCGCGCAATGCCCCGATCCGGTCGTTGCGAGCCGCTAAATCCTTAGACATCACTTCAGCCGCCGCGCCGAAACCTATGATCGCGTGAAAATTCTCTGTCCCCGACCGGTGACCCTTCTCCTGCCCCCCACCGCGGATCAGCGGCTTAGGCATCAGCACCTCGCCGCGGGAAACCAGCGCGCCGACGCCTTTCGGACCACCGATCTTGTGCGATGAGACGAATATGAAATCGGCATCCAGAGCGTTGATATCGAGTGAGATACGCCCGGCCGCCTGCACCGCATCGATAACCATCAGGCCGCGATATTTATGTGCAAGTGCGGCTGCTTCCGCGACCGGCTGGATGATGCCGGTCTCGTTATTCACCAGCATAACAGCGACCATCGGCAGACCGGATGCGCTATCATGGGCATCGAGCACCGTTTCAAGAGCCTCAAGATCGAGAATGCCGGCCGGTGTCACCGGGACTTCCGTCACCTGATCGACCGCAAACCTGCCGCCTTCGCGCACCGCCGGGTGCTCTATCGCAGAAACGTAGAGATGAGATACGGCAACCGGCGACCGACCCATGCGGTAATCCGGCGTCAGCACGTGATTGGCAGCTTCGGTCGCGCCGCTGGTGAAGGTCACATGCGCCGGCTCGGCCCCGACCAGAGCCGCCACCTGTCGCCGCGCCTTTTCAACGGCAGACCGCGCCGCCCTGCCTTCGGAATGAACAGAGGACGCGTTGCCGGGCAGCGAAAGCGCGTCGAGCATGGAAAGACGCGCCGCTTCCGAGAGCGGTGCCGTCGCATTCCAGTCGAGATATGTCCGCTTCAACGCCATTCTTCGTCCGCGCCCGCCTTGTTAAAATAACATTGACTTCCACTCTCGCAGTGAAAATCCTCATTTTAGTTGAAATCTCAATTGCGCTTGCCTTATGAGACTTCGCAACGGGCATTGCTGTCGCAGGCCCAAGTTTCGAATGGTTCTAAACTGAGTTCTAGAAAAGCTGAGCGCCTTCGTCAAGTCAAACTCGACCGAATGCTTTAAGTTTGGAACCAAACAGGATTGACCGGAGTACCCATGCCCGAAGTGATTTTCAACGGCCCTGCTGGCCGCCTGGAAGGACGCTACCAGCCGTCCAAGGAAAAGAGTGCGCCGATCGCAATCATCCTGCATCCGCACCCGCAGTTCGGCGGCACGATGAACAACCAGATCGTCTACCAGCTGTTCTACATGTTCCAGAAGCGCGGGTTCACGACCCTGCGCTTCAACTTCCGCAGCATTGGCCGCAGCCAGGGCGAATTCGATCATGGCGCCGGCGAATTGTCGGATGCGGCTTCCGCACTCGACTGGGTGCAGAGCCTGCATCCCGATTCCAAGAGCTGTTGGGTCGCAGGTTATTCCTTCGGCGCCTGGATCGGCATGCAGCTTTTGATGCGCCGGCCGGAGATCGAGGGCTTCATGTCGATCGCGCCGCAGCCGAACACCTATGATTTCTCCTTCCTCGCCCCCTGCCCGTCGTCCGGCCTGATCATCAACGGCGACAATGACAAGGTGGCACCGGAAAAGGATATCAACGGACTGGTCGAGAAGCTGAAGACCCAGAAGGGCATCCTGATCACCCATCGCACGCTGGAAGGCGCCAACCACTTCTTCAACGGACAGGTGGACACGCTGATGGGCGAATGCGAGGATTATCTCGATCGTCGCCTGAACGGCGAACTGGTGCCTGAACCGGCTGCCAAGCGTATCCGCTGATGTTGCCGGGCCTCTTCGGAGGCCCGTCTTGTTATCCGGCATTTTGCTGATCGGCTCTTTGTGTTGGCCAGCCCATCTTGTTGACCGGCCCATTTTGTTGACCGGAAAGGCGCAGTCCATTAGAACGCGCCTCATTCGGAGAAATTCCGAATCCCTAATATCCGGAGCAGGTGCGGATGGCGGTATTTCCGCTGCGAAATCGGAACAAGGCCAAGCGTGCGCAGATTGATCTTGCGCGCCTCCCCGTGCTTGCTGCCGCATTTCTCATCGCCCTTTTCGGCCTTCTGGCAGGCACTCCGCGCAATGGTGACATCGCCGCATCGGCAAGGCCGATGGATGATCGTTCCGACCGCGCCCCCGCCCTGACAAAACGCGAGCCTTTGCGCGCCGTCACTGTGTCCGATCGCAAGGATGGCGCAAACAGCCATGTTTCCGGCATCGACGGCCTTCCGGCTCCGGCATTCTTCATTCTGCCGGCGCATCTCTACTCGGAGCTAAAGGCACCCATAGGGCAGGCTTCGCTGCTTGACCCGGTCCGCTGGCCGGGCGCCCTGCCCCGTGCGCCGCCCGTTGCAGCCTGATCACGGCACCTGCCGCACAGCATGAAATTTGACGGCCCGTCGACACCTATAGTGGTCGAGGCCAAACAGGATCTAGACAATGAGAAATTCACCGTGGTTGGTGGGCAGCTATGCTCTCATCATCATCATCGGCATTCTGATCGCGTTGCCGAACGCCATTCCGCAATCGGCACTCGACCGCATGCCTGCCTGGCTTCCCCATAGCCGCGTGGCCCTCGGCCTCGACCTTCGCGGCGGCTCGCATCTCGTGCTTGAAGTCGACCGCGCCGACCTGATCAACGAACGTGTTCAGGCGCTCACCCAGGATGCCCGCCGCGTGCTGCGCGACAAGACCATCAACACCTCGGCCATTCGCCGCGCCGGTGATGCGGTTCTTATCACGTTGCGCGATCCGGCCCAGCGTGACCAGGCCGTCACCGAACTGCAGACGCTTGCCAACCCCGTGGGTGGCGTCAATGCCGTCGGCGCCACCGATATCGCCATCACGACCCCGAACGAGAACACCATCTCGATCGCCCAGACGGATGCGGGCATCAACGCCCATATCACCGGCGCCATCGAGCAGAGCCTCGAGATCATCCGCCAGCGCGTCGACCAGGTCGGCGTCGCCGAACCGACGATCCAGCGCGTCGGTGCCGATCGCGTCCTCGTCCAGCTTCCGGGCGAACAGGATCCGTCGCGCCTTCGCCAGCTTCTCGGCTCGACAGCCAAGATGAGCTTCCATCTTCTCGGCAATCAGGGTGAGCCGGGCGTTACAATGATCCCCGACGAGCGTGGCCAGCAGTATCCGGTGCTTGACCGCGTCGAACTCTCCGGCGACCGCCTGACCGATGCCCGCGCAGCCTTCGAGCAGCAGACCCAGCGACCGATCGTCACCTTCCGTTTCGACAGCGCCGGTGCCACCCGCTTTGCCCAGATAACCCAGCAGAATGTCGGCAAGCCGTTTGCCATCGTTCTCGATAACAAGGTGCTGAGCGCCCCGGTCATCCAGACGCCGATCACCGGCGGCTCGGGCCAGATTTCGGGCTCCTTCACGCCGCAGGAAACCACGACGCTTGCAGCCCTGCTGCGTGCCGGCTCGCTGCCGGCCAAGCTCACCGTGATCGAAGAACGCACCGTCGGTGCCGATCTTGGTGCGGACGCGATCCAGATGGGCATCTATACCGGCCTTATCGGTCTCGTCCTGGTCATTGCCTTCATCTTCCTTCTCTACGGCACATGGGGCATTCTCGCCAACGTAGCGCTGGTGATCCACACCATCCTGACCCTTTCAGCACTGACGCTGGTCGGCGCGACACTGACGCTTCCCGGCATTGCCGGTATTGTCCTCGGCATCGGTCTTGCCGTTGATGCCAACGTTCTGATCAACGAACGTATCCGTGAAGAATCGCGCAAGGGCAAAAGCGCCTTTGCCGCCATCGATACGGGCTTCAATCGCGCCTATTCCACCATTATCGACGGCAACATGACCGCGCTCATCGCAGCCGCCGTTCTCTTCTACTTCGGTTCCGGCCCGGTTCGCGGCTTTGCCGTCACCATGGCGCTCGGCCTGATCATCTCGATGTTCACCTCGGTTGCCTTCGTGCGCGTCGCAATGGTCTCGCTCGCCCGCCGTCGCAAGTTGAAGACCGTCGTCATCAAGCCACTGATTCCCTTCAACCCCTACGACAAGCACATCCACTTCATGAAGGCCCGCTTCTTCGGCATCGGCGTTTCCGCCATCCTGTCGCTGGCGTCGGTCGTGCTGTTCTTCCATCCGGGCCTCAATTACGGCGTCGATTTCCGCGGCGGCATCCAGATGTCCGTCAAGACGGAAGGCACGGCTGACCTGGCCAAATTCCGCGAAGGTCTCAACACGCTCGGCCTTGGCGAAATCACGCTGCAGTCATTCGGCGATGCCAACAGCCTTCTGGTGCGCGCACAGCGCCAGGAAGGCGGCGAAGAAGCCCAGACGGCTGCCGTGACCAAGCTGAAGGACGAAGTCGCCAAGATTGATCCGAGCGCGATCGTCCAGGGTACCGATGTCATCGGCCCCAAGGTCTCCGGAGAACTTGCCGTCGCCGGCTTCCTCTCCGTCTTCATCGCCAGCGTGGCGATGCTGATCTATATCTGGGTCCGGTTCGAATGGCCGTTTGCGGTCGGTGCCATCATCACCCTGGTGCTGGATACGACCAAGGTGATCGGCTTCTTCGCCATCACCGGCCTCGACTTCAACCTGACGGCAATCGCCGCGGTCCTGACACTGGTCGGCTATTCGGTAAACGACAAGGTCGTCGTGTATGACCGCATGCGCGAAAACATGCGGCTCTACAAGTCGATGCCGCTGCGCGAGCTGATCGACAAGTCGATCAACGAAACGCTCGCACGAAGCCTCTACACCAATGCGACAGCCTTCCTTGCCCTGGTACCCATGGCAATCTGGGGCGGCAGCGCGGTCTCCAGCTTCGCGATCCCGATGGTTTTCGGCATACTTGTCGCCGGCGCATCGTCGATCTTCATCGCGGCTCCGATCCTGCTCTTCCTCGGCGACTGGCGTACCCGTTACCGTAAGTCGCATCCGACAGCCGAGGAACCGAAGGGCACCAGCAAGGCCTGAGGATCGGGTTTCGAAGAAAATCGGAAAAGGGCGGATCAACATCCGCCCTTTTTTAGTGAGCGACGTTTAATCGGAGGGTGCTTGAGGCGATGTTCGATCTTGCCGCCTATGCGGGACTGTTTTCGGCAGCATTCATTGCCGCCACGATCCTTCCCATGCAGTCGGAAGCGATCCTCGTCGGATTGATCCTGACGGGAGATTATTCGCTGACTGCCTTGCTGCTCACGGCTTCAGTCGGAAATACGCTGGGGGCCGCCGCCAACTGGCTACTTGGTCTCGGTGTCGAACGGTTCCGGGAACGGCGTTGGTTCCCGGTCAAACCGGCACAACTCGACAGAGCCCAGCGCTGGTATCGGCGTTACGGAAAATGGTCGTTATTGTTCAGCTGGCTGCCGATAGGCGGGGACGCGCTGACAGTTGCGGCCGGCATCCTGCGCGAACCGCTGCCGACATTCCTCGCACTGGTCTTCATCGGCAAGGCGGCGCGTTATTGTGTGCTGGCCTGGATCACTCTGCGCCTGAGCTGAAATCGAACGGCCGGCGTCGCGAAATCCGGTAGACTGCAGCCGGGGGAATATTGCGTACGGTTCCGCCGACGCGCACCGCCTTCAGCCCGAGCCTATCGAGGATCCGCCGCGGCACCGGGCAGCGTGGCCCATAGGTGAACTGGTAAAGCGAGGCACCCGGGCGCAGATAGGTGAACACGCCGGCAAGGATCGCCGTCTGCTTGCGCGGTGACATGGAGAGAAGAGGAAGTCCACTGACCGCGGCACCCACCACCGGTTCGTCGAAAATATGCGCCTTGCGCAATCGCGAGGCATCCATCTGCAGAACGCGGGCCTGGGGAAAACGGCGTTGCAGGCGCGGCAGGAATTCGTCGCCATATTCGATCAGCGTCAGATTGTCCTCGATCACCCCGCGCGCCAGAAGCGCCCGCGTGAACACGCCCGTGCCCGGTCCAAGTTCCACGACATGGCCGGCATCTGCATCGATTTCCCGTGTCATCAATCGGGCAAGTGTTTCTCCCGATGCAGCGACCGCACCGACACGCAGAGGATTGCTCACCCAGGACCGAAGGAAGTGCCAGAATTCCGAAAGCGGCGCGTCTGAAAATGCCGTGTCGGCGGTGATGACCTCTGAGGTCTCAGCCAGTGCCGCTCTTTCGCAATGGGAGGGAAACCAGCGCATCGAGAACATCTCCGTCGTAAGGCCGCAATCGACAAGGTGGTGAGTCCGTGCCGCCAGCGCAATGTCAGACCCGAATTATTGCAAAATGATGGCCGGCTATGCTTAACCGGCGCGGGAAACGGAACAATGCGGCCTTTGTCGCCATTAACGCCTTCAATATCGATAGATATGGAGGAGGCAGTCGATGGAAAGCAAGGTAGAGCCGGCCGGCGCGGACAAACAACAGGACGGAGAATTGAAGCGGGTGATGGGCCCTGGCCTGTTGCTGCTCTTCATCGTCGGCGACATTCTTGGAACCGGCATCTATGCGTTGACGGGGCAAGTTGCGGCTGAAGTCGGCGGTGTCGTCTGGCTTCCCTTCCTGATCGCCTTCATCGTCGCATTGCTCACCGCCTGCAGTTATCTCGAACTGGTGACCAAATACCCACAGGCGGCAGGCGCTGCCCTTTATACCCACAAGGCCTTCGGCATCCACTTCATCACCTTCCTCGTCGCCTTCGCGGTCATGTCGTCTGGTATCACCTCGGCATCGACCGCCTCGCGTGCCTTTGCCGCCAATTTCACCACTTCGCTCGGGCTCGATCTGGGCGGCTGGGGCGTGACACTCATTGCCGTCGGATTCATCGGGCTGGTGGCTGCCGTCAATTTTCGCGGCGTCGGCGAAAGCGTAAAACTGAATGTGCTGCTCACGATGGTCGAACTGACCGGCCTGCTGATCATCATCGGCATCGGCATGTGGGCCATCGTCGGCGGCCAGGGTGACGTCTCGCGCGCCTGGACCTTCGCGACACCGGAGGGATCCGGTACATTCTGGCCGGTCGTTGCCGCGACCACGCTCGCCTTTTTCGCCATGGTCGGCTTCGAGGACTCGGTCAACATGGCGGAAGAATGCAAGCAGCCGAGCCGCATCTTCCCGAAGGTCCTGCTCGGTGGCCTCGCGATCACCGGTGTCATCTACATTCTCGTGGCAATCTCGGCCATTACCCTCGTGCCTGCCAGCGAACTGGGCGAAGGTGAAACACCCCTGCTCAAGGTCATCCAGACCGGCGCCCCGGGATTCCCGATCGGCATTTTCGCAGTCATCACCATGTTTGCCGTCGCAAACTCGGCGCTGATCAACATGATGATGGCAAGCCGCCTGATCTACGGCATGAGCCGGCAGGGCGTATTGCCCGACGTGCTGGGCAAGGTGCATGCCGGACGTCGCACGCCTTATGTGGCGATCGTCTTCACGTCGCTGCTTGCCGTCGCGCTGATCGTTTTTGCCGGTGGCGTCAAAGCGCTGGGAGGCACGACCGCTCTTCTGCTGCTCTGCGTTTTTGCCATCGTCAACGTCGCTGTCCTGGTGTTGCGCAAGGACAAGGTCGACCACAAGCATTTTCGCACGCCGACCATCCTGCCGGTGCTCGGCGCCATCACCTGCGCCTTCCTGGCGGGACCGTGGACCGGCCGTGATCCGATACAATATATCATCGCCGGCGCGCTGATCGTGCTCGGAACGGTGCTTTGGTTCGCAACGGTCCAGTTCATGCGCACGTCGCGCCAGACGGCCTGATCCGGATTATCTGGGACGAATGGATAACCGGCCGTCGCCTGCCACATGCGCAGCGACGGCCCCATAATCGCGCATCCGGTATTGTCCGCCTTCGATCGCATGGCTGTGGGTGGTGGTGATAACCATCACCTCGGCCCCGGCCGCCTCCCCCGCCTTGATGCCTGCCAGCACGTCCTCGAAGACAAGAACATCGTCCGGGCTGACCCCGAGGCGCTCCGCACCCATTATGTAGCCCTGCGGATTGGGCTTGCCGACCGTCACGTCTTCGGCCGAAACAAGATATTTGGGGATCGGAATGCCGGCAGCGGAAAGCCTCGCCTTGGCAAGCTCCAATGGCGACGACGTAACGATCGCCCAGCGTTCGGACGGCAGCGACGCCAGAAATTCGGCAGCTCCCTCGAGTGCCACGACACCCTCGACATCATCGATTTCGCCCTGCAGGACCTTGGCCGCCTCGACCTTCGGGTCGACACCGGGAAGGTTGAGATCGGTAATCGTGTCGATGCCGCGCCGGCCATGCATGATCGGCAGGAATTTTTCGACGTCGAGCCCCATTCCCTTCGCCCAGCGTCCCCAGACCCGCTCCGCCGAAGCCGTCGAACTGAGGATCGTTCCGTCCATGTCGAACAGGAAGGCGGCATAGTCGCGCGTCGGCAGGATGGCGGTCTCGGAAGTGGTGGAAGGCATGGAAGACAAGGGGAATTCCTCTCGGAAGCGAGTGGCGGTCGGTGGGAACCCATGAGTAACCCGCAAGCACAACCGGCGCAAACCTCAGGGTGCATTTTTCACAAAGAAGCATAAGTTTGCCGCGGGATGAAAACAGCAGGAGGAATATTTGACACACCCATCCGTAAGACATCCGGATCTTGAAGGGCGCGGCGTGCTGGTCACCGGCGGCGGATCCGGCATAGGTGCCGCCCTCGTCGAAGGCTTTGCGCGACAGGGCGCTCGAGTCGCCTTTATCGATATAGCCGAAGAACCGAGCCGGGAATTGATCGCGGACCTCGCCGGACAGACGGCCTATGAGCCGTATTTCGTCCGTGCTGATCTGACCGACGTTTCGTCGACACAAGCGGCGGTCCGCGATGCCGCAGCCCGCCTCGGCACGCTGTCGGTGCTGGTCAACAATGCCGGCTGGGACGATCGGCATGACCTGGAGGACGTGACGGAGGCCTATTGGGACAGGAGCCAGGCGATCAATCTCAAGCAGATGTTCTTCACCGCCCAGGCCGCCATTCCCTTTATCAGGGATGCAGGCGGCGGGGCGATCATCAATTTCTCCTCGATCTCGTACCTGCTCAACATGGGCGGCATGCCGGCCTATACGACGGCCAAGGCCGGCATCATCGGCCTGACCAAAAGCCTGGCCGGAAAACTTGGCCGCGACGGCATCAGGGCGAATGCCATCCTGCCCGGCATGATCGTCACCGAGCGGCAGAAGCGCCTCTGGCTGAGCGATGACAGCATCACTGCAATGATCGACCGCCAGTGCCTCAAGCGCAGCCTTGACGCCATCGATCTCATCGGCCCCTGCCTTTTCCTCGCCTCCGACGCCTCCGCGGCCATCACCGCCCAGACGCTGGTCGTTGACGGCGGGGCGCTCTGAACATGAAAAAGCCGCGCGGGCGTCGCGAGCCCGCGCGGCTTATGGGCCGGCCGCACTTTGCGTTTACGGCCGGCCCATGCGCTTACTCTGCTGGAGATAGAGTGGGCGCAATCTCGGTCCCGTGTTGGCGCAGCGGGCGGTTGCCCGTCAAAAGCCTTGCCAGCACATAGAAGACGGGTGTCATGAAGATGCCGAAGAAGGTCACCCCGATCATTCCGGAGAACACCGCGACACCCATGGCGGCGCGCATCTCGGCACCGGCTCCGGTCGAAACGACCAGCGGCACGACACCCATGATGAATGCCATCGACGTCATCAGGATAGGCCGCAGACGCAGTCGGCTCGCCTCGATCGCCGCCTGCAGAGGCTTGCGCCCTGCCATCTCGAGTTCGCGGGCGAACTCGACGATCAGGATCGCGTTCTTCGCCGACAGTCCGACAAGCACCACCAACCCGATCTGGGTGAAGATGTTGTTGTCGCCTCCCGTCAGCCAGACGCCTACCAGAGCAGCAAGCACGCCCATCGGCACGATCATCACGATCGCGATCGGCAGGGTCAGGCTTTCATACTGGGCAGCCAGCACGAGGTAGACGAGCAGCAGCGCCAGCGGGAAGACGATGAAGCTCGAATTGCCGGCAAGGATCTGCTGGTAGGTCAGGTCCGTCCATTCGAAGTCGATCCCCTGCGGCAGCGTTTCGGCGAGGATCTTGGTGATCGCAGCCTCCGCCTGTCCGGACGAATAGCCCGGTGCAGGCGCGCCGTTGATCTCGGCGGCCAGGAAGCCGTTGTAACGGGTCGTCCGTTCCGGACCGGCCGAGGCATCGACCTTCAACAGTGCCGACAGCGGGATCATCTCGCCCGACTGCGACCGGACCTTCAGCTGGCCGATATCCTCGGCCTTGGCGCGATATTGCGCATCCGCCTGGACCCGGACGCTGTAAGTGCGGCCGAAGGCGTTGAAGTCGTTCACATAAAGCGAACCGAGATAGATCTGCAGCGTTTCGAACACGTCGGTCACGGAAACGCCGAGCTGTTCGGCACGCGCGCGGTCGAGATCCGCATAAAGCTGCGGCACGTTGATCTGGAAGCTCGAGAAGATCCCCGTCAGCTCCGTTGCCTGCGCAGCCTTGGCCAGAACCTCCTTGGTCGCCTTGTCGAGTGCCTCGTAGCCGTAGCCCGCCTTGTCCTCGATCTGCAGCTTGAAGCCGCCCGTCGTGCCGAGGCCGTTGACCGGCGGCGGCGGGAACATGGCGATGAACGCTTCCTGGATGCCGGCATATTTCTGGTTCAGTGCCATGGCGATGGCACCACCGGAAAGCTCCGGTGTCGTGCGCTTGTCGAAATCATCGAGCACGGCGAACACGATCCCCGAATTCGAACCGATAGTGAAGCCGTTGATCGACAGGCCCGGGAAAGCGATCGCGTGCTCGACGCCTGGCTGTTCCATGGCGATCTCGCTCATGCGCTTGATCACGTCTTCCGTACGGTCGAGGGTCGCACCATCGGGCAGCTGGGCAAAGCCGATCAGGTACTGCTTGTCCTGCGCCGGCACGAAACCGCCCGGCACGACCGTGAACATGCCGTAGGTCGCACCGACCAGCGCGAGATAGAGCACCATGACGAAGCTCTTGCGCGACAGCAGTCCGCCGACGGTACGGCCATAACCATTGGCCGCCGAACCGAAGGCGCGATTGAAGCCACGGAAGAACCAGCCGAACACCTTGTCCATGCCTCGCGTCAGCCAGTCCTTCGGCGCATGATGGTCCTTCAGGAGAAGGGCCGCCAAGGCCGGCGACAGCGTCAGCGAGTTGATCGCCGAAATGACCGTCGAGATGGCGATCGTCAGCGCGAACTGCCGGTAGAACTGCCCGGACAGGCCGGTGATGAAGGCAAGTGGCACGAAGACCGCCACGAGCACGAGCGCAATCGCGATGATCGGACCCGACACTTCGCTCATCGCCTTGTAAGTCGCCTCGCGGGGACTTAGGCCATTTTCGATGTTTCTTTCGACATTCTCCACCACCACGATCGCGTCGTCGACGACGATGCCGATTGCAAGCACGAGGCCGAACAGCGTCAGCGCGTTGATCGAGAACCCGAAGGCATACATGACCGCAAACGTACCGATCACCGAGACAGGCACGGCGATCAGCGGAATGATCGAGGCGCGCCATGTCTGCAGGAACACGATAACGACGAGAACCACCAGTGCGATCGCTTCGAGAAGAGTGTCGAGGACCTTTTCGATCGACGAGCGCACAAACTTCGTCGTGTCATAGACGATCTCGTATTTGACGCCTTCCGGCATCGCCTTCTGCAGCTCGTCCATCGTCGAGCGAACCTCGTCGGCAATCTCGATCGCATTCGAACCGGGAGCCTGTAGAACCGGAATGGCCACGGCTGGCTCGCCGTCGAGCAGCGAGCGCAACGCATAGTCGGCCGCGCCGAGTTCAACGCGGGCGACATCGCGCAGGCGGGTGATCTCGCCGTTAGTGCCGGTCTTGACGATGATGTTGCCGAACTGCTCCGGTGTCGTCAGACGACCTTGCGCGTTGACGTTGAGCTGCAGGTCTACGCCCGGAACCGACGGCGATGCACCGATGATGCCAGCCGCCGCCTGGACGTTCTGGCCACGGATCGCGTCGGTGATGTCGCTTGCGGCAAGCGACAAGGCAGCCGCCTTCTGCGGATCGATCCACACACGCATCGAATAGTCGCCGGCACCGAAGATCTGCACCTGGCCGACGCCTTCGATCCGGGCGAGCCGATCCTTGACATTCAGGGTCGCGTAATTGCGCAGGTATGTCAGATCATAACGGTCGGTGCTGGATACCAGATTGACCACCATGATGAAGTCCGGCGAACTTTTGACCGTGGTGACGCCGAGTGCACGCACTTCCGTCGGCAGCCGCGGTTCGGCCTGGCTGACGCGGTTCTGCACCAGCTGCTGCGCCTTGTCGGGATCGGTGCCGAGCTTGAAGGTGACGGTCAGCGTCATCACGCCGTCAGAGGTCGCCTGGCTGGACATGTAGAGCATGTCCTCGACGCCGTTGATCTGTTCTTCAAGCGGCGTGGCCACCGTTTCGGCGATCACCTTGGGATTGGCCCCCGGATAGGTCGCCTTGACGACCACCGAAGGCGGCACGACGTTCGGATATTCCGAGATCGGCAGCGACCGCAGTCCCAGCAGGCCGGACACCACGATGAGAACGGACAGGACCGCCGCAAACACCGGCCGGTCGATAAAAAAGCGAGATATGTTCATCTCTTGAGCCCTCTCCTGAGCGACTTTTTAGGCGAACAGGGCCCTTGCGCCCGCAGTGTCTCACCACGGGCGACCAAAGGGTCCATTTCGTTGAAAGGCCGGTTCCGGCCTGTTGGTTACTTTGCTGCGACCTTTGCCTCGTCCTGCGGATCGACAGTGGCGCCGGGGCGCACGCGCTGCAATCCGTTGACGATCACACGATCACCGGCGTTGAGGCCCTTTTCGACGATCCTCATGCCATCGATGACGTCACCGAGCTGGACCGGACGGTAGGCAACAGTGTTCTTGCCATCCACCACCAGCACGAATTTCTTGTCCTGATCGTTGCCGAGGGCCCGTTCGCTGACAAGGACACGTTCCATCGGTTCAGGTTCGCCCATGCGCACGCGCACGAACTGGCCGGGGATCAGCCTGCCGCCCGGATTTCCGAACACCGCCCTCACCCGGATCGTGCCTGTACCGGCATTGACCTGGTTGTCGATCAGCTGCAGATGCCCCTTGATAGGATCGGCTCCCGGCGCAAGCGTGGCAATCTCTACCGGCACGTGGTCGATGGCAGGCTGGCCATCGACGAGTGGCAGTTCGGCGAGCGTGCGCGTTACCAGCTCTTCGCCGGCATCGAAGCTCGCATAGATCGGATCGGCCGAAACCAGCGTCGTCAGTGGCGTCGAGGAAGAACCGCCGGCCACGAGATTGCCGATGGTCACCTCGATTTTGCCGACACGACCTGCAATCGGTGCGCGGATTTCGGTATAACCGAGGTTCAGGTCCGCCACCTTAAGACTGGCCTGCGCCGATTGCAGGGTTGCAACGGCCTCGCGCTGGGTGCTTTCGCGCTGCGCCAGGTCGCTCTGCGAAATCGTGTTGCGGGCGAGAAGCGTCTTGCCGCGCTCAAGCTCGGTATTGGCATAATCGAGCTTCGCCTGGGCCGAGGCGACCTGCCCCTGCGCTTCGGCAAGCGCTGCCTTGAAAGGCTCCGGATCAATCGTCACCAGAAGATCGCCCGCCTTGACCAGTCCTCCCTCGCGGAAATGCACCGACTGAACGGCGCCCGCCACGCGAGGCCGAACATCGACGCGATCGACAGCTTCGAGGCGGCCGGAGAAATCCTGCCAGGTGCCGATCCGGCGCGGCTCGATTGTCGCTACCGTCACCGGTATGGCAACCGGAGCAGCGGCAGCCGCCGGAGAGGCCGCATTGGCGCCCTGTGGCATATCGAGATAGAAGGCTGCGCCTGCGATGAGCACAGAAGTGGTTAGGCCGGCGCCCAAAAGGGCCCAGCGGGTTGTCTTCATTGTCATTGTGAACTCCTTCAGCCTTGGGTGGGGCTGTTATCGATTCTCGGATCTTTCAGAAAATGCGGGCCCTTAAGACGCCACCTGGCGGACAAAGGCCGAAAACTCGAGGCAGAGGCTGGCGAGCCAGACACCGCCGATACCGTGATACAAGCCCGTCCAGCCGCTGCCGGCGGGAAGGATGCGTTTGGTAACCTTGACGCCCGAGCCTGCCAGTTTGTCGGCATAACCTAGCGATTCATCGCGCAGCGGGTCGTCTTCGGAGGTCATCACCAGCGCCGGCGCCACACCGGACAGTCTCGAACAGAGACACGGCGCGGCGTAAGGATGCTGCAGCGAACAGGCGGACCCCAGATAATGGCTCCATCCATCCGACCAGCGCTCGCGCATGCCCAGTTCATCGGCGCCGCGGATCGAGGCCGACGTCATCATCGGGTCGATCATCGGTGACAAAAGCACCTGGCCGGAAAGCCGGCCCGGCATCTGGTCTCTCGCCTTCAACGCAGCACCGGCAGCGACATTGCCGCCGGCCTCGTCTCCGGCGATCAGCAATGGCGACCTACCCTTACCGTGTCTGTTGAGCTTTTCGTTGAGCCCGTAGAGGGCAAGGAATGCGCATTCCATCGCCTTCGGAAAAACATTGCCCGATACGCTGCCGTAATCGGCCTCGACGACCACCGCCCCCGCATCCTCCAGGGCGCCGACCACAGGGCTCGGTGCCGCGTCCGGCTTCGGCTGCCGGAAGGCGTCGCCCTTGAGATACAAAACGATCGGTGGCCTGGCACCCTGCACATTACCCTTGTGGATACGCACGGGAACGGAGGCCTTCCACGGCCCATCGATTTCCAGTGTTTCCCATTGCGGTGACATGACGTTTGCTTTCGTTTTAGCCACAGGTCTTGCGGCGAATTCGTATTCAGATATTATTGTTCGGGAACGAAAGTGCAATCCGCATGGATCGGCAACACTTTTCCAAATTCATGGACAATCGCATCGCAAGGAACCTGTCATGGATCAGCTGTCAGCAATGCGCGTCTTCGTCAGGGTCGTCGAGACCGGCAACTTCACCCGTGCCGCGACCACGCTCGACATCCCGAAGACGACGGTGACGAATATGGTGCAGGCGCTTGAGGCGCATCTGCAGACCACACTGCTCAACCGCACCACGCGACGGGTGATGGTGACCAATGACGGCGCGCTCTATTACGAGCGTGCCATCCAGATTCTGGCGGACGTGGCAGAACTCGACGGCAGCCTGTCGAACTCCCAGACCCAGCCGAGCGGCCGCGTGCGGATCGAGATGGCAGGGGCTTTTGCAGATCTCCTCGTCATCCCGCATCTTTGCGAATTTCACGAACGCTACCCGCTGATCAAGCTTGATATCGGCGTCGGCGACCGCCTGGTGGATTATATCGCAGAGAATGTCGATTGCGCCTTGCGCGGCGGCACGCCCACCGACCAGTCACTGATCGTCCGCAAGGTCGGCGAGATCGGCATGCAGGCCTATGCCTCGCCCATCTATCTGGAAAAAATTGGCAAACCCGTTCATCCGAACGACTTGAACAGCGGCCATCGCTGCGTCGGTTACCTTCAGGCGCCATCTGGTCGCATCATGCAGCTGAGCTTCAGCCAGGGTGACGAGAAGATCGAGATCGATCCCAACTACATCGTCTCCGTCAACGACGCCCGCTCCTATGTAGATGCGGCGATTGCCGGTGTCGGCATTGCGCAGATACCACGTTTCATGGCCCAGAAACACGTTCAGGATGGCAAGCTTGTTCCGGTCCTGAGCGAGTGGATTTGCGAGAGCTTTCCGCTCTACATCGTTTACCCGCAGACCCGTCACCTCAGCAACAAGGTGCGCGTCGTGGTCGACTGGCTGGCCAAGCGCGTCCAGGCGCTTAAGGTTGATGAAAATCGCCAGTTGATGCGCGAAGCGAGCTGACGCAAGACAGAATTTGCGGCGAAAATGCAATCGCCTTCAAAATCCATCTGTTTGTTTTCATAAGGTTTCAGCCGGAAAAATCGATTCGTGCATCCGTTGGAAACGGCTCCAGAACCATACCTCAGCCGAAGGGTGAGGCACATGCCTTTCGAGGCCCGCCGTCGAAGGGCTGGTAGCTGTTATCGTCGCTGCGATAGGAGCGATAGCGATCGCGGCACCACTCGTCATGCGTACCGCTCACGGCAGCACCCATGGCCGTCTTCCGGCTGACAGATGCATCTGCCGTCAGGCCGTTGGCCGACGATGCCGCAGAAACGGGCATGCCCCGATCTTGAGCGCCGGCGCCAAACGTCACCGTCGCCCGATCGCGGGCCTGACCGAAACCGGAGGATTGACTAGACGGATCTTCGCATTGCGCGCGCGGGCCGCCGCTGATCGGCTGATAGCTGTTGTCTTCGACACGGTAGGAACGATAGCGGGCAAGGCACCAGTCGGCGTGGCCTGTGTCTGCGACCGCACTGCTGTTCGTCGCAACGACAGTGGTATCGACCGACGGCGTATCACCCGACGTAGAAGAATCCGATTGTGCGGCGACGGCCGGCACATCGGCGGCAGCAGTCCCACGCTCCTCTGTATGCGCCAGAGCCGCAGTTTCAACATCTCCGTCCGTCGGCGCGAGATAGGCAATCACAGGCACAGCCTCGAGCCGCTGATAGGACTGCCTGTCGGGGTCGATTACGACCGGTTCGGATGTCCATAGATCCGGTGTGTCCATATGGTCGAAATGGTGCGGAGCAGGGTCGGAGACCAGACGGACCGTCAGGGCAAGGCCGGAAACAAAAAGTGCGACGACACAGGTGACGCTGGCAAGAAGAAGGACAATCGCGCGCACGTTGAACATACCGGTTTGGTTTGAATTGCCAGAGAAATGCGCCGGTCATCGAGAAGTTCCAAGCGCCGGAGAATTTTCTTCTCTGCACCTAAACTACTGTCACATCTACTGTTTAAGAGGAGATGGTGGGTGATGTAGGGCTCGAACCTACGACCCGCTGATTAAGAGTCAGCTGCTCTACCAACTGAGCTAATCACCCGTAACCGACTGCCTCAGTGGCCTGCGCCGTCGGTGTGAAGGGGCGTATAAAGAGCTTCCTTTGGCTTGTCTAGCGGCCTGAATGATTTTCTTTGTGCAACTGCTCAAAAAAATTCCGGCGCCGGCCGAAAGCCCTTGTTCCTCGGGCTTTCCCGCTTTTCGATTTTTTTCAGATCTCCAGCATGCCCTCGGCCATCTTCACCGCCTGCCCGCCGATCCGCGCCTTGAAAATTTCCCCACCCTTGGAATCGATATGCAGGTGGATGAACGACGGTCGGCCGATTTCCAGTCCCTGTTCGATGATCATCGGATGATGTCCATCGGGCAGCGCATCGAACTGCTGGATGGCGCCGGCCAGTGCCGCCACGGCCGCACCCGTCGCCGGGTCCTCCCATATCCGCATGTCGGGCGAAAACATCCGTGCATGGAATTTTGCCTGATGATGCACCCCGCCGCGGCAATAGACATAAGCCGATGCCAGCGAACCGTCGACGAACGGCGCCACCCGTTCCCACAGAGTCGATTCGAATTCGAGGTTCTGCACCGTTGCAAGGTTTCTGAGCGGAATGAGCACGAACGGCACAGCTGCCGTCCAGATCGAAAGCACATGGTTTTCGAAGGCCATATCGGTGGACTTCACCGTCAGCGCATCGGCGATCCCTTGCCGGTCCAGCGGGATGTCGACCCGGACAGGCCGCTTCGGCAGGTCGAATTCTGCAAATGTCGCCTCCCCCTTGCGCATCCGGATCGCGCAGCGCACCGGTCCGACCGTCTCTTCCAGAACCGACATCAG
Source organism: Aliirhizobium sp. YIM B11859 (assembly GCF_057163345.1). Classification (NCBI taxonomy): domain Bacteria; kingdom Pseudomonadati; phylum Pseudomonadota; class Alphaproteobacteria; order Hyphomicrobiales; family Rhizobiaceae; genus Aliirhizobium; species Aliirhizobium sp. YIM B11859. The sequence continues at coordinate 649,159 of NZ_JBXHAY010000003.1, forward strand.
GTCGAGTTCCGTGTCCCCCGGCTGGTGTTCCCGTTCTGCAAGTGCGATCGCCGATCCGACGGTCGGATGTCCGGCAAACGGCAATTCCTTCGCAGGCGTGAAAATCCGCAGCCTCGCTGCGTGGCCTGCCGCTTCCGGAGGCAGGATGAAAGCGGTTTCCGATAGGTTCATCTCGCGTGCAATCGACTGCATCGCATCACCCGACAATCCGTCCGTATCGAAGACGACGGCGAGCGGATTTCCGGCAAGTCTCTGGCCGGTGAAAACGTCATATATGGCATAACGTCGTGCCACTTTATCCCCTCCCATGAATATGGGGGTAACCTGCCTCACCCGGCGAACATGCGCAAGACCGCCTGGCTCAGAGCCGCGCAGCGCCGAAATGCCAGTCGAGAATCGGCAACATCAGCGGATTGTAGTTATGCGCGACCGGATCCGCGGACCGGATGACGACCACGCCATCGATCTCCTGCTCTTCGTCCTGCAGCATATGCGCCTTGACGCGGGCAACGAGTTCGGCAGCTGTCACCGCGAAGTGATAAAAGCGGAAAACCACGATACGGTTGTCGGCATGGCTGGCATAAAACTGCGGTTCGGCCCTCGCCTCGCCCAGATCGAGCCCGGTTTCCTCGCGCACTTCACGGCGCATATTGCCGGCCACATCCAGCTTGCCGTCGACGATGTCGCTGAGATCGAGCGAACCCGCAGCGCAATAGACCTGGCCCGGATTGGCGGTGCGTTCGCTCATCCGGATCGCAACGATCGCATTGTCTGACGAGACGATGACCGCGAAACCGAAAAGATGCAGCGCACCTTCAGGATTGGCCTGCTTGCGCCACCACAGAAGCGTCGAATAGGGGATCTTGTGGGCAATGCCGCGAATGACGCCATGGTCGAAACTCAGCTGCCGCTGCAGCACCATGTCGCCATTGAACAGATGCGGGTTGGCTTTGGACTCCAGCGCCCAGTTCGCTTCGATCTCCGTCGCATGTTCAAGGTGAAGCGGATGCGGACCATCAATCACGGCAAGGTCGAAGGCGTCGACCCGGAACGGGTTTTCCGATGGCGGCCAGATGCCGTCGAGCATGATCGTCATGTAAGGTCGAACTCCACAACAACCGGGCAATGATCCGACGCTTTCGGCCGGTCCCAGCCGATCCGCGGAAACCGCTCCACCTCCTGTCCCGGTGGAAATACGGTACGGAACGGCTGGCCATTGCGGATGATGTCGGGCACGGCTGCCGGATTGGCGCCTGCAAGCGCCGGAGACAGCCAGATATAGTCGAGCTGGCAAAGATGCTGCTCCTGCGGTCCGCGGGCATGATAGAGCGTCCAGCGATCCATCACGTCGCGCCGCTTCGTCACGTTCTCGGCAAAACCGTCATGGCTGAACACGTCGAGCGCACTCGTCTCTTCCCGCACCGGCTCGAACCGGTAGCCGCTGCGGCGTGTGCCGATCACCTTCACCCGTTCCTGATAGTCATTCATGTCGCCGCAGATGGCGAAATTGGCCCGATCGCGACCATCCGCCCCAAACTGCCGTTCGATGATCTGCCGCACCGCCTTGGCCTCGGCGGTCCTGATTGCCATCGTGCCTAGGCGGCCATCCCTGTTGTCGCGCGCATTGCCCATCGATTTGAAATGCACGACATAGAGAAACAACGGCTTGCCGCCGATCTTCAGCTCCAGTTCCAGGCAGTCGCGCTTGAAGATCTTGTCGGTCGGCCGGTTGGTCAGCGCCAGTTCGTCGTTGAAGAGATCGAGGTCCTGATAGGTCAGCATCGCATGGCTGCGCACGTCGATGACCTCGATCCGTTCGCCGCCGCGCGTTTCCTCGCGCATCAGCACGGCAACATCTATGCCGCGTCCGTCATTCCCCTCGACCAGGAATTTCTGCAGATAGCCATTGCTGACCATGCGGTAGAGATAACCGTATTCGAAAGCCTGCAGCGCCGGCATGTTGTCGACCTCCTGCAGGCAGAGAATGTCGGCATCCGCATCGGCTATGGCAAGTGCCGACAGCTGGCGCGTGTCATCAGTTTCGGCGATCAATCGAGCCTGTTCCAATTGCTCGTATGTCTCCTTGCTGCCGACCTCGAACAGCCTGATCACTCTGTCCTGGCGCAACTGGTTGCGCCAGCCGGAGAAATCGAACCGCGTCATCAGGTTTTCGATATTGAACGTGCCAAGGCGCAGAGACATCCATGATTCCCGATTGCGGTGTCACCTTAACATCCGAAATTTGGCTGGCTACCCGTCAGAGCCGCCAGGCCGAGCGGATGACGATCGACACCTGATCTCCCACCTTGACCGGCCGGCGGCTATAGGCACGCAGGCCCTGCTCGTCGCCGAGCGAAAGTTTCAGCGCATAACGCTCGCCTTCGAACAGCACCGAAGTGACCGTTGCCGCCATGCCGTCGCCGGCGATCTCGACATCCTGCGGCCGCACCAGAATATCGGCGAAATTGCCGTCATGCGAATGCGCCAGTCCCTGCTGCAGCATTTCCCAGTCCAGCAGGCGGCCGGCCGAAGACGCAGGCCAGCTGAGAATGGCCCCCTGCCCGACCAGACCGCCGACCAGCCGGCCCTCCGGCCGCGCATAGATTTCCTGCGGGCTTGCCACTTGCAGCAGTCTGCCTTCCGACATCACGGCGACATCCGTCGCCAGCGCCATCGCCTCGGCCTGATCGTGGGTCACGTAGATCATCGTCGCACCGGAGCGGGCATGAAACTCGCGGAACGTCTCTTCCATCTCCTGGCGCAGGTGCCGGTCGAGATTGGCGAGCGGCTCGTCGAGCAGCACGACGTCGGGTTCAGTCACGAGGCAGCGGGCGAGCGCGACGCGCTGCCGTTCGCCGCCGGAAAGATCGGCCGGGCGACGATCCGCATAGGCTTCGAGACGCACGGCCGCGAGTGCCTCCGCGATTTTCTTGCGACGTCTCTCACCGGTGACACCCCGAACCTTGAGCGGATAACCGACATTGTCGGCGACGCTCATATGCGGCCACAGCGCATAGGACTGGAATACCATCGCCATGTTGCGATGTTCCGGCGCCACCATGTCGCCCGCATCGGCCAGCACCCGGTCACCGAGCAGGATCGAGCCGTCGGTCGGCTGTTCGAAGCCGGCGATCATTCTGAGCACCGTCGTCTTGCCGCAGCCGGACGGCCCGAGAAGCGCCAGAAAGCCGCCGTCGCGTACGGTCAGCGACACGTCGTTGACGGCAGGACGCCCGCCGGTTTCGAATGTCTTGGAAAGACGGTTGAGGATCAGCTGCGCCACGGTACCACACCTTTCGGCAGTCTGTTCGCCATCAGCTCCAGCATCAGCATCATCGCGATCACCATGATGACCACGAGAACGGAAAGTGCGGAGGCAAGGTTAAAGCTGCCGCTATCATCGAGATTGTAGATCGCCACACCGAGTGTCTGGGTTCCGGCCGACCAGAGAATGGCCGAGACGGTGAGCTCGTTGCAGGCAATGAGAAAGACGAGAATGACGGACGCCCCCGCCGCCGGCGCCACCAGCGGCACGACGATATCGACCATCCGGCGACCGAACCCGGCGCCCGAAAGCCGCGCCGCCTCTTCGAGCGACGGATCGAGCTGCCGGAACGCACTCACCACCGGCTTCAGGCTGACGGCGAAAAAGCTGGAGAAATAGGCAAGCAGGATGATCCAGATCGTGCCGTAGATGGAAACCCCGATGATCGGGATCGGTGCGGCAAAAACGAGGATCAGCGCAACGGCAAGCACGATGCCGGGGAGCGCGTAGGGAATTTCCGCCAGAGCCGATAGAACCGGCACAAGCCGGCTTTTCGACCGCACCAGATAATAACCGGTCAACACGGTCACCACCAGGAGACCGAGTGCCGTCGCAAGCGATAGCGACACGGAGTTGAAGAAGGCCGTGCGGGTGATCGCCTGCCGGAACAGGACTTCGCGATAGGCATCGAGCGTTGCCGTCGCTGTTGTGAGCGGTACGCCATAGGCGGGCGCCAGAGAGCTGGCGATCAGCGCTGTCAGCGGCATGACCAAAGTGATGAGGATCGCCAGCCACAGAACCAGTTCGCCCACCGGCCGCCAGGTGCCGAGCCTGAACATCGCCACTTGCCCCGAAAGCCCGATGACGCGGTAGTCTCGGCCACGCAGCACACGTTCCTCGACGGTCAGGCCGATGACCGACAGGATGGCGATCAGACCCGACAGAAGCGAGACGTCGGCGAAGGTGCCGGGTCCGAAGGCAGCGAATTTCGCATAGATCAGCGTCGGCAGCGTGTAGATCGAAGCCGGAATGCCAAGGATCGCAGGAATACCGAAATTGCCGACGCAGGAGACGAAGGCGATCGCGGCACCGGCGACGAAACCGGGTAGCGACAAAGGCAGGATGATATCTTTCAGCACCTGCCAAGAGGAAGCACCGGACAATCTTGCCGCCTCGACGCCATCACGCGGCAGAGCCAGCAGGCCGGCGCGCAGCGACAGGAAGACCAGCGGCGCATTCTGTACGCCATAAAGAAGCGCGATACCGCCGATCGAATAGAGCGGCTGCGGCGAACCCAGCGGCGGCGCCATGCCGATCGCCTTCAGAAGCGCACTCGACGGACCGGTCATGCCGATCCACGAGAGCGCCGTCACCTGGGGCGGGATCATCGTCGGCAGCATGAACAGGAAGCCGAGTGCAGTCTTGCCGCGAACATCGAAAAGCGTCAGCAGCAGCGCGAACCCGCCGCCGAGCACGACGGCCGCGATCATGCCGAGAAACGACGTGCTGAGCGTATCGCCGACGGCCTGCCAGACCATCGGGTCGGAGAGCAGTTCGCGCGCGCCACCCTTGAAGGCAGAGGCAATGCCGGTGACCGCAAGCCGCCCGAGCGGCAAGACGCTCAGGAGGAAGATCACCAGGATGACAAAGGAAAACAGCCAGCGGGGCTGGCTGTTTCCTCGATTGAGAGATCGGGACATGAAGCTCTTATATCAGCCCTTGGTGCCGAAGATGTCGGAGAACGTCTTGACGTCCTTTTCCGAATTCTTCAGCGCTTCCGAAGCATTGATTGGCAGAACCTTGATCGTGTCGCGTGCCGGAAAACCTTCCGGGACAGCCATGCCGTTGCGTGCCGGGATGTAACCCAGCTTCAGGAAGCCGTCCTGGCCCTTTTCGGACAGGACGTAATCGATGAACTTCTTGGCATTGTCCTGATGCTTGGTGGAGGCGAGGATCGCCGCCGGCTCGGTGACGGCCGATACGCCTTCCTTCGGGAAGACGAACTCCACCGGCGCGCCCTTGGCCTTTTCGCGGATCGGCATGTAGTCGACGACGACGCCATAGGCCTTCTCGCCGGATGCGACGGCCTTCAGCACGCCACCGTTACCGCCGGCAGCAACCGCACCGTTTTCCTTGAGCTTTTTGTAATAATCCCAGCCGAGGCCGTCGACGGCAGCAAGCGTCTGCGCATGGATCAGCGCTGCACCCGAAGCGACCGGGCTCGGCATGGTGACGAGACCCTTGGCTTCCGGCTTGGCAAGATCGGCCCAGCTGGTCGGCTTCATCGCGGCCTGGGTATTGTACATGATGCCGGTGGTGATCAGCTTGGTCGAGTAGTAATAGCCGTCTGCGTCATAAAGCGAGGCATCGTAATTCTTGGCTTCCGGCGACTTGTAGGCGAGCAGCTGGCCGGCCTGCTTCATCCGCTCGAGCGTGACCGTGTCGGCAATCAAAAGCACGTCGGCGACCGGGTTGCCGGCCGCGATCTCGGCGTTCAGCTTGGCCATGATCTGCGGGGTTCCGTCACGGACCCACTCGACATCGACGCCCGGATTGGCGGCCTTGAAACCATCCACGGTCGCCTGTGCGTCGGCATTCGGCTGGCTCGTATAGATGATCAGATCGGCGGCATTGGCAACGCCGGAAAGACCAAGCGCAACAAGCGCCGTGAAGGTGGACAGAAGCTTTTTCATCGAGGTCATCCTGTTTGAGATGACGCCGCTCAAACCACACGTCAGCGACACTCATGTGACAGCGTTTGACGTAGAGGGAAGGAATTCTGCAAAAAGGGCGAAACCCTTTGGATATCGCCCTTTTTGCGAGTATCAATCAGATAATCGGCAGGCTTTCGTGCTCGCTTGCGGACGCGCCCGCAATCAGCCGTCCGAGCCGTTTGATGCCCTCGTCGATCATCTCGTCATTGGCGCAGGAGAAGCTGACCCGCAGCGTATTGGCATTGCTGCCATCCGCATAAAAGGCCTTGCCCGGCACGAAGGCGACCCGTTCCGTCGCCAGCGATTTGGCCAGCAGTTCGGCGCCGTCCATGCCGTCAGGCAGCGTCACCCAGACAAACATCCCGCCCTGCGGTTTTGTCCATGAGGTGCCTTTCGGCATGTATTTTTCGAGCGCCGTCAGCATCGCGTCCCGTCGTCCACCATAAACCCGCTTGATCTTGGCGACCTGCTCGGCAAATCCGCGCGAGGCGACATGTTCGACGGCGATCTGGTTGATCGTCGACGAATGCAGGTCGGCCGCCTGTTTCATCAGCACCAGCTTGCGGATGACCGGCATGGCGGCGATGACGAACCCGACGCGCAACCCCGGCGCCAGCGTTTTGGAAAAACTGCCGCTATAGATCGTCCTCGTATTCTCGATACCGCCCTTTGCGGCAATATCGAGCGACAGGATCGGCGCGATCGCCTCGCCGTCGAAACGCAGGTTCTGATAGGCAGCATCTTCGAGAACGGCGATATCCAGCTCGTCGGCGAGCGCCAGCAGTCTCTTGCGGCCATCCAGATCGATCGTCTCGCCGGTCGGATTGGAAAAGTCGGCCGAAAGATAGGCGAACTTGACCGCGCCACCTGCCTTGGCTGCGGTATCGCGATAGGCGTCCGGGGTGCGGTTGCCGTTCACCGACAGCTGGTCATAATTCGGCTCGTAGGCATTGAAGGCCGACAGCGCCCCGAGATAGGTCGGCCAGGTGACCAGCGCCGTGTCTTTCGGCGACAGGAACAGCTTGCCGAGATAATCCAGCGCCTGCTGCGATCCCGAGGTAATGAAAACGTTGTCGGCGGTACAGTCGATGCCGATCTTGGCAACGTCCTCGACGATCCAGTCGCGCAGCGGCTTGTAGCCTTCGCTGACGGAATATTGCAGCGCCGAGTTCACCTGCGCGCCTGAAAAGATGTCCGCATAGGCCGCCTGGAAGGCCTCCGCCGGAAACAGTGCCGGATCCGGAATGCCGCCGGCAAACGAAATGATGTCGGGCTGTTCCAGCAGTTTGAGCAGTTCGCGAATTTCCGACGCCTTCATCCGGCTGGAACGGCTGGCGAAGATATGTTCCCAATCAAGCACGGGATGTTTCCTCTTGTTTCAATTTTGTTGCTCGTGCTTTACAAAAGTTTCGATAGGTCAGCAATGCTGACTTATCGATTTTCGGTACGCCGCGATCACGATTTATGTTTCCGAACGCTGGAATTTGTGACGCCATCGGACGAAAAAGGCCGGAGCTTTCGCCCCGGCCTTCCGATTTCCGTCATGTTGCAACTGGATCAGTTGACGGCCTTGTCGACCAGCTTGTTGTTGCCGATCCATGGCATCATTGCACGCAGCCTGGTGCCGACCTCTTCGATCTGGTGGGCGTCGTTGTTGCGGCGGATGCCCTTGAAGCGGGCAGCACCGGCACGGTATTCCTGCATCCAGTCCGAGGTGAACTTGCCGGTCTGGATGTCGGTCAGAACGCGCTTCATTTCAGCCTTTGTTTCAGCCGTGATGATGCGCGGACCGGTGACGTATTCGCCCCACTCGGCCGTGTTGGAGATCGAGTAGTTCATGTTGGCGATGCCGCCTTCATAGATCAGGTCGACGATCAGCTTCACTTCGTGCAGGCATTCGAAATAGGCCATTTCCGGCGCATAACCGCCTTCGACCAGCGTTTCGAAACCGGCGCGGATCAGTTCGACGAGACCGCCGCACAGAACGGCCTGTTCGCCGAACAGGTCGGTTTCGCACTCTTCCTTGAACGTGGTCTCGATGATGCCCGAACGACCGCCGCCGACGCCACAGGCGTAGGAAAGCGCCAGTTCGAGCGCATTGCCCGAAGCGTTCTGATGGATGGCAACGAGGCAGGGAACGCCGCCGCCCTTCTGGTATTCGCCGCGAACCGTGTGGCCCGGGCCCTTCGGTGCGATCATAACAACGTCGATCGATGCATTCGGCTCGATCAGGCCGAAATGGACATTGAGGCCGTGGGCAAACGCGATGGCGGCGCCGTCACGGATGTTGCCGGCGATCTCGGCCTTGTAGATGTCGGCCTGCAGCTCGTCAGGCGTCGCCATCATCATCAGGTCGGCCCATGCGGCAGCTTCGGCGACCGTCATGACCTTGAAGCCGTCGGCCTCGGCCTTCTTGATGGTCGCGGAACCGGCCTTGAGAGCGATGACCATGTTCTGGGCACCGCTGTCCTTCAGGTTCAGCGCGTGAGCGCGACCCTGGGAACCGTAGCCGATAATGGCGACCTTCTTCGACTTGATGAGATTGATGTCGGCATCCCGATCATAATAAACGCGCATCGTATGTTCCTTCCCTAGTGTTTGCTTCGTTTGCTGTTGTCATCGTCCGGCAGCAAGGCGAAATGCGTCTGCCGGTATTTGTTGTACGCCGTGAAGCGAGAGGAAGGCCTCGACCGCCCTCTCCGCCTGGCGTGCATTGTCCTTGAGGCCCGGCTCGCCAAGCAGCATGCGCACATGCAGGTCGGAGACGATCAGGCCGTAAAATGTGTGATAGGCGGCATCCGCATTGTCGAAACGCAAGAGCCCTGCCCTTTTTCCCGCATCGATCAGCGCCATGGCACGCCGATCGATCTGGCGCCGTCCATGCTCGACCAGAAGCTTGCCGAGCTTGGAACCGTCACGGCTCGTCTGGCCGATCGCCAGCCGGTTCAGCGCCAGCGAAACATCACCGGCCAGAACCTCGAGAAGATCGCGACCGAACTGTTCAAGCCGCTGCTTCAACACGTCGTCCGTCAGCTTCTCGCCCGAACGGTCCGCGGTGCGCACCTTGCTCGCCTGATAGGCGATCATCGCCGCCAGCAAACCGTCGCGATCGCCGAACCACTTGTAGAGGCTTTCCTTCGAACAGCTTGCCGCCCGCGCCAGTCCCGACGTCGTCAGCGCCTTGTCACCGCCTTCGACCAGAAGACGAAGCGCCTGCTCCAGAACTTCTGTCTGGCGCGGCGAAAATTGCGGTGCATCGGCACTATCGGGTCTCACGGGAACTTGCTCCTCTCATGTACCGTACGGTACGGTTCTGTCGTATAAAGCAATTCTGCTTTCCGTCAAGCGCTGACTTGGCCGGCCAATCAGAATAGGCAAATCATAAATGCGGATGTGAGAACTCAGGCCTGCGCAGAATCGCGCACGGCCTCCATGTCGCGCGCCGGCGACAGGCCGTAGAGCCGGCTGTATTCGCGGCTGAACTGCGACGGGCTCTGGTAACCGACACGATGCCCGGCATTGCCGACATCGAGCCCCTCCACCAGCATCAGCCGACGTGCCTCATGCAGCCTCAGGTGCTTCTGGTACTGCACCGGCGTCATCGCGGTGATCGACTTGAAGTGATGATGGAAGGACGAGACACTCATGCTGACATGGTCTGCAAGATCCTCGATCCTGAGCGAACTGGCGAAATTTTCCTTCAGCCAGGCGATCGCCCGGGCGATCCGGTTGCCGTGACTGTCGGCGACCGCAATGTTGATCAGCTGCGCTCCGGCTGGCCCGGTAAGAATGCGATAGAGGATCTCCCGCTCGATCAGCGGCGCTAAAGCGGCAATATCCCTTGGACGATCAAGCAAGCGCATCAGACGCACCGATGCATCAAGGAGTTCCGGCGTTGCGCCGTTGACGACGATACCGCGCTGCCCCTTCGTTGTTTCTGCCGGCTTGGAAAGACCGGTCTCGCCCATCAGATCGAGCACCTTGTCACTGCTGATCGCAAGCGTGATGCAGAAATGCGGAACCTCGGCGCTCGCCTCGACCACCCGCCATGCGACCGGCAGATCAAGCGATGTCAAAAGATAGTCGCCGGACCCGTAATCGATCCTATCACTGCCCAGCTGCACGCTTTTTGCCCCCTGGATCACCATGGCGAAACAAGGGCGGTAACTGCCGTGACAAGGCGCGCTCGGCGATGTCCGGCGGCTGATCCCCAGCCCCTCTATGCCGGTCACCGTCTCGCCATCGCCGCTCGAGAAACGGGCGGCAATCGAGGCAATCTCCTGATAGGGATTGAAAGGCAGCGTCATGGGACCATTTCTCCGGGGCAGGCAGGTTTGCGTCCCCCACTCTATAATGCACCGCCGTCTTGGCAACGAGCGGCAGATCGAAATTTTGCAGGATCGGGCAAGAAGCGTGGAGGATCGATCTAACGCCTGTCCCTCTTGCCGACGCATAGTCCGCCCGTTGATTTTCAACCCCATGAATGAATGGAGTTCTCCATGCCCATCGCCAGAGGCTATGCCGCGACCGACGCAACGAGCCCGTTGACGCCCTTCACCTTCGAGCGCCGCGAACCCAATGATGACGACGTCGTCATCGACATCAAGTTTGCCGGCATCTGCCATTCGGACATCCACACCGTCCGCAACGAATGGAAAAATGCCGTCTATCCGATCGTGCCCGGCCACGAGATCGCCGGCATCGTCAAGGCCGTCGGCTCCAAGGTCACCAAATTCAGGGTCGGCGACCGTGTCGGCGTAGGCTGCTTCGTCGACAGTTGCGTCGGCTGCGCCACCCGCGACCTCGACAACGAACATTACCTGCCGGGCCTTGTGCAGACCTATAACGACGTCGACACCCTGAACGGCAACGCTGCCACCCAGGGCGGTTATTCCGACTCGATCGTCGTCAAGGAAGGTTACGTCCTGTCGATCCCGGACAACCTGCCGCTCGACGCCGCAGCCCCGCTGCTTTGCGCCGGCATCACGCTTTATTCGCCGCTGCATCGCTGGCAGGCCGGCCCCGGCAAGAAGGTTGCCATCGTCGGCATGGGTGGCCTCGGCCATATGGGCGTCAAGATCGGCGCTGCCATGGGTGCGGACGTCACCGTCCTCTCCCAGACCCTGTCGAAGAAGGAAGACGGCCTCAAGCTCGGCGCCAAGGACTATTACGCCACCAGCGACGAGGAAACCTTCAAGAAGCTCGCCGGTTATTTCGACCTGATCATCTGCACCGCGGGTGTTGCGATCGACTGGAACGCCTATCTCGGCCTGATCAAGCCGAAGGGCGCCATGGTCGTTGTCGGCGCGCCGGAACATCCGATCCCGGTCCATGCCTTCTCGCTGATCTTCGGCGCCAAGGAACTTTCCGGCTCGATGATCGGCTCGATCAAGGAAACCCAGGAAATGCTGGATTTCTGCGGCGAGAAGGGCATCGTCTCGGAAATCGAAAAGATCAATATCCAGCAGGTCAACGAAGCTTACGAACGCGTCCTGAAAAGCGACGTCCGTTACCGCTTCGTCATCGACATGGAATCGCTCGACGCCTGATCGGCTCGGCAAATTCAGATGAGGCAAGGGCGGCTTCGGCCGCCCTTCGTCGTTCCAGCACACCGTTCATATTAATTTGCCAGGACCAGCTTGCTTAAGGCAAACTCGGTTCAGCCGAGTTCGCTTGCGTCGAATTTCACCCGCGCCGCTTTCACAGCGGCGTGATTGTTTCCGGCCCAGGCCAGCACTTTCGACAGCGGCTCGAACAGCGAGCGGCCAAGCTCGGTCATGCTGTATTCGACACTTGGCGGCTTGGTCGGAAACACCTGACGGTCGATATAGCCGTCGCGCTGGAGATCTCGCAAAGTCTGGGTTAGCATGCGCTGGGAGATATCCGGCACCAACCGACGAAGTTCACCGAATCGATACGGCCGCTGCGCCAACGCCTCAAGCAGAAGTGTCGACCATTTGCCGGCAATCTGGTTCATCACATCGCGAACCGGACAATTGCCGGCATCCCAGTTGGACATGTCGCAAGGCTCACTGGCCAGAATTGGCATACGCGCCCTGTTGTCCATAGTGGTGGTTCCCTTTTGGTAACGATCTCCCGGAAATGTGCCTCCTTTACAGGAGCCAGTCAATTCCTATTCTAGCGCTAGTCTCTTTTTGAGACCAACAATCATGCCGGGACGTTCAGCCGGCATTGCAAGAGGAAACGACATGACCAAACTTCTCGTCACCGGTGCCGCAGGTCAGCTCGGCCGCGCAGTCCTCCATCACCTCCTGGAGACATCCAGGGTCGCCGCAGGCGACATCATCGCCGCAAGCCGCGACACGTCCAAGCTTGCCGATCTGGCAGCAAAGGGTGTCGAGACCCGCAAGGCCGACTTTAGCGATGAGGCAGGGCTTGCCGAGTCTTTTGCCGGCGTTGACCGCGTCCTGATCATCTCGACCGATGATCTCGTAACACCCGGCGGGCGCCTCAAGCAGCACAAGACGGCGGTTGCCGCCGCGGCAAAGGCCGGCGTCAGGCATATCCTCTACACCTCGATGCCGAACCCGGACAAATCTCTGGTGTCGTTTGCGCCCGACCATCTCGGCACCGAAGAGGCGATCAAGGCGACCGGCATCCCCTACACCATCCTCCGCAATGCCTGGTATGACGACAATTACCTGATGTCCATGCCGCATAATCTGGAGACCGGCACCTGGTACACCGCGATGGGCGCCGGCAAGGTTTCCAATATCAGCCGTGACGACTGCGCCCGTGGCGCGGCCGCAGCGCTTGCCAATCCGCCGGCCGGCAGCGTCACCCTCACGCTGACGGGCGCAGAAAGCCTTGGCGCCGAAGAGATTGCAGCCCTCGTATCGAAGGCAGCCGGCAAGCCGCTCGCCGTCGTATCCCTGACCGACGAGCAGCTGGCGGGCGGCATGACCTCCGCCGGTCTTCCCGACTTCCTGGTGAAGATGCTGGTTTCGGCCGACGCCAATATCCGCGCCGGTAATTTCGACCTGGTCACCGGCGATTTCGAGGCTCTCACCGGCGCAAAACCGCAGTCGCTTTCAGCCTATTTCGACAGCCGGAAAAGCGCCCTGCTCGGCGCCCATTGAATGGATGAATGATACATGCCGGCGGAGGCAATTGCGCTCCGTCGGCACCGTTAGTGGATGGCGGCGAAGGTGTGGTCGGAAACCACCTGATTGCGCCCCGCCGTCTTCGCCATGAACAGGAATTGTTCGGCCGCATTGAGATAATTGTCGAAAGTCTCCGGCCCATGAATGTCGGCAAGGCCGATAGAGACCGTCACCCCGATCATCTCGCCTTTCCAGCCGAACGGTCGCGATCCGAGTTCCTGCCGCAGCCGGTCGAAATTTTCGGTCGCCGCCGCACCATCCTGCCCCACCAGCAACAGTCCGAACTGGTCGAAACCAAGATGCGCCACGGACATGTTTCGCGATGATGCCGCATGCAGAAGATTGGCACCGAACTCGGAAAGCACGTGGTCGGCGCATTCTGTTCCATGCACCTCGGAAATGCGGAAAAGCCGATCGATATCGATGATGGCGATGCTGCATGGCTCACCGCCATCGAGACAATCCGTGACGATGGGCTCTCCCACCAGGTAGAATTCCTCGATGGACAGCAGCCGGCCGTCAGTTGACCTGCCGGCCGGCTGTCCGGCGGCCTGCCCGGCAAATTCGGCCGGGCTCGGCTGCTCGCGCTTCTGGCTCACGATATAGGGCATGGCTTCACCTGGACTGCGATTAGGCGACGTTCTTGACGCCGTCCAGGCCACGAACCGAGCGCATCGAACGGATCTGGATCAGCGTGTCGAGGTTCTGGTTCACGCGGCAATAGAATTCTTCATCGATGAAGGGCCGCAGCATGAAGTCGTTGCCGCCTGCCTTGAGAAAGCGGGCAGACAGATGCCGGTCCGAAGATGACGAAACGCCGATAATGCGCAATTCGTGCGAACCGCGCACGGAGCGTACCCGCCGGGTCAGCTCGAACCCGTCGATATCGGGCATGTTATAGTCGGTGATCATCAAACCGATATCGTTGTTTTTCTTCAGCACATCGATCGCCTTGGCACCGTTGTCAGCCGTGCTGACACGGAAATTGTAACGCTTGAGGCGGCTCGAAAGCAGCGCTCTTGCGGTCGGGCTGTCATCGACGATCAGCACATGATGGCGGTGATTTGTAAGGAACCGGCAGACAGATTCCGCCAGCATTTCCACCGCGAACACATTGTCCTTGAGAATGTAGTCGACAATGTCCTTGGTCAGCAGTTTGTCGCGGGTTTCCTGATGGAATGTGCCGGTGAACACGATCGTCGGGATCGACAGATCGATCAGGTATTCCAGCGCTTCTCCGTTTTCAGCCCCCGGCAGATTGATATTGGAGATCGCCAGCATGATCGGGTCGGTCGACCTGTCATAGGCAAGCTGCAGATCCTCGAAATTGCGGCAGATCTCCACATCGATGTCGAACAGCTCCTTGAACCGCGTGCCGATCATCGATGTGAACACGTTGGAATCCTCGGCGAGCAGAATACGCGCCTTACCGAGAGTTTCACCGGAATACTGCATTCCGGAAATGCCAAGGAATGTCATGTCGACCCTTACGAACAATAATTAAGCCCCGAGCATTTTTTACTTGGAGCAATTTGCGGAACAGTTAATCCGCCGGGTCATTTCAGGACAATCTGTCTCTCAATGCTGCAGGCACTGCAGATTAGGTCAACAATTGGTACGGACCTATGCTTAATGATTTCATATGTATTGAAGTAAAATCAGAAGTAGCAATCACGATGCCCGGCAACGGCTGGGCCCACTCGGATCCAGCCGTTGCACCAGGAAAGCTCATGCGCCGCCGCGCACATCCACCTCTTCGGCCAGCACCGGCGAACCGCGATGGAAGACGACCTCTGAACGAGGAAACGGGATCTCCACCCCTTGTGCCTTGAACTGCTTCAATATCTCGACCCGCACGGCGTTGCGGACCCGCAACCCGTCCGACATGTCGGCAAGGTGAAAGCGCAGTTCGAAGTCGAGAGACGATCCGCCGAAGGCAAGGAAATCGACATGCGGTTCGGGGTTTCTCAGAACCTCCGGAACCTCCGAAACGATTGCCAGCAGGATTGCCATCACCTTTTCCGGATCGCTGTCATAGCTGACCGAAATCTTGATTTCCGATCGCTGGATACGGTTCTTGAGCGTCCAGTTGCCGACAGCCGCGTTGATCAGGTCCGAGTTCGGAACGATGATGGCCTGCTGCCGGAAGGTTTCGATCTCGGTGGCGCGCACCGAGATGCGCTTGACGATGCCCTCCGTTGCACCCGTCACCACATAGTCGCCGACCTTGAACGGACGCTCGACCAAAAGGATGAGGCCCGAGACGAAGTTCGACACGATATTCTGCAACCCGAAACCGATACCGACGGAAAGGGCAGACGCAACCAGCGCCAGGTTGGAGAGGTTGATTCCGGCCGCCGAGACGCCGACGATGACCGCGAGGCCGACGCCGAGATAACCGATGCCCGTCTTGACCGAATTGCGCACCCCGATGTCGACATGGCTTCTGGCAAGCACATTCCCGTCGATCCACTTCTGGGTCCAGTGGGTGACGACATATCCGAGGGCAAACAGCAGTACACCGCCGAGAATTCCGACGATCGAAATCGAGATGCTGCCGATGCGGAATTCGGTGAAGAAGCTGACGACCCAGGATTCGATGTCGGCGATCTGGAAACCCCAGGTGATCAGGATCAGCGGAATTCCAAGCGCCAGCGCGACGATATAGATCCCGAGGCCGACGAACAGCCCAGCCTGATCGACGCCGACCTCCCCGAACCGGTACCGATCCGCAAGCCGCCGGCCCAGAAGCGTATCGTTGAAGGCGCCGCGTTTCGATATCGCCTTGCCCGACAAAAGGCCGATATAGATCAGCACGATCACGGCCCCGGTCAGCACGATCTGGGTCGAGGCAAAGCGCGCCAGCCCGACATAACCGGCAATCACGCTGAGAAGCAGAAGACCACCCATCACCCGCAGCATCAGCGAGAAGGAACGAGGCCACGGCCTCCCCTGCCCGGTCGTATCCTCGCCCTCCCCGATCACCGGCCGGATCAGCGAAATGGCGATCAGGATCAATCCGATGATCACCGAGGCGAGCAAGCTCTTTGCAATCGTCAGGACGAGCGGCGAATTGAGTGCTTCGCTGACGGCGCCGAACAGGTAATCCAGCCCGTTGACGACCGCCATGGCGATGATCGCCAGGCTGAGAAGGCGCGCGCCCCTGTCCGTGATCTTGACCAGACGCCAGCCGGGATCGTTCGGTGCCAGCGCCGCATAGGTAAGCTTCCAGACGAAATGGACGAACCAGATGAAACCGAAGAAAGTAGCAACGATCGGCGCCACATCGGGCCTCAGCACATTGAACCCTTCGAGGAAAAGGTAGGAAGTCATCACGAAGGCAGCAAAAGTCACGCTCTGCAGCACGGTCGACCAGAACGTATAGGACAGCCTTTTGATATAGGCAGCATCTTCGCCGCCGCTTCGTTTCACGAACCGCCCGAAAAGCCGGTATCCCCCGGCAAGAAAAAGAATGGCGGCACCGACGGACAGCGCGATTGCCCCCATCAGCGACAAGGCCTTGAACCGCCAGACGAAGCTCAGCCAGCTACCGATCGTCGAATTGAAATTGCGCACTTCCGTGACGAAGGCGTTGCCGGCCTCGACGAACAGGTCCGGGGTCAGGTCGGTATGCCGGAACAGGGTCTGCGCAAACAGCGTCCGGCGCAGGTTGGTGATCGTGTTGGCAAGCTGTGTGGCGCTGTTCGAAAGACTGCCCGCGTCATCGACGATGAGATTGAGCTGGGATCGTTCGTTCTGCAGCTTGCCCCGCTCTTCACTGACAGCCGGCGCCTCCGCCGGCTGTCCCGCCGCCGGAACATCGCCGAGGCTCGTCAACCGGTTCTGGATCTGCTCGACACGAGCCTTCATGGCATCCGAGGCGGCCTGCATTTCGCCGACGATGTTTTCAGCCTTCACCCTGATTTCGGCAAGCTTCGCATCGTCGTCGGAAACCGTCTCGACATTCTGGCGAAACGAATTCAGCTGCTGGCGCATTCCGTCCAGCTTGTCCTTCATCTCGACATTGATCGAATCGGCCGTAACGTCGCTGGCGACCGGTTGCCCCGTTGGTGCCTTTGCCGGAGACGCAGGCACCGGTGGATCCTGCGCCACAGGTTGGGCCGACGGCTGCGTCTCGGTCGCCGGCTGCGGTTGAGCCTGGGCAACGGCTTCATGGATCACGGCCGATGACGCGGCCAATGTCACCAGCAGGACAACCGGCAGGCGCCGGAGGCTGGCCAACGTGTGGAGGGAGGAGCCGAGGAAGGAGGATCGTTTCACAGGTCTCTCATCTTTCTAACCGAATCGGCCCGGAACGTAGGGCTTGTTCAAGGCGAAGAAAAGGAAAGCCGCAATTCTCGTGTCGTCGAATGGAACTCTGGAACATTTTGGAACGTTACCCGCCGCATTTGACGAAATTCATCATGGAAAGGGTAAGGCCATGGAAGAAGCAGGAATCGGCTGGATCGCAGCAATCATCATCGGCGGCATCGCCGGCTGGCTGGCTGAAAAATTCATGAAGAGCGACATGGGCATCTTCATGAACATTATCCTCGGCATAGTCGGCGCGATAATCGCCAATGCCATCCTCGGCGTCTTCGGCGTCGTTCTCGGCGGATGGATTGGATATCTGATTGCCGGCTTTATCGGTGCCTGCATCCTGATCGCCGTGGCGCGAATGTTCAAGCGCTAACGATTGCCATCAGGGCGTGAGGGCGATCATCTTGCCATCACGCCCGATCATTTCGGCGATCACCGACACGACCAGATTGTGATCGTCGCGTTGCGGCAGGCCGGAAACGGTCACCGCGCCGATGCAGCCTGTGCCGAAAACCGTGATCGGGAAACTGCCGCCATGCGCCGCATAATCGGCATCCGCCAATCCGAAACGGGACTGAAGCGTTGTCTCGTCACGCGAAAGCTCCCGGCCGATAACATAGCTCGAGCGGAAAAAATTCAGCACCACGTTGCGCTTGCGGCGAACCCAGCGGGTATTGTCCGCCGTCGAACCCGGCATCGCGCAGTAGAACAACGGCATGGCATGGGACGTGATGTCGATCGCCACAGGCAGGCGCCTTTCATCGGCAACAGCCCTCAGCCGCATTCCGAGCGACCAAGCCGTTTGCGCATCGAAATTTTCGAATGCCAGCACCCGCTCCTGCTCGGTGATTGCCGCGATATCTTGCTCGAATGACATTGCCTGGTCCCCTGTCATATCCTGCCGCGTCCCATCGAAACGAAAGCCTGCAGCTCGTCGACGGCAAAGCCGATCCGCTCCCGAAGTGCAGGAGACGTGATCTCCTGTCCGGTGAAATCGTGGTTGGATGCATAGATCGCCGTCGGGATCGTATGCGCCATGAAGAACCCGAAAAGCGGCCGCAACTGATGTTCGACCATCAGCGCATGCCGCTCGCCACCGCCTGTCGCCGTGATCAGCACAGGTTTGCCGCGCAATTGTTCCGGATCGATGAGATCGATAAAATGCTTGAACATGCCCGGATAGCTGCCCTTGTAGGTCGGCGAGCCGATGACGAGAAGATCGGCTTCGACAACCGCGGACATCACCGCTGCACCCGCCGGATCGAGATCGGCGCGGGTCTTGGCGAGCCCCAGAGATTGGCCGACATCGGTCAGGTCGTAGATGGCTTTGCCGAGGTCGTAACGGGCGCAGGCGATTTCGGCGACATGCGCGACCAGCGCGGATGTCTTTGACGGCTGACCATAGCTTCCCGAAAAACCCACCAGTTTCAACTGCATTATCCCATCATCAATTCGCCGACGCGGCGCCATGTCCCGACCGGCGTAGCATTTCATCGCGGGCGGGAAAAGGCGGGCCCATCCTGTCCGTTGCGCAATGATGCACAAGCCATTGCGTCTTCCGCCACCACAAAAACAACCACGGCGTGCGGCAAACGGCAGCAATCATCCATTTGCCGCCGGATATCGCGTGTATTCGGCTTGCCTTGCACCTTTTTGCGGAATAATTGCCGAATGTCGTCTGCTGCCGATCCAGGGCGCGCAACGATTTTCGGGGGAAATCTGTTCACCTTCCACGTCGGCAAGAACAACGGATACAAAGGTCACTCTTCATGATGGAATTGTTCACGGCTGCCGGCTTTGCCGCACTCGTTGAGGTCATCGCAATCAACCTCGTCCTGTCTGGCGACAACGCGATCGTCATCGGTCTCGCGGCCGCAGGCCTGCCGGCACATATGCGCCAGAAGGCTATCCTGTTCGGCATCGCCGCGGCCACTGTGCTGCGGCTCGTTTTCGCCGTCATCACCACCTATCTCCTGGGCATTGTCGGCTTGCAGCTCGTCGGCGGCCTTCTGCTGGCCTGGGTCTGCTGGAAAATGTGGAGCGAGCTTCGCGAAGGGCCTGATGCCGCGGCCCATGATCTGGAGGCCGAGGGCGCCAAGGGCAAGGAAAAGACCTTCTTCCAGGCCGCCACCCAGATCGTTCTGGCCGATGTCTCCATGTCGCTCGACAACGTTCTCGCCGTCGCCGGCGCCGCAAAGGAGCATTCGACGGTTCTGATCATCGGCCTGATCGTGTCCATCGCGCTGATGGGCGTAGCAGCCAACTTTGTTGCAAAACTGCTCGGTCGCTTCCGCTGGATCGCCTATCTGGGTCTGATCATCATCGTCTATGTCGCGCTGAGCATGATCTATCACGGCTTCACCGAAGTGCTGCCGCTGATTGCTTCGACCTGAATGGCAGAGCCTTGAGCTCGAGAGCCCGGTGACTGTCCGGTCACCGGGATTTTTTGTTTTTACAGGCCGCGAACGGCCGCAAGCACATCCTCGGCATGTCCGGCGACCTTCACCTTCGGCCAAATGCGCGCGACGCGCCCCTTGGCGTCGATCAGGAAGGTCGTACGCTCGATCCCCATATAGGTCTTGCCATACATGCTCTTTTCCTTCCACACGCCATAAAGCTGCGACACGGCGGTATCTTCATCCGAACCGAGCGCCACGGTCAGCTCCCGCTTGCGGACGAAATTATCGTGTTTCTTGACGCTGTCGGCCGAGATGCCGACGATCGCCGCGCCGGCCTTCTCGAACTCGGGCAGCAGTTCTGAAAATGAGATCGCCTCGGTGGTGCACGCCGTCGTGTCGTCTTTCGGATAGAAATAAAGAACGAGCGCCTTGCCGCTGTAATCGCCAAGGGAAATGGTCCGCTCGCCGTTTCCAGGCAGGGTAAAATCGGGGGCGGCATCGCCGATCGTCAGGTTCGCCATGGATTTCCTTTCTTTCGCCAGTATCTTGAGTGACTGTCCTCATCATGGGTATATACAGGCAGACGAAGCGTCCAGATCAGCGGTGGATGCGAAAAGGACGAGTTCTTCACTGAATGGCGGAAATACGGGGCGAAAAGGTCAGTTTCGGCAAGCAGGATATCGTTCCTCTGCATGAACTTCCGTCCGCACAGACCGAAGACCCGATCATCGTCCACTGCCCTCCCCACACGACCAGGACCTGGCGTTTCTGCAAGACGATGGTGCTCTTCGTCACGCTCATCGCGGTTGCCATCGGCAGTGCCATCTTTGCCATCGAAAGCGGCATCATAGACGGCACCCTGACGAGCCGCGCCCAGTCCGCCCTCAACAATGCCATCGGCCCGCGTTACGTCTCGACGGTCGGCTCGACCGCCATCCGTTTCGATTCCGACTTTCGCATTGCCATCGAGGCGCGCGATGTCGACATCGTCGAACGTGCAACCGGCCAGCATCTCAGCCGCGCCGGCGCGCTGCGTATGGCGGTCGATCCGCTCGCTCTTCTCGGTGGCCGGATATCGATCAACAGCATCGCGGCCCAGGACATCCGCCTGGAGACCGCCCAATTGCCCGAAGGCGATCCGATCGCGCTCGCCAAGGTTCGCGTGGATGCCGTGCCACTCCTGCTTGAACAGGCGTTCCAGCGGCTTGACGAGGCCCGTGGCCTGATCGAGCGCACCGGCACCGCGTCCATTCGCCTTGCCGGCATCGAGATCGTCCTGCCCGCCCCCCCGGGACGGAAGGCCAACGTTTTGCGGGTCAACGATCTGGAATTGGCGCGCACGGAAACGGGTGAGATCGGTGTCGATGGCTCGGTCAGCGTCAATGGCAAACCGGCCTCGCTGACGGCCGCCTCCAAAACGATCGATGGCGTCACCGCCGCCCTTTCGGCCCATCTTTCCGGTCTGGAAGTAACCTCCTTCCTGTTGCAGCGAACGGAAGACGGATTGCCGCGCGAAGGGCTGGAAAGCACCGTCAACTTCGACATGTCCGCCGAACGTTCACGTGGCGACGCGCAGAAACCGGCAATGTCGGCAACCCTGACCAATTCGCCCGGTAATTTCTATTTCGACGGCATCCAGCAGACATTCAGCGGTGCGACGATCAATGTCGCCTATGATTTCGCCAAGAATTCCATCGAGATCCTGAAGTCGCAAGCCCGTTTCGGACCAACCGTGCTGCCCTTCACCGGCGCCGTCATCGACCTGAACACCCTCGATTCGTCGGACAAGCGGCTCGGTTTCGGCCTGGACCTGCTTGTCAGCGGCGGCACGGCAGTCGGCGCCTCACCGGGAGAGGAACCCGGCCAATTCGACCTCAAGGCCACCGGCCGTTATCTTTTGGCGGATCGTCAGCTCGAATTCGACAATATGGGACTGTCGAGCCCGCTCGGCCGCATGGCCGCAGCGCTCAAGGTGCGTTTTGGCACCAAATCGCCGGAAATCAGCTTCGGTGGCCAGATCCCGCAGATGCAGGTGACCGGGGTCAAGCAGTTCTGGCCGTTCTGGATGGCACGCAAGCCGCGGGACTGGGTGCTGCAGAACATGTTCGGCGGCAGCGTGTCGAACGGTTCGATCGCCGTCTTCATCCCGGCCGGCCGGATGAAAGGCCCGGGCATCCCGATGGATCTCGATGCCAACGAATTGCAGATCAGCTTCGGGCTAGCCGATTCACGCCTCAACCTGCCGGGTGACGTCCCTCCCCTGCGCAACCTCGACGGCACATTCTCGCTAAAGGGCGAAGCTTTGGTGGTCGATGTCGCCAAGGCGGCGACCTATGGTCCATCCGGGCGGATCGTGACGGTCCAGAGCGGCAAGTTTGCCATCCCGTCCACCTATGCCAAGCCCCTGATGGCGGACCTGACGCTTCACATTGCCGGCCATGCGGATGCGATCACCGAGCTTGCCAATTTCGCCCCGATGAATGCCTTGAAAGGCACCAATTTCAAGCCGGAGGACTTTTCCGGAGATGCAGAGGCCGACATTCAGGCCCGTTTCGGCCTGATCTCGGACCATCATCCGCCGAAGCCCGTCTGGAACGCCCAGGTGCAGTTGCAGGGCGTCAGCCTCGGCCCGCAGATGGAAGGCCACAAGGTTGCCGGTCTTACCGGCCTTCTGGCCGTCGACAACAAGGCGGCCCGGCTGACAGCCAATGGTACGATCGACGATGTCTCGGCAGAGCTGTCCGTTGTCGAGCCGGTCGACCAGAATGCAGGCATCAAGCGCGAACGCATCATCAAGGCGACGCTCAACAATGCCCAGCGCGAAAAGCTGGTGCCGGGATTGTCGGATTTGATCGACGGCCAGATTGGCGTCGAACTGACGAGGCTGGATGACAAACGTCAAGGCGTAACGCTCGATCTTAACCGTGCGGCACTGACCGTTCCGGGGATCGGCTGGACCAAGGGCAGCGGCATCGGCGCCAAGGCGCAGTTCGAGGTCACGGCGAGCGACGCCAAGGAACAAAACATCCAGAATTTCCAGCTGACGGGCGAAACCTTCGGCGCCAAGGGCGAGTTCCAGCTCTCCAACGGCTCGCTGAGTTCGGCCTCGTTCTCCCATGTCCAGCTTTCCCCGGCCGACGACTACAGCGTCAGCATAAAGCGCGCCAAGGGTGCCTATGACATATCCGTCGGCGGATCGAGCATCGACGTGAGGCCCGTCATCACCCATCTGCGTGCCAGCGCTACAGGCAGCGGCGGCAGTTCAGGCGGCAGCGACGGCACCAGCACCAGCCTGAGTGCCAAGATCGACCAGGCCGTCGGTTTCAACGACGAACATCTTTCCAACCTCTCGCTGAATTTCTCCACCCGTGGATCGACGATTTCTCGCGCCGACCTGACGGCGGTCACCAGCAGCGGTCAGGCATTGGTGAGCCAGATGAACCGTGGCGACACGATCTCGGTCACCAGCGGTGATGCAGGCGCCGTCGCACGTTTCGCCGATCTTTACGACAACATGCGGGCCGGGCTCCTCAACCTCAAGCTCAAGGCACGTGGCAATGACTGGCTCGGGTCCATCGACATCCGCAACTTCCAGCTCGTCAACGAACAGCGCCTGCAGTCGCTTGTCTCGACGCCGGTCGGTGACGATGGGCAAAGCCTGACCTCCGCCACAAAACGCGATATCGATGTCAGCGCCGCACGTTTCCAGCGCGGTTTCGCCGCGCTGGTCTATCAGAATGGCGCGCTCTCCGTCGCCAATGGCGTGGTGCGTGGCGACCAGATCGGCGCCACGTTCCAGGGCAAACTGCGTGACGCCAACGGCAATACCGAACTGACCGGCACCTTCATGCCCGCTTATGGTCTCAACCGGTTGTTCGGCGAATTGCCGCTGATCGGTGCGATCCTCGGCAACGGTCGCGATCGTGGCCTGCTCGGCATCACCTTCAAGCTCGACGGCCCATTCGACAAGCCGCGGCTGATCGTCAACCCGCTGTCGCTGATCGCCCCCGGCGTCTTCCGCCAGATCTTCGAGTTCCAGTAGTCTCCGGCCAAACAAAAAGGCCACCGGAATTTCTCCCGGCGGCCCGATGGCATGTGCGCCTGGTTCGGCTGTTGTTAGGCAGGCCGCACCAGAATGTGCTTCTTCTTGCCGAGCGACAGCTTGATCACGCCGTCAGCGGTGACCTCGCCGGTGCCGATCGTCCGGCGCTCGTCAGAGACCGCCGTGTCGTTGATGCGCACCGCACCTCCCTGCACATGGCGACGGGCCTCGCCGTTGGAAGCGGCAAGCCCGGCTTTGACGATCAGCGCCAGAAGCCCGATTCCTGCCTCCAGTTCTGACGCGGGAATGTCGATCGAAGGCAGGTCGTCGGCGAGAGCACCTTCCTCAAAGGTCTTGCGCGCGGTCTCGGCCGCCTGTTCAGCCGCCGGGCGGCCATGCAGCATGGCAGTCACTTCCGTCGCGAGGATCTTCTTCACCTCGTTGATTTCGACACCGCCAAGCGCCGAAAGTCGGGCGATCTCGTCCATCGGCAATGCCGTGTAGAGCTTCAGGAAGCGCGACACGTCGGCATCCTCGGTATTGCGCCAGTATTGCCAGAAGTCATAAGCCGACAGCATGTCCGGGTTGAGCCAGACGGCACCGTTCATCGACTTGCCCATCTTGGCGCCCGACGAGGTCGTCAGAAGCGGCGATGTGAGCGCGTAAAGTTGCGGCGTTCCCATGCGGTGACCAAGGTCGATACCGTTGACGATATTGCCCCACTGGTCGGAACCGCCCATCTGCAGCCTCACGTCATAACGCTTGTTCAGCTCGACGAAGTCATAGGCCTGCAGGATCATGTAGTTGAATTCGAGGAAGGACAAAGACTGCTCGCGGTCGAGACGCGTCTTGACGCTGTCGAAGGACAACATCCGGTTGACCGAGAAATGCCGGCCGACATCGCGCAGGAATTCCAGATAGTTGAGGCCGCGCAGCCAGTCGGCGTTGTTGATCATCAACGCGTCCTTCGGCCCTTCGCCGTAAGTCAGGTAGCTGGAGAAAACCCGCTTGATCGAGGCAATGTTGCTCTCGATCGTTTCGACCGTCATCAGCTGACGGGCATCGTCCTTGAACGACGGGTCGCCGACCATGCCGGTACCACCGCCCATCAGCGAGATCGGGCGATGACCGGTCTGCTGCATCCAGTGCAGCATCATGATCTGGATCAGTCCGCCGGCATGCAGGCTCGGCGCCGTCGGATCGAAGCCGATATAGGCGGTCACGATTTCCTTGGCGAACAACGCGTCGAGACCTGCCTCGTCGGAGATCTGGTGAATGAAGCCGCGCTCGTCGAGCGTATGGAGGAAATCGGACTTGAACCTGGACATCTTTGCTCTCTGCGGATGTGTCTTGATGTGTGCGACGGCCGTCTAGCACCGTTTGGCGCGATAATCACTCCAAAAGTGATACCGTATTCCCCCCGCTGTCCGCGCAGGTAATCCTCGACACCTACCCCCTCCTAAGAGTTCATTAACCTTAAGGATGTGTAATCGCGCCACACAAGCATCGGATTTGACTCAGCTTTTCATGGAGCAGGACGTGGCCCACCACGCCGAAAACAAGGTTTTTGGAAAACGGTCACAGAATCACGTCCTGATTCTCGCAAGCGGCGAGAACATTCGCCACATGACGATCCGCCCCTGGATGATCGCGCTTGGCCTTTGCTTCGCCTGTATGGCGCTCGTCGGTTATCTCGGGGCAACCTCCTACCTCGTCATCCGCGACGACCTGATCGGCGCCACCATTGCCCGCCAGGCCCGCATGCAGCACGATTACGAGGATCGCATCGCGGCGCTCAGAGCCCAGCTCGACCGCATCACGTCAAGACAGCTGCTTGACCAGCAGGTCGTCGAGAAGAAGGTCGAGAAATTGCTGGAGCAGCAGGACGCGATCTTCTCGCGCCACGGCAAGCTCGGATCGCTGCTCGACCGCGCTCACGACTCGGGCCTCGAACCGCCGGTGTCCGACATCCCGGCTTTCGCCCCCCAGGCGGACGGGCAGCGCACTGATGGACGCCGTGCCGCAACCAAAGGCGGTTCGACCGCCATTGCAAGGCTGCTTGCCCATGGCGAAGCAGCCTCACCCTCGGACATCGCCTCAAACCTTGCGACCACATCCTTGCGTGAAGGTGCGGCAGACCGAGCCGACCGGATGTTTTCCAAGGTCACCTTGTCGCTCAAGACGCTGGAAAGCCAGCAGTTGAGCAGGATCGCAAGCCTGACTGCCGGCGCATCGACAACGGCCGATGCGATAAATTCCATCCTGCAGCGCAGCGGCGTCGATGTCGACGAAACCGCGTCGGAAGACAAGCAGGGTGGCGTCGGCGGACCCTATGTCGCACCACGACTGGCCGGCGACCGTTTCGACCAATCACTCGACGACCTCGACGCGGCACTCACGCGGCTTGAGAACATTCGCGGCACGGCCCGCGCCCTGCCCTTCACCAACCCTGCGCCCGGCGAACCGATCACCAGCCCGTTCGGCAATCGCGTTGATCCGTTCCTCGGCCGTCTCGCCCTGCATTCGGGCATCGACTTTGCCGCCCAGACAGGTGATGCGGTCAAGACGACCGGCGCCGGCAAGGTGATCGCCGCCGGCGTTTCGAGCGGCTATGGCAACATGGTCGAAGTCGATCACGGCTACGGCATTTCCACCCGTTACGGCCACCTTTCCCGAATACTCGTCAGCGTCGGCGACGAAGTGCAGGCCGGCGATATTCTCGGCCGCGCCGGGTCGACCGGTCGAGCCACCGGCCCGCACATTCACTACGAGGTACGCCGCAACGGTCAGGCGGTCGATCCCATGCATTTCCTCAATGCCGGGATGAAACTCACCACCTACCTCGAGTAGCAAACGGGCCCCTGGACGCGTCCTATCGCCGCGAGGTTGCTTTCGTTCACCAAAAGCACTGTGCGCGTGCCCGGTTTTCTTGACTTTCCCGCGTTTTGGTCATATGCCGCGCCGTGTTGTCGCCCCAATTGAGCGTAGCGACGGATCATGTTCTTCTTGAACGGAATGGAATCGTATTTCCTTTGACCACTTTTGCTGATCTTGGCCTGAGCCAGAAAGTTCTCGATGCCGTCACCGATGCCGGCTACACAATACCTACGCCGATCCAAGCCGGAGCCATTCCGCACGCACTGCAGCGGCGCGACATCTGTGGCATAGCGCAGACGGGCACGGGCAAGACCGCGTCCTTCGTTCTTCCCATGCTGACGCTTCTGGAAAAGGGCCGAGCGCGCGCACGCATGCCGCGGACGCTGATCCTCGAACCGACCCGTGAACTCGCAGCGCAGGTTGCCGAGAACTTTGAGAAATACGGCAAGAATCACAAGCTCAACGTGGCGCTGCTGATCGGCGGCGTTTCCTTCGAAGACCAGGAGCGCAAGCTGGAGCGCGGCGCCGACGTGCTGATCTGCACCCCCGGCCGCCTGCTCGACCATTGCGAGCGTGGCAAGCTGCTGATGACCGGGGTCGAAATCCTGGTCATCGACGAGGCCGACCGCATGCTCGACATGGGCTTCATCCCGGATATCGAGCGGATCGCCAAGATGATCCCGTTTACTCGCCAGACGCTGTTCTTCTCGGCAACCATGCCGCCGGAAATCCAGAAACTGGCCGACCGCTTCCTACAGAACCCGGAACGCGTCGAAGTCGCCAAGCCGTCCTCGACGGCAAAGACCGTCACGCAGCGCATCGTCGCAGCCCACGGCAAGGATTACGAGAAGCGCGCCATCCTGCGCGACCTGATCAAGTCCCAGGAAGACCTGAAGAACGCCATCATCTTCTGCAATCGCAAGAAGGATGTCGCCGACCTGTTCCGCTCATTGGAGCGCCACGGTTTCTCGGTCGGCGCCCTGCACGGCGACATGGACCAGCGCTCGCGCACGACCATGCTGGCAGGTTTCAAGGAAAACCAGATCACCCTGCTCGTCGCATCGGACGTGGCCGCACGCGGTCTGGACATTCCCGATGTCAGCCACGTCTTCAATTTCGACGTGCCGATCCATGCGGAAGACTATGTCCACCGCATCGGCCGCACCGGCCGTGCCGGTCGCTCCGGCAAGGCCTTCACCATCGTCACCAAATCGGATTCGAAATATCTCGACGCGATCGAAAAGCTGATCGGCGAAAAGATCGAATGGCAGAATGGCGATCTCGCAGCCCTGCCCGCTCCCATGGAAAGCCATGACAGCGAGCGTGGTGGACGCAGCAAGGGCGGCCGCGAACGCGGCGGCAGGGACGGTGGTCGAGACCGCAATCGCGGCAACCGGCAGGAACAGCCGGTCGCAGCACAGCCGGCGGCAGCACCGCAGGAAAAACCAGTCGTTACGGAAGAGGCAATCGTGGAAGCAGTTCTGGAGAATTCGAAGTCGGAGCGTCGTTCCGACAGGAAAAATCAGCCTGCAAACAACCGGAACCGCGATCGCGACCGGCGCCCCAACCCCGCCAACGACGACAGCCGTGACCGTCGTCGCTACCGCGATCACGACGACGGCCCGACACCGGTCGGTTTCGGTGACGATATCCCCGCATTCATGCTGATCGTCGCCAACGCGGCCAAGTGACGGTGTCGGCAAGACCCGGACTGGATTTTCCCGGTCTGGGCGTCGGCCTGGTGATCCGCCGGGCCGATGGCAAGGTGCTGGTCTGTCGCAGGCTTAAGGCACCTGAGGCCGGCAGCTGGAACATCGTCGGCGGCAAGATCGACAAGATGGAGCCGGCAGCAGAGGCTGCCCGCCGCGAAGCTGAGGAAGAGACCGGTCTAAAGATCGGCGAGATCCGGTTTCTTTGCCATATCGAAGGCATCCTGGCTGACGAGGGCCAGCACTGGATCTCCTTGATCTACGTCACCGATGATTTTGAAGGCGAGCCGGTTCTAACCGAACCCGAGAAACACGCCGACCTGATGTGGATCGATATAAACGATCCTCCAGGCTCGCTTTCGGTTTTCTCCCAGCAGGCCTTTCCATATCTCAAGGCATGAAAAAGCCGTCCTGGTTGCCCAGGACGGCTTCGCCTTAATGAAAAAGCGCGCAATATTATCGGATGCTGTCGTCGGCCCGGCAGGTTACCGGGCCACATCCCCCATTACGCACCGACAATAACGGTGGCGCGGCCGATTTCGCAATACCTGAAATCTGGTAGTTGCGCAAAAAAGCGATTACGTATCGCGACTGATCCGCAACGCCGCCTCGAAAGCCATGACGATCCATTGTTTCAGCTCGTCCGGGTCGTCCAGAGCCGAATCGGGAATGGACCAGTAGGGCATCAGCACCGGCTTGCCCTTTTTGCCTTCATAGGCCCATTGCGTCGCGCCGGCAGCAGCAAATTCCGGAGCACTGGTTTTGTCGGCCTTCAGGATGATCTCGTCCCGGAGATCGAGCGCGATGATCAGCCCCTGATGGTAGATGCCCTTGCCGCCGAACATGCGCCGGATCGACACCGGGCCCAGCCCTTCGAACATCTCCTCGATCGACGCATTGTCCATCAGGCCCCTCGCCTTATCGCTTCAGAATACCGCCCGCAGCCACCACAGCCTCGGGCGTATCGACATCTATATGCGCGGCCGGTCCGATGTCGACATCGATGATCGTCAGGCCGCAGCTTTCGATGATCGCCCTTGCGCCGATATCGCCTTCCAGCCGCAGCACCGCCGCATAAGTCTCGCGCGGCAGGATGATCGGATTGCCCCTTTTTCCGTCAAATACCGATCGCACCACCGACCGGCCGCCCGCCGCCCGAAAACGTTCCACCAGCAGGTTGACCTGATCGCTGCCAACGGCCGGCATGTCGGCCAGCATCACCAATATGCCATCCGCGGATGAAATCTCCGGCCGGCAAAAGCCGCTGACGAGCGAACTCGCCATGCCCGACGCATAATCGGGATTGAACGCCATCACCACATCAAGGCCCGACAAGGCCTGCCCCACCTCATCGTGACGATGACCGGTCACGGCAACGACGGTCTGCAGATCCGACATCAACAGCATCTGTGCCGAGCGTCTCACCAACGGCGTGCCATCGAATTCCGCCAGAAGCTTGTGTGGACCGTCAGGTCCCATGCGGCGCGCCTGCCCTGCCGCAAGGAGCACACAGGCAACGTTGATCGTCCGGCCATCGCGGGGCTTGGCGTCCCGCGGACGCGGCCGGCTTTGAATTTCCATCAGCAGTCCTCCCACACCCATGCCGGTAAGATCAGCCCATTCAGGCGTCTCCCCGGCCATGATCCGGTCGATCACCCAGTCGAAACCGTTTTCTTTCGGCGAGCGGGCGCAACCAGGAGCGCCGATCACCGGCACCGCACCGATATGTCCCAGCACGATCAGATTGCCTGGATCGACCGGCATGCCGATATGATCGACGCTACCACCCGCCGCTTTGATGGCAGCAGGGATAACGTCCTCAGGATCGGTAACTGCCGATGCACCGAACACGATCACCATAGCCGGCTCACGATTGCAGTCCAGACCAAGCCCTTGCAAAGCCTCGGCAACTGCATGCCGGTCATGCCTCACCCGGATCTCCTTGATAAGCCGGCTACCGGAAATCGCCAGTCGCTGCGCCAGGATCTTGGCGGTCCGGTCCATCACCGACGTCTTGAGCGATGGCAACTCGGTCGCAATCAAAGTCACCGAACGGGGACTGAACGGTTTGACCGCAAACGGCGCGTTTGCTGCGATCACCTGCCTTGCCTCGGCAACCTTGGCGCCCGACACGGCGAGCGGGATGATCTTGATCGTCGCCACCATGTCGCCGGCGCGTACCGGGACGTGATCGGCGAGACAGGCAAGCGTGATGGCAGGATCGACCCGGTTCAGCGCATCGACCACAACCTTGTCTGCTGTGAACAGGCCGTTGACCGTCGAATAGACGTTGACCCTCCCCGTCGACGCTTCGGAAAAACGCAAGCGATCGCCGCCGATGGCATTCACGATGTAATCTGCAGCTTCGTCTTCGCCGAGATCGCCGCGTTCGAGGCGGATACCGGTGACGGAGGTTATCCCCTCCGCCGCCAGTCGATCCACATCGCGACTGGAGAGAAGCGTCCCCTTGCCGATACGCCCATCCCTGAGCCTCACCGCATGGGCAAGCACCACGCCATCGGCCTCTCCGATTTCGAAATCGCCATATCTCATGCGGCAGATGTCTCCAGCCGGTGACGCAGGCGAAACGACCGAATGATCTCCCCAAGAATGGCGACGGCGATCTCCGCCGGTGTCGCAGCCCCGATATCGAGGCCGATCGGCGCTGCGATGCGACACATCTCTTCGTCGCCATGTCCCATTGCCTTCAGACGCTCGATCCGCTTGGCATGAGTTTTCCGGCTGCCGAGGGCGCCGACATAGAAACAATTGGCCTTCAATGCCGCAGACAGGGGAAAATCGTCGATCTTCGGATCGTGAGTGACGACCGCAAGAGCCGTATAGCTGTCGAGCGGTTCGCCCGCCAGCACGTCCTCCGGCCAGTCGGCCAACAGCCGGACGCCATCGAAACGCTCTTCCGTGGCAAATGCCGTGCGCGGATCGATAATCGACAGATCATAACCGGCAATGTCGGCCATGCGGGCGAGTGCCTGGCTGATATGCACCGCCCCGATCACCACGATCCGTGGCGGGGGAACATGCGGATTGATGAAGACCGCGCCGTCGGCGGTCTCGACACTTGCAGCCTTGCCGGTTCCGAGCGCCGCCGCAATCTGGACGGAAAGCGGGCTCGAGGCGATATCCTCCTCGAGGACGAGCTCCACATCACCGGTTGAAAGATACGTCACCAGCGCCGCTCCCCTTCGGGACGCACGCGCCGCATTGAGCCCGGCAAGCGTTTCGGCCCGCATCAGACGAGCCTCTCGACATAAACGCGAATACGGCCGCCGCAGGATAGCCCGACCTGCCAGGCGGTCTCGTCAGCCACACCGAACTCCAGCATTTTCGGCGCTCCGGATCCGATCACGTCCAGCGCTTCGGTAATCACCGCACCCTCCACGCAGCCGCCGGAAACGGAGCCTTCGAAATTGCCCTGCGCATCGATCACCAGATTGCTGCCGGCAGGCCGTGGCGCAGAGCCCCAGGTCTCGATCACAGTGGCAATGGCGACATCACGGCCATCTTCTCGCCAGCGTTGGGCCGTCAGCAGCGGGTCCAGAGGTTCGGCTGAGCGCATGGGCAAGGTCCTTTCGCAGGTGAAGCGGGCTGTTTCCAACAGATGGTGTTTGATGCCGGCCTTCGCCAGATGCGAGGTGCAGAGATGATCGCCCGAAGCGGCATCACAGCACAATCATGAAAAAGCCGGGAAAAAGCTTTGACGCGTCGACCTCGCCGGTTAAATGTGGCGCAAACGCCGCCCCTTAAGGAAAAGCATGCCGTCCCTGCGCTCCAGTCTCGCCGTTATGATGACCGCCGCTTTCGCCTGTACGGTCCCGGCGATTGCGGCCTCGGCCGGGGTGATCGGCGTCGTTGCACCGAAATCGGGCCCCTATGCATTGCTTGGTGCCCAGATTTTTGCCGGCGCAAAAGCGGCGGCCGGCACGACCGGGGACAAGATCGTCGAAGTGGACGAAAGCTGCGACGAGGCCGGCGGAGCCAAAGCGGCCAAGGCATTGGCGGATGGCGGCGCCTCGATCGCGATCGGCTTTCTCTGCGTCGAGACGCTGACCGCCGCCATGCCGACCCTCTCAAATCGCAACATTCCAGCCATCACCATATCTGTCCGCTCCCACATCCTCATGGAGGACGCTCTGCGCAACGGCTGGCCGCTGTTCCGCATGGCGCCGTCCGAGACGGCCGAAGCAGACAAGATCGCTGAAGTCATCGTTGCCCGGTGGAAGGCAGATCCGATCGCCTTTGTCGACGACGGCACGATCTACGGTCGCGAACTGATCAGCGCGGTGCGCCAGAAGCTCGAGCCGATCGGCATTTCTCCGGTCTTCACCGATACGATGCGTCCAGGTCAGGAACAGCAGATCGCCCTCGTCCGGCGCCTGCAGAAGGCAGGCGCAACCCACGTCCTCGTCGGCGCGGAACGCAATGACATCACCATCATTGTTCGCGACGCGGCGGCTGAAAACATTCCCCTCACCGTGCTTGGCGGCGATGTCATGCAGGCCGCCAATCGACCGGTTCCGCTTGCCGACGGCACGCTTGCCGTGTCGCTGCCACCCTATCAGGCGGCACCGGTCGCAAGCGAGATCGTCACCGGATTACGAAGGCAGGGGATAGAACCGGAAGGCGATGTTCTGCCGGCCTATGCCGCCGTCCAGCTGGCAAGCCAGGCTATCGCCTCGGCCGGCCGGCAGCCGGGGGCGCTTGCCCGCAGCTTGGCCGACCAGCGGTTCGCAACAGTCATCGGCGAAATCGCCTTCTCGACCGGTCATGAACTGCAGACCAACCCCTATCATCTGCTCGAATGGCGCGGCAGTGATTTCGTATCGTCAGCCCCCGAAGGCGAGTAGCAATCCGCGGCAGACGCCCGACCGATTGCCGTCGCCGGCAGACAATGGTACTCGGCAGCCCAAACAGGAGATCAGCCCATCATGACCTTGCCGCTTCGCATCGCTCCCTCCATTCTCGCCGCGGACTTTTCGAAGCTCGGACAGGAGGTGAAAGATGTCGTCGATGCCGGTGCCGACTGGGTGCATCTCGATGTCATGGACGGTCATTTCGTTCCCAACATCTCCTTCGGTCCGGACGTCATCAAGTCGCTGCGCCCCTATACCGATGCCTTCTTCGATTGCCACCTGATGATCGCCCCGGTCGATCCTTATCTCGAAGCATTCGCCAAGGCAGGCTGCGACAGCATTACCGTCCATGCCGAGGCAGGTCCGCATCTGCACCGCTCGTTGCAGACGATCCGCCAGCTCGGCAAGAAGGTCGGCGTCACACTCAACCCGGCCACGCCGGTCTCCGTGCTCGAAGAGGTCCTGGATGACGTCGACCTGATCCTTGTCATGAGCGTCAATCCCGGCTTCGGCGGACAGAAGCTCATTCCCGCAGCGCTCGACAAGATCTCCCGCATCAAGTCCCTGATCGGCGACAGGCCGATCGAACTGGAAGTCGATGGCGGCATCACCGCGGAAACCATTGGCGCCGCCCATAAAGCCGGCGCCAATGTCATCGTTGCCGGTTCCGCGATCTTCAAGGGCGGCAGCCAGGACGCCTACCGTGAAAATATCGCGGCGCTGGTTTCAGCCGCCAAGGCCTGAGACATCAGCACCCGAGATTGCCGAAACAGGCCCGTTGAGAGTGCCGTTTGTCGGCACATCGCATCCACCCCTCCTAAAACATTGAGCTTTGCTGCCGTTCTTGATAGAGCGGCGGCAATTCTATCCAAGCAAGCGAGCTGCCCATGATCCCCCGTTATTCCCGACCGGAAATGGTCGCCATCTGGTCGCCGGAAACAAAGTTCCGCATCTGGTTCGAAATCGAGGCACATGCCTGCGACGCACTGGCCGCGATCGGCGTCATTCCGAAGTCGGCAGCCGAGACGATCTGGGAAAAGGGCGGCAAGGCCGAATTCGACGTTGCCCGCATCGACGAGATCGAGGCCGTCACCAAGCATGACGTCATCGCCTTCCTGACCCATCTCGCCGAATTTGTCGGCCCGGATAGCCGCTTCATCCATCAGGGCATGACCTCGTCGGACGTTCTCGACACCACGCTCAACGTCCAGCTGGTGCGCGCTACCGACATCCTGCTCGCAGACATCGACCGCGTTCTGGCCGCCCTCAAGGCCCGCGCCTTCGAACACAAGGACACGGTCCGCATCGGCCGCAGCCACGGCATCCATGCCGAGCCGACGACGATGGGCCTCACCTTCGCCCGTTTCTACGCCGAAATGGACCGCAACAAGACCCGCCTGCTCGAAGCCCGCGAAGAGATCGCCACCTGCGCCATTTCCGGTGCCGTCGGCACGTTCGCCAATATCGACCCGCGCGTCGAGGAACATGTCGCGGCAGCACTGGGCCTGAAGCCCGAGCCGGTCTCGACCCAGGTCATCCCGCGCGACCGCCACGCGATGTATTTCGCCATCCTCGGCGTTATCGCCTCGTCGATCGAAAACGTCGCGATCGAGATCCGCCACATGCAGCGCACCGAAGTTCTCGAAGCGGAAGAATTCTTCTCGCCGGGCCAGAAGGGCTCGTCCGCGATGCCGCACAAGCGCAACCCGGTTCTGACCGAAAATCTGACCGGCCTTGCCCGCCTGGTGCGCATGTCGGTTGTCCCGGCGATGGAAAATGTGGCCCTCTGGCACGAGCGTGACATCAGCCATTCGAGCGTCGAGCGCGCCATTGGTCCCGATACCACCGTCACCCTCGATTTCGCGCTGAACCGCCTTGCCGGCGTCATCGAGAAACTGGTGATCTATCCCGAGAACATGTTGAAGAACATGAACAAGTTCAAGGGTCTGGTGATGAGCCAGCGGGTTCTCCTAGCGCTCACCCAGGCTGGCGTTTCCCGCGAGGACAGCTACCGCCTCGTGCAGCGCAATGCCATGAAGGTCTGGGAACAGGGCAAGGATTTCCTTGAGGAGCTTCTGGGTGACCAGGAAGTCCTTGCAGCCTTGTCTGAAGCAGAGATCCGCGAAAAGTTCGATCTCGGTTATCACACCAAACATGTCGACACGATCTTCGCCCGCGTCTTCGGCGAAGCTTGATATCGACACAGAGAGGGCACAGATAGGCGTCATGAAAGCGTCAGAAGCCGATATCCTCATCGTCCCCGGTTATACCAATTCCGGCCCGACCCACTGGCAGACCCGTTGGGAGCAGAAGCTCGAGACGGCCCGCCGGGTGGAGCAGGCCGAATGGGCAAAGCCGGTAAAGGAAGACTGGGTGCAGCGTCTCGTCGAGGAGGTCAACGCCTCGACGAAGCCCGTTGTTCTGGTTGCCCACTCGCTCGGCGTGCCGACGGTAATCCACGCCATCCCGTTCTTCAAGAAGCCGATCGCCGGTGCATTCTTCGTCGCGCCGCCGGAGGTGGAAAACCCGAAGATCCGGCCAAAACATCTGATGACCTTTGGCCCTTATCCGCGCGATCCCCTTCCCTTCCCGTCCCTGACGGTCGCCAGCCGCAACGATCCGTTCGGTTCCTACGATCATGCCGGCGACATTACCAATGCCTGGGGATCACTGCTGGTGGACGCCGGTGAATCCGGCCACATCAATGCGGAATCCGGCCATGGTCCATGGCCCGAGGGCACGATGGTCTTTGCCCAGTTCCTCAGCAAATTGAAGGCCTGACGTTCGCCACGGTGTTGCGGCCCGGTGAGCAAGCTCTTCACGCTCGCCGATGCCACTCATCTTATTCCTCCCACATTCATATTAGAATATTCGGATGGTGAGGTTTGCGATATGTCCAGATCCCGGCCGCCAGCGCAGACGGCAAGCCCGATCGCCGCTATGGAAAGGCTCCATCCGCGACCCTATCTGTTATAAGCAATTGCGGCCGCTCGAAAAAAGTCTCAACCTCGACATGGCCGTCCACACCGATTCTTCGCATCAGGAACACTGGGCAATTTGCCTGTCGAGAAACGCCCGCATTGTGAAAACGAAACTTTTCCGATATGGGACCGCTTCAAAGAAGACCGCAGCGGCTCTGCCCGCCTACAACGAGATAAGAACATCATGAATCGTCGCCGCCGTATTTACGAAGGCAAGGCCAAGATCCTTTACGAGGGACCCGAGCCAGGCACGCTGATCCAATTCTTCAAGGATGACGCCACGGCCTTCAACAAGAAGAAGCATGACGTCATCGACGGCAAGGGCGTGCTCAACAATCGTATCTCCGAATACCTCTTCACCCAATTGAACAGGATCGGCATCCCGACCCACTTCATCCGTCGGCTTAACATGCGCGAGCAGCTGATCAAGGAAGTCGAGATCATCCCGCTCGAGATCGTCGTGCGCAATGTTGCTGCCGGCTCCCTTTCGGAGCGCCTCGGCATCGAGGAAGGCACCGTCCTGCCGCGTTCGATCATCGAATTTTATTACAAGTCCGATCAGCTTGCCGACCCGATGGTCTCCGAAGAGCACATCACCGCCTTCGGCTGGGCCAATCCGGCCGAGCTTGACGACATCATGGCCCTTGCCATCCGCGTCAACGACTTCCTCACCGGCCTCTTCCTCGGCGTCGGCATCCAGCTCGTCGATTTCAAGATCGAGTGCGGTCGCCTCTATGAAGGCGACATGATGCGTATCATCCTCGCCGACGAGATCTCGCCCGACAGCTGCCGCCTGTGGGATATCGAGACCAAGGAAAAGATGGATAAGGACCGTTTCCGCCGCGATCTCGGCGGTCTGCTGGAAGCCTATTCCGAAGTCGCCCGCCGTCTCGGCATCATCAATGAAAACGAACCGATCCGCGGAACGGGTCCGGTTCTGGTCAAGTAATCAGGGGTATTTTGAAGTGATCAAGGCACGCGTGACCGTCACGCTGAAAAACGGCGTTCTCGACCCGCAGGGCAAGGCGATCGAAGGCGCCCTCGGCAGCCTCGGCTTCGCAGGCGTCCACCAGGCCCGCCAGGGCAAGGTGTTCGACCTCGAACTCGATACCGCCGACAGGGCCAAGGCCGAAACTGACCTGAAAGCCATGTGCGAGAAGCTTCTGGCAAACACGGTGATTGAGAATTACACTATCGCAATCGACTAAAGGTTGCAGAGCGCGTGTGATGGCTGAAGTTACAAACGAGTTGATTTACGAACTGCTCAAGAAGATGCAGAGCGACATCTCGTCCCTGAAATTCGACATGACGAGCACAAAGAACGAGTTGAGTAGCCTGCGCGGTTCGGTCGCCGCGATGCAGATGGATATTCATCAGATTTATACACGGTTGGATCGCGTCGACCAGCGCCTCGACCGTATCGAAACCCGCCTCGAACTGCGCGAGCTTTCGGAGGCCCAGGCAAGGTTTGACCCACACCCATGAAGTCCGCCGTCGTCCAGCTCCCAGGCCTCAACCGCGATCGCGACATGATCGCCGCCCTTACAAAGATTTCCGGCAAGGCGCCGATCACCGTCTGGCAGACGGAGACGAGCATTCCCGATGACGTCGACCTGATCGTCATTCCGGGCGGCTTCTCCTATGGCGATTACCTGCGCTGCGGCGCAATTGCCGCCCGCATGCCGGTCATGCAGGCGATCAAGGAAAAGGCAGAAAAAGGCGTCAAGGTTCTTGGCGTTTGCAACGGCTTCCAGATCCTCGTCGAGGCCGGCATGCTGCCGGGCGCCCTGATGATGAACGCCTCGCTGAAATTCGTCTGCAAGGAAGTCAAGCTCGAGGTGGTCAATGCCGAGACCGACTTCACCCGCGCCTACGGCAAGGGCCAGATCATCCGTTGCCCCGTCGCCCATCACGAAGGCAATTATTTCGTCGATGCCGAGACGTTGAAGACGATGAACGGCGAAGGCCAGGTGGTCTTCCGTTATGCCGAGGGCACCAACCCGAACGGCGCGATGGACGACATTGCCGGCATCGTCAATGCCCGCGGCAACGTCCTCGGCATGATGCCGCATCCGGAAAATCTGATCGAAGCGGCCCATGGCGGCAACGACGGCCGCGGCATCTTCGCCTCGGCGCTGGATGTTATCGCAGCTTAGAGCCTTAACGAGCGCCGGGATCGCCACGGGCCGACCGGCGCCCGAAATCTCATTCAATTCGGAAACGACCAGCAGATGTCCTGCCGCATTAAGACTGCTCTCTCCGTCACCCTTCTTGCAGCGCTTCTCGCAGCCTGCCAGTCAAAGCCCGTCGCCCGGACGAACCCGTCTGCGCTGGATGTCATGGAGAGGGTTGCAGTCGCCGCAAACCGCTGCTGGTTCAAGTCGGGCGATGCGGCCTTCAAGACCTACGCATTTGCCCCGGAACTCACCTCGTTTTCGGACCGGCCGCGTATTCTCCTGACCCGCAAGGGCTCGTCGGACATTCGTCCGCTTCTGGTGGTGCAGGCAGAAGGCAGGCCCGCGCGCCTGAGCGCCTTCGGCCCGATGATGAACGAACAGATTTCCGGCCGCATTAATACCGACGTCAAGCGCTGGGTCGCCGGCAACAGCAACTGCTGATCCGGACAAGGCCGTCGAAGCCGGCTCACAGCTTTTGCAGCCAGCAACGCCGAGAACAAAAGAGACGGCCCGCCCGGCGGTTGGGACTGCCGAACGGGCCGCTTTCATCTGCCGAGGCAGACAATTGATGTCTTATGCGAGGAACCGCGACCGTGCGGCTTCCCGGTTCGCGGCAGTCCGCGTCACGCCGATATCCCGCAACTGATCATCGTCCATGTCGCGCAGCATCTGCCGGCCTTTGCGACGCGCGGTCCAGTTCACCAGAATATCAAACATTGCAGCAATCAATCCGACACGCACCGGCATCGATGCCGGCGGCAGGAGATCTCCCGCGGCGTAGAACGCGGTTTCGCGCTCGTAGCGGTCGGGATACATTGTATCGATTGTACTGAGGTATTCGTCATACTTGCGCATATTGCACCTATCGGCGTTCGCGTGCATTTGGTGCAATCCAGATACATTGACTCCAAAAGCGTCACAATGTAATCATTGTCACCATGACAAATTGGCTACCCAATCTGAGCGAAGGCTCCGGCCCGCTTTACATCCGCCTCGCAGACGAGATGGAAAAGGCAATCGGTGCAGGCGATCTGACCGCCGGCGGCAAGCTGCCGCCGCAGCGCAATCTCGCCTTCGATATCGGCGTGACAATCGGTACGATCAGCCGCGCCTACTCGCTGCTGCATGAACGTGGTCTTGTCAGCGGCGAGGTCGGCCGCGGCACCTATGTACTTGCCCGCGGCGAAACTGCACCGCATTCCAGCCATGACCCGGTGACCACCAGCCTTGCCGGTACACGCCCGCTGCAGACGCCACCCGGCAAAATCCGCTTCGACAGCACCGCGGCGCCCGAGATCGGTCAGAGCAACACGATCTCGGCAATCGTTTCCGAAATTCTCGCCGACTGTCCGCAGGATGTCGTCAGCTATACGCGCGGGTTTCCCGATCACTGGCAGCAGGCCGGCCAGCGCTGGCTGAGCTACGGCGACTGGACACCGCAGACCGATGCCATCGTGCCGACGCTCGGCGCCCATGCCGGCATCATGGCGATCATCAGCGTACTCACCAATCCGGGCGACCGGATCGTCTTCGAACACCTTACCTATTCGCAGGTCAGCCGCGCCGTCGGGCTGATTGGCCGTCGCATCTCGCTGGTCAATTCCGACGACAAGGGCGTGTCCCCGGATGATTTCGAACGGGTCTGCGTTCAGGAACATCCGAAGATCGCCTTCTTCATGTCCTCGGCGCAGAACCCGACGCTCGCCACCATGCCGCTCGAACATCGCAAGGCGATTGCCGAAATCGCCCGCCGGCACAATGTCTGGCTGATTGAGGACAATCTCTACGGGGCGATGAACAAGAAGGAAATTCCGCTCATCGCCGCCTTCGCGCCGGAGCGGACCTTCGTCATCGATGGCCTGTCGAAATCGGTTTCGGCCGGCATCCGCGGCGGCTGGGTCGCCTGCCCCCCTCATTTTGCCCAGCGGGTGCGCATTGCCCACAAGATGATGACCGGTGGCCTGCCCTTCATGCTCGCCGAATTGGCCGCACGGCTCGTTCTGAGCGGCGAGGCCGACGCCATCTGGCAGCGATGCAAGGCGGAGATCAACGCGCGCGAAGCCCTGGCGCGCGACATTCTGTCGGGCTACGATTTCAATTCCAATCCCGATATCCCCTTCCTTTGGCTGAAGCTGCCGGAACCGTGGCTGTCCGCGGCATTCAAGAATGCCGTTTATGCCGATGGCGTGCTGCTGGACGACGAAGACGAGTTCAAGGCAGGACGTTCCGAAAAGATCAGCCACAGGGTCCGCCTCGGCTTCTCCTCGCCCGGCCAGAGACAGGAAGTGGCCGAAGGCCTCAGGATCGTCAGGAGCCTGCTCGACAGCGGCTCGACCGGTTACGACACGGTCGCCTGAACGGCACGACGCTCCGGCCGCGGCCTATCCCCCGGCCATTGCCTACAATGGCTGATTTTCCTGTCGCACTCACGGGATAGTTAGGCTAAAGAGGCGCAAAAGCCCAAACCGGCAGCCATCCCAGGATAAAAGATGACGATCTCCAATTCCCGCCAGATCACCCCGGAACTCATCGCTTCGCACGGCCTCAAGCCGGACGAATACCAGCGTATTCTGGACCTGATCGGACGCGAGCCGAGCTTCACCGAGCTTGGCATCTTCTCCGCCATGTGGAACGAGCACTGCTCCTACAAGTCTTCCAAGAAGTGGCTGCGCACGCTGCCCACCAAGGGCCGCCGCGTCATCCAGGGTCCGGGCGAAAATGCCGGCGTGGTCGACATCGATGATGGCGACGTCGTCGTCTTCAAGATGGAAAGCCACAATCACCCGTCCTATATCGAACCCTATCAGGGGGCTGCGACCGGCGTCGGCGGCATTCTCCGCGACGTCTTCACCATGGGCGCCCGCCCGATCGCGGCGATGAACGCGTTGCGTTTCGGCGCGCCTGACCATGCCAAGACCAAGCACCTCGTTTCCGGCGTCGTTGCCGGTGTCGGCGGCTACGGTAATTCCTTCGGCGTGCCGACCGTTGGCGGTGAAGTCGAGTTCGACGCCCGTTACAACGGCAATATCCTCGTCAACGCATTCGCAGCCGGCCTTGCCAAGTCCGACGGCATTTTCCTGTCGGAAGCCAAGGGCGTCGGCCTGCCGGTCGTTTATCTCGGTGCCAAGACCGGCCGTGACGGCGTCGGCGGCGCCACCATGGCATCTGCCGAATTCGACGAATCGATCGAGGAAAAGCGCCCGACCGTTCAGGTCGGCGACCCCTTCACCGAAAAGTGCCTGCTCGAAGCCTGCCTCGAACTGATGAAGACCGGCGCCGTCATCGCCATCCAGGACATGGGTGCCGCCGGTCTCACCTGCTCGGCGGTAGAAATGGGCGCCAAGGGCGACCTCGGCATCGAACTCGAGCTCGACAAGGTGCCGGTCCGCGAAGAGCGCATGACGGCCTATGAAATGATGCTGTCGGAAAGCCAGGAGCGCATGCTCATGGTTCTCGAACCCTCCAAGGAAGAAGTCGCCAAGGCGATCTTCGTCAAGTGGGGCCTCGACTTCGCCATCGTCGGCAAGACCACTGACGACCTGCGTTTCCGCGTCCTGCATCAGGGCGAGGAAGTCGCCGACCTGCCGATCAAGGATCTCGGCGATCAGGCGCCGGAATACGACCGTCCCTGGATCCAGCATAACGGCCGTGCGCCGCTGCCGGCCAGCCAGGTCGCGGAACCCGCCGATTACAACGATGCACTCCTCAAGCTCGTCGGTTCGCCGAACCAGTCCAGCCGCCGCTGGGTCTGGGAACAGTATGACACGCTGATCCAGGGCAATTCGCTGCAGCTTCCAGGCGGCGACGCCGGCGTCGTCCGCGTCGAAGGCCACGCCTCCAAGGCGCTTGCCTTCTCCTCCGACGTCACGCCGCGTTACGTCGAAGCAGACCCGTATGAAGGCGGCAAGCAGGCGGTTGCCGAATGCTGGCGCAATATCGTCGCCACCGGCGCAGAACCGCTCGCCGCCACCGACAACCTCAATTTCGGCAATCCGGAAAAGCCGGAAATCATGGGCCAGCTGGTCGGCGCCATCAAGGGCATCGGCGAGGCCTGCACCGCGCTCGACTTCCCGATCGTCTCCGGCAATGTCTCGCTCTACAACGAGACCAACGGTGTCGCCATCCTGCCGACACCCACCATTGCCGGTGTCGGCCTTCTGACCGACTGGCAGAAAATGGCAAGGATCGGCACCGCCAACGACGGCGACGTGCTGATCATGATCGGCACCGATGGCAGCCACCTCGGCTCCTCCGTTTACCTGCGTGACGTGCTCGACACGATCGACGGCCCTGCACCGACGGTCGACCTCGTCGCCGAACGCCGCAATGGCGAATTCGTCCGCGCCGTCATCCGCAACGCCCAGGTCACCGCCTGCCACGACATTTCCTCGGGCGGCCTCGGCGTCGCGCTTGCCGAAATGGCCATGTCGTCCGGCAAGGGGCTGACGGTAAGCCTCGCCAGCCAGCAGGGCCCCGCCCACGCACTCCTCTTCGGTGAGGACCAGGCCCGTTACGTCATCGCCGTTCCGGCCGATCTCGCCAATTTTGTCGAGGCAAGCGCCGAAAGCGCCGGCGTTCCATTCCGCACGCTCGGCAAGGTCGGCGGTGAAGCGGTCGTCGTCGACGGCGTCATCGACGTCACGATCAGCAAACTGACCGCAGCTCACGAGAGCTGGTTCCCGACCTTCATGGCGTGATCGTCCCGCGACAAGAGCTGAATTGATGGCAATGCCGGCAAGAGTGATCTGCGCCGGCATTGTCGCTTTGACCGCAAGCCCGGTTTGAGGCAGTGTTGACGAGAACAAGCCCCGGGACGAATCCGGGAGAGACAAAAGGACGAAAACTGCATGCCCATGCGACCCGGCGAAATCGAAGACATGATCAAGGCGGGGCTTCCCGGTGCAAAGGTCACCATCCGTGACCTCGCCGGCGACGGCGATCATTATGCCGCCGAAGTCGTGGCCGAACAGTTCCGCGGC
Source organism: Aliirhizobium sp. YIM B11859 (assembly GCF_057163345.1). Taxonomy (NCBI): domain Bacteria; kingdom Pseudomonadati; phylum Pseudomonadota; class Alphaproteobacteria; order Hyphomicrobiales; family Rhizobiaceae; genus Aliirhizobium; species Aliirhizobium sp. YIM B11859. The sequence goes on from NZ_JBXHAY010000003.1 coordinate 692,617, forward strand.
AAGAGCCGGGTACAGCAGCACCAGATGGTCTACGAGGCACTGAAGGGAAACATGGGCGGCGTGCTCCATGCCCTCGCATTGCAGACATCCGCACCTGCGGAATGATGCCGTGAACAGTCTCGTCAACCAGATCGTTGCCGGCGTGATCGAAAGTGTCGTCAAGGAACTGCTCGGCAAGTCGCATGGCAGGACGCCGAGCAAGCGCAAAAGGCGCCAGACGAAATCGGCGAAGCCTGTAACCGCCACCCTCACCCGGGCCGCGGCAAAACCTGCGAAGCGGCAGGTCAGCAAGCGGCGCACCACGGCGAGCCGCAGCAAACAGCGCGGCCTGTAGCGGAGACGACGCCAATTTGTCGCCGCATGAGGCCAAAGAACGCCGTCGCATCACCGATAGCGCTGGAATTAATAAGGCTGCCTTGCTATTTAAGGACAACGCAGCGCAGCGGTCCTTGAAGCCGCATGTGAAAGGATGAAGATTATGAGCGGTATTAACGAACTGATCGCCAACGAGATCAAGACCAACGACGTCGTGCTTTTCATGAAGGGCACCCCGCAGTTTCCGCAATGTGGTTTCTCCGGCCAGGTCGTCCAGATCCTGGATTACCTCGGCGTCGACTATAAGGGCGTCAACGTTCTGGCCGACGCGGAAATCCGCCAGGGCATCAAGGACTATTCCAACTGGCCGACCATCCCGCAACTCTACGTCAAGGGCGAGTTCGTCGGCGGTTGCGATATCGTCCGTGAAATGTTCCAGTCGGGCGAGCTCAAGAGCCATTTCGAAGGCCAGGGCGTCGGCGTACGCGCCGCCTGATCTTTTCGCGAAGCTTCCCGCTATCGCACGTTTTTGAAGGCGCCGCCCCCCGCGGCGCCTTTCCCATTGTTCAGGAAATAGCTGTGACAAATTCTTCACAAACGGCGCCGGTCGGCCTCAAGAGCGTCAGCAAATTCGAATTCATCGGCATGATGGCTGCCTTGATGGCATGCAACGCGCTCGCGATCGACATCATGCTGCCCGCTCTCCAGCAGATCGGCGAATCGCTCGGCGTCGAAAACCCGAATCACCGCCAATACGTGATTTCCACCTATCTGTTCGGTTTCGGTCTCGCCCAGCTGCTCTACGGTCCGCTTTCCGACCGCTTTGGCCGACGCAAGCCGCTTCTGATCGGGCTTGGCATCTACATTCTCTCCGCCATCGCGGTCCTGTTCGTCCCGAGCTTCGCAGGCCTGCTTCTGCTTCGCTTCATCATGGGCCTGGGCTCGGCAGCCACCCGGGTGATCTCGGTCTCCATCGTCCGCGACGTCTATGGCGGCCGCGCCATGGCAGAGGTCATGTCGCTGATCATGATGGTCTTCATGATCGTGCCGGTCATCGCGCCAGGCACCGGCCAGCTGGTCCTGCTGTTCGGCAACTGGCACCTGATCTTCGCCTTCATCGCGATCGTCGGCATTGTCGTGACGTGGTGGGTCGCAAGACGCCTCCCCGAGACGCTGGCGCCGGATGATGTCCGCCCGTTCACCGCCTCATCGGTGCTGGCCGGTTTCGTCATCGTCCTCACCAACAGGGTAGCCCTTTGCTACACGCTGGCCAGTACCTTCATCCTCGGCGCCCTGTTCGGCTTCATCAATTCCGCCCAGCAGGTCTATGTCGGCATCTATAAGCTCGGCGCGATGTTCCCGGTCGCCTTCGCCGCCGTCGCGCTTTTCATGTCTCTATCGGCCTTCGTCAATTCGCGCCTCGTCGGTCGCTTCGGCATGCGCCGCCTGTCGCATGGTGCGCTTCTCGGCTTCATCACCATCACCCTGATCTGGCTGCTGGTGCAGGTCTTCACCCCGCAGCCGATGCCTTTCCTGCTTTTCCTCGCCTTCTTCGCACTGACCATGTTTCAGTTCGGCTGGATCGCATCCAACTTCAACTCGCTCGCCATGGAGCCGCTCGGCCATGTCGCCGGCACGGCGTCTTCGGTTCTCGGTTTTCTCGGAACGGTCGGCGGCGCGGCAATCGGCGCAATGATCGGTCAGTCCTTCGACGGCACCGCACTGCCGATGGTTGCCGGCTTTTTCTCCGTCTCGATCATCGGCCTGGCCTTCGTACTGATCGGCGAAAAGGGAAAGCTCTTCCACCCGCATAACCCCAAGGTCTGACGACAGGCCAAAGGTCTGCGGGGAGCGGCCACCATCACACGACCGAAGCCCACTCAAGGCTTCCCGATCACGAAAAAAGCCGCAACGCTGATCGCGTTGCGGCTTTTTTGTTTGCGCGCGTTGTCACGCGGCGCCCTCAAGATTTCAGACGGCACAAACAGAAGGGGCGCGCCACAGGCACGCCCCTTCTTTTGGAAATGATGTCAGGCAGAAAGGTCTTACTGACCCTGCTTGGCAGCCGACTGGGCTTCTTCAAGCTTCTTGCGGGCTTCTTCTGCCTTCTTCTGCATGCCTTCTTCCAGCGTACGCTGGCTTTCGGCAAGCTGCGACTGCGAGATCGCCGGGCCGTCGAAGGCGCCGGTGAAGCCGGTCAGTGCGACCTTGATCGGGTTCGGCGCGCGACGGAAGTTCATCGAGGTGAACACAACCTCGCCACCCTTCTTCAGGCTTGCGATCATCGGGTCGGTCAGCGGAACTTCAGCCGTGCACTTGTCCGGCAGGCAGACGGTGTAATCGAGCTTCTGGCCCTTGCCGCCGTCGATCTGCATGACGATGCCCGGAGGAACCAGACGTGCGGTCGGAACCGAAACCTGCAGGATCTTGCGGTTGATCTTGCCTTCCAGCGTGATCAGGCCGACAGCGGTGATCAGCTGGCCGTTCTGCGCCAGGATGACATTCTGCACGACGCAGAGATCGCTGTCTTCCTGCTTCGTGCAGGTCTTGAACCAGCCAAGCGGAGGAGCGCCCGGCGCTGCCGCCTGCTGTGCAGATGCCGTAACCGGCAGAGCTGCCGCGCCTACGGTAAGAGCCAGAGCGGACATGGCAGTCCGCAGAACGTTGGTAGCCTTGAGATTCATAACGAGATCCGTCTCCTGAAAACGCTCGGACGCGGGCGATAATTTCGATGCCTCCGGTGTCCTGTTAATGTGTCACCTGAGGTTTAAATGAGGCTTTTGAATGACCCCATGTCTGGTGCATCTGTTACATCGCGAAGGCCGCGATATCCAGCCCCGTTTTCGAAATTTGAACGCTGAAAGGCCATCACCAGGGCCCTTTTGTCGAATAGCGGAGGTTGGTCGCAAGGCCGGACTGGTCTATTTTGCGGCGAATCGTCGGTACCTGTCGGGGCTCTTATGTGGCGTCTTCTTATATTGTTGATCGCGATCGCAGCACCGCTGCCGTCTGTAGCCGCGCCGCTTCATGGTATTGCCATGCACGGCACGCCGGATCTGCCTGCCGATTACCGCCATTTCGACTACGTCAATCCGTCTGTCAGGAAGGGCGGCGGCATCCGCTACGGTGTCGTCGGCACCTTCGACAATCTCAATCCCTTCATCGTCAAAAGCATCGGCACCACGGCACGCGGCGTCTGGGATACGATCTTCGGCAATCTCGTCTACGAAACCCTGATGGCGCGCTCCGCCAACGAGCCGTTTTCCGTCTATGGCCTCTTGGCGCAAAGCGTCGAGTGGGACGATGACCGCAGCTACATCCAGTTCAACCTGAACCCGGCCGCAAAATGGTCCGACGGCCAGCCGGTCACCCCGGATGACGTCATCTTCAGCCTCGAACTCCTGAAGGAAAAGGCACGCCCACCCTATTCCAGGCGCCTCGACCGTATCGAGAAGATGGAAAAGATCGGCGATCACGGTGTCCGCTTCACCTTCAAGGAAAGCGCCGACCGGGAATTCCCGCTGATCCTTGCCACCGGCACACCGATCCTGCCCAAACATGCCATCGATCCGGCGACTTTCGACCAGACGACACTGAAGCCGCCGATCGGATCCGGCCCATACCGGATCAGGTCCGTGTCTCCGGGCGAGCGGATCGTCTACGAGCGCAATCCCGATTATTGGGGCAAGGACATTCCCGCCAAAATCGGCCTCGACAATTACGACCGCATCTCGATCGAATATTTCCTCCAGGAAAACACCATGTTCGAGGCTTTCAAGAAGGGCGCGCTCGACATTTATCTCGACGGCAGCCCGACCCATTGGGCCCGCGCCTATGATTTTCCGGCGGTGAGCAAGGGTGACGTCATCAAGGATGCGTTCAAGCCGCAACTGCCGACCGGCATGCTCGGTTTCGTCTTCAACACCCGCCGACAGATCTTTTCCGACATTCATGTCCGCGCCGGACTGTCGCTCGCCTTCGATTTCGAATGGGCAAACAGGAACCTGTTCGAAAATGCCTATACCCGCACCGAAAGCTTCTGGCAGGGCTCGCCGCTCACGGCGCTCGGCAATGCGGCGGACGAGCGTGAAATACGCCTCCTTGGCGATGCCAAGGGCCGCATCGAACCGGATATCCTCGATGGAACCTACCATCTGCCGAAGACCGACGGCTCCGGCGCTGACCGCAGGATATTGAAGGAGGCGGTCGATCTGCTTGCCAAAGGCGGCTACCGGATCGAGAACGGCGTCATGGCCGATGCCGCCGGCCGGCCGCTTTCCTTCGAACTGATGACCCAGACGGTCGATCAGGAAAAACTGGCGATCACCTACCAGCGGACATTACGGCTGATCGGCGTCGACATGCGCATCCGCACCGTCGACGATTCGCAATATCAGTCGCGTGCGTTCAAATACGACTACGACATGATCATCAAATCCTATCCGTCGTCATTGTCGCCAGGCACAGAACAGCTCGGCCGTTGGGGCTCGGCCTCACGCGACGCGCCGGGCAGTTTCAATTTTGCCGGTACCGCCGATCCCGATATCGACCGGATGATCGAAGCGATGCTGACCTCGCGTTCGCAGGAGGATTTCCAGGCCTCCGTGCGCGCCTATGACCGGCTGCTGCTTTCCGGTCACTATCTCGTGCCGCTCTACCATGTCCCCGATCAGTGGGTGGCGCGCCGCAGCTATATAAGTTATCCCGAAACCCTGCCGCTCTATGGCTACCAGCTCAACGCCTGGTGGGACAAGCGAGCGCAGTAAGGACACCCCCGTCCCCGTTTTATCAAGCGAAGGAGCCGCCATGGAGCGCGTCACCATCGATCTCGTCTCGGACGTCGTCTGCCCCTGGTGTTATCTCGGCAAGGCGAGGCTGGAACTCGCCATTGCCGAAGTGCAGGACGAGGTCGGCGTCATCGTCAACTGGCGTCCCTACCGGCTGAACCCGGATATCCCGCCGGAAGGCGTCGACCAGAAATCCTATCTCGAGGAAAAGCTCGGCGGGCCGGAAGCGGTCGCCCGCGGCCACGAAATGCTGGAGAAGCTCGGCGCCGAAGTCGGAATCAAATTCGATTTCGCCGCGATCAAGATCGGTCCGAACACGCTGGATGCCCACCGTCTGCTGCACTGGGCGTCGCTGGAAGGTCACGAGGTCCAGGACCGCGTCGTGACCGCCCTGTTCAAGGCGAATTTCGAACAGGGCCGCAATCTTGGCGACCATGCGGTCCTTCTCGAGATCGCCGCGCAAGCCGGCATGGACAGCAAGCTCGTCGAAAACCTGCTGACGACCGATGCCGACAAGGACACGATTCTCGGCGAGATCGACGCGGCACAGAAGATGGGTGTCAACGGCGTGCCCTTCTTCATCATCGACGGCCAATATGCCGTCTCAGGCGCCCAGGAGCCTGACGTGCTCGCCGGCGCCTTTCGCGACATTGCCAAACTCAAGGCCGAAGCCCGTAAGGGCATGCTCTGATTTCTGAGAAAGACACGTCCGTGCAGAAAGACCAGACCCTCAAGGGGCTTATTCTCGCCTTTGCAGCCTTTGCTGCCTATTCGTGGAGCGATGCGAGCGTCAAGCTTTTGCATGGCACGATGAGCACCTATCAGGCGGCCTGTCTGGGCGCCGTATTCGGCCTGATCGGCCTGCCCTTCCTGATGAAGTCGGGCGATCGCTGGACCGATGTGTTTGCCACCACCAACCGGCCGCTCTGGCTGCTGCGTTTCGCCTCGCAGGCTTTCGGCACCGTCGGCAGCGTCACCGCCTTCACCCATCTGTCGATGGCCGAAGCCTTCGCACTGATCTTCCTGCTCCCCTCCTTCGTCACCATCATGTCGGTGATTTTTCTCAAGGAGAAGGTCGGCATCAACCGCTGGGCAGCCGTCGTCATCGGCTTCGTCGGCGTCCTGGTGGTCCTCAGGCCGGGGTTTCGCGAACTGTCCATCGGCCATCTCGGCGCGGTTTTCGGCGGCCTGAGCGGCGCAATCTCGATCGTCGTTTTCCGCGCCATGGGACCGACGGAAAAGAACATCTCGCTTTACGGCGCCGGCATGCTGGGAACGGTGCTTCTCTGCGGCCTGCTGGCGATACCCGAAATGACCGTTCCGGACGCCACGCAATGGCTCTATGTGGCAGGTTACGGCATATTCGCAGCGCTTGCCGCCATCTTCCTGATGTATGCCGCAGCCTATGTGCCGGCGACCGCCATCGGGCCGATCCAGTACAGCCAGATGCTCTGGGCGGTGCTGTTCGGTTACCTGATCTTCGGCGACCATATCGACCTGCCGATGGTCGTCGGCATCATCCTGATCTGCGGCTCTGGCCTCTTGACGCTCCGCCGCGAAAAGGTCCGCGGCACCCCGCTGCCGCCCGCCGTCGCCCCCAACGCCCAGGCCGCCGCGATCATCGCGCCGGATGGCGGAGAACAAAAATCCTGACCGGATGCGGGGACGACTCTGCCCCTATCCCGAAAAATCCGGCATCGGCGTCTTTAAGCTAAGACGCTGATTTTCTTTCGTCGCCTGCCGTGAGTGACGAAAAAATGCGGAAAAAACGCCGCCCTTTCATCCCCGTCTTCCTCGCTCGTGTCTACAATCTTGCCGTTCCGTCACGGATACACCTGCAGGCGTGCTGGCGAGACGGGACCGGTTCTGGTGGTGAAGGGACGACGTGAACCGTCACCATCGGGGTCCGCGGAAAATGGTCTCCCTCCGGCGACACGGGGAGAGGCGACGGGTTCCGGATCGGCTTGTCGTCTCTTGATGCCCGAATAGCGCGCCGGGCGTGCCTGTGCGGCACACATGGTGGCCTCAGGAATGGTTTCGCCGGGCTTTGAAAGTCCGTCCGTGAAAGCGGAAAACCCGGCGGCGGTGACATGGTGGGTTGGCGATAAGTCGTTTCGCCCGTTTTCCATCAAGCCAGACGAACACCATCCCGAAAGGCCAAGACAGAGAGACCGGAGTCGCGGATAAAAACGGCCGAACGGGGCGCTGAGAGGTGCCACTTATTTCTATTCATGCGAGGCAGCTTTCAGCGCCCCGTCCGAACTCGGGTTGATCCTCGGATTTCACCCGAGGACCAGGATGAAATGCCCGAGATCGCCAAGGGGGACCCATGTCCGAAAGGAACCCGGCCTCCCACCTGACCGGCTTACCCCTTTGCCAGCTCCGCAAACTGCGTCATGATCTGTGCCGCGGCCGTCAGGCGTTTGGTCGGCGTCGGCAAATCGCGGTTCAGGAAAATGCTTTGGTCCGGACGGATCTTGGCGAGCGAACCCTGCTTGGCGATATAACCGACGAGATTGGCCGGATTGGGGAACTGCTTGTCGCGGAAGACGATGACGACACCCTTCGGACCGGCATCGACCTTCTCGACATTCGCCTTGCGGCAGAGCGTCTTGATATAGACGACCTTGAGCAGGTTCTGCACTTCCGGCGGCATCGGCCCGAACCGGTCGATCATTTCCGCACCGAAACCATCGATCTCCGACAGTTCCTGCACCTCGCCGAGACGGCGATAAAGGCCCATGCGCAGATGCAGGTCCGGCACGTAAGTCTCCGGGATCATCGTGGTGATGCCGACGGAAATCTGCGGCGACCAGCCGGTATCGATCACCTCGTCCTCGCCCTTCACTTCTGCCACGGCCTCCTCCAGCATCTGCTGGTAAAGTTCGAAACCGACTTCCTTGATATGGCCGGACTGTTCCTCGCCGAGCAGATTGCCGGCGCCACGGATATCCAGGTCGTGGCTCGCCAGCTGGAAACCGGCGCCGAGCGTGTCGAGCGACTGCAGCACCTTGAGGCGGCGGTCGGCCATCTGGGTCAGCGTCTTGTTGACCGGCAGGGTGAACAGCGCAAACGCCCTCACCTTCGATCGGCCGACGCGGCCGCGCAGCTGGTAGAGCTGGGCGAGACCGAACATGTCGGCACGGTGGACGATCAGCGTATTGGCGGTCGGCACGTCGAGACCCGATTCGACGATCGTCGTCGACAGAAGCACATCATATTTGCCGTCATAAAAGGCATTCATGATGTCTTCCAGCTCGCCCGCCGCCATCTGGCCATGCGCGACCGCGACCTTCAGTTCCGGCACGTCCGACTGGAGGAAAGCCTGGATATCGGCGAGATCCGCCAGTCGCGGGCAGACGTAAAAACTCTGGCCGCCGCGGTAATGCTCGCGCATCAGCGTTTCGCGAATGACCAGCGGATCGAACGGCGAGATGAAGGTGCGAACTGCCATGCGGTCCACCGGCGGCGTGGTGATCAGCGACAGTTCGCGCACACCGGTCATCGCCAGCTGCAGCGTGCGCGGGATCGGCGTTGCCGAAAGCGTCAGAACGTGAACGTCGGTTTTCAGGTCCTTCAGCCGTTCCTTGTGCTTGACGCCGAAATGCTGCTCCTCGTCGATGATGAGGAGAGAGAGATTGGCAAACTGGATGCCGGCGCCCAAGAGCGCATGGGTGCCAACGACGATATCGACCTTGCCCTCGGCAATATCCTTCTTCGTCTGCGCCAGTTCCTTGGCCGTCACCAGCCGGGATGCCTGCGCGATCTTGATCGGCAATCCGCGGAACCGTTCGGTAAACGTCTTGAAATGCTGGCGCGACAGAAGCGTCGTCGGCACGACGACCGCCACCTGCGCCCCGTTCATCGCCGCGAAGAAGGCCGCGCGCAAGGCGACTTCCGTCTTGCCGAACCCGACATCGCCGCAGACGAGGCGGTCCATCGGCCGGCCGGCGGCGAGATCCTCGCGCACCGATTCGATCGCGGTTTCCTGGTCTTCCGTCTCGTCATAGGGGAAACGGGCGGCGAACTCGTCGTAAAGCCCTTCCGGTGTCGCCAGAACCGGCGCCTTGCGCACCATGCGGGTGGCGGCGATGCGGATCAGGTCGCCGGCCATGTCGAGCAGACGCTTCTTCAGTTTGGCCTTGCGGGCCTGCCATGCGCCGCCGCCGAGACGGTCGAGATTGGCTTCCGCCGCATCCGAGCCGTAGCGCGAAAGCAGATCGATGTTTTCGACTGGCAGGAACAGTTTTGCCTGATCGGCATAATGCAGTTCGAGACAGGCACGCGGCGCACCGGCCGCCTCGATGGTGATCAGGCCGACGAACTTGCCGATACCATGCTCGGCATGAACAACCAGCGATCCTTCGTCGAGACCCGCCACCTCGGTGAGGAAATCGGCCCCGCGCTTGCGCCTCTTGCCGCGGCGTACCATCCGGTCGCCGAGAATATCCTGTTCGCCGATGACGACGATATTGCCGGTCTCGAAGCCTGCCTCGAGGCTCATCACGGCAGACGCCGCCTCGCCTTTTTCCAGCTTGTCGAGATCGGCCAGCTTGTCGATCGGCTTGATCCGTTTGAGCCCGCGCTCGTCCAGCACCTGCAGAAGACGATCGAGCGAACCGGCAGACCAGCCGGTGACGAGAACCTTGGCACCCTCTGCCCGCTTGTCGGCAATATGTTTGACGACGAGATCGAAGACATTCACCCGCTCGTCGCGGTCCTGCGTTTCGGCGCCCGATTCCGCCTGGCTTTTCGCCCAGCGCGGACCGGTATGTGCATCGAGCGTCACCACCGGGCGACCCGATGCATCCATTTCGTTGAACGGCGTCAAGCGCAGCGCGACCGCCTCGTCCAGTGCAGAAGCAAAGGCCTTGCCGTCGAGATAGAGTTGGCCGGGAGAGACAGGCTTATAGGGCGTCGAATGCGCGGCGGCACCCTTGCCGGCGCTGCCCTGATCGCGGCGCGCCTCGAAATAGTCGATGACCAGCTTGGAACGTTCGTTCGCCGCCTCGCGGGCAGTATGGTCGGTGACGATCTTGAAGCCTGCAAGATAATCGAAGGCCGTTTCCAGCCTTTCGTAAAACAGCGGCAGCCAGTGTTCCATGCCGGCATAACGACGACCTTCGGAGACCGCCTGATAAAGCGCGTCGTCGCGGGTGGCTGCGCCGAACAGCGACAGGTAATTGGTGCGGAACCGGCTGATCGTATCCGGTGTCAGCGTCACCTCGCTCATCGGATTGAGATCGAGCGACCGCGCCTGCCCAGTGGTACGCTGGCTGGCCGGATCGAACGAGCGGATCGTTTCCAGCGTATCGCCGAAGAAATCGAGCCGCACCGGCTCTTCCGAGCCCGGCACGAAGACATCCAGAATACCGCCGCGCACGGCAAATTCACCGACCTCGCGCACCGTCGACACACGATCGAAACCGTTGCGCTCCAGCCGGGCCGCAATATCGTCCATGCGGATCACGTTTCCGGGGCGGGCAGAAAAAGCAAGGCTTTCGATGATCTCCGCCGGCGCGATCTTCTGCAGCATCGCGTTGACGGTGACGAGCACGATTGACGGATGCGGTTTTTTCGCATGCGCGATCAGGCCGGACAAAGCCGCCAGTCTGCGGGCGGAGACATCGGCACTCGGCGACACGCGGTCGTAAGGAAGGCAGTCCCAGGCCGGCAGCGACAGGACCGGGATTTCCGGCGCGACGAAGGACAGCATCTGCTCCAGATCCGGCATCCGCTGGCCATCGGACAGAACATAGGCGACCGACTGGCCGGAGCGGGCCAGCTCCGCCAACAGCATGGGCTCCATGCCGGGCGGCACATTGCCGATCGTCAGCGGCGTCGAGGCGCTCGCGATCTTCTTCGCGTCAAATCCGGAAATCATTGGCCGAGTTTCTCTTTCAGCGATTCTTTGGTGACGATATCGAAATCCGGCTTGTAGGCTGCGACACGGGCGAACATCGGCGTATCGCGATCCTCGGGCAGCGGCTGTGCGCCGGTGATCCAGGCATGCAGGTCGTGATCATCCTCGGCCATGATAGCCTCGAACTCGTCGAGCTCCTCATCGGAGAGTTTTGCGATCTCCGCCTCGGCAAACGAGCCGAAGACGAGATCCATCTCGCGAATGCCGCGATGCCAGCAGCGATAGAGGATGCGCCTGCGGCGCGGGTCGAGGTCGGCGCTGGTGCGTGCCAATCCGGTCATGTCCGAAACCTTTTTGTTGCGCGCCCTCTATAAAGCATGGCTTCGGCATGTGGAAACCGCTTTTTCGGTGAAAAGCAGTGTTGCTCCCGCATCCGGTGCCTCGCCGGCATCGCCCAATCCAAAGCGACCGACATCCGTTCAAAAACATCCCCCACCGCGCAAAATACGATACAATGTCGCAAAATTTCACTGACTTGGTGCGACACGGAATAGGAGCCTGACTTGCTGCGGATATTCAGCCTTTTATGTCTTTTGTTGATGCTGCCTTCATTGGCTGTCGGCGACGGCAATGCGTCATCGTCCGCACGCCATGGTGCAGGCTATGCACGGATATCGGTCGGCGATCGGGACGGCGCCTTCGATACGATGATCTGGTATCCGATCGCCGGCAGTGAAAAGACCTGGCAGGCAGGCCCATTCACGATTTCCGCGACACCGAATGCAAACATAGTGCAGGGAGAGCGCTTCCCCGTCCTCCTCCTCTCCCATGGCAGCGGCGGAACGCCAATGGGACATCGCCAATTGGCGGCAAGCCTGGCACGCGACGGCTTTGTCGTCGTCGCCCCCATGCATCTCGGCGATGCCGCGGGGCGGCCAAGGATGAAGCAGCAGGCCGGCATCCTGATGGCGCGCCCGCGCCAGGCGCAGAAGGCTTTGACCGCTGTCCTCGCAGACCCGCGTTTTGCCGGCGGCATAGATGCGGATCGACTGGGCATGATCGGCTATTCGGCCGGCGGTTATACCGCCCTCGTTCTGGCAGGCGCCCGCCCCGATTTTCCGCTGGCCTCGGCCTATTGCGCCGGAGAAGGACGAAATGACATCGGCTCATGCCGCGGCGCCGCCGAAAACAGCGAGCCGGAGGCCGTCAGCCTGCTGAAGGACTGGCAAGCACCGCGCGAACCGCGCCTCAAGGCACTGGTGCTGATGGATCCGTTGAGCATGCTGTTCGATCAGGCCGGTCTTTCGAGCGTAAACGTTCCGACACTGCTGCTGCGGCCGGAGGACGATAGCGACCTCAAGGCGGCCCGGAATGCGCTAGCCCTGTCGCGCAATCTCCCGTCGCCACCCCGGATGATCGTCGTGCCGGGCCGGCATTTCGTTTTCATCGATCCTTGCCCTGAAAGCCTGATGGCGGAAGCTGCCCTTATATGCCAGGACGCCGAAGGCATCGACCGACCGGAGATCCATCGCCGGATCGAGGCCGATGTCGCAAGATTTCTCCACCAGAACCTCTGACATCAGCACCAGTCGGGGCCATCTGGGGCGAACGGTTTGCCCTGCTGATTTTGTTGGGTTCTGGCAGGCAAAAATACCGGACTGGCATTGCCAATCCTGCGCGGTCATCGCATCTATCGGCCATGCGCCCAGCCATACTCGATCCGCTATTCGCTTCCGCCTCGTCGCTGCCCGGTGTCGGGCCGAAGATCGCCGACCTGATCGCCAAGGTGACCGGCCGCGAGGATGCCGAGGACTGCCGTGTCGTCGATCTTCTCTTCCATGCCCCCTTCTCGCTGATCGACCGGCGCAACCGGCCGGGCATTGCGCTGGCACCTCAAGGGACGATTGTCACCATCGAGGGACGTGTAGACCGCCACCAGCCGCCGGCGCGCGGCACCAACCAGCCCTACCGGGTTTTCCTGCATGACGAGACCGGCGAACTGGCGCTCACCTTTTTCCGCGCCAAGGGCGACTGGCTCACAAAATCCTTGCCGCTCGACGAGCAGGTCATGGTCAGCGGCAAGGTCGACTGGTTCAACGGCCGGGCCTCCATGGTCCATCCCGATTTCATGGTGAAGGTCGCGGAAGCGCAGAACCTTGCCCTGGTCGAGCCGGTCTATCCGCTGACCGCCGGCCTGTCGCCGAAAACGCTGCGCAAGGTCATCGAAGGCGCCGTCGAGCGTCTGCCGGATTTTCCCGAATGGGCCGATGCGGCGCTGACGCAGAAGCAGAATTTCCCGTCGGTCAGCGATGCCTTCCGGCACCTGCACGAACCGGAGGACGAAAAGGACATCGATCCCAACGCGCCGGCACGGCGCAGGCTCGCCTATGACGAGTTTCTCGCCGGCCAGGTGTCGCTGGCGCTGGTGCGCCAGAAGATCCGCAAGGTGCCGGGCCAGCCGATCCGGGTGAAGGGCGATCTCGCAGCAAAGATCGTCCACGCCCTGCCCTTTTCGCTGACCCCCAGCCAGAAGGTCGCGGTCGAGGACATCACCAAAGATATGCAGGGCGAAGACCGCATGCTGCGGCTGTTGCAGGGCGATGTCGGCGCCGGCAAGACCTTGGTGGCGCTGCTCTCGATGGCGGCCGCCGTCGAGGCAGGCGGACAGGCGGTGCTGATGGCCCCGACCGAAATCCTCGCCCGCCAGCATTTTTCGACCATTTCGAAACTCGCAGGTGCTGTCGGCGTCACCGTCGAGCTCCTGACCGGCCGCACCAAGGGCCGCGAACGCGAGGCGATCGTCGAGCGGATCGCGTCGGGCGAAGCGCAGATCGTCATCGGCACCCATGCGCTGTTCCAGGATACGGTCAGCTACAAGAACCTGATGATGGCCGTGGTCGACGAACAGCACCGTTTCGGCGTCCACCAGCGCCTGCGGCTGACCGCGAAGGGCATCTCGCCGCATATGCTGGTGATGACGGCCACGCCCATCCCGCGCACGCTCGTTCTCGCCGCTTTCGGTGACATGGACGTCTCGAAACTCACCGAGAAACCCGCCGGCCGCAAACCGATCCAGACCGTCACCGTGCCGACGGAACGCATCGGCGACATCGTCGCCCGCCTGAAAAGCGCGATCGCCGAAGGCAAGAAAGCCTACTGGATCTGCCCGTTGGTGGAAGAATCCGACGTCTCCGAACTGATGTCGGCGGAAGAGCGCTCTGCAGTTCTCGCCCGCGAACTCGGTGCGAAAAACGTCGGCCTCGTGCATGGTCGCATGGCCGGTCCGGAGAAGGATGCGGTGATGGCCGCCTTCAAGTCCGGCGAGATCCGCATGCTGGTGGCGACCACCGTCGTCGAAGTCGGTGTCGATGTGCCGGATGCGACGATCATGGTGATTGAACATGCCGAACGCTTCGGCCTTGCCCAGCTCCATCAGTTGCGCGGCCGCGTCGGTCGTGGCGACGAGGCCTCGACGTGCATCCTGCTCTACAAGGGGCCTTTAAGCGAAACCGGCCATGCCCGCCTGTCCATCCTGCGCGACAGCGAGGACGGGTTCCTGATTGCCGAGGAAGACCTGAAATTGCGCGGCGAAGGCGAACTTCTCGGCACCCGTCAGTCCGGCACGCCCGGCTTCAGGATCGCCAGCCTTGCCGCCCATGCCGATCTTCTTGAGATCGCCCGCAAGGACGCGACCTATCTCTTGGACCGTGACCCGGATCTGACCAGCGAGCGCGGCGAAGCCGTGCGGGTATTGCTATACCTGCACCGCCGCGACGAGGCGATCAGGTTTCTGCGGGCGGGATGATCGTTGCATCTTCACCGGCCTTGCGGCGCGCCTTGGTGGCCTTCTTGCGCGGCGCAGGCAAAGCCGGGATGGCGGGGCCGTCCGGATTGTAGTCCGGCGCGATCAGACCACCGGAGATCAACAGCTTGGCGCCCTCTTCCGGCGTCATGTCGAGCAAAACGATCTTGCTTTTCGGCACGAACATCAGGAATCCTGCCGTCGGTACCGGCGTCGGCGGCATGAACACCGCGACCATTTCCTCGCCATCGGCATTCAGCTTCGCGGCAATCTCGCCCTGCGCGTCGCCGGCAATGAACACCAGCGCCCACATGCCCGGAGACGGAAATTCGACAAGCCCGCATTTCTTGAACGAGGTCGACTGTTCCTTCAGCACCGTCTCGAAAATCTGCTTGATGCTTTTGTAGACGCTGCGGATCAGCGGCATGCGCTGCAGGATCGACTCGCCGAAATTGACGATCGTCCGGCCGATCAGGTTCTTGCCGAGAAAACCGATAATGGTGATGAACACCACCGCGATCAGCAGCCCTGTACCGGGGATCGTCACGTCGAAATAATATTGCGGATCGTAACGCTGCGGAATGTAGGGCGTCACCCAGCTGTCGGCCCAGTCGATGAAGGTGAAGGTCAGCCAGACGGTAATTGCCAGCGGCGCGCAGATGATCAGGCCGGTGAGGAAATTGTTCCTCAGCCGACCAGCCATGGAAAGGCGCTCGGGGCTGTCACTCATCTGATCTTCCTGGGGAATTCTGTTTCGAATCGGTCATGTACACTGCCGCATTCATGAGATGCGACAATGAAGGATGCTTTGCTGCGATGCAAGGAAAAGCCTTAACCGCCAAACATCACTCTACGGTGACGGACTTGGCCAGATTGCGTGGCTGGTCGACGTCCGTGCCCATGAAGACCGCAGTGTGATAGGCGAGCAGCTGGATCGGCAGCGAAAAAATCATCGGCGCGATGATCTCGTCGACATTCGGCAGCGTGATCGTCGCCATGGTTTCCAGCTTGGAAGCGGCCGCTCCCTTCTCGTCGGTGATGAAGATGATCTTGCCGCCGCGGGCCGCCACTTCCTGCATGTTCGAGACGGTTTTTTCGAAGAACCGGTCATAGGGCGCAATGACGATCACCGGCATATGTTCGTCGATCAACGCGATCGGCCCGTGCTTCAACTCGCCGGCGGCATACCCTTCGGCGTGGATATAGGAGATTTCCTTGAGCTTCAGCGCCCCTTCCATGGCGAGCGGATAGCTGGTGCCGCGGCCGAGATAGAGCACGTCCTTGAACCGCGAAAGGTCGCGCGACAGGGTTTCGATCTGCGGCTGGATGTCGTTCAGCACCCGGCTCATGATCCGCGGCATTTCGGCGAGATGTTTGACCATCGCCTTCTCTTCGGCCTCGCTCACCGTACCGCGGGCACGGCCGGCGGCTATCGACAGCGATGCGAGAACCGCCAGCTGGCAGGTAAACGCCTTGGTCGAGGCAACCCCGATTTCCGGGCCTGCAAGGATTGGAAAGATCGCGTCGGATTCACGCGCAATCGTCGATTCGCGCACATTGACGATGGCGCCGATCTTCAGCCCCTGATCCTTGGAATAACGCAGCGAGGCAAGTGTGTCCGCCGTCTCGCCGGACTGCGAGATGAACAGCGCCGCCTGTGTCGGCGAAAGCGGCAGTTCGCGGTAGCGGAACTCGGACGCGACGTCGATCTCGACCGGCAGGCGCGCATAGCGCTCGAACCAGTATTTGCCGACGAGGCCGGCGAGATAGGCGGTACCGCAGGCGGAAATCGCAAGGCCGGAAAGCTTGGAGAAATCGATCGCCTGATCGGTCGCCTTCACCGTATGGCTGGCGAAATCGACATAATGGCCGAGCGCATGGGAAATGATCTCCGGCTGCTCGTAGATTTCCTTTTCCATGAAATGGCGATGGTTGCCCTTGTCGACCATGAAGGCGGTCGCCTGGGAAATCTGGCTTTTGCGAGTGACCGGCCGGCCCTGGTAATCCATCACCTCGAGACCCTTGTGGCTGATAATGGCCACGTCGCCATCGACAAGATAGGTGATCTCGTTGGTGAACGGCGACAGGGCGATCGCGTCGGAGCCCAGAAACATTTCGCCCTTGCCATGGCCGATGGCGAGCGGCGGCCCGAAACGGGCCGAGAGAATCGTGCCCGGATCGTCCTGAAACATCACCACCAGCGCATAGGCGCCGGAAACGCGGTTCAGCATGGCGAGCATCGCCTCGCGATGGCTTTTGCCCTCGCGTGTATATTTGGCCAG
The DNA here is from genome assembly GCF_057163345.1 of Aliirhizobium sp. YIM B11859. Lineage (NCBI taxonomy): Bacteria > Pseudomonadati > Pseudomonadota > Alphaproteobacteria > Hyphomicrobiales > Rhizobiaceae > Aliirhizobium > Aliirhizobium sp. YIM B11859. The sequence continues at coordinate 709,666 of NZ_JBXHAY010000003.1, forward strand.
AAGATGGGCGACGACTTCGGTATCCGTCTGGCTGGTAAACACCGCACCCTCGGCGATCAGCTCGTCCTTAAGCTCGGAAAAATTCTCGATGATGCCGTTATGGACGACGGCGACGCCATCGACGAAATGCGGATGGGCATTGGCCTCGTTCGGCACGCCATGGGTTGCCCAGCGGGTATGGGCGATGCCGATCGTGCCCGGCAGCGGCTCGCCGTCGAGCTTCTTTTCCAGATTGAACAGTTTGCCTTCGGCGCGGCGGCGGTCGAGCCGGCCCTCGTGGATAGTGGCAACACCGGCGGAATCATAACCGCGATATTCAAGCCGCCGCAGCGCATCGACCAGACGCGCCGCCACCGGCTCTTGCCCTACGATCCCGACAATTCCGCACATGAAGACTTCTCCGAATGATTCATTCCGCGCGAATTCCTAGCGGATCGCGCCGACCACGCAATCGCCTACACGGTCACTTTCAATGTCGAAACGTAACGCGAAATCCTTAATTCCTTGGCGAGCGCCTGGGACCCGGGAAATGCGCCGACGAAAAAGGGAGGCGGATCGCTCCGCCTCCCTTCCAATGTCACCCTGGAGTGACGCCTTGGCCTTACTTGCGCAAACGATAGGCGACCACATAGTCGCCGCGCTGCGGGCTCTGGCGGGCGCCACCGGCTGCGATCAGCACATACTGATTGCCGTCCTTGCCCATATAGGTCATCGGCGTCGCCTGGGCGCCGATCGGCATCCGGCCCTTCCATTTTTCGTCACCGGTCGCGGTGTCGATGGCGCGCAGATAGAAATCCTGCGTGCCGGCATAGAAGGTTAGACCACCGGCGGTCGTCAAAGGACCACCGAGCGTCGGCATGCCGATCTGCATGCCGAGCGGAACCTTGAGGCCGTTCGGCAACACGCTGTCTTCGACCGAACCCAGCGGACGCTGCCAGACGAGCTTGCCGGTTTCCAGATCGACGGCAGAAAGCGTACCCCATGGCGGCATGTGGCACGGAACGCCGAGCGGCGAATAGAAGCCGCCACGAAGGGCCGCAAACGGCGTACCTTCCTGCGGATGAACGCCGGCGTCATGGCTCATGTTGGCCGACATGGCAGGCGTTGCCTCTTCGCGCAGGATCAGTTCTGCGAGCTGCGGCATGCGGATATCGTTGATGATGCCGAGGCCACGGCTTTCGTCGATCGCCATCGAACCCCAGTTCATGCCACCATAGAAGCCGGGATAGATCAGCGTGCGCGCACCCTGGATCATCGGCGTGTAACGGCCTTCATAACGGAGCTTCTTGAAGGCAATACGGCATGCCAGCTGGTCGAACGGCGTTGCACCCCACATGTCGGCTTCCGTCAGGACGGCACCGCCGAGATGCGGCATCTCCACCGAGAACGGCTGGGTCGGGGAAACGGCGTCGCCTTCCTGATGCGTCTGGGTGACCGGACGCTCCTCGACCTTCTTCACCGGGTCGCCGGTGCGGCGGTCGAGAACGTAGATGTCGCCCTGCTTGGTGGTCTGGACGACGACCGGCGTACCGTCTGCCATGTCGTAGAGAGCCGGCTGCGAAGCGGTGTCATAGTCCCAGACGTCGTGATGGACGAACTGGAAGTGCCAACGCTCGCGGCCGGTGGCAATGTCGAGGGCAACCAGCGACGCGCCATATTTGTTGGACGCTTCGTTGCGGTGGCCGCTCCAGAAGTCCGGTGTCGCATTGCCCATCGGCAGATAGATCAGGCCGAGCTTGGCATCGAAGGCTGGCGTCGACCACATGTTCGGCGTGCCGCGCGTATAGGTCTCGCCTTCCGGCGGCAGCTTGGTGATCGCCGGATTGCCGAGATCCCAGGCCCAGACCAGTTCGCCGTTTTCGGCGCTGTAGGCACGGATGACACCCGACGGCTCATTGGTGTCGCGACCATCGCGCACCCAGCCGCCGATGATGACGAGACCGTTGGTGACGGTCGGCATCGAGGTCGGGAAATAGTAGGTTTCCTTCACATCGCCGAGGCCGTCCTTGAGGTTGGCCGCACCGTTTGCACCGAACTGACCGCAGGTCTCGCCGGTATTGGCATCGAGCGCGATCATCTGCGCGTCGATCGTCGTCAGGATCAGGCGTGCATGGCACTGCTGGCCCTCGGGCACGACGGCGCTTTCATAATAACCGACGCCGCGGCAACGGTTCCAGAAGGTGTTGCTCTTCGCCTTCGGGTCGAAGCGCCACTTTTCCTGACCTGTCGTCGCATCGAGCGAGATCACCTTGTTGAGCGGCGTGCAGACATAGATGTTGTCGCCGATCTGGGTGGGGGTGTTCTGGAATTCCGACCCCTTGACCGGCTCTTCGCCGGTACGGAAGGTCCAGGCGACTTCCAGGTTGGAGACATTGTCCGCGGTGATCTGGTTATAGGGGGCAAAGCGTGTGCCGGCGCCGCTATAACCGTAATACTGCCAGTTCGAGCCCTTTTCAGACGGCTGAGCCGCTGCGCGGGCGGTAACCGGAGCGTCGGGACGAAGAACGCCCTGCGGCTGGAAGGCACCCCATACGCCATAGGCGACGATGGCGAGAAGAACCACGGCGAGACCGAAACCCGGCAGCTTGGCACGGCTGCCAGCCATGGCCGGCAGAAGAAGAGCCGCCAGGATGCCGATGACGACGAACGGCGCCAGACGCGGCACGAGGCCCCAGAAGGCGAAGCCGACTTCATAGACGCCCCAGATGGCCGTCGCGACACCGATCGCGAGGAACAGCGCGAGGCCGGACGCGCTGCCGCGTACCAGAAGCCAGGCCGAAACCAGCAATGCGATACCGGCGATCAGGTAATACCAGGACCCGCCAAGTGTGATCAGATAACCGCCCCCGGCCACGAAGGCCGCTCCGAAGAGGAAGAGGACGACGGCGAGTGCAATCACAAGCCATCTGAACGGCTTGTGGGATGTGAGCTCCGCCACGGAAATTCTCCATAACAATTAAAGGGAAGCCGCCCTCCTGAACGGACAGCGACAGCTGCGCCAATTTGCGCACTTGACAGAAGCGCACCGCAAGCTTGCCCCGGAATTGCCGTTAAAAAACCACAGAGTCAACGATTTTGCCCCTAATTTTATGGGGGTTAAACAGATAACATGATTTTTATAGTCATGTTATTCAATGCAGGCAAGCGCATTGGCGCATGCTGGGCAGGTGCGACCAATCGCCATACCTCGCTAAAGCACCGATAAATCAGCGTCCAGTTGTAAATTCACGGCGGATCCAAAGGACGGGCATCAGCTTCCCGCAGGGCGCGCAAATGCGCGCGGCCCATCATTCACATTTTCGTGATTTCGCCTGAAGTCAACTCTTCTGGCGGCTTTTCTTCAAGACAAGTGCCCGCTCGCGAATCGCCAGGGCACGATCCGGCTTGACCTCCTGCCGCGCCCGCCCGAAAGCCAGCGCATCGGCAGGCACATCCTCGGTGATCACGCTGCCCGAAGCGATATATGCGCCATCGCCGATCGACACGGGGGCAACCAGCGACGAGTTCGAACCGACAAACGAGTTCGCTCCGATGCGGGTTTCGAACTTGTTCACCCCGTCATAATTGCAGGTGATCGTGCCGGCACCGATATTGGCATGGGCGCCGATCACGGCGTCGCCGATATAGGTCAGGTGATTGACCTTGGCGCCCTCGCCCACCTTGCCGTTCTTCACCTCGCAGAAATTGCCGACCTTGGAGCCTTGCGCCAGATCCGCGCCCGGACGAAGCCGCGCAAAAGGCCCGACTGTCGCACCGGCACTCACATGCGCGCCTTCGATATGCGAAAACGCATGGATGACGGCGCCGCCATCGATCGAAACGCCGGGACCAAAGACGACGTTAGGCTCGATCAGCGCGTCCTGACCGATCTCGGTATCAAACGACAGGAACACGGTTTCCGGCGCGATCATCGACACGCCCGACACCATCAGTTCGTGGCGCCGGCGCTCCTGCCACAGCCTTTCGATATAAGCGAGTTCGGCGCGGTTGTTGCAGCCGGTCAGTTCCGTCTCCGGCGCATCGACCGCCACAACCTTGCCGCCTTCGGCGCGGGCGATCTCGACGAGGTCGGTGAGGTAATATTCGCCCTTGGCATTGCTGTTGCCGATCTTGTCAAGCAGCGCCAGCGCCTTGCGGCCATTGATCGCCATCAGCCCGCTATTGCACCAGGTAACCTTGCGTTCCTCGTCCGTCGCATCCTTCTCCTCACGGATGGCGACGAGCTCACCATTTTCGACCAGCAACCGCCCGTAACCGGCCGGCTTGTCGGTGTGGAAACCGATGACGACGACGTCAGCGCCTTCGGCAAGCTTTTCGCGGGCAGCGGTAAACGGCGCGGCGGTGATCAACGGCACGTCGCCATAGGCAACCAGCACGTCGTCGAAACCTTCGGCGATCGCCGCGCGGGCCGCCAGCACCGCATGCCCGGTCCCCAGCCTTTCGGTCTGCAGAAAACTCTTCACCGAGATCCCGTCGATCGCACCGGCCTTGGCGACCTTTTCCGCATCACGCCCGACGACCAGCGCCGCATCGGTCATCCCGGCAGAGGCGACCGCCGCCATCACATGCGCGATCATCGGGCGGTTGGCGACCGGATGCAGCACCTTCGACATCAACGATTTCATGCGGGTGCTGTCGCCGGCGGCGAGGATGACGGCAAGGCAGGAACGGCTCATATGGGGAATCTCCTTCGGCAATCCGTCGCTGTTTAGCAGCATGTGTGTTGAGGCGCGATAAACGGCTTGTGTCCTGCCGAAACAAAAAGGGCGCCTCGCGGCGCCCTTTCAACATCTCGATCAGCGGCCGATCACTTCGGCAGCTTGTCGTCCACGCCTTCGATGTAGAAGTTCATGCCGAGCAGCACGCCGTCCTCGGCCTTTTCGCCGGCCTTCAGCCACGCGGTGCCGTCCTGCTTGTTGATCGGGCCGGTAAACGGATGCAGCTCGCCGGACTTGATCTTGGCTTCGGTCTCTTCGGCCATCGCCTTCACGTCGTCAGGCATGTTGGTGTAAGGAGCCATGGTCAGGATGCCGTCCTTCAGACCGTCCCAGATCTGCTCCGACTTCCAGGTGCCGTCGAGCAGCGCCTTGGTACGCTTGATGTAATAGGCGCCCCAGGTGTCGACGATCGCCGTTAGCTGCGTCTTCGGGCCGGCCGCGATCATGTCGGATGCCTGGCCGAAGGCGAGGATGCCGCGCTCGGAAGCGACCTGCATCGGCGCCGTCGTGTCGGTGTGCTGCGTCAGGATATCGACGCCCTGGTCGATCAGCGCCTTGGCCGCATCGGCTTCCTTGCCCGGGTCGAACCAGGTATTGGCCCAGACGACCTTGAGCTTGAAGTTCGGGTTGACCGACTTCGCACCGAGTTCGAAGGCGTTTATGCCCATCACCACTTCCGGGATCGGGAAGGACGCGATGTAACCGGCGACACCCTTCTTCGACATCTTGGCCGCGATCTGGCCCTGGATGTAGCGGCCTTCATAAAAGCGCGAATTGTAGGTTGCGAGGTTGGCAGCGGACTTGAAGCCGGTCGCATGTTCGAACTTCACATCCGGGAATTTCTGGGCAACCTTGACGGTCGCGTCCATGAAGCCGAACGAGGTGGTGAAGACGATCGCGCAGCCCGAGCGAGCCATGCGCTCGATGGCGCGCTCGGCATCCGGGCCTTCCGGCACGTTTTCAAGGAAAGGCGTCTCGATCTTGTCGCCCAGAGCTTTGTCGAGCTCCATGCGTCCACGGTCATGCGCCTGGGTCCAGCCGCCATCGGTTTTCGAACCGACATAGATGAAGCAGACCTTCTTTTTTTCCTGTGCTGACGCACTGCCGGAAAAGCCGCCGAGCATGGCAGCCGTCGCGGCCAGAGCAATTATGAGTTTCTTCATTTTCCAACCTCTGATGGAGTATGACATGGACGTTAACGCGGTCACCGGTCGGGGACAAATGGTTTTCCGAGCGAAGCCGGCGTATTGATGAGTGTCGTGCGTCGATTATGCGAAATGATGATCAGCACGACAATAGTTGCCGCATAGGGAAGTGCGGATAAGAACTGCGACGGAATGGCGATCCCGACATTCTGGGCAAGCAGCTGGGCATGCAACTGCCCGATGCCGACCGCGCCGAACAGATAACCGCCGGCCAGCACCCGCCACGGCCGCCAGGAGGCGAAGACCACCAGCGCCAGCGCGATCCAGCCGCGCCCGGCCGACATGTTTTCCACCCATTGCGGTGTGTAGACGAGCGATAGCTGCGCGCCGGCGAGACCGGCGCAGGCGCCGCCGAACAGGACGGCGAGATAACGGGTCCTCACGACATTGATGCCGAGCGCATGCGCCGATCCGTGGCTGTCGCCGATCGCCCGCATCTTCAGGCCCGTCCGGCTCTTGAACAGGAACCAGCTGATGCCGAAGACCAGGATTATCGACAGATAGAAGGTCAGGTCCTGGGAAAACAGCACGCGGCCGAGGAACGGAATGTCGGACAGAACCGGAATGACGATCGCCGGCAAGCGGACACCCGGCATGCCGACAAAGGCCTCGCCGATCTGGCCGGAAAGACCCAGTCCAAGGATCGTCAGCGCCAGACCGGTTGCCACCTGGTTTGCCACCAGCGTCAGCGTCAGGAAACCGAACAGCAGCGAAAACAGCCCACCGCCGACAATCCCGCCGACAATGCCGAGATAAGGTGAACCGGTCAGCTGCGCCGTCGCAAACGCCGCAACCGCGCCCATGATCATCATCCCCTCGACACCGAGGTTGAGCACGCCGGACCGTTCCGTCACCAGTTCGCCGAGTGCCGCGATCACCAGCGGGGTCGATGCGGTAATCACCGTCAGAAGGATCGCTTCGAACATCAGCCTTTCACCTCCGACGCGCTGGAACGGCTAAAGACCATGCGGATCCGGTAATGGATCAGCGTATCGCAGGAGAGCACGAAAAACAGGATTAGCCCCTGGAAGACACGGCTCACCTTGTCGGAAATCCCCAGCGACAGCTGCGCCGCCTCACCGCCGAGGTATGTCAGCGCCAGCACGAAACCGGACGCGATGATGCCGAGCGGATTGAGCCGTCCGAGGAAGGCGACGATGATCGCGGTAAAGCCGTAGCCTGGCGAAATCACCGGCTGCACATGACCGATCGAGCCCGACACTTCCGAGATCCCGGCAAGCCCGGCAAGTGCGCCCGATAGCAGCATCGAGAACCACACCATGTTGCGCGCAGAAAAGCCGGCAAACCGCCCTGCCCGCTCCGACTGGCCGAGCACCGAAACCTGGAACCCCTTGAGCATGAAGCGCATCATGAACCACAAGGCCACCGCCACGACGATTGCGAAAACGATTTCCAGATGCGCACGTCCGGACGCCATGATCTCCGGCAGCACCGCTTCCGGCTGGAAACTCTTCGTCTGCGGGAAGTTATAGCCCTGCGGATCGCGCCACGGACCACGCACCAGCCAGTCGAGGAAAAGCTGGGCGATATAGACCAGCATCAGGCTGGTGAGGATCTCGTTGGTGTTGAACCGCGTCTTCAACAGCGCAGGGATGCCGGCATAAAGCGCCCCACCGAGCATCCCCATGACCAGCATCAACGGCAGGATCAGCGGCGAATGCCATTCCGGATAGAGCACCGGCAGGATCGAACCGGTGATCGCGCCGATGGTGAACTGGCCCTCGGCGCCGATATTCCAGTTGTTGGAGCGGTAACACACGGACAAGCCCACCGCGATCAGGATCAGCGGCGCCGCCTTGACCGCCAGCTCATGCAGCGACCAGACATCGAGCAGCGGTTCGACGAAATAGATGTAGAGCGAACCGAGAGGGCTTTTGCCCAGAAGCCCGAACATGATCGCACCGGATACCAGCGTCAGCACCAGCGCCAGCAACGGCGACAGGATGGAAAACAGCGTCGAGGTGCCGGCCCGTTTCTGCAGTTCAATGCGCATGTCTGCCCTCCGCCACGGATGGTGCGGTCCCTTCCGCAGAGTGGCTTTCGTGAATTCCGCCCATCAGAAGGCCGATCTGCTCCAGCGAAAGCTCGCCCGCCGGATACGGATCGGACAACCTGCCATCGGAAATCACCGCGATCGTCGTGGCGATCTCGAAAATCTCGTCGAGATCCTGGCTGATGACGATGACGGCCGAACCCGCCTTCGCAAGATCGACAAGCGCCTGCCGGATACGGCTCGCCGCTCCCGCATCGACACCCCAGGTCGGCTGGTTGACCACCAGCACCGCCGGCTGGCGGTCGAGCTCGCGGCCGACGATGAATTTCTGCAGGTTTCCGCCCGACAGCGATCCGGCTGCCGGGTCGTCGCCGCTCTTGCGCACATCCATGACCGAACAGATCCGCCGCGAGGCCGACAGGATCGCGTCGCGCTTGAGGATTGATAGCAGCCCGCCCGCCAGAAACGCCTTCCTGTCGGAAACGCTGCGGGCAAGAAGCAGGTTGTCGGAAAGCGGCAGCGCCGAGACGGCCGCATGACCATGCCGTTCCTCCGGAACGAAGCCTGCGCCGATCAGCCGTCGACCGTTGATGCGGATACGCCCGACCGGCTTGCCGCGCAGTTTGATGCCGTCATTGTCGGCGATCGGATATTCGCCGGACAGCGCATCGAAAAGCTCCGACTGGCCATTGCCGGCAATACCTGCCACCGCCAGCACTTCACCGGCCCTGACCTTGAGCGAGATATCCTTCAGCGACACCGCAAACGGCGTACGCGACGACACCGACACATGATCGACCTCGACCAGCACATCGCCGGCCTGCGAAAGTCCTTCGCGCTTCACCTCGGCGACTTCGCTGCCCACCATCATCCGCGCCAGCGATGCCGGTGTTTCCTGTTTGGGATCGCAGGCACCGGTCACCTTGCCATGGCGCAGCACGGTTGCGCGGTCGCAAATGCGCCGCACCTCCTCCAGCCGATGGCTGATATAAAGTACAGAGCGGCCCTCCGCCTTGAGGCGCATCAGCGTCTCGAACAGCCGTTCGGCCTCCTGCGGTGTCAGCACGGAGGTCGGCTCGTCGAGAATGATCAGCTTGGGGTTCTGCAAGAGCGCCCGGATGATCTCGATGCGCTGGCGTTCGCCGACCGAAAGATCGGCGACATGCGCCGATGGATCGAGCGGCAGACCGTAGGCTTTCGACAGGGTCGCCGTCTCTTCGGCGATCTTGGCAAGCGGGGTTCTCGGATCGAGCGACAGGGCGATGTTTTCCGCCACCGTCAGCGCCTCGAAAAGCGAGAAGTGCTGGAACACCATGCCGACACCGAGCCGCCTTGCCGCACCCGGAGAGGCGATCTGCACTGGCAAACCTTGCCAAATAATCGCCCCGGACGTCGGTTGCAGCACCCCGAACAGCATCTTGACGAGCGTCGACTTGCCGGCGCCGTTTTCGCCAAGCAGCGCATGGATCTCGCCCTGGCCGATATCGAGATCGATCTCGTTGCAAGCCGCGAAACTGCCGAAGAGCTTGGTTACCCCCCGGACAGAGAGAAGCGGGCTCGCCTCAACGCCCTCGGAAAACGTCACGGAACCCCCTTTTATATGCAGCACCGTCCGTTCCAGCGCTGCATCTGCTTTCGTTTTTTAAAATGAATGCGCCGCCATCGTCACGCCCGAAGACAGCCGCTTGATATTGATACCGTTTTTATAGAGTTCCACAACATGAAACAGCAGCGGAGAAAACCCCGCGCACCTATTTTCCAAGGCTTGGAAAAAGCTGCAATATTCCACCGATGCAATAGAGGTAAATGCCGCTGATCACCACACCCCAGACGACCCAGTCGGGCGACTGGAAATGCAACAGAAGCGAGTAGCCCCCGAGCACGCACCAGATCAGCCCGACCCCCAGATTGAGCGGTCTCAGCCGCTTGACGCGAACAGGATGCAGAAAATTGATCGGCAGGAATGTCAGTACCACCGAGACCGAGACGACGATCAATGCGGTCGTGGCGGTCGCGTCGATGACGAACAGCGTAAACACCACCATGTTCCACACGACCGGGAAACCGGAGAAGAAATATTCGTCCGTTTTCATCCCCGTATCGGCATAATAGACGGCGCTCGACACGACGATGGCGCCGGCGGCGACGAATGACCAGGGCTCGCCGATCATGCCGCTCTGATAAAGCGCAAAAGCCGGCAGAAGCACATAGGTCACATAGTCGATAATGTTGTCGAGCGTGTCGCCCGACCAGTTCGGCAGCACTTCCTTGACCTTCACCTTGCGGGCGATCGGGCCGTCGATTCCGTCGACGAGAAGCGCAAGACCCAGCCACCAGAACATGTCGACAAACCGGTGTTCAGCAGCGGCGACAACGCCGAGAAATGCGAGAAACGATCCCGAAGCGGTGAGAAGATGAACAGAGAACGCACGGATTTCCGCATAGGGAACTGCACGATAATTGAAGATCCGTCTGAACACGCCCACGTCCCGTTTTTATTTTGGCCTTCGGGTATGCGGCCAATTCGGCCATATTGCAACCGGCGGCGGGCAGCGCTTCGCCGCGCCACCTCATGTTATGCACTGCTTACGCAGGCAGATCTCGGTTTACCCGATTACCCCATGGATCGAAACCGCCGGACGCATTACATAGTCGCCAGACTATGATGGGAATTTTGATATGCAGCATTACGAGATCGCGATCGTCGGTGGCGGACTGGCAGGCTCGGTGGCGGCTCTGGCACTTGGCAGGGCCGGACGCAAGGTCTGCCTCATCGCCGCCCCGCTCAACCAGGATGACGGGCGCACCACCGCCCTGATGGATCAGTCGGTACGGTATCTCGAGCGGCTCGGCATCTGGGAAAAGATCCTCCCCTCGACCGCCGGCCTGCAGATCATGCAGATCCTTGACGGCACGACCCGCCTCCTGCGGGCTCCACCGGCACAGTTCCGCGCCAGCGATATCGACCTTGCCGCCTTCGGCTACAACATCCCCAACAAGGCGCTCTCCGAAGTGCTGGATGGCGCACTCGCCTCCGAACCCAACATTTCTCGGCTCCAGAAGAATGCTGCAAGCATCGCCGTCCAGACCGACAAGGTGGTCGTTTCGCTTGCCGACGGTGAAGTCGTCGAAGCCGATTTCGTCATCGGCGCCGATGGCCGCAAGTCGATCACCCGCGAGGCGGCCGGCATCGACGTCAAGAGATGGTCCTACCCGCAATCCGCAGTCGTGCTGAATTTCAGCCATGCCCTTCCGCATGGCAATGTCTCGACCGAATTCCACACCGAAAGCGGCCCCTTCACCCAGGTGCCCCTGCCCGGCGCACGTTCCTCGCTCGTCTGGGTCGTACGCCCTGAAGAGGCCGCACGCCTCGTCGCCCTGCCAACGGAAGAGCTTTCGTCGGTCGTCGAGACCCGCATGCAGTCGATCCTCGGCAAGGTCACCGTCGAGGGACAGGCGCAGAGCTGGCCGCTGTCGAGCATGATGGCCGAACGTTTCGGCGCCGGCCGGGTGGCGCTGATCGGCGAGGCCGCCCATGCCTTCCCGCCGATCGGAGCCCAGGGCCTCAATCTTTCGCTGCGAGACAGCATGACGCTCGCCGACCTGCTGTCCGCAGTCCGCGACAGGCCGATACCGGCAGACGCCGGTGACCGCTATAACCGCCGCCGCCGCATCGACGTGATGAGCCGCACGTTCAGCGTCGACATCCTGAACCGGTCTCTGCTTTCCGATTTCCTGCCTGTCCAGATGGTTCGCACCGCCGGCATTCATGTGCTGAACGCCGTCTCGCCGTTACGCAACGTGCTGATGCAGGAAGGCGTAGAGCCCGGCCGCGGGCTGAAAAACCTCGTCAAGGGTCTCGGCGAGACCCTGAAACAGCAGATCCGGCGGTAGGGCGCCGCCTCAAGCCGGACCTCAGCCGATCTGCATCAGGATCGGAAACGTCTCCTGGAACCAGATCGCCGCCGAACTGACAAAGCCGAAGATGAACGCAAGTCCGGTGACGATCAGGAAACAGCCCATGATCTTCTCGACCGTGCCGAGATGGCGGCGAAAACGCGTCAGGAACCGCATGAACACGCCCGAGAACCCGGCCGCGATCCAGAACGGCACGGCCAGACCCAGCGAATAGATGGCAAGCAGCGCCGCCCCCTCGCCCACCGTGTCGCGCGATGCGGCAACGCCGAGGATAGCGCCGAGCACCGGCCCGATGCAGGGCGTCCAGCCGAAGGCGAAGGCAAGTCCCATGAGATAGGCGCCAGACAGCGTCGCCGGCCGCCCGGAAGACTGGAATCGCGCCTCGCGCGACAGGAAACCGATCCGCAGCAGACCGAGAAAATTCAGCCCCATGACGATGATGATCAGCCCGCCGATCTTCGACAAGAGATCGAGATGCTGGCGAAGCAGGACGCCGATCGTCGACGCGCCGGCTCCCAGCATGATGAACACCGTGGCAAAGCCGAGCGTGAAGAAGACCGCCGAACGCAGCACTGCGCTGCGCGCCGGCGACACGATTTCACCCGCCTGCCCCTCACCCGCCATCTCATTTGGCTGGCCACGGAACTGGTCGACCGAAATCCCCGCCATGTAACAGAGATAGGGCGGCACCAGCGGCAAAACGCAGGGCGACAGGAAGGACAGCGTGCCGGCGATCAGCGCGGTGAAGATGGAAATTTCGGCAATCGACACGCATTCACTCCGATCGTGGCACTCCGGTCAAACCGACCAGGCCCCTTGCGGCCTCGCCTTTCCTTGGCAAGGCTCCGGGCACGGCGCTGTAGCGCCGAAAGGCATCCGACGCCAATCACCTTTTGCAGATCGGTCATAAAAGCGTCTGACGATGGCTTTTTTGCTCTTGTAGCGGGTTGACCGCAAGATGTGACCTGCATATGTATCGCGCACTTTCGAGAGGCGCTTCGGCGTTTTGGTGGGAGAGCATAGCTCAGCCGGTAGAGCAACTGACTTTTAATCAGTAGGTCCAGGGTTCGAATCCCTGTGCTCTCACCAAAAAAGTGATTGATTTCATTGAGAAAACCGGAATATAAGCTAGCCGAGATATTGGTCTCGGTTTGCTCAGTTTGCACGTAGTTTGCAAAATTCGTTCCGGCGACGTTCTTGCTGTCGCAACTTTAAGTCGACCATATTATATATTGCGCCACGGTCCAGAAGTCGCAGCGCCATGGGCCGTGCACAATATGCTCTCTGGATCACCGGGCAGGCCTATGGCCGGCCTTATCGGGTCATCGCGGCGGCGATGCTGGCCTAGAACCAGAAAGGGCGGCTCAAAGCCGCCCCTCCCTGTCTCACCCATACCGCCTCAAAGCCTCATCAACCTTCCCGAACAGCGCCTCCTGCGAATTGTCGTTGGCGATCGTCAGATCCTCATCACCGCAGCCGCGCTCTGATTCGTGGTGCCCGGCAATGCCGCCGCGCCCCGTCAGCTTAAAGATGTCACCCCCTAGTCGGCGGATCGCAGCCGCCTCGTTTGCAAAGCGCAGATCATCGACGACGACGCGGCCAGCTTGGGCGAGAATGTCGACGGTGCGCTCTCGCCAGAGGTTGATCCAGAAACCGTCACCAATGCAGTTGCGGCCCCACTCTGTGCCCAGTGTCTGCATGGCGTGGCGAGGCGTCTTGCCGGCGAGCAGGTTGCATGGCTTTTCTTTGAGCGAGCCTTCGATCTCGTCCTCAGTCAGACCAATCAGGCGCATCATGTCCTTGAGCGGCCCAGCGAACTTCACGAGTGTGTAGCCGTGCCGCTCGACAAGGTACTTCGTCGCCGTGGACTTGCCGCTGCCCGCCTGGCCAGTGAATGCGACGACGGGCGGAAGGTTGTCGTTGGCGGCAGTGATGCGAGGCGTGCCTTGCGGGTAGAGGCCGATGGCCGCAGCCAATGCGCCGAGTTCTGTCGGCACTGCGGTGATGCAGCCCGTGTCTTTGGATGCAATTGTCATAGCTTCCTGTCTCCTCTTCTCGTCTTGTTCTCGACAAAAGTCTTCCCACCTCTGACGTGCTTTTCGTTGAGCCTCTGCCCACATGAGCGGCAGCTCCCAAATGTGGATTTCAGGCTCCCGTGGTGGCTTTCGATTGAATGGCCACCACATCAGGCATCCTCCTCCACTTTCTTCCCGATCTTCTCCCGCGTCGGATCATCCATCGACGGCGCCGGATCGTTGCCAGCCAGGATAGACCGGAGCGAAGACAATCGATCGCGAACCAAAGGCCGGAACCGCGTGGCTCGGAAGGGCGGATTGAGATCGCCGAACTGCGGGCAGATCCCGCGGTCTATGCCAACTAGGCGCACGCCGAGATATTCGCCGGCGATGTAGTTTTCATGCATGCCGACCCACGATAGCGTGTAGACCTCGCCTGCCTTGATCTCGAGATACTGCTCTGGAAGCATGCCGTCGTCGACGCAGACGACCTGCATGCCGACGTGGAATTGCCAGGTTCCGTTGGTGGTCATACCGCCTCCTGTCCGAATGAGAACGTGACGATGGCGTGAGGTTCGCCAGTTGCTCGACGCAGCCGGAGCTGCATTTCCTGCCGCAGGTTTTCCCAGAGCCGAGGCTCCAAGCGCTCACCTGTGTGTGAATAGGCGGGGCGAAGCGACATTTGCACCTTGGCGTCGTCGCCTAACGCCATTAGCTCTTCGATGGTCATGCTAGCCACGTTCCCAACCAGATTAATCCCGATGCGGGCCAGAAGGCGGCAACGCCAATCCCAACGATCATTACCACCGGCCCTTTGGCGATGAATGTCTTCACGAAGAAGCCGAACACTACGAACGCCACGGCAACATAGGAAAGGCCGGCTAGGCAGCCAATGTCATCCCTACTCACGCTGCCGACCTCCCCAGCTTCGGCTCCGCGACGCCAAGTTCCGACGGCTCGACGTAGACGATCGGCTTGCCAGCCTTGAGAAAGCTCTCGAACTCGTACTTAAGGCCGACCGAATCCCACCAGCCCCGCATCTCCAAAACGATGAGCGCCGACGCGGCATCGATTAAAGGCTGGTCCTGATCCTTCCAGAAGTCCCACGTGCGCGGCAACTCCTGATAGCGCGTGACGGCGTGACCATGGGCAATCGGGCAGTATATCCGCATGCCTCGCGACATCAGCCTGCCTGCGCACTCGGTGACGACGCGGGCCGCCTCGATCATGCCGGCGTCGTACTTGGCGTAAGGAGAGCCGAGATAGATATAGCCGTGAAGCTTAGACAAGTGGTCCAGAGTGTGCAGCGGCTCGGTTTCCCGGTCGCGTGCCGCCAGATATTTGGCACTGTAGAGGTATGGCTTACCGCTGCCTGTTTCGCCTCGAAGTGCGTCTATGCCGAAACCAGCCGACGCGCCGCTCTCATCGATCGGTTGCGGAACATTGTCATTGGCGGCGACGTACTTGTCGAGCTGGCCGAACGTGGTTGTAGCAACATCGGCGCTATATCGTTTTTGCGAATAAGGTATAACTAGTTCGACCGGCGCTGGCCGTTCTGTTCGCATCAGCATCATGCGGCCTCCTTTTCGACGGCGTCCGCAGCCCTGCGCAGGCAAGCGGCCAGTCCCTCACTACGGATATGATTGAATCGCGCGATCACTGGATCGTTGTTGATGCGCACCTCGTACTGATTGAGGCCGCGCAGATCGCCGTGGCGCGAGATATTACTGATGACTACTGACATCAGAAACCCTTCCCGCCAGCCTTAAGCCGGTTCTCGATCTTGTGGTCGGGACGATTGTCGTTGAAAGCCTGCTTTTCGACGATCGCTCCGCCGAGGTCGTAGCCCATGAACGCAGCCAGGTCGCCGATCCGAATCATGGCGTCGGCAAGCTCGACCTCCATCATCGGCCGATGCGGCAGCTTGTCGTCCATGAGAACCTTGCCGGGCTTGGACTTGCGGAAGCCCTCCATGGCTTCGCTGATCTCGCTGTGGATCAGGCAGAGCATTTCCGGCACGTTGCGATCGAGCGCCTTGCCTGTGGCGAGGTCGGTGTACCAGCCTGCCTTGCGGCTGCGGGCGTGGCAGTCGGCTGCGAAGATGTTGATGGCTGCTGCGTGGGTGTAGGCGGGCGCCGGGTTGTTGTCGTTGGCGGCCTTGCCGATATGTTCAGCAAGTTTTGTCGACACTTCTCTGGATGCGGATTCCATCAGCATTATAATCTCCTCTGTGGTGGTGGTTGCCGCCGGTTGGTGGCCGGCGACCGGTTTGGTTGTTTGGGAATATTGACAACCGTAGAGGGCATACATACGTTTGAGCACGCAGCCTGCATTTACGGGATTTGCTTGATCCCCGATCGTCTAGTGGTAGGACGCCTAGCTAACACCTAGGAAAGACTGGTTCGAATCCAGAGCGGGCTGCCTTTATCGCTCATGCAGCCATCTTCACTCCTCGAACTCGTCCCAAACGGCACTTACCGGCTGGACTTCCGATTCACGATTTCCGGCGAACGTTTCGCCTGTGCCGCAGTAGCCTTGCGCGCCGTATTCGCTTTTGAGAAACAGATCTCCATGGAGGACAAAGAAGCCGGGACGGCATTCTGCGTAACTGCAAGGCCAGCCATCTGGCTGCATCAAGAGCCGTTTCATGCCGCTACCATTGCCGGCACATTGTCATTCGCCGCTGCATACTTTCCGGCAACCATCTCGGGCCGCAGCGTAGACCGGCCGACCTCGCCGTACTGCCGGGAATAGGTGATGACCTTTGCCGACCGTCCCGACAGCCAGCCGCCGCCAGCAGCATAGGCATCAGGCGCGGCGAGCGTCTCATGGCGCTCGACATACATCAGGCCGGACTTGCGGCCTTCGTCGCTGTGCAAGTGTCCGATGTGGGCATAGGCGAACTTGCTGCGACCATAGAGCTCGCGGAACATGCCGGCTAGCGTCGCGTCGACATTGTTGACTCCGCGCTTGTGGCCGTGATGCCAGAACAGCGCCGTGGCTCCCCACTCATAGGCATAGTAGAGGCTCGGCGAATTATCGACCGAGATACGAGGCTCATTCTCGTACATCGCGGCCAGCATCTCGCGTAGCCAGGCAGATGATGCCGGATCATGATTGCCAGACGCCATGATGACGTGGACGTGCTGGTGCTTTTGCAAGAGCATGTCGATGATCCGTCGGATGGTCCGGATGACGACGCGGATTACTTTCTGCAGTCGGCTGTCGGCGTCTAGGACGTGCCTGTGCGCTGGCGTAACGCTCTCAAGCGCGTCGTGGTGCATAAGGTCGCCAATCTGTGCAAGGACAGCAGTGTGAGCATGTGGAGCGTTGGCGATCGCTGCGGCAAACCAGTCGAGGATGAGCTGCTCCGCAATCCGCAGATCGTAGTCGGATCCTGTCTCTTCACGCCACGACAGCATCCCGAAGTGATTGTCGGTGACCGTGAACTGATTGAGGAGGTCCGCTTCTACCGCAGCCGGCGGCAGCATCATAGAGACGCGCGGCAGGTCTTCCTTAAGAGCCTCGACCGTGGCGGCAAAGATCGCCGCGGCATTGTCGCCGTCCGTCGTGGTCTTAATCCACTTGGCGACCTCCCTGCCATGCCCGTCGACGAGAGCCGACACGCCTTTGACGATCTGCCCCCGCGGAAGCGCGAACACCTCACCGGGCGCCTTCGTCTGCTTCACCCAAGCATCGCCCTGCTTGCTGGCGATCGACTTAATGGCGAAGCCCGGCAAAACCGGCTCGGTCCCGAGCTTGCCTTGCTCAGCGGCTCGATGCACGTACTTGTGTGCCGTGCCATAACCAACACCCATCAGCTTGGCGACGACGCGGATGCTGTTGTGCTCGGCGTACAGTCTGCCGGCCTGTTCGATGTTCTCTGGCGGAATGGGGTGGCTCAAGCGGTTGCCTCCTGTCCGGCGTAAGCGCTAAATGCAGCGGAGACAGGCCTCGCTGCTATCTGAGCCGCAGACACCCATTCCCACGCCTCCTCGTTCTGCCCATCCTCGAATAGGTCGGCCGATTTTTCCAAGTTGCCGAGTACCACAGTTAGAGCCGCTCCAAGCTGCATGATTAGCGCCTCTCGCTGTGCAAGCTGATCAGCGACAATCTTGCCGAACACCAACTCGTTCATCTTCGCAGCGAGATCCGGATTGGCCTCGAGCGTCTGCATTGCGGCGCCGATGTCGACGACGATCTTTGGCTGTTCTGCCATCATGTCTCCTGTGGTGTGGTGATAATTGGTGGCCGCATTTGCGCGGCTTGGTGGTTAAGGCAGTTTGCCGAGATATTTGACCCTTTGACCTGTCGCGTAGTCCAAAGCCCACTGCTCGGCAGCCTTCATCGTGGAGTGCGTGTTGGTCCTCGGCTGTCGCCAAAATGGCCACCATTTTGTGCGGATCTGGACTTCGAACCCAGCCCACCTGTCTTCTACGACGCGGTACTCAGCCATCACGCAGCCCGCCCCAACAGCGAGCAAACATCTGAGGATGGCACGACGAAACCGAAGCGAACCGTCATTGGCACAAGGCCAGTTGGATCGGTAAGGATGCCGACGGTGATGCCGACCAGATCTCCATTTGATCCAAAGACAGGGCCACCACTCATGCCCTTCACCGTCGTGATGTCGGTGACGTAGACCGACTTCCACGGCCCGGCCTCGCGCGGCTCTCCTGAGATCTTGCCGTAAGCCGAGACGAAGTCGATAAGCAGCGGATTGCCAAATGCCTCGATAGGCGCCCCAACATCCACTCGGTGGCAGTTGAGGCGAGCGGATGGCAGCGTTGCCGACGACGTGCGCAGCAGTGCGATGTCGTAGGTCTTATTGATCCATAGAACGTCTGACTGCCTGATCTGTCCGTCCTTGGTATTCAACTGCACGCTCTTGGCGTTGCCGACGACGTGCGCAGCAGTCAGGACAAAACCATCTCCGATGTGGACGCCGGAGCCGTGTCCGGTCGGCAACACGACTTTAACTGTGGCGGCGTCGGTGGCCGGAGCCGCGGTGTATGCCGCGACAGTCGGGGCGGCGAAATAGACGACGGCCGAAGCGGCGATAACGAGGGATGCGAATGCGATGCGTCTGAGCTTCATGTGCGGTCTCCTCTGTATGGTGGTGGATGGTGACCGGAAGTTGCTGTTCACATTCAGGGTTGTCAAAAACAAAAAAAGCGCCCTCCGCGGCAAAGCAGAGGGCGCTTGACAGTCCAACAGAAAGAGAACAAAAGAAGAACTAAACGGAGGCAACACATGGCCAGCGAAAAATTTATCGTTCTGCAGTTCAAGAAGAACCGCGGGCAGATCGTGCCGGGCGAAATGCGTCAGGCCTCCAACGCGGCATCGGCAGAGAAGATCGCAGCAGCGATGGCCTCGCGCGTCATCGGCGTCGCTGCGTACTCAGTCATGGTCGACGAAGAAACAGGCGACATGGCGTCTCCTCGCCTGATCTCGCAGTACGGTGAAACAGCGGATATTGCGGCATGAGCCTAAGGATGGCGGCCAGGCCATGAGCAGACATGAGAAAAAACCAAATTGCCTTTGATAACTGGTGGTCCTGCTTAGCCCCTGCCGAGCAGAACGCTCTAGATAAAGCTGCAGCGCGCAAACTGTTCAACGCTGGTTTCCGCTACGGCGTAGACACCAACAAGCAGAAATTCGTTTTCATGATTGGTCGCCGCCGTATCACCGTAACGGCATCCAGCCGCGAAGACGCCAAGAGGAGGGCGGAGCAAGCCTTCAAGAAAAGACTGGCAGCTGCCGGCAAGCCCCTGCCCGCTGTAAGTTGGACTGCTCTCCTGGCGACCGAAGGGGCGACGGCGCGATGACGCCGGTCACGCTCCGCGAATTCCGAGGCAAGTCAATCGAGATCTCTTGCGCTCGATGCAACAAGTACTCAACCCTCGATCGCAAAGCGCTCGTGAAGAAGTTCGGCGCCGCCAGCAAGTTCATCGAGCTGCGCAGGATACTGGCAACCGGCTGCGATCGCCTCGGCACAGATGGCTGTGAGGCTTGCTTTCCCTGTCTCTTCACCGCCGACATTCTGATCGAGGAACACAAATGAGCGACGAAGGCCGAACAGCCAAACCTGGCGCGAGCATTCACGAAAATCACCTCTGCGATCACACCGACGCGAGCGGCGCGCGGTGCAAGTGCTGGGGTTGCTACGGCTTCGAAGAGAGCGGCGCCATCACACTTTGATACTGCTCCGAGCATCAGCCGCTTACTTACCGCGGCCTACGTCGTCACGGTGAAGCAAGGCTGGCGGCGGCCGAAATCGCTGACATGCTGACGTGAGATGATCCTCACCGTTTTTGGCCTCCTCAGTTGCTTCTTTAGATTATGACAGTTAGATGACAGGCCGTGCGTCGCTGCGCGGCATTGAGCGACGCTCGAAACACTGAACGAGGTCGCTCTGCATCATGAACATTAGCCTCGACGACGTAATCACGAGACTGGATAGAGCTCGGAGCCCTGATCGGGCAGTCGACTTCACCCTTGCTCGCGTAGTTGGCTGGAAGGTCCTTTCTGTTCCAGGCGACGACGGGAAGCGCAAGGATTTGTGGATCGTTCCTGGGAGTGATGAACCAGACAAGGTCCCCAAATACACGGCCAGTCTAGATGCCGCCAAACAATTTGCAGATCAGCTGGTGCCCAATAACGCCATGGCCGTCACGTTTGGTGATGAAATTGAAGCCATCGCGGAGGGCGGTGAGCGGGTGCGCTCCCGCGTCGGAGCGATCGCCATTTGCCTGGCTGCGCTTTCGGCTTATCAAGAGGCAATGAGGAAGGTCTAACAGAGGATGATTTCGTTCTCCAAGAACACATTGACGCGGTTTGCCGCTATCATGTTGATATCTCTTTGGCCGAGCGTATCGGCAGCCTGGAGCGGCGGGGGCCATTCGATAATTGCCTACATAGCTGAAAGTCACCTTTCGCCAGAGGCTCGACGGGGGGTGCAGGGTCTACTTAAAGAGGAAAACCTCAACTCACTTGAGAAGGTCGCAAACTGGGCAGACGCAATGCGATCGCTCAAGATTCCTCAACAACCATCACATGCTCTGCGGCTCCCGCTTGACGGTTCACCCTATGATCGAAAGCGTGACTGCGGCAACAACATGTGTGCGACATGGGCGATACAAGCGGCCATCAACTGCTTAGCCGATCCAAAGGCCACCTCAGAGGCTAAAATCACAGCGCTTAAATACCTCGTTCATCTTACGGGCGATATCCATCAACCTCTTCATGCGAGCAAAGATACGGGACAGCGCAAAGTACTGTTCGCGGGCGAACAGCTGTCATTGCATCAAGTGTGGGATGGCGGCATAACGCGGTCGCTGAAGATTGGGAACCGTAAGCTGGCGGAGATGGTAGACCAGCGTATACCCGACTCCACTGTCGACCTAGATCCTATTCATTGGGCATACGAGGGTCGAGACATAGCGCGGGACGAAATTTATCCAGAGCTACAAGGCCTGCCAACAAAGAACGGCGCTATCGTCCTTCCGGAGGACTATGCTGAGCGCCATTGGCCTACTGTTGAGAAGCGCTTGAAACTCGCAGGCTTGCGCCTCGCCGGCGTTCTGAACGCCATATACTCCGGCAATGCTTCGATGGTGAGCCAAGGTCAATCTCCAGATGACACTGAAGAATAAAACGGCATGAGAGATTTTGAGATAGTAAAGGTCCTTAAGGGCCACTCGGGTTGCCGCGTCGAGCTCTGCTCCGCCCAAGGGCAGTACTTCATCAATAAGACAGCTAAGGACGCCAGCTATGGACCACGTCTGGCCCGACAAATCGAAAAGCAGGTAAGACTGGCACGGCTAATCCCTCTGCCTGAGGTGATTGAGAAGTCGCTTGATGCGGTCCCAGTACAATATAAGATGGCCTACGTCAGCGGCATGGACTTCCGGCAGGTCTGCTTAAATAGGCCGATGTCTTGGATCGATTCGTTCGTAAACGTGCTTTTCGACACGATCGACAAGATGTACGACGCCAAAATCAATCTCAAGCTTGAACCGCTTTTCCAATCGAAAATCTGTTCGATTGAGCGAGCTCTTTACGAGAATGAGCTTTGCGACGTCGGCCGACTGAACCTCGCATTTACCGCTCTGAAAAATCATGACTTCGGAAGCGTGCCAGCTACGGAATCGCATGGTGATCTCACCATGGAAAACATCATATTTCAGGGCAATGACGCCATTACGTTTATTGATGTTCTGGATGGCGAACTCGAGTCAGTATGGCTAGACATCGCAAAATTACTCTATGATTTAGAGATTGGTTGGTCTCTACGCGAAAGCCTATGGCGTGATCATCACGCATCCGAGGAGCGATTGCTTTCTATGTTGAGCCGATACCTGCATGAGGAAATCTATCTGCGGGCATCGGCCCAATTCCCAGGCATCGTTGACCATATTACGGCTCTGAAGGCAGTCCAGGCACTCAGAGTTTTGCCGTATAGCCACGACAATCTTACTGCTGATCGCCTCACTCGATATGTTACCCAACTCTTCAAACCTACAGGTGCGCAATGACTAAAGGAACTCTAGTATTACCCATCGCAGGGAGATCCTCGCGGTTCCCTGGAACGCGTCCGAAGTGGCTCTTGACTGCGCCTACCGGTGAGCTGATGCTCGAGCACGCCCTTCGTTCATGCGGCGACTGGAAGGACCACCGCGTAGTGATCGGCGCCCTGAAGGAGCATCTCGTAGACTTGGGCGGCGAACAAGCGATTCGTCGCGCTTTCGGCGATCACCCGGAGTTGGTTGTATTTGATGAGGTTACACGTGGCCCTGCGGAAACGGTAGCAGAGATCATCCGGCGGGCTGACATAAGCGGTCCAATCTTCATTAAAGATTGCGATAGCTGGTTCGACGCGCCTTCCGAAGTGTTCGATAATCTTGTTTGCGTAGCCGACCTGCGGCAGAACCCGAATGTTAAGAACATCCCCGGCAAGAGTTTTGTACAGGTGAACGAGCACGACATTATCGACGGCATTTTGGAGAAATACGTTTGCTCACCGTTCATTTCAGTGGGCGGGTACGGTTTCCGGAGTGCGGAGGACTTCCTTGCCTCCTACGACAGAGTCCAGTCGGACATGACCGATGCTGAACCATTCGTTTCCCATGTTATCCTCGAGAGCATTCGCCGCGGCTCCGTTTATAAGAGCGTCAGCGTCACCGCATACAAAGATGTGGGAACGCTCGAAGCGTGGAACGAGTACCGCGAGTCTTCGGCGTTGTTCCTGATGGACATTGATGGCGTTGTCTTTAGAAATGCCGGTCAATACACCTCACCGCTTTGGGACGATGAGGATGTTCCTCTTGCAGCCAATGTGGAGAGACTACGTAAACTCATCTCCAACGGCGCACAGATAGTGTTCGTGACGTCTCGGCCAGAGCGCTATCGCGCAAAGACTGAGGAGTCGCTTCGCGCGGCCGGGCTGTCATGGCACGCCGCCATATTCGGCGTGTCACACAGTCGGCGAGTTCTGGTGAATGACTTCGCCCCTTCCAACCCTTACCCGTCAGCTGCGGCAGTAAACCTGATCCGCAACAGCGACGATCTCGCAAGGTACGTCTGATACCCTATGAACCTGCGGCGCTAACGGTGCCGCAGGCCTAAGCCTGCTGCCGCTTCATCTGGTTATGTATAGCGGCCATGCAAATAGCCAGCTCTGGCGTTGGTGCGACGACAAACGGTCCATCAGCTACCTTCGCAGAAGCCAGACCCTTTTCCCAACTAAAGCTGACCTTGGTCGATTCGCCCAACGCCGAACGAAGCTGACACGCTGCATCTAGCGATGTCGTGAAATCGGGTAGCTCGACAAAATCGCCGCCTGCTGGACCCACCCAGTTTTTCTCCGCGCCAGCGTCCGTTGCCATCTGGTCCCGCCTGTATCCGAAAGCCTCCGCCACTAAAGCGCTAAGCGCAACACTTCCCTGCGCAGCTGCCTTCAATTGTGACAGCGCGATCAAATTGCTATTCATAAATTCCTCTCTGCCACTGTCGCAAAACTGTCATATTCCCCTTAATCCGTTGTCCAGACTCTAGATTACTTGTCACAAAAGTGACATATAACTGTCACACAGAGATGGTGGCAACAGTACGGCGGCGGTAAACAATGCTTTTCAAATTTCGCAGGCACCCTAGACTCGTGCTCGAAAAAGAAACTCCGTCTTTGGTCCGAAAGCCAGTCGTCGCGCTTTACAACGCGGTTGATCGCAGCGGTTGGCTTTCTGACCTCATCGCCGACCCGCAGTCGATGTACGAAGACAGATTGCTTTACAAGAAGTTTCGCCGCAAAGCGCCATTGACGCCACGAGTGAGCGTAATAATCGCTACCCACAACGATCGATCTACCCTGCGCCAATCCGTGGCTTCGATACTCAATCAATCGATATCGAACGTTGAGGTTGTCATTGTCGATGACTGTAGCACGGACGGGGCTGCGGAACTGATTGGGGATCTTGCATCGAAGCACGATCAGATTCGTGTAGTTACTAATGAACGACGTCTCGGGACCGGCGCAAGCCGAAACGCAGGCATGCTCGCTGCAACTGGCGATTATGTGACGTTCCAGGACGGTGACGACACCAGTTCGCCTTATCGGTTGGAGCATCAACTGTTCGCTCTTACTGCCAACCCTAGCAAAAAGCTTGCTACCTGCAATTACGTGCGCGTCGACGAGCGCGGTCGGCGACTCGAAATCAATGAAAAAAGAGTAATGAAGTGCATCATTTCGATGATGTTTCCTCGTGAAGAGGTGTTAAACAAGGTAGGCTTCTTCATCGGAGAAAATGTCAGCGAGGACGCTGATTTCTACGAGCGGATAAAAATCGCTTTTGGCCCCTCTTGCGAAGCGCACGTTTTTCGGACGTTATATCTCGCTCTATTCCGCGAGGTATCGTCATTTTTTACTAGTTGCGAATCGATTGCTGTACAGGATCGCCGTGTGATATTCACTCGTAGCCAGCAGGCGCTCGCAGAGTGGGATGCCCTAAGGAAGCGGCACGAGGATATGAGGATGGGACTGCTAAGCCCGTACCATAACCCGGCGATCTCAGCTTAAGGCTGATAAGGGAAATTACGTAATGCTCCATCAACGACTATCGAAGATAGTCAGTAAGTACGCTATTCTTGCTCGAAATTATCTGAACGACAAATACCCCATCACCCATTTGATGCTTCCGGCCAAACAAGCCGAGAAATGGTCAACACTGTTCGAGCAGACGGTAAACGGCCGGGCTCCAACGTCCGTAGCCGAAGTATTGCGGAAACTGGACCTCGGCATCACTCGCCCCCACTCTGACAACCAACACGAAGTCGACCTATCGGCGTTTTCGATCCCCTTCGTTATGTCGTCGTTGGCAAAAGTTGCTGACAGCAGTGGCGCGCGCATTTTTGCGATGTCCAAAGAGGGAGCGTGGCGAAAGGTTGAGCCTCTGCGCTTTAAGGCGTCGGTACTGAACCCTACGAAGAACGGCCGCATCGAGCTAGCCGTCATTGACAGCCAGAACGCGATCCTAAGCCGCCATTCAATCACTCCTTGGAAGGAGCAGCGTGGAATAGCACTCGCGCCAGGCGAATACGCTCCTGTAAAGCGGGTGCTCTCCAGCAGCAAAATGACCAAATTGAGCACGGCGGTGACTCCGTTCTCATCCCCGGAGCCAATTGATGCTGTCTACACGTGGGTAGATAGCACGGCACCGTCATGGAGAGAGTTGATCAAGCCCTACAAGGATCCTGGCGCTATTGATCCTGATCGGTTTAGCCATAACGACGAGCTACGTCACTCAATCCGATCACTAGCAATGTACGCCCCTTGGATTAGAACGGTTTACGTCTTCTCCAACTGCCCGCCTCCAGATTGGTTCGTGCCATCGGATCGATATAGATGGGTCATGCACGACGAGGTGATGCCGCAAGAAGTTCTTCCTACGTTCAATTCCCACGTTATTGAGACCTACCTGCACCTCCTGCCCGGCTTGAGCGAAAACTTCATTTATTTGAATGATGATTTCTTCCTATCCAGCAATCTGAACAAGAACGATTTCTTCACGGCGTACGGGCAGACCGTGGCACGGCTCGAGCCTTATGGCGTGATCCCTTACCTTCGCCAGCTCTGCGAAAAAGAACGCGCGGAAGAATGGCAGCACGCGGCGGTCAACGGCGCCGATCTCCTGCAGTCAGTCACTGGTATGCTTCCCGTGCAGATGCACCGGCACGCACCATACGCGTTCAATAAAACGATCTTCGAAAGCTTGCTCGATGAATTCAGCGGGGCAGCGGCAGTGACTCGAGCTGCGCGTTTCAGAACGAAGGACGACGTATCTTTCGCATCATTCTTGTATCATCACTACGCCCTGAGCAAGGGTAAGTGCGTCGAGAGCAACGAGAATTCGATGATTGTACGCCACACCAATTACCGAGCGTTTGATAAAAGATCCGGCCATCTTGCTCTCAGGTTCTTCTGCCTAAATGACGGAGGTGGTAGCTCTTCTCACGCAGAGTTCGGGAAATTCAAGAGGTCGTTCCTGCCTAAGCTATATCCATTCAAGTCCGAAGCTGAGAAATAATGACCCAAAACAATGCCGCGTTCTCCTACGACGATGTGATCAAGCTTCATCAGCGATGGAGCACATCTGGCGGAAAGATCGATTCCAAGGATGAGGCTCGTGTCGCATACGCACTAACTGGACAGCATGAATTCGCGGACCATGCAGTAAGGATGTTCTACGCGGATCGGAACGCGTTCAAAGCTTTCCGGGACGTGGTTGGCCCATTTCTGCAAGTGATGGAAGCAAGCGGCTTTGCGCCATCCGACAACCACGTGGTGGCTGCCCTTATATGCTCGACAAAAGACAACGTGAAGAAATTCAAGCGTTGGTTCACTGATCGCATTTTTGGTATCCCAGTTGACCGCGTCCGCTTCGCCTGCCGGGTTATGAAGCGGGAACGGTCAATGGACCCATTGATTGGCTTGATGATAGACAATTTGGACGCGCCAGCCGTTCAACCTTCCCATCTTTTCATGCTGGACCAGTACCTCTGCGGGTTTCTACCAGAGGAGAGATCGGAACAAAGGGCTAGGGTCGATGCCCGGCTCGACCGGTTTATCGCTGACGAGTCCAGATTTGATCGTAGAGAGAGGGAGGTAATCGAGAGACTAGAACGCCGTCGACGCCTTCGGTCAAAAAAGCCAGATCTTTCTGCTACTGCTGTAGTATCGATTTTGCGCAAAAAGCCCTCGATCGCCCTCTGCATCAGCGGCCAGATGCGAGGGTTCCAACGCGCGCATGAAGTCATGAAGCCACTCTTCGATGAGTTCAACGTTGATCGTTTCGTACACACCTGGAGTGACGTTGGCCGCGGAATGCTGGTGCCGGACCGTGCTGATAGGTGGTTCGAGGGGCGCGTCCTGAATGAATTTCGCGCCCTATGCTTGGAAAACAAGATCACGGGCCGCTCGTTCCTAGATGCCCACCCCCGATTCTTGGATCAGGGCACGAAGGTTACCTCGGAGCAGTTGATCGAACATTACTCGGCGGTAGAGGCAGTCGTAGAAGATGACATAGATGTGCCTACCAACCACCACCGAATGTTCTACAAAATATGGTCTTGTCATGAGCTGATGATGAGCTCAGGCAAAGCTTACGACGTAGTCATCCGTATCCGTCCGGATCTCACCTTCGACGCAAATCCATCGCAATGGGGCTCCATCCTACATCGCGTGCAGAACGAGAAGCTAGTTTTTGTAGAAACGGAGTTCGGCATTAATCGCAAAAATGGATGGGTCGGTGATCAGTTCGCAATCGGAAGTATGGAAGCAATGACGAGATATGCGTCCGTATATCCATTGTCGACTATGGTAGCTGCGGCGGAACTGTCTTCGCCAATCGTGCACGCTCACGAAACGCTGGGCTACCATATGTGGAGCGGTGGCTATACCATGCCCAGAGCGCCAATTGACAATGCTAAGCTCGTCGAAATTTCGATTATCAAAGCGGCTGCGTTTCTTGAAAAGATGCAAGGTGCAAGCAAGCAGGACGAAGCAGCGCGCCGTTTGATCGCTGCTGCGCAAGCAGACGTCGCGCAGCTGGGCAAAAAGTGAGCGGGCCTAACGCCCCTTGGAGGACTAAGTCGGCGCCTAGACAACGCCGACTTCGGAGGGTTGGCTCATTGGCGTGCGCCAATCCTCCGAGCTCTTGGGCTATTTTTGTGTTTGCCGCCGATCACACCAGCGCGGCACTAGGATTCGGCTCGCGTTTCTTCGCATGCCGCCTCGCTTTTGATGTCAGGGTAGCAGCGGCCTGAATTGGCTTTACTAACCTAGTCAGCTCTGAGCAAGTCTCAGCATTTACCGATCGAGATGATTACTGAGCAAGGGGTTCGAGATGACTTGGCGACCTGTGTCTTCGTTAGCTGCCAACAAGCTAGTCTTTCTGAAGTTCGATCACCTGACGAGCGCACACTGGATAGGATACGTAAATCCCAATGGGATCTGCGAGTGGCCAGAGAAGGTTAAGGGCTATAGGCCGACGGGTTGGCAAGAAACGCTAACTGACATTTCCGCCGTCGCTGAATTCTGCAATTAAGTGGTGGGTTAGAGATACCAGCGATGATGTCTCCTAGGGTTCCGTATACTGAGCGCCAGCTCGATTATGCGCATGTCCCTGTAAACCGCGAAAGTTACTGGACGTTGGTCTTCAATCTGCTTCCGCAGTCTAGTCTTCAGATACGCCGAGATGGACGTCAATCTGTCACTGGAAATCCCTTTGTTTTGAGCAAGGCGCTCTGCTAATTCATTCATGAGCCACACCTTCGCTATCGACCCGGAAGTTTAAGAAGAGTCGAATGGATCAGCGCGATCAAGGCAGAATTTCCAGCTCGGTTAATTTCCTCTTAGTTGGGTCCAAAAGAGCGTGATTAACAAAATGATATTGGGTTGGTCTGGCACCGGAACTTTTAGCAACCCTACTGGTTTGACAGCCGCTTACCTTGTTTTGTCCATCTCAAGGTTTTCCTTGGCCTCGCTGCGATCCCAAAGCCGCAGCGGGGCTTTTGATGTCGGGGCGGTGGGTTAGTCCGAGCCTTCTACCAGCGTCGACTTGAGAAGCTCAGCAACCTCCAAGGCGTTCGCCAAACCGCGCTGAATTGCTTCCGCGTCATCACTGTCCTCGATTGACCCAGCCGCCATCTCGACGAGGCGCAGTTGGTCACGAAGGTTGTTGGTCAGGTCGATCAGATCGGTGCGGTTCATGGCAATGCCTCACATTGATGGAGGCCTTGCCTACATGTTTTTCCACGGATGCGATTTGATCTAGCTGATTGGCGACGGTTTAAGGGCGGTGGGGGTCTAGGGCGCGCTCGATAGATGATCTGCTAGCGCGCCGAAGAACCCACCACTCTCGTTTCTGGCTCTACGGCAATTCTCGCAGTGGCAACCGAGAAACCAACTACCCTTGCCTCGATATTCGTGCAACGCCTGACCCTCCTGCCACCCCTTGCAGTCGGTCTTCATGCAGATTTCGCATTTTGGCTTCTTCGCCATTTCAAACCTCGATGTTAGGGCGGAGGTTGACAGGGCCTCGACCACAAACCATCTTCACAACGCCCGCTGGTGTTTATGCAGAGACGGTCGGAACGGATTTAAGGGCAATACCTCAATCCAAAAGGAACCCGTTATGTTTTGCACCGAAGAACATCGTGAAGACGAATACGTCTCACTAAAAACAGTCTCCCCGAGTTGCCCGCATTGCAAAGCCAATCTTCCATGGGAGGCCGCCGAACATGAAGCCGGCGAACGGCTGCGATGCGGCAGCTGCGGCACCATTTTCGACCGTCGAGAGCTTGTTTTTTCCGACTGAGATAACACCCATCCAGCAGGTGCCGCTTGTCTGGATGGGCAGCCGTCTCGCCTAGACGCGACCTCCACTGAGATGGGTGCTTAGCCCCTTCCGAGGCTAAGCACGATTTCGCGGATCGCTGACGTATACCGTGCCGGGAGATACCGGTAATGGGCATATACTGTGGGATGTGTGCTGTCCGTGCCGGTGAGAATGTCAGAGTTACCCGACGAGTTCTCAGACCCCAGACGCCCGTTGCCATCGACCCAAGGTCCATCCGGGTCGGTCATCATTGGGATTTTGAACATCAACGGATCGTTCATCTCATCTACGCCCGAAAATACAGCATTCTCGGCGCTGATGAGGTTGGCGCTCGCCCCGCTGTCATCGTTCCAGCAACCCGACACGATGAACAGAGCGTTGGGATACTTGGTGCGGGCCTGCGCGAAAAGTATTTTCGCTTCAGCCTTTACAGCCGCGTGAGCATTCGCCACGTCGGTGGATTGGTCATTGTAGGGACCGCCGATGAAGACGACATCTGCCGTGTCCGGGGCATATCCAGTGAACATCTGACGGTAGGTCTGATCGCCCGAACCGACCGCAAGGTAGCCTGTGCCGCCTCGTGGGAAGATCGCCGGCATATTCCAGCCAAGACTATGGCAAACGCGGCGCATGTAAGCGTCAGAGTTTGTGAACGGTCCCTCAGCCGCGCCCGCTTCAATAGAGCTTCCCAACACAACCGCAACAACTTTATCGGCTGTGTCTGGCCTGATAATTCGCCCATAGGTCGGGACGGAAACACCGCTAAGATATGTGCTGTCGCTTTCGAAAGTGATCCGACGACGGCGATTGTCTGGGAACTGAATACGAGTATTCCACCCGTTGTTGCCAGAAGGGTTGTTTGTGATGCTACCCTCGATCATCTGACGCCCATCGACAATCAAGCGCCAGCCGACGTTTGAGTTATTTGTTTCGATCGACATCAGATCGCTGATAACGTCGAAGGACACAATATTCGGACCAAAGGCGTGACCAATCTGTCCGTTCCCGTTAATATCAGGCTTCTGCCCGGTATCAAACTTGCCTGAAGCGAACTGGAAAAACCGCGAGTATCGGAGCGAAGTGTTGCCGGAGCTCAGGATCACAGGAACATCAGGATCGTCAGTTGTCGTGCGAGCCTTACCAAGGTAGCGGAATGCTGCCGTGCCGTCCGTCTGAGAGACGCCGGTCTTAAGGCTCGGACCCGTACCTGTTGCAGCGGTGATCCCCGCCGCTGAACATACATAGAGATCACTACCGACCCGGATAACATTAGATCGGTAATACTGAGTTGAGTTCGCGTAAGCGGTCGGCGCCATCAGCGGATTCAGCGTCAGTGGGTTTGCTATCGCAGCCGCACGCGCATTGCGGCGCAGCTTCTCGAAGCGAGCAAACAGAGTAGATTTAATTGGGGTGTCAGTAGCCATTTATGCAGCCCTCTGAAGTTCGATGGCACGGCTGCCGTTCTCGACAACCCGGTTTCCATTTTCGATGACGAATGCCCACTGCCATCCGGCAGGAGCGGCATATGGCGGATTGGGAGCATCGACCCCACCGCCCTGTCCTGGGACGATGCCCTTGCCAATGTATGACGAGGTAGCGTGCATACGCGCCGCTCGCGCGGCGATAGAATTTCCAGATCTTGTCATTGATTAACCCCTGCTGGCCGTCGTGCGGCGCTGCGGTTGGTTTTCCACGATGCGATCGACGCGCACCGTCATATGATCGACAGCCTGCTTGACGCCACTAATGGCATCCATGATCTGCTCTGTCGTCTCGCGCATGCCGGCCTTGGTGATGTAGGTCTCGGCGACGTGGAGGCGGTGGGCTGCGAGTTCGCCTCTCGCCATCGCGGCAAGGGCCTGAGCAGCAGATGCTGACGCAACAGCCGCATCCTTGCCCTCCTTTACCTTTCCTTCGATCCGCCACCAGATACCCCAGAGGGTACTGCCGAGCATCACGAAGAAGCCGACCACGGCCATGATCTCAGGGCCGCTCATAAAGCGCCCCGCAGGGCATCGTCGCGGTTGACGATGTAATTCCGAAGCGCCAGCTGCTTGTGATAGCAGGCCAGGAGCGCAGACCGATCCGCAATCCAGTTCTCTTCGACTTGAGATTGGAGCATGGGCCCGTAAGGCAAGATAACCGGCCTATCGCATGCTTTGAGCAGCTTGCTGTCCGGCCGTGCGATCTGCGGCGGCTTGACCGGCGCGACGTTAACGGACTTGGTTGATACGCTGCACGCTGCTAGCGCCAAGGCTAGGCTCGTCAGCACGAGGATCTTGCCGAGCTTCACTGGTCAGCTTCCTTCTCAGTTCGAGGTTTTCGGCCTCTTGGGCCTCAAGCTGGGCGATGGCTTCGGCCTCGCGCGCCTTTGCCGCGTTGTTGGCGATCGTCTGCCCGCGCTGTTCGTCGGCATCGGCTTGGGCGTTTGCCGCATGTTCGGCGGCAATGATGGCGGTGTACTTGCTTTCGGCGTCGGCATAGCCGTCGTCATAGATCCGGCCATGGATCCACCATGCGCCGGCCATGAGCGTTAGAACGAGGATCAATGCCGCAAGGGCTTTTACGGCGGTCTTGTTGGCAAGGAGAGCGATCATGCCGGCAGCCCCGATACGCAAAGCTCGGCCTCGCCGATACGCTGGGCGTCACCCATCTCGCGTCGCAGTACCAGCCCGCGGACCACGCGGCCACCGGCCTTGTTCCATGCGGTCTGGGCTTCGCAGCCCTCGCGATATTTGCCCTCGCGATGAAGGCGCGCGGCTTTGGATCCGACCATGCCACCAACGCCGAAGTTGTAAGCACCGGAGATCATCGATGCCTGCACGCTGACAGGCATTGCCGTGAAACCTTTGATCTGCTTCGTGAGCGGCAGGTAATATTCATTGTATACGTCGTCGGCGAGGAAGGCGTCACACTCAGCTTTGGTGAACCGCATGCCAGCCTTCACCGGCTTGCCATTGAAGAGCGTCTTGCCGTAGCAAATATCGTAGATCTTCGCGAAAGGATCCCAGTGGGAAGTGAGAACGACGCCCTCCCACGGCTTGATCATATGATCCACAGCAAGCGTGACGGGCGCTGGCGTGCCTCCAGGAAGCATCGCGGCCGATCCGGCAATGACGGCCGCCATCACCGCGGCAATCGCGCTCTTAGCCCGCCTCGACGGCAGGATCTTGTTGATTGGCATCAGCCTTTTCCTTTTCAGGTTGGGCAATGAGACGTGAACCCCAAGCGCCGGCCAACAGCACAATGGTGAGCCACCACGGCAGATAGTCGGAGACGTAGGGGACGACGTTGAGGATGATGTCGACTAGCACGGCAAGCTCGATGCCGCGCAGCGACCAGGCGCGCCTTACAAGGCGTCGCCAGTCTGGGAGGAGCATTGGGAACTCCGATTGTGGGTAAAGACGACGCAAATTGCGATGGCCTGCAGATAGGCCTCTCATGGGAAGCAGGGCTCGCGTCCGCTCTGATCGAGGGACGGAAACCTGTTCAAGCCAGAAATTCAGCAATCGCCTTATGCTTAGCCGTTATCATCCATCGAGAACTCCAAGATCGTAGGCCGGAGTGTCGATGTATCACGGTGCAACTAGAGACGGCTCGGGCACTGCAACAGTCTGCGATTGCTGTTTCCCGAAGTAATCGAGGATCTTGGGATTGAAGAACGCCCCAGCCGACGCGGCAGTGTTGTTCACAAACAAGCCGCCCATGACAAAGCCAGCAAGTGGCGCCAGGTTGCCCGGCGTCACAGTTACCTGCATCAATTGCGCCGCCGCAAAGTCCCATCCTTCATAGAGGGTGAAGACTAGATTGTCGGAGTTGTAATTAAGGTAGATGACGTATCTCTCGGCCCCATCTGCGTCTGGCGTTTGAGATATCGTACCGTTGCTGCCCAGTTGGTTGAAGGTGATGACGCCGTTCTGGCGAGTTGCCAAGTATAGCTGCACGGTGCTGGCGCCAGTCCTGTAAAGGAACATGAACGATTTATCGTCCCTGGAACCAGCCGGATCGGTATAGCTTGGAATCCACCCCAGGATTACGCCAGTGCCTGGGGGGATGACCGCCCGAAGATATAGCCGCGCCCTGTCAGCATTCATCAGCCCGACTACGTTCGATAGATCATCGGCCTCCGGCATGAACGACGCGGTGTAACCCACCACAGACCGCTCGGTATCCATCATGAAGCGCCCATGGTTCTTGAGCGCATTAAGCGGCATGGAAGCCGCGAACGGGCTTGCGCCCGCGCCGCGCGGCTCTTCCTGCCACTCTCCCGTCGACCGGATCTCATAGTGACCGATGAAATAGAAGGGCAGGTTGCCCGTCCTGTAACGAACACGGTTCATGCCATAACCGAGCTTGCCCACCCGATATGGGACATCCACGCGACGGCCGTGGCCAGTCGCAAGAAAACCGATCCCGGCAGGTATACGGTTGCCACGAGCACCAAGGTTAGTCAGGTCGAAAATCTGATGATATGGCCGATCGTAAGCCGACAGATCGGCAGCCAGGACGTTTTCAGCCCCAGCGCCACGATAGACGATTTCCGCTTGCGGATCCTCGTTCCAGATCCATGCATCGATCGGTACGCCGTCCGGTGCCAAGACGCCAGTCGTGTGGCCGGTCGTATAAACAGCGCCATCGCGCGACTGCTTGATGGCAAACGCATCTGTCTGACCGAGGCTGTTCTGCATAGCGCTGTCGTTGGCCGAAATGCGCTGCGCGCCGATCGCGCCCGGGCGCGTCACGAAATCCCGCATGAAGTGGCGGGCGACGGCGGATCCTTTGAAAGCGCACCATATGTCGCCGCCGTGCAACGCATCGTTCTGGTTTTCGATCGCGTTGTGACGGTCCCGGTTGTTGGCCAGCCACTTCTTTAAATCAGCACCGATGTCCAGAACGGCGAGACCCAACTCCTGGGCTACGCCGACAACCGCAGCAGTTGCCATCTGTCCAATCTTGTAACTGTCATACCCAGCGGGATCACTTCGCCAATTCGGGTCAGCCGTCATCAAAGCCGGAACGATGCCTTTGGCCATCGCCAATCTCGCGAGGCGGCGAGTTTCGCTGATCCCCTTCGTGATCCACGCGGGGTCCGTGGAGCTAACCACCTCATCGTTGATCCAGAAGCCAATCAGCACCATATCGGGCGCCCGACCGGCAAAAGCGATCGAGTTCTGGACCACAGCCGGCTCGAAGTTATCGTAGGCCCACCCATCATAAATGCGTTTGCCGCTATAGCCGCAGTTCAGTACCTTCAGGTCTTCGTTCCGATAATACTGCGACAGATTGTAGGCTAGCCTCGCTGGCCAGGCATTCGGCGCGTCAAGCGAGTGATCGGTGCTTCCGAGCGCATTCTGCCCGGATGTCGGATTGGCCGTCCATCCCGACGTGTTGTTGCCATCGACAGTGCTGTCGCCGTAGCATGCGATGATGAAACGATCACCACGAGCTATCCTGGCGGCGCCCTTCTGGCATGCCTGGCGCATGTCGAACTTTTCTTTCCACTCCCACCAGCCGCCGTTGGCGGACGACGTGGAGCCATCCGGGAGGAAACGGTCAGCGGAGCGGAAGGCCAGTCCGGCGTATTCACCTGTGGGCTGCGCGGTGGCACGGACATACAGACCGCCGCCACCATCGCCAGCAGCCGTGAAGCCATTGACGCGGGCAGATATGATGCCCTGCGGGACGGACAGAGCGCCCATACCGGAAACCGTCGTATAGATCGGCACATTGCCTTGGCTGACGGCATCGGAGGCATACCCGGCGGCAATATTCTTCGCTGCTTCCGCCGCAACCTTAGCCGCGATGGAATCGAGACTGTAATCCAGCGCAAGATCGCGCGCCGCCACTGCTTGGCCAACGAGAAGCTGCGTTGCGTCCACAGGCAAGTCAAGCTTCTTCACCCAAGCCGAACCGGACCACACGTAGATGCCGCGCAAGTCTACATTGTCATCCGCCACGACGATGCCGACTGCACCTGTCGTTGCGCCCAATACAGCGTCGAGCTGAGACTTACTGCCACGAATATATGCTGCAGTGACAGCCATATTAATTGAACTGGTGAGGTTTTCGAGCCAAGTACCCCATGTGCGAAGGTCGCTCTTACGGGGTTCATGCGGCAGGCTGGTAGGGCCATCAGCCCAAATAATCTTGGCAGTCTCTACCATGGTTTCTCCATGCGGGAGCTCTCCGGCGGACGCCAGAGGCAGATCTTGATTTGCAGTTGGATGTCAGGGGACCGTTACAGTCGCCGATGCTTGCGTCGTGGAAGGGATTCCGGACGAGTTTTCAGCGCCGCACCAATATTTCCAAATCCCAGAGCCGGAAGGGTTGGTGAACGTAATGGTTTGGTTCGCTGAAACGCTGTAGCGAGCTATTTCCGTTGCCGCTGTGAATGACTGAGCAGATGTACCACGCTTAAAGACCAGGTACCGCGAGTTGTCATTGGCCGATCTCGCGCTCACCGTCACAGTTCCAGAGGCGTTGCTCGCCGTCATATTGGTAGGTACACCAGGCGCAGCAGGATCAACCGTAGACGTGACGTTAGCAGTTACCGACCAATCGCCATAATCGTCGTCCGAAGCGATGTAAGCCACTTGGATGTCTAGAAGCGCATCCGATGGCACGACATTAGTGCTCAGATTGATGAAACCGCCTGATGACGATGCGTTCGGGAAACGTTGTTCAACCCATGCGCCTGGATTTCCAGATCCGTCATCGGCAACACGATATTGCACGACCGGGGTGAGTGAATCGTCTTCCGGGTCGATAATGACGACGCGAATGTAAACGCTGGACCCACGAGGTTTAGCCTGCACAAGGTTGATAACCGGGATGACCACATTACCCTTGCCAGTCTTAGGCGGCACCGGCGGCATCTTCCCTTCGTCGGTGGTGGGGTTCCACGCATCGATGTTGTCGGGATGTTGCATGATGTCCATGCTGAAAGCGCCCTGCATCAGCGACAGCAAGGATTTCCGGTTCTCGACGATCTTGCCATTTAGACGAGGCAGTGACATCGGTGTATTGAGCCTAACCCATCGCGTGTAGACTGCATTGATGCCGGAAAGCCGCAAGCTCAGAGTGCCGCTGACCTTTTGCTGCAGTCTCAGCCAGTCGCGCTTGCCGAGGCGGCGAGCTTGCCTCCATTGCTGGACCCACTGATAAGTGGCTTCCTGCGCCAGCACTCGGCCGGCTGTGATCTGGGCCGCAGTATCCTCGAAGAAGTCCGTGTCCGACGTCGCATATCCTATTTCAGGATACGTGAACTTCGGCACCAGTCGGTTGCACTCATCTTCGAATAGAACGTCGTATTCGATCTGGTGGCCGGTAATGTCGGCATCGGTGATCGTGGTAACGTACTTCTCGCGGAACTTGCCGACGATGAAGAGCAATGCACCATCGCCGCGTTCGCAGATCCAGCCATCGCAGGCGGCAAGCAAGGCATTCGTACCGGCCTTGGGGTCGTTTTCCGTTGTGTCGAAGCCGTTGGACTCGTAGCGGCGCTCGTACCCGCCACCTGCGAGCGGCACGAGTTCGTCGCAAATGTCGGCTTCTTCCTGCCACATCTCCAACAGCGGAAGGATGGCTTTGCGGTAGTCGCGGCGATGGCCGAATTCGTTGAAGCACTGGTGCCAGCACATCTGGAGCGCAGTGTTCGTCGTCCATACCCACGTTTCCGGGTTTTCTGGATCCTGGAGTGGATCCCGAAAGTCCCAGCAAAGCGCCATGTCGGCTTCGACTGAGACCTGTGGCGGCCCGTACGGGAAGGCCTTGTTTTGCTTGGACGCTTTGGTGCTCTGGCAGACCATCGCAACCGATGCCTGACCGTCGCCCCTGTGGTTATTGGTCCAAATGCCCTCGGCGGAAAGGATGGAGACGATCTGAGAGTATGGCGTCTCCGGCACGACGCCGAGGCGGCTGTAAATCTGGACCTGATTGCCGTAGTTGGTCCCAGAATTGATGACGCCGCTTGAATTGAGCGTCACCTCATCGTCGTGAAGCCAGTAACGATTAATCGACTTGATCTTGTGGCCAGCCAGAGCTTGGACAGCCATCAGGGTCTTGCCCTTGGCCTCCCAAAGCATATAGGCGCCAGCAATCCGGTTCCGGCCAACTCCCCATTGGCGATACGGGATCGACTGCGTCTTCGGAACCTTGCCGTCCTCAGGCTTGGGCGGCTTGGGCGCCATCAGCGCCTGAAGCCCAATTGACATGGCAGTCGTTGCGATGGCGGCCGCAATAGACGCATAGGTGATGGTCGTGGCACCAATCGTGATGCCGCCCGTTCCCAGCACCGCCGTAAACAGCGGTGTAAAGATCGGATCCATCAGGAACTGGCTGTAAAGCGCCGTGCTGTTTTCCAGCATGCTCGGCAGGCTGTCGAATTGCCTCATTCGGGCGCTCTCCATGCTGCCACGAACTCGACCTTCTTGGCGCGCACGCCCGCGAGCGACATCGTCGCCCACAGCGGCCCGAAGCGGATGGCAGCCATCTCGCCGGCACGCCGGTCGGTTTCGGAAATTGCTTTGATGATGCCGACGTTGCCAGGCTGTGGGTCGGTCGTGCGAATGAAGCCGAGAGGCTCGATAAGACTGGCGGTCAGGGGCACGAGACCGCCAAAGCTGGCTATCAGTCGGCCAGCACCGAACTCGCTATGATAAGTGCCTCTGAACTCACGAGCCGGGTCGATGCCTGTCGTTGCGGCTATCCACGACGCGCAAAACGTCATGCAATCGTCGCCTTCGACGCCGCCCCAGCTAAACTCACGGGGCAGAGCCAAAAACTCATGGATGGTCATTCAGAAAATCGGCCATTTCGGCTGGATGCCACGAGCAAGACGTGCCGTTCCGTTGCAGAAGGCGTCTGTCGAGTAGAGAGAGCGCTGCATGGCATCAGACCACAGAGAGCGGGACGGCCGTGAGCGCGTGTTCTCACCCGCAACGACTGCGAGACTGAGCGCCAGCGTGGCGCCCGCATCGCCCTGCCCGTAAGAGCCTGATTCCTTCGGGTGAGAGGCAACACCAGTCCAAATCGGGATGATGTTGCTCATAGGCTGGTGATATTGGTCCAGCGTCGTAAGGCCGACCTGGACTTTCTTTCCGCGAACCGGCGGGATGCTCTCAAGCATCTTTGCGCCGGTTGCCGGGTCCACGCCACTGAGGGTGAAGTCGACGGCGTCAGATGTGCCGTTGACCAGTACCTCGAGTGAAGGAAGTCCGATAAGCTTGCCGCCACCGAGATAGACCGTTCCGTCGGGGTCGATGCTATCGAAGCCAATCGGCACATCGTTGACGCCGAACCAAATATGAAGGGCCGGATCTGTGTCTATGCGCAGAAAAAGGCCGAGCTGATGGCTTCCGCGCAACGCCTCAACGACGTTGTCGGGCACATAGGCCATGGGCACCTCGAGTGCTTAGAAAGCTTCTGAGAACTGGATTGTCTGCTGCGTCACGAAAAACGCCTCGACGATCGAAGGCAGCGTGAAGCCGTCCTTGAACTTTGCCACGAAGCGCGGACGGGCGAATTCAACCCGCTGGCCGACTGCAACGGCCTCGCGGAGAGGCGGCGATATGGCCAGTGTGTATATTGGGTTGGCCTCGTTGGTGACGTCCTGAACCTCCCAATAACGGTAGGCACGCCAACCCTTGGTCTCGTGATAAATTGAGAACCAATCTGACCAGCGCAGCGGCCGGGACAGCCCATAGACGCGCATCTTTATGATGCCTGCATTCAGGTTCGCCGCAGCGCCGATCTCGCCATATACGCTAGCTTGACTGTATCCGGACGTGTCGCTGAATAGCGCTCCGTCCGAATGCGGAATGCCGCCGATTATTGGCTTCTTGCTGGCAAACGGCCCCCACCAATCCGTAATGATCGGCACGTTGATGTAACGAAAACCTCCGTTTAGCCTGGCGCCTAGATGGTTGACGTACTCGTATTGCTCCGGCTCAGTCAGCTTGCAGTCGGTGTAGGTGGCGGTCAGAAGACCACCACCCGACATTTCGATTGTCTGGCTCTCGCCCTGCCCGTTCCGTCCACCAGAGATGGACGAACCAAGGACGTCGATCGACACGCTGGCCGGGGCTAGAAAGTTGGCTTCCAGCGTCGGCATGTTAGTGTAGATAGCCAAGGTCAGCCCTTCCGTTTGTTGAACTGGCCCTGAACCGTGCCGAAGCCGCCGCGTTCTTGCTGCTTGTTGAATTGGCCGAGGCCGTCGCTGACGGCCTGCTTGGCAAGCGCCATGACGTGCTCATCACCATTCGCGCCATCGATCTGGATGACCATCAGGCTAGGTGCGTTCTGACCTGCAGCGGTACGCGCACTTCGCAGTGTCGGCGCCACCGGCATCGCAACACCCCCACCGACCAGCCCGCCAGTGGCAAAGCGCCCAAGCGTGCCGTTGTTGATGGCGTGAAGCAGCGCGCGATGCTTTTTCGACTGCCTGGCGTTGACGATGAACTCTTCGTTCGACGCCATGATCGGAATGCTATCGCTTGTCCCGCTTCCGGGGCCACGGATGGTCCCACCGTCGGCAAAGAGGCCGACCATCGGCGTGTACTTGGCGATCTGCGCGGCACTCAGGCCACCTCCGAACAGGCCGGAGAAGATGCTACCGAAGCCACCGCCGCTAGGTGCGTTAGGCGCCGAGGGGAAGAAGCTCGTCGACAGCTGCCCCAGCTGGCCGAGGCCTTGCGTGGCAACCTTTGAACTATCAGCAACCTTGCTCAGCGCGCTCGCGGCCTCCGTGGCTCGCTTTGCCTGAATATCGGCAGCGCTGACCCAAGAAGTCGCAACGGAATTGCCGGAATTGCCCGATAGCATCTGCAATTGCAGACCGCTGTCCGTCATCCGGCTGGCGCCCGTGGCAAATCCAACGTGGCCGCCGGAGGCGCTCACGCCCAACCCGCGATCCTGCAAAAGGACATCGCCGCGCAAGACCTTCGAAGGATCGATCGATGTTCCCCAATTCTGGAAGGAATTGGCGACACTCGATCCGCTGCCTTTCACGCCGATCTGCGCCAAAGACGAATTCACAAAACCAGCACACCAGGCCTGCTGAGCCGCATCGAGGTCGACGCCACCGGCCTTGAGGAACGAATTGATCTCGCCGCGATTGGCGGTCTCGTTCTTGCCGAGAAGGCCGCCCGCGAGATCCACGGCACTGCCGCTGCTCTTACCAGAACCGCCTAGGACGGTTGACAGAAGGCCGCCGCCCAAGGTTGTTGCGCTGCCGCCGACTGGCGAGCCATTCCCGCCACCGGTGATCATGGCTTTGAACAGTTGGCTTAACACATTGGCCAGCTGCTTCTGCGCTGATTCCTGCAAGGCATTCAGGAAGGTTTGGCCAAACGCCTTGCCGACGTCACCGCCGCTTCTTACGATGCCGCTCGACAGGTTGGCCGCGAACTGGTCGATCGCTTCATTCTGAGACTGCAGCTGCTGCGACTGTCGGATCTGGCCAGCCTCCCGGCTGTTCAGGTCAGTCGACAGGCCGTATTGCTTCAGCGTCGTGTAGACTTGCTGGTCCTGCACCGACATCGAGTTGTAGCGGCGCTGTTCAAGCAGATCCTGCTGCAGCTTGGCTTTGGCGAGTTGCTCCGAATACTGACGATAGAGCTCGACCTTTTGGGCAAGCTCTTTTCGCTGAGCATCGCTGAGCGACCGTCCTTTGTCCTCGGACTGCTGCAGGAGATCCAGAGCGAACCGTGCAGCATCGGCTTCAACGCCAAACTTGCCGAGAAGCGCCGTTTCCATCTGCATCTGCGCGATGCGGTCGTCGGCCGACTTCTTCAGGTCTCGATAGGCGTTGGCAGCGCGTTGGGCAGCGGTTTCTGCCTTTTTCGTCTCGGCGTCCGGCTTGTCGCCGAGTGTAATCGGCTTCGGGCCAGGAATGGGAACGTTTGTGGTGTTGCCATCGGAATTTGTGACGGTAGGATTCTGATCGTAGATACGCTTCCGCGCTGCCTCGCGAGCGCGAAATGCATCGTCGCGATCCTCGCGAGTTGATGCGCTAGACACAGCCTGCTGGTATACGCGATCAATCTTGTCGAGATCCGTAAGCGCCGGCAAACCGATGTCGTTGAGGTCACGAAGCGCTTTTGTCAGCCGGCCGATAGCCAGGGCCTGCCGGTCAGACGTGCCCTCAATCAGGTCGATCTGCTGCACCATCCCAGGAATGGATCTGGCCAGCTTGACAACCTCTGGATCGAATTCGCGCATTTCCTGCGCCAATTCACGCACCCGCTTAGGCGCCTCCGGATTGTCCGCAATGCGAGCCATCGCCTCTCGGAATCTCAGAAGATCCGGCTCACCATCGCTGATGGACTTACGAAGTTCGATGAATGCGCCACGATAGTCGGAAACTATCTTCGGATTTGTCGAACCAGCGAACGGGTCGATGAAGTTGGAGTAAGTGCTGCGGTTACTCGCCGCATCGACAAGCGCCTCTCTGGCGTCCTTAAGGCGGTCCTTGATATCGACAACCGTGCCGGACATGCCTTCATTGACATATTCCCGCAGTCCAGTCGCCGCCTCGCCGTAGCGATCCTTGAGCAAGGAGATGGTCTCGGCGTGCCCTTTCAGGATTTCGTCGGCGGATTTAACCTTCGTAGCACTGGTAATGTATTGGATCAGTGCGGCACTGCCGGCAACCAAACCGATTGTTACGAGGGAAACTGGACCAAGGATGTTCGAAAAAGCGCCCACAAGCGCAGAGCCAACGCCTTGCCCGCCGGCCTTTAGGTCGTTAAAGACGGCCGAGAGCTGCGTACCCTGCTGGAGGGCGATAGTTAGCGGGTTCATTCCGCCGAATGCCGTCACCCCGATGTCTTGGAACTGCGCGGCAATATTTGAGGTGTAACCCGACGCGCCACTGTTGCGTGTTCCTGGCTGCTGTGAAAGGGCCGCGTTCCGCCCCTTGATCGCCGCGGTAGCCGCCAACGCGGCCTGCCGCTCTCGGCTAATAGCCGCAGCCATCTCGTTGGAAGAGATCGCCCCGACTGCGTGAGCGCGGCGGATATCTGCGACTGCGGCCTTGTAATTGTTGATCGTGCTGAACAGCGGCGAGTAGCGAGCACGCAAGCGCTCGAGTTCCTTACCCTGATCTGCCAGCGCCCCTGTCCACTCCTTTGCCGCACTCACGCCAATGCCGGTCATGGCATTGATGCGGTTCTGCAGTGAGGTGGTCAGAGAGCTGTCGACCGACTTCCCGACGGCATCAAACTGGCGCTTAATGACGGTAGCCATAGAGCCAACGTCGGCCTCGATACGCTTGATGCTGCGACGCAGCGTTGCCTGATCAGTCGAAATACTGATAATCAGGTCATCGGAATTGTCGACCGCCATGCGAGCATCCTGAAAATTAGGAAGCCCGCGCGTAGGCGGGCTTGGGAGATGGTGATGGAAGGATGGCTAAAGGCGTTGATCGCCTGCGCGTGCGCCGTGGTCATCACAGCTGGCGGCGTGGCCGCTTGGCATATGTGGTGGCAGGGAAAGCAGAGCCGAATTGGCAAAATCCTTGCGGACCATGAGCGCGCGACTGAGCGCTTCAATCGCGCGAATGGCACCAACGTAAAAGCATATGCTGACGAGTAGTCAGCTAGCCGTATCTGGCTAGCAGCGCGGTCATCTCACGTGAAGTGGGCGCCGCGCTCGGCGTGGGCGCCGGCTTTCCTCCCTCATCCCCGCCCTCTGCTTCGTTGTGGCCGTTGATGGCCTCGAAGAACTCAGTCAGGGTTGCCGACCAGAAATCGGCAGGCCTCCAATTGAGGCCGCCGATCCCAATCCGCATCCATTGTCGCCACGGGAACGGTTCATTTTCGCTTACGCCGCCTGATTGGCGGCTTCGACGTTTCCCTCGTCTTCCTCATCGAAGTGATGAGCGAGGATTGCCATAAACGCCGTCCTGCAGGCCCCGAAGTGCTTCAGCTTGACCTTCTGGATCGCCTCGAGCGCATTGCCCTTCACGGTCAAAAGTTCAATGCCGGCAATCGTGGCTGCCGCCTCAACGTCCGACAGGCGAAGGAAAAGGTCGTTCAGCGACTTGCACTGTAGT
The DNA here is from genome assembly GCF_057163345.1 of Aliirhizobium sp. YIM B11859. NCBI lineage: Bacteria > Pseudomonadati > Pseudomonadota > Alphaproteobacteria > Hyphomicrobiales > Rhizobiaceae > Aliirhizobium > Aliirhizobium sp. YIM B11859. The sequence goes on from NZ_JBXHAY010000003.1 coordinate 753,482, forward strand.
CGGCTGGAAACCGCTGACAGTCGAGCCATCTCGGCCGCGAGAACGAGCGGCACATCGCCAACCCATAGCGAAACTTCGCCGCGCGCCTCATTAACCGGAAGCGGAAAAGGCTTCTCCTCTGCAGCCATGATTAAGCCTCCGCCGTGTATTCGAGCGGCTGGGCTGCTTCGAACGTCGCAGAGAACTGCAGATCGTTTTCCATATCGCCGCTGGCCTGGAAGTTCGTCACGAAGAACGAGCCTTCGAACGTGCCGAGACCGGGAACGATGACCTGCGCGTTGAAGACGGTCGCGTTGATGACGTGGACCATAAACGCCTTCATGCTGGCGCTGGACACGAAAGTGCCGTTGCCCTGGAATGTGCGGTTGACGATGCCAGGCCGGCCCGTCTTCTGAACCGGGCCGCCAGGATTCGTGCAACTCGGTTTTGTCGTGTCGACCGAATTGGCCGAGAGGTCGAAACTGCGATCCTTGAGGCCGCAAAGATTGGAAAATACTTCGGGATCAAGGCCGTTACTGATCTTGATGAGCAGCAGTCTGCCCAGCTGTTCGCCGTCTGCCATGTGGCAACTCCAAATATTAGTGGGGAATCCGCTACGACAGCGGCTTGTGAACCGAGGCCACGAGTTCGATGACGGCGTGGCTGGTGAGACCGTCGGCATCACGAAACACGCGAGCCTGACGATGAATGATGGACACCAGCCGGTAACTCGGCAGGGTCAGGGGTGCGAGGTGAAGGCTTTCCTTCACTGCCGCAGAAATTCGTTTGACTTCCGGATACCCGACGGCCTGAGACCAAGCGTGCAAGGTCAGATAAATCTTCTCGCCGCTGACGCAGGTTGCATCATCCTGGATGCTTTGCGCCTCCCCGTTCGTCACGTATGGGTAAGTGACCGGCGTCGGTGGCTGATCGTAAACCCGCTGGCCGATGAGCGCAGATAGCGGCGCATCGGCGCGAAGGCGCGTGTTGATCGCGCCTTGCAATTCAAGTTCGGCGGACATGGGACTCCTAAAGCAAGAAGATCCGCTGATCGCTTTTCTTCAGGTTGTCGACAGCCCATAGCGGCCGCAGGTTAGTCAAAGCCCAAGCGGCCTTGAACTCAGGATCGTCGGCGCTCTCGAACAAGAACGACGCGAGAGGTTGGATGTGATCGATGTGCCATTCGGATCGGTTAGCCCAAGACATTTCCGGCAGGAACTGACGCTCTAAGTGAGCCATCAAGTCCGCGACCGAATAATCGACCAAATCTTCCCATGACAGGCCTCCCTTGCCGGTTGTGATTGACCTGGCAATGCCGGCACTCATGCGCCGATTTATAGCGAAGTCTGCCTCTTCGGCATACCTTCGCTTCAGTCGAGCAGAGCTTTTAGCTCGCTCTTCCAGCGTACGTCTCGCATCTAGGATTGCATCCCAATTTTTCGCTTTCCATGCCCGATCCAGATCTCGCACGCGCTCCGGATCCTGCATGCGACGTCGAGCAGCATGAACCCTAGAAGCGATGCGTATCACGTCAAGATTTGCGGCGCCGTATCTATCTGTGTACTGTGATCTAGCGATTTCACGGCAAGACATGCAGAATTTTTGCCGACCGCTCGATCGGACGAACTCTTTCTCGCAAATTTCGCAGATTGGCGCCGGAGGATTTGACCTGAGGCGACGCTTTCGCGACACTCGGCACTCTTCAGAACAATAATCTCTGGCCGACCTTCCTTCTCGCTCGAAGGAACTGCCGCACTCCTTACACAACAGGGAAAGCGGCGTGACACGCAAGGCGGATGAACTCATAACAACTCCCGATCGTCGTTAACAGTCGTAGAGCGCTCATCACCCATCGACCTGAGCTTATTCGCCGTTAGTGCCAAACGGTCAAGTTCGTCTGGCCTCGCGCACGGCCTTATTGACGGCAGCCAATATCATCCGGCGGATCCTGGGCTTTGACGCTCGGTACTGAGGAAAGATATGAGGCTGCGCCGGAGATCCGGGGTGCATGCCAGTGCCGCTGGCTGCGGCCTGCTTCTTACCAAGGACCGTCCCGCCACCTTTAACGGTGCTGTGTGGGGCGGTGCCCCACTCGAGGAATCTCCAATAAAAGCGTGCAAAAATGCCGGTCGCGCCAGGATCTTTGGTGGCGGTGATGTTCACGCGCTCCTGTGCAGGTCGGCTCGAAAGCAGATCGCCCTCGATGCTCTCCATGTACTCGAGCGTCGCGCCGGTTGGGGCTCGACTGCGGATCTCGTCGGCGAGCATTTCGGCCGCCTTCAACTTGGCATCAGCGGTGTATTTTTCGACATTCGGCGCCAGCTGGTTCAGCCTGCGCATCAGGGCGTCTCGGCCGCGCAGTTCCGCGGTCATCATGCCGCCTCTCCCAGCGTCGCAACGATGTCGATAGTCCGGTTCTTCTGGTCCATGTCGGCAACCGATGTGACGTTAAAGATCCGACGCGGATCTCGCGTGTCGACGATGCGCCAGGCTGTGCCGACGTCTCGCGCTGCCTCGCAACTAGGTATGCGGATCACATAAGGCTGTGTGCCGGTCATGCGTGCCGCGATCACTGGCTCGCTGCCCTTCATCGGGATGAATTCGGCCGTGGATTCGAAGACTGTCTCGAAGTCGCCGGCCTGCTCGTTGCCATAGCCATCATCGACCGTGCCGCGCTTTTGCATGAGCACCAGCTGCCGGCGTTTGCCGGCGCTCATGCCCTCGCGGTCTGCCAGCCCCAGATTTTCCAGGCGAAACTAACGGCAGATAACCAGCTATAGCCGAGATCGGCGCCTAGACGGACGTCGTAGACAAACTGATAGGCCGCGCTGGCCTGGCGCAGTGCGAACTCGATCATTTCTGCCTCTTCGGTGATGGGACTTCGACGGCCGCGCCCTTGGCTACGGCGTCATCGGCGCAGGCGCGCGTGACTGAGTACCGGCCATCCTTGAATGGTCCGCCATCAGGCCGGTAGACTTGCGAAACTGCCGGCGTGGCCTTCCAGACGTGGCGCCGCGTGAAGCGGACCCACATTAGCAAATACCATCAGGCAGCGTTCGCCACATCCGATATGGCGCTAAAAGTGCCCGCACGGCACGCGGCAAAACCGCAGCCCGATCCACAGTAAGATTGGATTCCGGATTGGCCTCTCGGACTTCGTAGAGGTCACCGACAACCAAGAGAATAGCGGCGATGATCGGCTTCGTGACATTGATAGCGTTCGGGTCGTAACCCTCCTCGCCTTCGGCCGGAAGCGCGGCATCCTCCGCAACAACGATGCGATCGAGATATTCGACAATGATTGCCTCAGCGGCGGCACCGTAAAGTTCGATCTCACCGTCTTCATCGTCGTGCAGCACGCGCAAGTGCGACTTGAGTGTGTCGAGATCGATGAAAACCATTAAGCCACCACTGCCGCCGTCGCGGCGCTCGTCATGACGATCCTTCCGGTCAAACTGGCGGCTTTCGTCTTCACGACGATGGTCTTTCCGATGTCCTGCGTGCGCGGAACAAAAGTAAGTCCAAATGCGCCAGGCACCTCGACGCCGCCGACAACCCACTGTCGATCGACAGCTGGTGTAGGCGTTCCAGTAAACGTTCCGGCACTAACCGTTAGCGTCGAGCCGACCTTGGCCGTACCCGTGATGGCGGGTGCGACAGTGTTGACCGGGGAGGCCGGGCCGACAACCGCGCCGAGATAGCTGGCAAATTTCCGCTTATTCGTCGTCGGGTTCGCCATTGGCTTTGTCTTTCTTCTTCGCGGTCTTGGTCACGCGCTCGGTCGAGATCGGATCAGGTGCAGCGACCGGCTCGGGCGCGTCCACTGTCTTGGCATCATCGTCGAAAGACACGAGGCCGAGAGCCTTGAGGGCGTTCGCCTCGCCGCGCTCTACCTTGAAAGGCTTGCTCTCCGCGGTCTTCAGGCCGGAGCCGTTGTCGAACGTCTTGAGCGGCTTCACTTCGATAAAATCAGTCATCATCGCCTCTTAGCGAATGAGGGGCGCCCGAAGACGCCCCAGATCAATTAGGCAGCAGCAACGGCGCCGGTGACGAATGCTTCGGGACGGTAAACAGCCAGAGCCAGGCGTTCTTCAGCGCGGATCGTGAACATGTTCTTCTCGAAGTCGTCGACGTTCTCGCTCGACAGCAGGACTTCGATGTCCATGCGGTCGAAGATCTGAGCAGCGTACGAGAATGCACCCGTAAGGAACTGGCCAGAGGCCATTGCCTGCGTCGAGACAACCGGGAGGTTCCAGAGGGTCGGCGTGAGCGAGCCCTGCGGATTGCCAATGATGTAGTTGTTGCCGGCGTCCTTGGTCAGCTCGATCTTAGCCCAGTCGATCGGGTTCAGAACGAATGCAGTCGCCGGATATTCAGCCAGCACGACCTGCAGCACAGCGAGACGCAGGCGGCCAATGCCGGTGGATGCAGTCGGCGTGAATGCCGGAGCAAAGGCACTAGCCTGCGGGACGAGGCCCGCGATGTTCTGGCCAGTTCCAGAGCCGTTCAGGAGCTGGTTTTCCTCGACGAAGCGCAGACCGTAACGGGCGCGACCGTCGATGTAGCTGCGGAGGGCCGGGGCGTCATCCAGGATCTGACGCGACGCCTTGAACAGGTGAGCCAGCGTGCGGACGGGCGCCGACGCCATGTCGAACGTGATGTCCGAGTAGGGCTTGGCAGTCGTTTCCGCGACCATTGCGGCGTTGTTCGTGTAGCCAGTTTCCTTGACGTACTCGACGTTGTTGGACGAAGTCTGACCTGGCAGAATGAGATCACGGATCGTCATCTGACGCTCAGGAAGACCAAAAATGCCAGCAACTCGGTGACCCGGGACAAGCGACGTACCCGGCGAGCGGCCCGTGCCGACGGTCGTATTCGCCGTTGTAATGGCTGCTCGGTCGGCCGATACCTTGATCGATGCGCGGCTGGATCCAGTCAGATTGCCTGCCTTATAGGCATCAGAATCGATAACCAGCTGGCCAAGCGACTTCTGTTCTTCTTCGCCCTGCTCCTTCTCACGAGCAGCGCGCTTCTCCAGATCGCCGAGGCGGGTGGAAACGTCGCCGAGTTCGGACAGAGCCTTGTCTGTCTTCTCCTTGAGCTCGGCGGAAACCTCGCCGTTTGCGGCAAGCTTGGACGTGAAGTCGGTGGCGAGATTGCCAACCTGCTCCTTGATGGAGGCAAGCGAAGTACCGAGCTCGCCGATCTTATCGGCAAGTTGATTGTCAGCCATGTGAGGCTCCTTTATCGAATGAGTGGTGATTTTGCTTCGGCCAAGAGCCGGTCTAGGGCTGCCAAAGCAGCAGCATCCGCATCGATGTCAGGAGCCCCCTGACCATCCTTGAGATAGAGCCGAGCGGCCCGCTCTGCCTCAGAGCCCGTCAAACCCATCAGTCCCCTGATGCCGTTCTCGAACTCGCGTTTCGTGATTGGTTCGCCCGCAGCCATTTTGGCGGCGAGCATGCTGGCGGAATCGGCACGTGCAGCGTTCGCCGACTTAATGCGGCGGATCGACGGAGGCTGAGTGTCCGCTCCGAAGCGTTCCAAGGTCTCGTCTAGCGTAGCAATCCGGTCGACCATGCCGCGATCCAGCAGCGCCTCGGCGTAAAACACCCTGCCCTGCCCGTATCCATCTTCGACTTTGCCAACCGTCGTGCCGCGCCCATCTGCGACGGCCGCCACAAACTTATTGTATGAGCGGTTGATGCCGTCCTGCAGATGCGCGAGCGTCTCTTTGCTCAGCGGCTCGGTCTCATTGCCTTCGACCTTGTGCTTGCCGGCAGAAATATACGTCCGCTTGATACCGCGCTGCTCAAGAGCAGCTGAAACGTCATCATGTGCGGTATAAACCCCGATCGATCCGGCGCGGCCAGATGGCGTGACGACGATTTCGTCGGCCGAGGACGCAATCCAGTAGGCTGCGCTCGCTGCAAGGCTGTTCACCTGCGCGATAATGGGCTTTTCGCCACCGCGTAGCTTCCGGATCTCGGTTGCAAGCTCATCAGTGCCGGGCACTGTGCCGCCTGGGCTGTCGACGTCGAGCACAACGGCCTTCACATCGTCGTTGGCGAGGGCAGAATGGAGTGCTTTCTTGATGCCGGCGTACGAAGTGCCGCCACTCATCGCTGAAAACAGGTCCATTTTCTGCGCCAGAACCCCAAAAACCGGGATAACGGCAACCTTGCCGCTGGTTTCAGCGATTTCCTTAGCTCGCGCCTCATCGATGGATGCAGCGAGCTCAGTGGAAACTAATTTTTCGCCTTCGGCGCGAGCGACTAATACATCGGCCAAAACACCGAGTTTCTCGCGCTGAATCGCCCAAGGCTCAGCCAAAAAGGCCGAGATAAGGTGTTCGAACTTCATGATTTGTCCTTACGCAGCGCGCGCTGCGGGCGTTGTAGGCTGCGCAACTGGCTCTTCGCCAAGTTTGTCGAGCGGCGTCATCGTGCCATTAACGATGGAGCGGTTTCCGCCAGGCGTTGGAGCTTTGTCCTCATACCCGCGTGCCTCATCGACATGATAGATACCGGCCTGAACCATCTTGGAAAGAAAATCGGCTCGCGCCTGACTATCACCGCGGAGTAGCTCTTCCATGTTGAACTTGACCTTGACTGTCTTGCGCGAGTTCGCATCAAGTAGATCGCGATAGATCGCTGCTTCAATGCGTTTCAGCATCGGCCGCATGCAGGTCTTGGTGAACTGGAGAATCAGCTGCTCAATGCCGCTGCCCCAAGTGGTCGTTCCGTTAGCCGCATGGCCAATCATGACCGGCGGAACGCCAAAGATGCGGCAAATCTGCTCGACGCTGTACTGCCGAGCCTCCAAGAACTGCGCATCCTTGGGGTTGATCGACATAGGATAGGGCTTGAAGCCAGCCTCCAACACCGTCACGCCGCCGGCTTTTTCCGCGCCGGCAAACTGCGTCAGCGTGTCCGAGATCTGCTTGCGCTGCTCGGGCTTGAGGATCTGGTCGGAGCTAACGATGAGCGACGAGAGGAGGCCGTTCTTGAACATCCGGCCGGCGACTTTCTCGCCGGAAAGAGCGTTCCCGACCGTGTTACGGACGACGCCAATCGGAGACATGCCGCGGTCACACCCAGGGAGGCGCGCCCCACGGACGTGGAACATCTTTCCCTCAGCGATCCGGCGCTTCTTGCCGTCCTCGGTCACCTCATAATAGCGGGTGTTACGGGTGTCACGGCAGACCTCGACGGTCAGAGGGTGAAGCGCGTTCAGCGCCACTAGGCGATCGCCGTTCATCTTCTTCTCGGCAAAAAAGTTGCCGTCCATCATGAGGCACAGCGCCGCCATCGACCAGAATTCCGGCGCGGTGTCATCGATGTTGGGCATGTCGTGCAGAATTTCGTAGAGCGGCGAGTTTTTGTCGATGGTCACACCATCGCCGCCGTAAACGATGCACGGCAGGGTGCCGGCGGCATTCTGGACGAGGTTGACGCACGCCCAAACGGCGTCCAGCGAAAGCGCGCTCTCGATCGTGACTTTCTCGCCTGAAGTTGTGCCCAGGCCGAAGAAACCGCGCCAAAACTCGCCGTCAGTCAGCTTGATAGGCGTACCGCGCCATCTCTCGAAGAGGCCCATGGCAATCCTTTACGGGTCACCATGTGACCGAAATCATGTTGTTTACGAAGTCGTCGAGGTTGCCTTCATCGCCACCCTCGTAGGTGCCGGCCATAGCCGTCGCCATCGTCAGCGCCACAGCGCCGTCGATACGGCCACGAGACTTCTGCTTGTCGAGCTTGCGATTGCCGCTCGGATCCTGCTTCACCGTGGCATTCATCATGCACATAGTGAGCACCGGATGGCCGGCGTGCGCCAGCTGCTTATTGAGAATGATATCTTCCAGCGATCGTAGCGCCGGCGACATTGAGGCGTAGCCCTGGCCGAACTGCTCGAAGATGGCAGCGTCGCCTTCTAGCTGCTCCTCAGTAAAACCAGCCTTTAGAAGCCAGGGCTTGAGGTGCCTCCAATTCCAGCGGTCGAAGCCGATTTTTCGGATATCCAGACGCTGCGACAACTCAAACAGATGGTGCGCAACGAACTCGTACTGGATTGTCGGCCCCGGCGTCGTCTCAAGAAATCTATGCCCATCGTCGTCCGGCTTATTCCAGATGTCGTACGGCACGCGGTCGGCTTTTGCCTTCTCACGAAGCGCGTCGCTCGGAAGCCAGAAGGTCGGCTTGACGTTCCATATCGTGCCTGCCTCCGTCTCTTTCGGAGCCATGAGCACCAGAGCCGTCAAGTCGGACACCTCGGACAAGTCTAGCCCGCCGAAAACAGGAAGGCCTTCGAACTCGTCGACGGGTCCGTCGCAAGCACGCCAGACGGCAGGAGCCACGAAAGGCGCCGATGCATCAATGCGTTGATTAAGGAACAGCCAGCGAAAACTGGCTTCCTTTGTCGGCATTCGCATCGCCAGCGCCGAGAAGTCCTCAACGTCCTTGGTCGAACGGAAGACACCTAGCGCGGGATTGGCTGCGGCCCATGCTGCGCGGTCATTGAGTTCGCTCTCGACCGGCGCAGTGTAGATGTGCGAGACAATGCGCGGATCCTTGGACGTCTCTGCGTCGTCGATCCATCGACTGAAAAGGTCGTTGTCGGTAGCAGCCTGCGTCGAAATGGCGAACAGCATCGCCCGGCCTTCGTAGGCGCCCTGCGACGTCTCGATCGCCTCAACGAAATCATCAGTGGGGCCTTTGATCTGGCCAACCTCGTCGAGGATGGCCAGGATCGGCGAGCCGCCGTGCGCGCTCTTGGCCTCTGCCGAACTAGCCTGATACTCGACGTTCATCGCCAAGCCGAGGATTGTCTTGCTCGACGGCGTTACGTGAGTGAGCTTCTTGAGCTCCGGGTTCATCAGGCACATTTTGCTGGCGTAGTTGAACACCTCAGCAGCCTGCTTGCGAGATCTTGCACCTGAAACGATGCGGCCGTTCTGATACGCCTCAGGACCGACAATGTGAGCCAGCAAGAGGCAAGCTATCAGGCCTGTCTTGCCGTTCTTACGGGCAATCGACAGGTAGGCACGAGAGGTGCCAACTGGATTATCGTAGACGGCAATGATGAATCGCTTCTGGAAGCCCAGCAGTTTCACCGGTTTGCCGAGCAGAGTCCCCTCAGGGACCAGGCAGTACCGCTCGATGAACGCGATCACGCGCTCGCCTCGGGTCATCGGCTTTTTTGCCATTCACTGTCAGCCCGGTCGCGCCAGCAAATCATCCTCTAATGGATTGTCACCCTCGATATCCTTCGCAGCGTCGCGCCTCTTGGCGGCGTCCCTCGCCTCGCCTTGAACAGCGCGGGCGTGGAGTGCGAGCGATCGACGGAATGACAGGATTGAACTGGCGTGCATCTGCACGATTGATTTGCGTGGATTAGCGACCGGCGTGCCTTTGTCGCTGTATGCAACGCCGCCCTCGTCACGAAGTAGCGACTGTTCGCGAACCAGGTCGGCCATCGTTCTGGCAAGCATGGCGGCAAGCTCTAGCTGATGGTCGGACCATTCCGACCTAGCGAACTCAGCAACCACATTTCGGAAGAATGGCAGGTCGACATCGTCGAGCTGCACGTTGATAGGCGGCTGGATCTCGGTAGCGGCCTTGGCCATGACGCGCACGGCTTCAGCTGCGCTGTCGATGCGCGCCTTCCTCTTCGCCATGTCGGGGATCCTCGCCGGACTGCCTCGCGCGCTTGCGCACGCGGGAGGGAAAAAACTGTATTAGCACTCATTGTTTTTGACACCGCCGGTAGGGCGGCCGAACGGGCCAGACTTTCGACCCACCCCCCTACCCGCCTCGGCGGCGCTAGATCATGGAACGCAGAGGCTTTCTGTCGGTTAGTCGTATAGGAGGAGCTTCTAATGCAAAGAAAACACCGACACGCACATGAACTGGCCCACTACGTGGGGCTCAATATCGCTCTCGCGCTGCTGATTGGCTCTCTTGCGTGGATGGCACACTAGCTCGTCACCCAATCTCGATCGGATAACCGTCGACCCCTATGACCGCGACCTTCTTGCCGCGCTCCATCATCTGCTTGGCGCTGTTGTGGTGGTGGGCGCAAAGGCTCTGCAGGTTGAGTGGGTCATGGAATAGTTCAAGGTCGCCTTTATGCGCCCTCTTATGGTCGACAACCTCGGCAGCTGTGACATCCTCGGTGATCAGACAGAACTCGCAGAGCGGCTGCATTGCAAGCTGATGCTCACGTAGCCGCTTCCATGCTGCTGTCTGGTAGAGGTGCCGCCAGGTAGACTTGGTTGCGGGGGCCGGACTTGAACCAGCGACCTCTTGGTTATGAGCCAAGCGAGCTACCATGCTGCTCTACCCCGCATTGAAATGGTCTGTGTGGCTGGATTTGAACCAATGGCTCCCGCAGTCCAAGTGCGGTACTCTGACCAGGCTGAGCTACACACAGGTGATTGGTGCCGGCAGCAGGTATCGAACCCACGACATCCTCGTTACAAATGAGGCGCTCTACCAACTGAGCTATGCCGGCATTGGCTGGAATGGCTGGGTTCGAACCAGCGACCAGGCGGTTAACAGCCGCCGACTCTAGCAACTGAGCTACATTCCAAGAAGACAAAAGCGCCGAGCTCGACCACGAAGGGAGCCCGGCGCAGGACTACCTGTCGCGAGAGGAGGCGCGCCAGGTAATGGGAGTGCAGCGCACGGCAAAGGCCATGTCGCGGGCCAAGCCCTAGACGCTGCGAATAGGTGCATCCAACCACCACTCGTCAGTGGCGCCCTCACGTTAATTCGTGACGTTAGGCATACGCTCGCTGTTGGACGGTACGAAACCCGGCACAACCGAAAGCGCAGAGGAACTAGGATGCTCATGAGTGCCGCCATGGTCCGATAAGGCTCGACATGGCAGGCTGTAGTTAGGCCCGGCTCATCGCTGGCCGAGCCTCCGTCGCAACATCGGTGCGCCCGGAAAGGTGTGGGGCACCTATCGGCAACCCCTTCACCTATACAGGTGGCAACTTCGCAGAAAGTCAGGTTTACGAAGCGGCATACTTCGCCAGATCGAGAGCCTCCGCGAAATCGTCGTTGGCGGCGATGAGAAGACGCCTGCCGGCTTCGATCGCATACTGGCCTTTGAATCCTCTGGCTTGCCCTATCTCCTTCAGGTTCCTCGCCTTGCTGGCTTGCGTCAGGACATCGAAATGCTCGTCGGCCATGTATCCTACTGCATCTCGCCATGACCTGCGCTGCTCTGTTTCAGACACAACATCTTGCCAAGCCATTGAGCCACCACCAGCACACGTCGTCTTTCGCATACCGAGGAAGCTGTCAGCTATCTTCTGCGAGCCGCATGGCAAGCCGTCTGGATAGCGTGTGATCAGTTTGCTGATGTCACCGGCCTTGGTGTAGGCGTCAGCTAGGATCCGCTTTGCCTCATCGCGGCTGATGTTCTGACGGGGCTGCCGCTTCTTGGTTGAGGTTAGATATCGGGGCTTCTTTGTGCCGAACATCTTGGCGAAATAATCGTTGCTGTCCGTGAGCTCCTGCGGGTTCTCATCACCTCCACGCTGCGCCCGCTCCTTGTCGACCGTGCCGAGCATAGCGCCGGTTGGCATCCGGTCCTGGAACGTGACAACCTTGCCGTCGATCGTGACCTTCATGGCCTGCTCGGTCTGCGTGCCGTCGGAAAAACGTAGGCGACCGATGCGAACTGTCTGACCAGCGTCATTGCGATGAACCGGGCCAGCCTTGACCTGCTTCATCATCTCCTCGACCGAGGGAGAAATATCCCATAGCTTCTCGGTCTTGAGATCGGCAACGTCTTCCGGATTGTTGTCGTTGGCCGGCGTGATTGTCCAGTTGGTCTGGATAGGTTCCGGCTCATGGTCCGGCGCTGTGGCGAAGATGAGCGTTGCGGCAAGCTGCTCGGCAAGTGATCCGTGTCTGGCCATTGGGTCTCCTCGTATGGTGGTACGGATTTATTCTCCGTCAGGCCGCAACGGGCAAGGTGATCCAAGAACGGACCAGATCAACGGCCTGCCTCGCAGCGTCTTCTCCGGTGACGGCTGAAACGACCTCGACATGGTGACCTAGCTTCGCGAGCGCAGCATGTCGAATATTTTGCTGCGGGCTGAGCCGGCCTTTGCCGACCTTGTTCTCGATCATCCGTATTTGACCGCCAACTAGGTAGATCCGCACATCCGGCTCTCCCGGCGTCATGCCAGCAGCAATCGCTTCCTGCTGGGCGCGTGGACCACGCTTGGCTGCGTTCTGGTCTCCGGCCAGGAGGAACTTCCTGCCGTACTCCGGCAGGGCACGTAGTGCGCGAACCTGAGCCGCTTGTAGTTCCCATTCCTTCGGTAGCGCCGCCTTGGTCGTAACCGTGCCGCTGGCCGATGTGCGGATTATGGTGCGGACGCCTTTGATGCGAACTGTCTGTTGAGTGGCTTTGGTTGCCATGAGAACCTCCATCTAGTGATGGGGGTTTATTCTCCTCGGCGCTACTTTGGTCAGGTTGTATTTCCTGCGCCCATCTGCACGGTGCACGGTGCCCGATTATATTTGTTGAGAACCGTGCGCGCGTCACACCGCCCTGCACGGTTGCACGGTAATGGGTATATATAAATATATACCCTTATGACCGTGCACTAACCGGGCAGCGTTGTGCAGGTGTCTCCGCCCGAATGTGCACTGATAATGCACGGTTTTTGAAACTGCATCTGTGCAGTATCAGGGGTTGTGGATATCGCAATGACACGGTTGTAATTTCGGCACCATTCTCATCATCCTGTAGCCTTGGATGGAGACCGATTATGGCGCTGAAGGAAGACCTAGTTGCTGACGTAGAGCATGTATTCAGATCGCGTTGGACAAAGCGTGATGGTACGGTAGTCCCGATAGACAGCAGCGTAACAATGAGCAATGACGCCGTAAATCTGGATGCTACGGTTCTCTATGCTGACCTATCGGACTCTACGAAACTAGTTGATAGCAGAACGCCAGACTTCTCAGCTGAAATCTACAAGACGTTCCTTCGATGCGCTTCGAAAATCATTATCGCAAACGGCGGAGTTATCACTGCCTACGACGGTGACCGCGTCATGGCAGTCTATATTGGCGGGTCCAAAAACACGAATGCTGTAAAAACGGCGCTTAAGATTAATTGGGCTTGCAAAAACATAATACAGCCCGCCAAAAACAAGATTTACCATGCAGACGATTACGTATTGAAGCACACGGTCGGAGTGGATACATCAAATCTAATGGTGGCAAAAACCGGTGTCCGTGGTAGCAACGATCTTGTATGGGTCGGGCGCGCAGCAAACTGGGCCGCTAAACTATGTTCCCTTGATCATGACTATCCCACTTGGATTACAAAAGCAGTATTCGACAACATGAACGACGAGGCGAAGTTCACTGGAGGGAAAGCCATGTGGGAAGCTCGCTTGTGGACCGCCATGAACAACGCTTCAATCTACCGTTCGAACTGGTCTTGGAAACTTTGATGATCTCAACCGAAGCACTGGAGCGACAACTAGACAGGGTACAAGCATTTGTTCCGCGAATAGATGCCCGTGTTTCAGCTATTTTCGCTGTCACGTCTGCCCAGCTTGCGATCTCAGTATTGAATGTCGGCTTAGACGACGTGAAAAAATGGTGGGTCGCAGTTCCACTTTCTATTTATACTATATTTGCAATGTTCAGTATTCGTTGCTTGTACCAATGCACACATCCGAATCTGCTTGGTGGGCAGAATTCGATCATATATTTCGCCGAGATAGCGAAGCTTCGCGAGATCGAGTTTCTTCGGAAGGTAGACACTTTAAGTGATGACGATTTCAGGAGGGACCTCATTTGTCAAATTTGGCGAAATTCCGAAATCGTGTCTGAGAAATATCGTTACGTTCGAAGAGCAAGTAGCTCAATGATGATCTCTACAATTCCGTGGCTGTTAGCGCTTCTCTCGTCATCGCTGTCGAATTGGAAGATGCCTATCATTGGCAACTAAGCCAGACGGGGCCGCCACGGCAAAAAACAGGAAAGGCCGGCACGATTTCTCGCGCCGACCTCGTGTTAGGTCCTGCCAGCCCCATTATGTCCGTGGTAGCCGGCAAGCCCAAATCACTTCTTGAACTTGTCGTAGTCCAGCTTCGGAGCCTTCGAGAGGTCGTCCTTGTTGGTGTCGACGTAGGCCTTCCAGGTGCCGTTATCGTTGTTGAGTGCAACGGAGGCCGGATCCAGCACGACATAGCTGGTGCCCATACCGAGGAAGCCCCCGACGCTAGCCACGATGCCGATGACCGACTTGCCGTTGCCGATCACGACATCGGAAATTTCGCCGATTTCTTCGTTCGCCTTATTGTAGATATCGACGCCGACCAGCTTGGACGTAACGATGTCGGCATCCTTGATCTCAACGTACTTGAGCGGCATGGTCGCAGCGGTACCCATGGTGATGCCAGGGCCGACGATCGTGGCATCTGAACCAGCGGCAGCCGGCGCGGATGCAGCGGGAGCAGCAGCCGTCTGAGCGTAGGCAGCGCCTGAGAGGCTTGCGATTGCGATCGCAGTAGCAAAAATTTTCTTCATGGGTATTTCCTCGTATGTCATTGTTGCCGCGAACATTTCGTGGCGGTGATAAACGGCAAGACCGAGGAATTGTTCCGGACCCATCTTGAATTGATCGCAACAAAAACACCGCCGAATCGGGTTCCGTTGTTTTCACCAAGTCTGGCGACCGTACCAGTCGTCGACATCGTTTTTGGTCTGATCCTTCGCGTGGCCGTAGCGCTCCTGGATCTTTCCTTCAAGCTGGTCACGCTTCCCAGCGATGACATCAAGGTCGTCGTCAGTGAGCTTGCCCCACTGTTCCTTGACCTTGCCCTTCATCTGCTTCCAGTTACCTTCGACGCGATTCCAGTCCATGATACCATACCACGACCATCTTCGTTCCGAAGACTTTCACGCCGCCCTGACAAACACCGCCATCTCTCGCCGGATCGGATCCCGCTCCTCGACCTCCACGAGCGCACCTTCCTTGAACAGAGCCGTGACGACAGTGCCGGCTTTCTTCCTCGCCGCAGCGTCCTCCATATCGAGCCCCATGGCATACGCCACCGCCGCACCGATCCAGTTCTTAGCCTTGGCGGACTTTTTGTAATCGGATCCCATCACGGCCGTCAGGATCGCCTGCCGCTGATCTGCAGTTAGCTCGCCTGCCACCTCTTCCGCGCTGGGCCACTGCCACTCCGTAACCACCGGCGCGAAGTCCTGCGGCTTCGACAGGCCGCGCCCGTTGCCCAGCGGTACGCCCTCAAGCTTGCGCCAATCCAGGCGCGACGACAGGGGCGTAAGGTTCGACTTGCCATATGTCACCGAGAAGTGACTCATGCGATCCTCCGGCTTCACGCCCGCCTCGGATGCCTGCTCCGGTGACATGCGGTTCAGCACGCGCACCGAGCGGGCCGCACCGATTAGTGAAACGGCACCTCGAGCGTCTTCCACCGTCGCCTCGCGATCCGCCACCTTCCGTAGATGGTGGACGATATCGATACTGCAGTTCGTGTAGTCGGCAATCTGAGCCCAAAGCTTCGCGACCTTGTCGATCGCGCCGTTGTCGTTCTCATTGACGCCGTGTGTGGAGACGAACGGGTCGACGATCATCACGTCGATTCCGTAGCGCTCGATCTGCTCCACCACTGCCTCAACGATCGGCTGCTGGATCCGTACGCCGGCCTTCTTGTCCTCGATGGCGACGCAAAGCTCCTGCTCGCGTCCGCTGTCCAGAAACAAATGGCCCTCGATATCCTCCGGCTTGAGATTGTAATGGATACACGCTGCCATGATGCGCCGCTCCATCTCGTCGCGCGGATCCTCGGCATTGAATACCCATACCTTGAGACGCTGCGGTGGCTTGGTGCCGAGCAGCGCCCTGCCCGACGTCATGGCCAGCGCCTCGGCGATGCTTGACGACGTCTTGCCAAGACCGCCCGGGCTGACCGTGACCGAGACGTATTTGCGGATGAAGTGCGAGCCATAGGCGAACTCGCGCCGTGGGATGGTGGCCGGGTCGATCCACTTGAAGGCCGTGGCGGTGATGGGCGAGGAAGGCGCGTTGTCGTTGGCGGGTTCGTTTCCGCTCGGGGCAATTTCAGGATTATTGGCGCCGATCGATACCTGTTCTTCCCGATCGGGGTTGTCGCCATGATCTGTCGAAGCATCCTCCCGAACAGTAAGGCTGGCGTCTTCCGCAACGCGTGCGCTGACCACCCTCGCCTTCTCTAGCCCGCGCTGGATCATCCGCGTCACGTCGCGCAGTGTGGTGTTGTCCTGCGGCTGGAAGTCCGGCTCCGGAATATGCCGCGGCTGTAAAATGCCGGACTTCAAGCCGTTCTCGATGGTCTTGACGCATCTCGACCAGTCCCTACCCCAGCCACGAGCTACATCCTGCAGCAATGCGCGCGCCTCAGCCTCCGGCAACGCACCGGCGCCGACGAACGTGCCGAGCGCAAATGCGGCGTCGTTGAGGTTGTTGTTGCGGTTTCCCATCGGCGCGCCGGCGAGGTCGGCAAGCTCTCGGTCGACGGCCGCATCGACGTAGGCGTTGTTGGTCGCGCTGGATACTGTGTAGTGACTATGCGTCGGCGCGGACTTCGGCAGCAGCAGATCGAGCAGCCACGCGGGCGCGTCCGCGATCTCCCGCACGTCGTCCACCCACTTGTACTGCCGACCGTTGGACATGGTGCTGCCAGCGGCGAGGACATAGCCGCCCTCAGACCGGATATCGACGCCAGCGCCAAGAGCACCGCGGTTCCTCGTGCCCACGACGTAATTGAAATAGATATGCATGCCGCCGTTTGGGCTGATGACACGTGCCGTGGTGGGAAGCGGGCCGTGCTCCGCCTCCATGTCGGAAAGCCAGTCGAAACCGTTGGCTCCACCTGGCTTGTTGTCGATATCAAGAGCGAAAAATCCAGTCGGAGATCCTGTAGGCAGGCCGACGGCCGCATCCGGCCAATCGGACCACCAACGATCTAGAATCCGAGCAAAGCGCGTCGCGGCCTTAAAGCCGTTCGTGGTGAGCGGCGTTTTTTCGCCGAGCGTGGTGATTTCTCCGTATTGGTCGACGCTTTCCTCGGCGTGCGAACGGCACGGAAAGACCGGCCACTGAGGGCCGGTCGTGTAATGCTGGGCTAGTTCAAGCGGCTGCAAAGAAGGCCTCCATGTTGTTGTCGTTGGCATAGGCCGGCAGACCACCGAAGAACGATCTCGGCCACTGATCCGCCATTGCATTGGCAATTCCGCTGAAAAACCTTGACCGCTCACGCCACCGGTCTGGGCCTGGTGGCATCTTGTGAACCCGAGCCTCACGCCCATCAACGATGTCCGTCGGCTCAAGCTTCGGTAGGTTTTTTAGCCATAGACAGGTTCGCTTCGTTTCCGGATGTCCATATTGCCAAGGCTGGACGGATTGCGCGAACTCTCGGTAGTTCACGATCCTCGCTTTGGCGTGTTTGTGCATCACTGGATTCTCGATTGCGATCCGCTCGATTGGCGCGTTCCAGAAAGCCGAAAAGAGGGCCGCGCCCTCGTCCAGTTCAGCCCATACCTGCTCCAATGTCTTGCTTGGCGGAGGCGTAGAAAGCCATCGAACACCGCTGTTGCAAAGCCGGGTGCATGGTGGATGTGCGACCATCAGAAGATCCCATCCGTCATTGAGCATATCGCGGGCGTCGCCTTGAATATGCCGGTTGCTGCCGTCTTCCGACGGCAATAGGTCGCAAGACCACGCATCGTGGCCTCGCGCCAAAAATGCATTGCGGACAGTTCCGGAAAACTCGCAGGCGACAAGCACCTTCATCGGTCTTGTCAAAACGGCGCCTCCCCTTTCCTGATCACTTCCCTCAGCCTGTCGGCGCAACCCTTCCAGATTGCGCCGCAGAACATGAGAACTTGCTCTTCGGACCACTCGGCCAGATCGCTGCCGAACTCGTCCACAAGTGGCCCCGCTGCCTCCATGCCGCCCATGCGAGCCTGCATTTCATAAGGATCGAACCTGCGGACTCGCTTGATCTGCTCGATGAGTAGGGCGCATTCCTGGCATAGGTATCTCGGGTCATCCTTGATGCCGATTCCGATGCCTATCGCGTGGCGGCCGCAGCAATTGCAGACCGCCGGCGTGTCTCCGACGGTGGTGGGTTGGAAGGTCATGCCGCCCCCTGCGCAAATAAGTCACCAACTGGTGCATTGTCATTGGCTGCGGGTCGATCTGCGCCTTTGTCTCGGTCGGACGCACCAATGGCCCACGCGATCCGAGCCGTGGCAATAGGCATGTACTCGTCCTCGCGCTCGCATCCGACGAACTGGAAACCCTCAAGTACCGCCGCTTTACCGGTAGAGCCGGAACCCATGAATGGATCCAGGACTATGCCGCCCGGCGGTGTGATGAGGCGGCAAAGCCACTGCATGAGGGTGGTTGGCTTTACGGTCGGGTGCGTGTTCGCACGCGGTACCGGCTCGTATCCCTCGTCGCGACGGGTGATGTGCTGGCCGCTGGTGTTGGATACCATGCCGCCAGCCTTCTTCGGGAGGTGGTCTAGCCCCGCATCTCTGTCGGCACGGCTGGCCTTAGCGCAGTAGAAGAAGCGCGCGGCTGATGTCTCTGACTCAATGCGTGCTAATGCCTGTCGAGCGGCGGGCATGTCTCCGAATATACCCCTGCTCTTCCGGTCTTTTGATTGACCATTTAGGTCACCCTGCTGACCTTTGGCAGCGGGAAACGCTGCAATGACTTCGTCGCTGCCATCGTGAAGGATGTTCGCGGGCCAGCGGCCTTGTATCCGCCAGTCGTCCGTCTCGAGTCGCGATGCATCCACATTGATTGCGCCGACGCCCCAAGCCTCAAGGTTCGCAGCCACCGTCCCAGCCAAAGGCTTACGGGCGAGACAGATCGGCTCCCATGCCGGCTTCAAAGCAGTGCCCCAGCCTTCCCATTCGCCGTGCTGATTATGCGACTTCGGAAAGCCGGAGCCATAAACCCAGCCCAGCTGGTCGCGTATCTCGAAACCTGCGTCCTCGATGGCAACAGCCATGCGATGATAGGTGCGCGTGCCGGAGAACGCTATGACGTGGCCACCCGGCTTGAGAACGCGCAGCACTTCAGCCCAGAACTCGTCGCTGAACGCGACTTCGCCTGTGTCCCACTGCTTGCCCATGAAGCCAGCCGCGCCGCGTCCATAGACGTCCTTTGCCGGAGCCGAGCCCGGCTTGCCGAAGCGCTTCTGGATCGAAACCAGCGCGTACGGCGGATCGGTTACGACACTGTCGATCGAGTTGTCGGCAATGCTTCGCAGCACATCGCGGCAGTCGGCCTGATGGAGCACGACTCTGCCGTCGTGCATCGTGGTTACGCCCATGCCTGTCTCCTCTTGTGGTGCTTTGCGCGGTGGTGGCGCGCTTATTGTTCGCGCAGCAAGCCGGTGGCCGCGAGCCGAAGGCCGGCAGCCGATGCGCCGTGGTGAATGGCGGCAACTGCGGCCTTGGCTCGGACGGCAGGTTCTATGCGAGGCTCATCTTTGGCAATATCCCGGCACGTGGCGGCCTGCTTGTCGTGCCAGTAGGCTGCAAGGAAATAGGCGTCGGCCAATTGGATGGGTGTGACGTTGCTTGGGGTCATGCTGCGGCTATCGCATCGATTGCGGCCTGTGCTTCTGCCCAGACGGAATGATCTTCGCCCATGTCCTCAAGCTCCATGTCGCATCGGTCTTCTTCTTCACGGCGAACATTCCAGATGGCACGAGCTACAGACTCCAGCTTTTTGCGGTCTTGCTCCTCATCGAAGCGATCAGTCATGTCTGTTGCTTCCGCCTCGTTCCATCCATCGAGCCAGTCGACGGCCTTGTACTGGTCATGATATGGATTGTGGTCGGCCGGATTGCCGCCACGGTAGAACGCAATCCGGCCTTCACGGCGCCGCCTAGAGGGTGTCTGTCCCATCACCGCGCCACCTTCTCTTCGGCGATCTTGAATCCCGGCAACTCACGCGCACCGCTGCGCACCTTCTCCTCAGCGAGTGACAAGGCAAGCGCCATGAACTCGCCCGGCGCCAACAGATAGGCCCACTCCAGAGCCTTCTCCTCGTCGGCGATGTCGACATTATAGACGGTACGAAGGCCGGTCCCTGTCGTTGCCGCCTTGTCGGCTCGCTTCGCAGTGCGCTCTAACTGCTTGGCGTCCGCGAGCAGCTCCTCGGCATATTCACGCGCTCCGAGGTTTCCGGATGACGAGCGGATGGCCTCCTCGGCGGCCTTCTTTGCTACTTCGGCTTCGGCTGCAATCTTGGCTGCGGCCGCAGCCTTCTCCGCCGCTACCTTGGTGCGCCAAGCTGCGAGCAGCGTGCCGAGCGATGACTTGGCGAGATCTACCTTGCCTTTCTTGGGCTGGACGTAGGGATTGTAGAGCTTTTGGATAGCGTCGATCTTGTCGTCGAGTGGCTTCTTGTCGGCTTTGCGCAGATCGTCGGCCTTTTTTCCGGCCTCGTGCAGTCCGTTGTAAAGCTTTTCGATTGAGTCGTGCATGTCCTGGCTGGCGATAGCCTCGCCGTCGGCCCAATTTTTGGCCTCGTCGTAGAGATCATCGATCTCGGTGAAGATGGCGATATAGGGCGGCTGGTTGTGCGACTTCGGCACGGAACCGGCGATGTCGATGGGGTTGAAATCGGTCATGCGGCCACCATGCGGTAAGATGCGACGTCACGGTCGTTGCGCGAGCTCCAGCGAATTTCGTCGCTGTATTCTTCGTAGCGCATGCCGTTCTTGAGAATCACCTCGAGCAGCACTTCGTCAACGACGGGTTGTTCACCGCCGTGCCATTCAATCCAGCCGTCGTCGGCCGTTCTCTCGCTCATCATCGTCTCCTCTTGTGGTGTGGTGGTAATCAGTCTCAGAAACAACGTCGTTCACATTAGCGGTAGTCAACCGCTAGAACGGGATATCGTCCCAATCCGGCTCCTGCATGTAAGCAGGCCGGTTATCGTTCGACGGTGCCTCATCATTGTCATTGGCCGCAGCATAGTCACCGACGACATAAGACACGACGTCCCAGTAACGGTCGCGCGGCTTCACCATGATTTCGGCCGTTTCTTTCAGCTCAGTCTGGCGTTCCAGCCATTCCAGAACCCCGCGCGGAAATGGCAAAGTCCCGCCGTGTTCCCGCCAGTACCGATCGGCTTTCGATTTCGGGAACCCCTTGTGTTCTGGGCAAAGCCACTCATTGATGGGCGTCATGCCAGACATATACGTGACCTTCACCGACGGCGGCTTGTCACCCTTACCTTCGTGGAACCGAAAAGACCTGCTGTGTACTTCGCGAGAATCCGGCTCTGCCATCGTCATGATGGGCACATCGGCAGCGTTGGCTGCAATCTTCGGACTGTCATCGATGTCGAACTCGAACCCGCAGCAGGTGCATATCCGCACCGACGCGTGCAGCTTCTCACCGCATCCAAAGTTGTCGTTTTTGTCCTGAGTATCTTGCGGGCAAATTTTCATCGGCGCCTCGCCGTCGCCGCTGCCAGGCTCTTTCGGCTGCACCATGTCGACTGGGCCATGCTTGTCGACGAGGCCGGCGAAGTCTAACACCAGGCAATTCGGCTTCGGGCCGGCAGCAATTGCCGATCGGCGCTCTTCCGGAGTTTCCAGAGACATCCCTGGCGCATAAAGCACGCGAGTGCCACGTCCCATCATCTGCAGGTAAAGGCTCGCGCTAAGCGTCGGCCGCAAGGCTGCGATCAGATCCACGCCCTTGTGATTGAAGCCAGTCGTCAGCACGCTATTGTTCGTCAGGGCGCGTATCCGGTAAGCCTTGAAGTCCTCGATGATGCGGCGGCGCTCTTCCTTCGGCGTGTCGCCGGTGATGGTCTCGCAACTGATGCCGCGCGAACGGATCTCATCTCGGACATGCTCGGCATGATCGACGCCGGAGCAGAAGCAAAGCCATGAACGTTTGTCGGTACCTTTGGCGACGATCTCGTCGACCGCAGCGCGGTTCACATCCAGCTTGTCGACGGCCGCTTGCATGGCTGACTGCTTGTAGTCGCCGCCAAGTCTGCCCACCCCCTTCATGTTCAATTCGAGCGCCGTGTGTTTTGACGACAGCGGCGCCAAGAAGCCGTCCCGCACGCCGTCAGCGATACCGTATGTATAGACGACGCGGTCAAACATTCGATCTTCGCCCTGGTCGAGACGACCGCTATCTAGCCGGAATGGCGTCGCCGTTAGGCCGACGATTTTCAAATCCGGGTTGACCTCACGCATCGCGCGAAAGAACTGGCCATATTGGGTGTCGCTGTTCTTTGGGATAAGATGGCACTCGTCGACTAACACGACGTCGATAGGCCGGTCGAAAACCTTCTCACCATCAACGATGCGAGCACCGCAGATCAGGTCGGCCTTGTACCGGCAAAAATGATCTGGCTGCGCGCATCACGCCGATTGAGGCCGGCTGAGAAGATTCCGGCTGGCGCACCTTTCCAGACTCCGATGAGCTCGAGGAAGTTTTGCTCAATCAGCTCTGCGACATGGGTGACTACCATGATGCGCATGTCAGGCCAACCTTCGCAGAGCTGCTGGATGACAGTCGCCATGACCATGCTTTTGCCCGTGCCGGTCGCCAGATCAATCAACGGATTGCCAGGCTCTTCAGACCAATAGTCAAACAACGCCGCGACTGCGTCTTCTTGATAATATCGCAGCCCCATTACGCGGCACGCCTTTGCATGCGACGATGCAGCATGGAGCGAGCCCGCTCTTCTTTCTGGCGAATGTTTTCTTTCGATGTGCCTGTTTCTTCGCCAATCTCACCCAACAGTTCACCTGTCGCACGACGAAGAAGAATGTCGCCATTCGGAATTTTGATGAGCTTTTTGATGACTTCCGCAAGATCTAACTTCGCAAATTGATCTGGCTGGACCCTGAGTTGGGCACATCTATTTTCAAGGGGTGTATCTACATCTCTTCGTATCGCGTTAATCGCGACTTCTGGAGATTTCCGCATTGCGGCGCGCGCTTTCTCCATCATTCCGCTCGATGCACTTTTCAAAGCGTATTGAGCCCATGTCCTAAACGTCTCCATCCTGCACGTGGATGCGCGCTGCAGCATATGCAAAACAGCCTCTTGCAGTAACTCCTCACCTGCCGCGCGGCCGCGAGCACGGTGGATCGCTTGCTTTCGCAATGAGGGTAGGTAAGCGACAAGCGCAGCGTCAAAGCCGGCCGGCCGATCGTCGTTGGCAGGTGTCACGATAGTCTCCTCTTGTGGTGTAGTCAGGCGTTGGTGGCGCCGTCGGTCCATGTGTCGCCGTTAGCGAGCTGATAGGTGATGGTCTCTGCTTCCTCGTCGACGTCGATCTGCTCTCCCGGCACCATGGCTGGAATCGTCAGGTGCGTCGGGCACGCCTCTTTCTGCTCGTCGAACGAGATCGGCTTTGCCCAACGGGCGCAAGACCAGTGCCCGTCTCCGCCCATCTCAGGCGTTGAATGGATGCAGGATCGACAAGTGACCCGTGGCCAGGCTTGCTGGTGACAAACGGGCTTATGCTTGCAGAACAGGCATTCGAACCATTCCGGATCCTCATTGATGCGCGATGGAGGCTCTGGCGAGTTGATGATGCGCTCAAGGCGCGCCAACAGTCGGAAGCAGAACTCTGCGTCGTATTCGATGCGCTCGGCATAGAGCGTGTCGTCGTCTTTGCAGCTGACGAGGTAGAGGCAGCGCGTTAGGCCAAAGGCATGCATCCCCAACTGGCACTGGCCGTAGTGAAGTGGCTTGGCCTTCTGGCAACCCTCCTTCACAATGAGCTTCATGCCCTTGGCATTGCTCGACTTGAACTCGAGCAGGTGTTCGGTCTTCGGTGCTTCGACCACGCCAATCGCCTTGCCGTCGCACTTGCCTCGCACATGGCTGCCGACGAGGCGGATGCGGTCCTGCTGGCCGTAGACATCGACGCCGATGCGCTCGAGGTCTGCAACGAGGCGGTCTTCCTCGATATTACCGGTTTCGAACAGGCGCAGCTGGCGGCCGTGATGTATCTCCAGCGGGCTAGCCCAGCGGAAGGCATACCAAAGCTGGCGATCGCAAGGCGCGTTCGCCTCGCCGACAGAAATGCCGAGACTATCCCAGGAGTTGGCCGCCGCTTCGTAGGCCTGGTAGATTGCTCTGACCGTGGACGATTCGGCCTTTGGGAGCGGGACCATTATGCCGACCCCAACAGCCGTTCGTCGGCCTCTGTCCGTGCCGCGGTCAGCGTCATAGTGCCATTGTCAAACACAACGGCCGACGGCTTGTGGCACTCCGTGCAATCCACCTCAAGATAGTCTCCCGAGTGAGCATATCCATCTTCACGCGTGTGAGTGAAGCCGCTATGCGGCCACCCAATGGCAATCCGCCCCAGCGTTGTTTTGGCTTCCCACATGTCCGAACCGCAGTTCGGGCAAGTGATGTCGCCGTTTGCATAGACGCTGAATTGCGTCGCCTTGGGTGGCATCTTCATGACGCTAAACCCGGACCGGCATCAAGACGCCGTCCCATCCATCGAGGCCACCGGTGATCATTGTCGGCGACCCTGCACCAGCGAGTTTCAATACAACATCACCAGCCGGCAGAACCGTGAACATGTCGCGGACGTAGGCGGCGTTGAACCCGATATCGAAAGGCTCGCCAGTATAGTCGGCTGCGACCTCGTCTTGTGCCTCACCTAAGTCAGATCGAACGGTCAAAGAGATGCCGCCAGGCGCGATTGAGAACTTCACCGCCCGGCCTTTTTCGGTCGATACCGACGCGACGCGGTCGGCTGCCTTCATTATCTCGTCTCGGTTGACAGTCACTACCCTGTCATCACCCGTCGGAATGACGCGCTTATAATCAGGGAACGTGCCGTCGATCAGCTTGGAAACAACCGTGAGGCCGGCGTTCTCTATCCGGATCTTTGTTTCAGAAACGGATACGTGCACGGTTCCTTTCGGCAGCAGGGCGACGGTTTTGCGTGGCACGATGATGCCGGCGAAATATTGGAGTTCCACTCCACGATTGCGAGCAAGACGATGGCCGTCGGTGGAGACTGCTGTGGCGAAGCCGTCATCAACGTGGAAAAAAACGCCATTGAGGTAATATCTGGTTTCCTCGGTCGAGATCGCGAATGAAACCGGAGCAAAAAGGCCGTCAAGGTCGATATCGAATTCGGCCGCGTACGTGCCGCCAGCGAGATCCGGATAGTCGGCGGCAGGCAGGGTCTCAAGCTTGAACTTGCTGCGACCGGATTTCACCTCAAGGCGGCCGTCCTTGAGTTCAAGCGAAATATCGCTGGTTGCCTTGCGCACGATATCGCCGAGCAGCTTGGCGCTGACGGTGATGCTGCCAGGCTTGGCAACGTCAGCGGTGGCTGTGGCCGTCGCCTGGATGTCGAGATCAGTGCCGGTGACGTTCAGCTGTCCTGGGATAGCGGACAGCAGGATATTGGATAGGATCGGGATGGTGTTTCTGTTTTCTACGACTTTGCCCACGGCGCCAACGACGCGCGCGAGTTCGGTGCGAGCTATGGAAAGCTGCATGATTGGTCTCCTCTTGTGGTGAATGCTGCACGGTGGTGAGGCGTGCAGCGGCTGGTGGTTAGGCGGTTTCCGAGACGGGAGTGATGGTCTCGCCGTTGCGCATGGTGCCGAAGCTCCACGTCCGGCCTGGGTGATCGGAAAGCCACGTCTCGACAGCCTTTTCGATGGCATTGCCGAGGGTCTGATGCGGCTTGGAGTAAGCGGCCCATGGATCGTCGGGGCCGTCCTCGCCGAAGCAGTCCTCATTGTTCTCGCAAAGTTCTTCCATAATGCGTTCGGCGATTGCCTCGCCATCGATGCTGGAAGTCATCACTGACTTGTCGGCTTCGACAATATGGAATTCCTCGCCGTCAAAATCGGTCGTGCCAACCTGGATTGCCTCGTCGCGGCTGTCGTATGGCCCTTGGTAGTAGTCGGCGTCTTCCGAACCAGCTGCCCACCATTTAAAATTCTTGTCGCCCATGCCTGTCTCCTCTTGTGGTGGAAAGGCGAGCCGCTGGTAAGGCGGCCCGCCCGACAGTTACTTGTTGCCCCAAGGACGGCGAGCGGCCGGCTTACCGTCGGCCTGCGAGGCCTGACGGTTGTCATTCGCTGCCGGACGGCGATTGTCATTCGCGGCGGCCGGGGCGGCCTTGGGCTGTACGGCATCGATCTCCGGCTCCGGCACGTTGCCCTCATCCGGAAAGTAATAGCGCTTGATTTCAGCCCGGGCCGGGTACTGTCCGTCCTTCGAAGGCTTGCCCATACCGATCTTCGCGGTGAAAGTCCGGAAGAGCAGCTCGTCGCTGTCGTCGACGGCGTCGATCCCCATAGCCCGGCAAAGGCTGGCGAACTGCTTCTGGCCGATTTCCTGAGCCTGAGAGTTCTGATTTTCGAGATTGTAGTTGTTGCCGAAGAGCTTCCGGCCAGCGAGTTCCGCCGGAGCAATCACGCGCGGGACGGTCTTGAGGATGGTGCCATTACCATTGGCGGTCTTAGCGACTTCGGCAGTCTCCAGTTCGAACTGGTAGATGCCGAGCGGCAGATCGGAAAAATCCGACTGCGTCGTATCGTGATCTTGGGCGTTGAATCTTTTGCCGAGTGCGGCCATGCTTAGTCTCCTGTGGTGATTGTGGTTGGTGCGCGGTACGTGAAGTCGATAGGCACGAACTTGAGGATCACGCCCTCCATGACGCCGGTTGCTTCTCTATCGACGTATTCAAGCCAACGGCAGTCATCCCTACCGACCCTGACAGGGAACCATGCGAACCACCGGTGCCACTTGCACCAGCGGTCTCGCGCCGCCTGTCTGTCAATTTTGTATTGTTCCTCGGCGCTCGGCCCGCAGTTGAACCTCACGCCGCAACCCCGACCGGTACAGGGAAGTATTTCGAAAGCTCAGTGAAACCCTGCCCTTTTTTATAAGGCACCGTGTCTGGCATGGAGTAGCGGTTCTTCGCGACGAACCCAGCGCCCTCGACGAGGTGGATCTGGCGTTCCTTACCGCCCTCCGCATGTGCGACTTTCACCTGGCGCGCCACTTCCTTCTCCTTGATGGAAACGCGATAATTGGCGAACGCGACGATGTCGGACTTCTCGCGAACAAGTGCATTGGCGCGTTTGTGAAGCTTGATCGTGTAGCGGCTGTAGGGATCAGTCACAGGACTGTCGAAGCGGATTATTTCCGGGTGAGCGAGCATGACAACGCAAATCCCGCGCTGCGCCAGCGCCGAGACGGCCGCCATGAACTCGTTCCATTCGGTATCTGCCTCGACATAGCCCTTGCCGAAGCCGGCCTCTTCAATGGTGCCGACACCGATGCGCTGGCATGTGGCCCGCCAGACGAGCGGCTCAAGCCCGTCAAGGCTATCGATGATCACAGTCTTTCGGTCATGATCTTCGGTCAACAGTTCGCCGAAGATGTCGAGCAGTTCGTCGAAGCTCTCGATCGTTCCGGGCGTCGCAAGTTCGACGTCGGACGGAGGTCGCTCGCCTTCGGTGGCCAGATAGATCGCATCCGGAAATTCAGCTGCAAGGCTGGTCTTCCCGATCCCGTCGACGCCGTAAAGCAGGATGACGGGCGGGTCCGATCTCTTGGTAGACTTCAGGCTTCCAAGCGAAATAGCCATGTATTCTCCTCTTGTGGTGGGTGGTGGTTGCGGCTGGTGGTGAGCCAGCCGCAGTGGGGTTACTTGATGCCGATGAAGGGCAGCGCCGAGCCTGGCACCATCGTGCCGGGGAGATCACCCTTCCACTTTTCGACGGCGGTGAGCTGCACCAGTCCCGGGTTGTCGCGCAGTGCATCACCGCGTGCCTTGATGGCAGCCGCTTCGGCGTCGCCGCGGATCCGAGTTGCCTTGGCTTCAGCTTCGGCAACTGCGAGATTGCTGTCTGCCTGAGCTTTCGCATTGGTGACGGTAATCTCGGCAGTCACCTTGGCAGCCTCTGCCTGCTGTCGGATGCGCTGTACCTCAACTTCCGCCTTCATGCGGGCTTCGATAGCGGCGGTGTATTCGCGACTGAACGAAATGTCCTCGAGCTGGACGCCTTCGATCGTGACCGGTCCTTGGACGACAGCCTGCAGCGCGGTACGCACTTCGTTGTTCAGCGCTTCGCGCTTGCTGATGGAGGTGCTTGCCGTGTATCGGCCGAAAACGTTCTTCAACTGCTGCATGAGACGCGGCTTGATGAGCCGGTCGGCAAGTGCGGCGGCTGAGCCATATTGCGAATATACCTCGCGAGCCTGAGTGCCGACGATCGAATAGTTGACCGACACGACCATCTGCGCCGCCTGCTGGTCCTGGCTGTATGCTTCCAGCCCTTTGTCCACCCGCATTATTTCAGTGCGGACAGTTATTTTCTCGACGTCGTCAATGATCGGCAGTTTGAAGCCGAGGCCCGGCGCAGCAACTCCGGTCACGGCGCCGTTGCGGGTCAGCACGCCGACCTCGCCCTCGTCGATCGTGTACCAGCTGCCGAAAACGACGCTGATGCCGGCAAGGAAGATGAAAAAGCCAACAACGGCTCCGAAAATGCGTCCCATTACTTAGGTCTCCTCTTGGTGGTGGTTTTGGTGGGTTTTGGGGCGACGTAGGTGACGACGCCCAATGCGGTGAAGGCTCCGAGCACGCAGCCTCCGACCATGGCCAGCAAGGCGATCAAAGCAGCGCCCCGACAGCGACGCCCAAGATCAGCGCGCCGAAGAAATAGGCGTAGCCCCAGAGCCGCGAGGGCCGCTCAGGCGTGTCTGGTGTGCTGTCAATTATGGGCGCGTCGATCGGCGTATAGTCGAGCGGAGATCCGGTGGTGGCGTAGGCGCCCCATAGAGATTTGGTGGTCATCAGAACACTCCGAGCCAAAGGCCAATTCCGTGGATCACGCCGACTGGTGCGACGATGCAGCCGAAGGCGAGCAGGATCCACGCGCCCGCTTTGATGCAGGCGACTACGTGGGTGATCCACGCTGCGATGGTGAAGGCAAAAGCCATGAGACCGGCTAGAACAGTGAGGAGGCCGGCGACTACTCCTGCGTCGGGCGATCTCATTCGAGATCCATCGCGCCGAGTTTGTTGAAGCAAGCGAGCGCCGTGAGATACGCAGCCAGATCGTACTGACGCGCAAAAGCGGCAAAGAGAGCCAGGATCAAGCAGATAGAAGCGACGATTAGGCAGGTCAACTTCATGCTGCCGCCCTCACATCTGCAGCCAAGGCACGCCGACGAGCCGCGCTGTTCATGTAGATGAAAGGCCGATCCTCGCTGACCTTCGCATTTGCCGCCTCACGCGCAACCTGCTTGCGCTGGCCGCGTGTCAGTCCCTGCGCGTTTTTCTTCGGCTCGCGCGCCGGCGTGCGCCAACCTCTGCCGCCGGCGAGCCTCTCCATCAGCGTCTTTCGACGTAGGAAGTGCTCAAGGCTAGTCGACGGCATGCCGAGCTTGGTGTCGTTCTCGTGCTCGCGGTTGGCGATATCGTTGAATACTTTGCTCATGCCGCCACCTGCTGCTTTGCCTGGCGGTGATAGCTGACCGGCGCCGACGACACGTAAGTGCCGTTGACCTTCGCGGCAATACGGCGTGCCTCTGCCTTTTGCGCCGCCGTCCGGAACGGCTTGCGGTTGGTCATGTCGAGCTTGCCGGTGCGGGTGAAGCTCGTGGCGTACGGGTTCGCTTTGGTACGATGTCTGGACATAGGTCTCCTCTCGCCGTGCGCTGGTGAGGCGCACGGCTGTTGCTGTGGTGATGGTTGGTGGTTAGGCGGCCTTTTCTACGAAGACTTCGACCGCCTTCTTTGCCGACAGGAGATCAAGGCTGGCGAATTCGCGCAGAGCTTTGATCGCCGAGATCTTCTCGCCCTTGACGGCGAGACGCTGCCATTCGTGGTCGTAGATCTTCTCTTCGCTGACTGTCTGCGTCAGGACGTAGACGCCGAACTTCTGGCCGTTGTGGATCGACGCCAGGCGAGACGCTTCCTTGCTGGCCGCACCTTCATCGGCGTGAACGTGGGGAAAAGTCGCTGGCTTTGGCTGTCCGTTCTCGATCAGGCAAACGATGGCGGATTTGTCGGGTTCGACGATCAGTTCGAGGTCGTCCACGCTATACTGATTGCGATCCAAGCCCGATGCCATCGGCGTATCGTAGCGGATCTCGATGGTGAGGTCTCCACCTCGGTAATTGTCGTTGATGACCATGCCAGTCTTGCCGAGCTGGCTTTCTCCGTGGCGACTTGTCGTGACATTCACCCGATCGCCCACCTTGAACTTCGGCTTGGCCGACTCGACGTTGTCGTTGCTGGCCTTGGCGAGCGGTGCAACAGGCTCGTCGACCCATTCGGCGACGAGGTCTTCACCAGCAGCCTTGTTGTGGCCGACGCCGTCGAGCGTCCAGTAACGACCATCACCGACTACTTCGCAGAGTTCATCTCGCAGGGCATGCCAAGTTTTGAGCGGCCCGACCTTCCGGCCGTCGCGCGTCTTGTAGAACTTGCCGGCCTCGATTGCGAGGGAGGTGACGAGTTCGAAATATGATGCCGGCGCATGTGTTTTGCTTCCGTCGCGACGCTTGAAGTTTACAACGTCGGGGAAGGTGCTGCCGGGTGCCACGGCTTCGAAAACTTCGCCGATATCACGAATGCCAGAAATCGGGCATTTAATGAGCCGGATCTTGTCGCCAACCTTGAATCCGCCGCCAGCGGAGACTGTTGGAATGGGATCAGCAAGCTTGAGCGTCGCCGGCGGCATGTAGAAGAATGCCGGACCAGCCTTGTTGCTAAGGCCAATGTTCGTGTCGTACACGCCTACAACGATGAGAGCACCGTCGATGATGTCTCCCTGAGTGCGGAGGAAATGCTTGTTCCAGTGCTGCTCGATGTCCACGTTGGACGCCGCATTGTGCGTTACTCTATCGCCTACATTAAACTTACCCATAATCACGCCCTCCCCGCGGGCTTCGCGCCGCGCAAATCTTGTTTCTTAGTGAAATCGACGTGGACGATGTTCTCCTTAAGTGGCTCTTCTGCCTTGGCCGGTGGCGTGGTCTCGTTTGCAATCGTCCGCAGTTCCCATTCGTGGAATGAGATCGTTTCCAATGTCGGACTGGTCCGAATGACTACCAAGCTGCCCATGAAGCCGATGACAATTCCGATGACATTGGTGTTCATCTTGTGCTCGACGACGTCGCCGACATCGAGAGCTCCGCATTCATCGCAGCTCATGCCGCCACCGCCATCTCGGCAAGGCCGTCAATCGTCGGAATTCGCACCAGCGTGACCGGCATCTTGCCGGAAGTCGTCGAGCAGCCGCCATTGCGGGCCGACATGCGGGTGACGCGATGGGGGTGGTTGTCGTTGGCCGGCGCCTGACGTGGCGGCTTGCGGCCATTCAGAGAGTAGAAAACCGTTGGAAGTCCGACAGCAAATCTGTCTGCCAGTTGTCTGTAGCTTGCGCCTTCGCGCTTGAGCTCACCCATCAACGCGATGGTGTGCTCGTCGATTACCTTGTTTCTCATGATACTCCTCTGTGGTGCCGGCAAAGCCGGTGCCCTGGTGGTGACAGGGTGATGTGAAACTGCTGTTCACATTGAGCGTGCGCAAGAGCGCTTCATACGAAAGATTGACAAGAAGCCGAGGAAGGCTTAACTCTCTCGCGTGGCCATGCGTTAAAACATGGTCTCCTCTTGAACTGAAGGAGCCCTGTGGTGGGGTTATGATCTCAGTTCTGAAACGGGGCGGGCTTACGGGTGGTGCCGGGTCATAACGCCCCGTTTTCGTTTTTGGCGAAGCGATGCTTCTACAAAGAGAAAAGCCGCCCTCATGGCGGCTTGTTGTACTTAAGGGCTCTTCTACGCCCTCCATGCTGTTCGATAATTCTTCTTCTGCCGCACAATTCATTCATCAAATCAGCCTCCATTTAATTTGGCCTTGTCTTTGGGTCTCTATCCCGTTGGGAGCGGGTCGCCCTGCTGGCTCTTGGTTGGCGGCCCTCGCTCATGCGCTGACCAAATTCTCTCAGTATCGTGGAGCTTTGCTCTTCTTATTGGGTGGGTGTCGTCGTGTTTCGCCATGTTGTGTCTCCTAGAAGGCCCCCGCCATCTGGTGACAATCACAAACTACAAACTAAACATTGTTACGTCAATCGGTTTGTTTGCGGAAAACAAAGATTTTTGTTAAACCGCGTCAAAAAGGAGCAATCATGAGCGAAGAAGACAAAAAAACGCGCGCGCTCAGCCCTCGTGACGAATTGCTGAACGCCGCGCTCGACCAACATTACGGCGGGAATCAAAGCGAGCTTGCTCGCGAACTAGATACGAGCCAGCAGAATATTCATAATTTTTTCAACGGCGCTGCACTCAGGCCGGCGTACCTCGCGAAAGCGTTGGGCGCCCTCGGTCTGACGGAATTCGACTACGATATGTCAATCAAGCAGTCGCGGGAAATTGGCTTCTATCCAACTGCATTTGAGGCCGCGCGACTCGCCGATCGCTCACATGGTCCGAATATCCGCAAGCGAACCCGCCCTCCCGGCGCCATCGCGATGGATCCACAGCCCGTTACGCTGCGCACAGCCACGTCTCGCATGCTTCCCGTCCTTGGTGAAGCGGTCGGCGGAGTTGACGGAAAGTATGTCTTCAACGGAAGCATTCTCGATTACGTCGCCTGCCCACCGTCCCTCGATAATGTCCAAAACGCCTATTGCGTCTACGTCGATGGCGAATCGATGTCGCCCCGATATAGGCCTGGTGAGGTTGTCTACGTCCACCCGAACAAGCCACCTCGGCGCGGTGATGACGTTATCGTTCAGGTTCACCCGCTCGACGATGACGGATCTCCTCCTTACGGCTACATCAAGGAGTTTGTTGGGTGGCAGGGAAACAAGCTGGTGCTTCAGCAGTACAACCCGAATCAAAAGGTGGAATTCAACAAGGATGAGGTTGTGAGCGTCCACCCAATCATCCTTTCTGGAAAATACTGACCGCAACAAACAAACTTGTTGACCTTGTTATTTTCTTATCTTAAGTTCTCCTCACTCGCCCTACCAAGGTGAGCTTCACCACAGAGGAGACCACTATGAGACCTGCACTCGACATCGATTTCGACCACGACTACGTGCCGCAGAACGCCGCAAGTTCTGCGGAACCCCTCAACAAGCCCGATCACAAGTCCAAGCGTCACCCGCGCCCGCGCCGCAATGAAAAGGTCGGCGGCGGGCATTTTGTTTTTCGCCGCGGTGGACGCACTGGCCGCATCAAGACCGGCCACATCAAGCACGGCGCCCTTCCCTTCGAACATCCGGACATCGACTCGGCTCGTACCGAGGCTGAACGCCTGCATAAGCTTCACGGCGGACGCTATGATGTGGTTTCCGTGTCGGCGATCGTCGACGGCGAAGCAGCCTGATCCCATGCGCTACTTCATTCAAGACTTTGCAGCGGCTCTGGCCGCCGGTAGCTGCGTGGCCGCAATCACGCTTTGGGGCAGCCACATGACGCTGCTCGTCAACTAACCCACCAGCACCACACCACAGAGGAGACCACACCATGCGCCAACAGGACGCCAGAAGACTTGCGGCCGAATTCCACGCGGACTTCGTGCCGACCCGCCAGACTGACAATCTCGAGATCATCGCCAACCTCAACGCCGACACCAACACGCCGAAGGTTCTCGGAGCTGTCGCCGGCTGGCACGAGCGTCGCCGCAACAGTCGCCACATGGCCATCGCCGCCGCGTTGCGTGAGGTCAGCGGCACCAAGCCGCGCCCGGCAAAAGACAACCGACAGCAGCGCCGCGCTGCGTAGGGTGGCCTTGTTGATCATCGCAGCGGCCCTCGCGGGCTGCTGCACTTCCACACTGCAGCGCGGCTGCGATCCTATGCCCAAGTGGCGAGGATATGCCCTGGAGTTGAACCAATGAACAATTGGCATGTCATTCTGATTTTCTGGACAGTCGTTGCGCCGATCGCCGCCGTCTCCATCGGCACGATTATCGATAGGATGGGCCGATGATCAATCAACAAATGATCGATGAAGGCGCGCGAGCCCTGGCAGATCGTGTCGGCAAAGGCACGCCAGATGCTTTCCGTGGCGCTTCGGAGGCCGTCCTTCGTGCTGCGCTTGCTGGCCGGTCGGCCCCCGCGCCCGTTTCGCGAACGATTGCGGTGAACTTAGGTGAAAACGAGCGCGAACTCCATGAGGTAGAAAAGCACGACAACAAATGCCACGAAACCGAGCACAGTCGGAATGTAAGACATGAGCACCCCTCAAACTTTGCTTTAGAGAAAGATAATACAACAAAAGATCGTGGCTTGATCGATGGAACGAGCGATGTAGTTAAGCCACCGTTTACGAACCCTTCGCACCTGCCGAGGGAGCGGGGTACTCCATGACCAAGCGCATCACCATCAAGACCGTCAACGGATGGCGAGCGCTCGTCGGCAAGATGCCGGTCAAGGATATCGCGGAGCAGTACGGCGTCGATACGGCCACGGTCTATTACCACACGAACAGGCGATATGCGACCAGTCGGCGCGAGACGTGGAAGCGCAGCCAGGCGAAGAGAAGATCAGAACGGAGGGCAGCGGCGTGAAAGCGGACAATGACAACGCGCCTCGCCTCATGGGGCGAAAGGAAGCCTCCGCCTATCTGGGTATCGCCGAATCCACATTCTCGATGTGGGTGGCAAACTTCAAAATGCCCCAGCCTGTCGCCGGCACAAGAAGATGGGACCGAAAGGCAATCGATG
Organism: Aliirhizobium sp. YIM B11859; assembly: GCF_057163345.1. Classification (NCBI taxonomy): domain Bacteria; kingdom Pseudomonadati; phylum Pseudomonadota; class Alphaproteobacteria; order Hyphomicrobiales; family Rhizobiaceae; genus Aliirhizobium; species Aliirhizobium sp. YIM B11859. The sequence goes on from NZ_JBXHAY010000003.1 coordinate 788,254, forward strand.
CCCGCCTTGACGAATTGAGCGGCTTGGCGGCCAATAGCAACGAAGATCCATACGAGAAGTGGATGAGGGAAAATGCGAGCTAAGCTCAAGGGGCTGATGAAGGTCAAAAAGACCCTCGCGACCGGAAAGACCATTTATTATTGCTATGCGTGGCGCGGCGGCCCGTTGCTCAAGACGAAGACTGGCGAGCCGATGCAGCCCGGTGATCCCATGATGGTGAAGACCTTCGCGGAGGCTACAAAGGACCGCCACGCGGACCCGAGCGAGACCATGAACGCGCTTATCACGGAATATCGGGCATCGTCCGATTTTCTCACAAAGGCCGAAAAGACGCGGAAAGAGTACGACCGCTACATCGACAAGATCCGAGATAAGTTTGGCAAAACACCTTTCTTCATGCTCGACGATCCGCGCTACCGAGGCGAACTCAAGAAGTGGCGAGATTCGATGGCTGACAAGCCCCGGACGGCGGATTACGCATGGACCACTCTCGCTCGCATTCTTTCGTTTGGAAAGGACCGCGGCAAGCTGAGGATCAACATCGCCGAAAAAGGCGGACGGCTCTATGAGGCGGATCGCGCCGACAAGATCTGGACGCCGGAATTGCTGGAGCGAATTCTGGCGGTACTGAGCCAAGAGATGAAGGCCGGCGTCATCATGGCTCTGTGGACTGGACAGCGAAAGAGCGACCTGCTGAAGGCGCCCGTGACGGACTACGACGGCACGTCAATCAAGGTGAAGCAGGGCAAGACCGGAGCTCGCGTAAAGATACCTGCGGGAAAGCCGTTGAGGGAGGCGCTAGACAATCTTCTGTCGGGACGATCGGCAGAACAGAAGATTGCCGCCACCACGCTACTGGTCAGTTCGCTTGGCACGCCATGGACATCTGACGGATTTGATACTGCCTGGCAGCGCGCTCTGGTCAAGGCCGACATCAAGGATGATCTCACCTTCCATGACTTGCGAGGCACCGCCGTCACTCGACTTGCCATAGCAGAATGCTCTATTCCCCAGATCGCATCCATCACAGGCCACAGCCTGCGTGACGTCGAGGCTATCCTTGATGCCCACTACCTTGGCGGCAAGGTCGAACTGGCCGAGCAGGCAATCGCCAAATTGGAGGATTATCAGGAGAAGAAAAAGTGAGCGAGATGGTGGAGCGTGTGGCGCGGGCGATATGGTCGATGCGTGCGGAGAGTTTCCCGCATGACAGCTTTGACGACCTGCCGGAACACGAAAAGAAGATGGCTAGGATTTATGCCCGTGCCGCCATCGAAGCGATGCGCGATATGACGCCGGACATGGTCGTCGCGATGCGGGACGCCAACATGAGAATTACGGGAGGATACGGTGGCCTCGGCGGATGGGAATCAGCGATAAATGCCGCACTCAAAGACGATTGACACAACTCAAGATGCAACGTTACTGTATAGGCGACTGAGAAATCAGTCGCCTTTTTAGTTTGCAAAGAGACCGTAAGTTATTGAAATGCGGTATGCGCCATTAGAAGCGGTTTGAAACTAAGGCAATAAAAATCATTACACAAAAGACTGACTTTTAATCAGTAGGTCCAGGGTTCGAATCCCTGTGCTCTCACCATAAGTCCAAAAATTAAGTCCAAAAATTCCCCGACATCAAAGACCGGCCATGCCGCAGCAACGGGTCCGACGATATCGCGCCCCGACTACAATCCCTCACCGACCGTTGATCCGGCACGTCGCCATCTTGCAATACCTGCGCTGCAAACCGACATCATGGCTTGCGCGCTTCCCAGTCACCCCTGGAACATCTTTCTGGCTTCGGTGTTATTTCCGGCTAAGGAGTATCCCATGCGAATTATCTTCGTCGTTCTTATCTGTTCGATCCTGAGCATTCTGGCATTCAAATACAGCGACCAGTCGCTGGGCAACAACCAGCTCATGGCATCGCCATCCCAACTCTCCGCCAAAAGCTGACCGGCCCGCACTTGGCCGGCATGAGGCCGTCCGGAACATTCGGGCGGCGCCGGGGTTTTCCCGTAAGACAAGGAGAACCCGAATGAACAGCACCAGCCTGACGATTGCCCTGGCCACGCTGATCGTCGGCGTTTTGGCCGCAACATCTGCGCTCACGCCGATGCATCAGACCTTGATCGCGAAATCCGATCGCCTCGACGGCCCTCAGACCGAAACAGCTTTCCTGCCGGAACGTTTCGGCGTGTCCAGCAGGCAGTAGCGATCACATCCCACGAGCGCAATTCCCCTTTCCGGTCCCGCCCGGCAGGCTGAAATTCCCGCGTTCTGCTCAACGGCGTCCCTTCGCGGAAACAACACCTTGTCATCTTACGGTTATTTAATTTCCCCCACCCGTCGTTTCATGGCATTCAGACACTTTATGGCTTCATCCGTGCGCCACGGCACAACTGCTGCGGCACAACGGAGCCGCCAGATGCCAAGATGAGGCCAACGTTGAACGCCCCAAACGATCCCGCCAACTCCGGCAAACCGGACGCTCCGGATCTCGCCGCCATTTTCGCCAGTACCAGCCGCCGGAACAAGCGCGGCCGCGGCAAATGGCTGGTGGCCGTCATTGCCGTGCTGGCCATCGCGGCGACCGGACTTTATGTGCTCATGTCGTCGGACGGCCAGCAGTTCGACTACACGACCCAGCCGGTCGGGACCGGTGATCTGCAGGTGATCGTCACGGCGACGGGCTCGATCGAGCCCACCGACAAGGTTGACATATCAAGCGAACTGTCCGGCACGGTGCGCAAGGTCAACGTCACCTATAACAGCCCGGTCAGGGCCGGCGACGTGCTGCTCGAACTCGACACCAGCAGCCGCGAGGCCGACGTCCAGAGCGCCCGTGCGCAATTGTCTTCCGCCAAGGCAAATGTGTTGAAGGCCGAGGCGGAAGCAGCTTCGGCCAAAATCAGTTTCGATCGCCTGACCTCGCTGGTCAGCAACCGCATTTCCAGCCAGCAGGATCTCGACGCCGCCCAATATGCCTATCAATCGGCACTCGCCACCAGAGACATCAACGAGGCGGCCGTACTTTCGGCGGAAGCAGCACTCCGGCTTGCCGAGGTAAACCTCGCCAAGATGAAGGTCATTTCGCCGATCGACGGCATCGTCCTGTCGCGCGATGTCGATCCAGGCGCCACCGTCGCCTCCTCGCTCAACGCCCCGACACTCTTCACCATTGCCGGCGATCTGAAGAAGATGGAGCTGCAGGTCTCGGTCGACGAGGCCGATGTCGGCCAGGTACGCGACGGCCAGCCGGCCAACTTCTCGGTCGATGCCTATCCGGACAGAAAATTCCCGGCGGCGATCACCACCGTGCGCTTCGTCTCCGAAACGGTCTCCAATGTGGTCACCTACAAGGCTATCCTGACCGTCGACAACCAGGATCTTCTTCTGCGGCCGGGCATGACGGCCACGGCCGACATAACGGTTCAATCGGTCAAGGGCTCAACGCTCATTCCGAACGCTGCGCTGCGTTATTCGCCCGCGGTCACCGCCCGGCCACGCGGCAGCTTCCTTTCCCGCCTGTTCGGTCCGCCGCGGCCGCCCCGCAACCGCGGCAATGGCGGCGACGAGACATCGAGAACCGGAAGAGCGGTCTGGATCCTGCGCGGCGGCATCCCCGAGCGGGTCGCGGTCGAAACCGGACCGACCGACGGCCAGTTCACCGTGCTGAAATCGACAGATCTCAAGGATGGTGACGAGCTGATCACCGATGCCGTCGCCCGCAGAAGCTGACGAGGAGAGCATGATCGCCGCCCCGCTCATCGCCTTCCGTGACGTCTCCAAGGCCTATGGCCGTGGCGAGGCGACCATACGCGCCCTCGATCGCATCAATCTGTCGATCACCGCTGGCGAATTCGTCTCGATCATGGGGCCATCAGGTTCCGGCAAATCCACCGCGATGAACATCATCGGCGGCCTCGATATCCCCTCGTCGGGTGAATATGTCTTTCAGGGCATTCCGACCAGCGGCTTCAGCCGTGCGCAGCTGACGCTTCTGCGGCGCCACATGCTCGGCTTCGTGTTTCAGGGTTTCAATCTTCTCGCCCGCACCTCGGCGGTGGAAAATGTCGAACTGCCGCTCGTCTATCGCGGCATGGAACACGCCGAGCGCCGCCGCCGCGCGCTTGCGGCACTCGAACAGGTCGGCTTGCGCGGCCGCGAGGGACACACGACCCAGGAGCTTTCCGGCGGCCAGCAGCAGCGTGTCGCGATTGCAAGAGCCATCGTCACCGATCCGGCGGTCCTTCTTGCCGACGAACCGACCGGCAATCTCGACACCAGGACCAGCATCGAGATCATGGACCTGATCGCCCGGCTGAACCGCGAAAACGGCATCACCGTCATCATGGTCACCCATGAAGAGGATATTGCCGCCTATGCAAGGCGCATGCTGCGCTTCGTCGATGGCCATCTCGTCAGCGACGAGACCCATGGGAAGGAAAAGGCCGATGTGGTTTGAGACGGTCAAGCTTGCCTGGCGCGCCATAAGCCGCAATATGCTGCGTTCCTTCCTCACCGTGCTCGGCGTCGTCATCGGTGTTGCGGCGGTCATTGCCATGGTCACGGTCGGCAATGGTACGACAGCCAAGGTTCGCGACGAACTCTCGCGGCTCGGCACCAACACGCTGTTCGTCCGCCCCGGCCAATGGGGACCCGGCCGCGCCGGCACCTCTGCGAAAAATTTCACCGACGGCGATATCGTCGCCATCCGCGATCAGGTTTCCGGCCTGCGCGCCGTTGCACCGATCAACCGCTCGACCGCGACCGTGATTGCCGGCGGCGCCAATCATTCGACGAGCGCGCTCGGCACCAACAACGATTATCTGATCGCCCAGGACTGGGATCTGGCGCTGGGCCGCGATTTCATCGCCACAGAAGACCGCGGCAGCCAGGCGGCCTGCATCATCGGCGAGACGGTCCGCAGGGAACTCTTCGGCGCCGCCAATCCGGTCGGTCAGCTGATCCGCGTCAGCAATATCGCCTGCCCTGTCGTCGGCGTGCTTGCCGTGAAGGGGCAGTCCGGCATGGGCGACGATCAGGACGACACGGTGATCATGCCGCTGAAGCTGCACCAGCGACGGATCGGCGGCACGACCACCATTTCCAGCATCATCCTGTCGGCGCAGGATGGCGTATCGACCGCCAAGGTCCAGGCCGATACCGAAAGCCTGCTGCGCGAGCGGCGCAAGATCGGCATCGGCCGCGATGATGATTTTTCGGTCAACGACATGTCGCAGATCGCCGCCGCCATGACCGGCACGACGGTGCTGCTGACCGGCCTGCTCGGCGCGGTCGCCGCCGTCAGCCTGCTCGTCGGCGGCATCGGCATCATGAATATCATGCTGGTATCGGTAACCGAGCGCACCCGCGAGATCGGCATAAGGCTGGCGATCGGTGCGCTGGAAAACCAGGTCCTGACCCAGTTTCTCGTCGAGGCGGTGATGTTGTCGATCTTCGGCGGCGTCACCGGCATTATTACCGGCCTCGTCCTCGCCTTCGGTGTCGTCAGCTTGCTGCAGGTGCCGTTTGTTGCAAGCCCGACGATCATCCTGCTCGCCTTTGTCTTTTCGGCGGCAATCGGCATGATCTTCGGTTATTTCCCGGCCCGCAGGGCAGCCCAGCTCAACCCGATCGATGCCCTTCGCCACGAATGAACCGGCAAACCGTCTTCGTCAGGCAAAAGGGATGCGACCCGACGGCCGCACCGGACCTTGAAATCAATAGGCTGAAGCGTCGCGCTCGTCCTGCGCAAAGGCCGATTGCAGTTCCATCTGTACCGCATGCATGAAAAGTGCTGCCTGCCTGCGGATCTCGTTTTCCTCGACACCCTGGGCCCGGAAGGCTCCGGCAAACTGTGCCATTTCAGAACGCCAGAAGCGGTTCGCCTCTTCGCCATGAAGGCGCTCGAGCGCCTCCGCGCATCGCCTTACATCGGCGGTCCGCCGGTCGGCGGGGAACTGCAACAGTGTCATGCCATCTCCATAATACGCGGGCCGAATCGCCCCGATATGAATGCACCTTCGTCGCTAGACCTTCACAAAGGGTGAACCCGGCAATTACCTTATGGTTCCGATTCAACATCTTGCCGTCCCATTTTCGGACAATATGTTAGGATCAGGTTAGGCCTAACGGGGAGCAAAACGGATCCCGCAACACCCGCTGGCCAGCCCGGCACAAGCCGAAGCATGCATCGATGTCCCACACGTCATGAGGACAAACGAAAGGGACATGAATGTCTAAGGAACTTGATCACGCCATCCAGCCGTCGGACCAGTCGATCGCACTCTTCCTGCAGGAAAACGATATCGACGGATTGACCGACATCCTCGTCGAGGCGCTTTTCCAGGCGCTGAACATCATGGATGACGACGTGGTTCTCGAAACCATCCACTGAGCCAATTCGCGCCAAACGGTGAAACGGTTTTGCGCCCCGACGTCTTGCGGGGCATGACCATCCCGAAACCGGCGGCGCTTTGTCGCCGGGCATCGTTCACAAAGAACAGGCCGAAGCGGTATCCCGGCAAGGGCAATGTCCTGCCGCTGATCGTCCGGAAGAACGATAACTGCATTTCCGACGTCTTCCGGGGTCTGGTCTTTACGGTCGCCGCCTATATCTTGCTGCTTCTGGCAAGCTGACGCCCCTGTCGGCCGCCATTTGCTCCATCCCGCGGCCCCATCGATCCTGTTCCGGAAACGACCGAATGACCTTTTCGCTGACACCCATCCTGACCATCGGCCTGCTTATCGTCTCGAACGTCTTCATGACCTTCGCCTGGTACGGCCACCTGAAATTCGAAAACAAGCCCGTCTACATCCTCATTCTGGTAAGCTGGGGCATCGCCTTTTTCGAATATTGTGCCCAGGTGCCGGCCAACCGCATCGGCTACGGCTATTTCAACGCCGCCCAGCTGAAGACCATCCAGGAAATCATCACCCTCAGCGTCTTCGTGATCTTCTCCGTCTTTTATCTCGGCGAGAGTTTTCACTGGAAACAGGCGATCGGTTTCGGCTTCATTGCCATCGGCGCTTTCTTCATCTTCACCAAATAGCGGTTCATCACATAAACGTCAGGACCGGGTTCGGCGGGGACGTTTTCGCCCCGCCGCAAAAATAAGTCCGTTTACCGCCAGTGGCTTGGTCCAGGCCTCCTTCCCCGTCCATCCCCGCCCGCCCCGTTCGCGTGACAATTCTCCTCGTCATCGGATGGGAACCGGGTTCGCGAACCGGCCTCCTCCACGGGTTCGACGAATTCGGTCTCCGGTGATGGTCGACAAATGCGGTTCAACGGGAACTGACACGTCCCTGAAGACCAAACGAGGCGGCCGGGGCAGGCAGACCAAGATCTACCTCATACCCCCATACCACTGCCTGCCCCATTCCCACCCCAGACATGCCGGCCCCACCGGCCTGGCCAAAGCCGCTTGCGCACGGTTTCCCGTGCCATCTCGGCCGGTGGCCACCATGCCCGCAGCGCCGGTTCGACCGCTCTCTTCCTTTTCATCGCCGATGCCTTCTATTCCGCCGCAGATTGTTCTAGAGACAGTGCTTCATCCGCCGGAACCGGGCGGCAGACTGTCTCTAGGTATGTTGATCGATGCTTGATTCTCTCAGAAACGCAGCCCGCTCCTGGGTGGCGAAATCTCTGCTTCTGCTCCTCGTTGCTTCCTTCGGCATCTGGGGCATTTCCCAGTCGCTGATCACCTCGACGTCCAGCACGGTCATGACCGTCGGCAGTCAGGAAATCTCCAACGAGCAGTTCAGGCTCGCCTACCAGCGCCAGATCGCCAATCTGAGCCGCCAGTTCGGTACCCAGCTGACACCCCAGCAGGCCCGTTCCTTCGGCATCGACCGCGAAGTGCTGAACCAGCTTGCCGCAGGGGCCGCACTCGACCAGCTTTCCGACGACATGAATCTCGGCCTTTCCGAAGACCGGCTCGCCAAGCTGATCGGCGAAGACCCGGCCTTCAAGGGCGTCAACGGCCAGTTCGACCACGACCTTTTCTCCTCGCGCCTGCGCAATGCCGGCCTGCGTGAAAACGACTATATCGCCGAACGCAGCAAGGTCGCCGTCCGCAGCCAGGTCGTCGAAGCGGTATCCGACGGCTTCAAGCCGCCGCAGGTCCTGCTCGATGCCCTCAAGCAGTATCGCGACGAGGCCCGCACCGTCGATTACCTGCTTCTGTCCAACGCCAATATCGACCCGGTCAAGGCACCGGCCAATGACGTGCTCTCGGTCTGGTTCGAAAAGAACAAGGCGAAATACCGCGCCCCGGAATTCCGCAGTTTCGCCTATGTGAAACTCGAGCCCGCCGACATTGCCGACGCCTCGTCGATCACCGACGACGAGCTGCGCGCCGAATACGACAAGCGCAAGGACGGCTACAAGACGCACGAGACACGCACGATCGAACAGCTGACCTTCCCCAACAAGGAAATGGCTGCCGCTGCGGCAAACCAGCTGCGCGAAGGCAACACCACCTTCGACCAGATCATCAAGGATCAGGGCAAGACCCCGGCAGACGTGCGCCTCGGCGACTTCACCAGGGGGACCGTGCCGGATCAGGCGCTGGCCGAGGCGGCCTTCAAGGTTTCCGCCAATGGCGGCACGACGCCGGTCACCCAGGGCACGTTCGGCCCGGTCATCATGCGCGTCAGCAATATCCGCCCGGAGACCACCCGCACCTTCGACGAGGTCAAGGATGATCTCCGCCAGCAGATAGCGGTCGCCGCCGCCGCGCGCGAGATCACCAGCACCCATGACCGTTTCGAGGACCTACGCAACGGTGGAGCAACGCTCGACGAAGCCGCCAAGCAGACCAACCTCAAGCTCGTCGCCGTTACCTCGGACGCCTCCGGCCAGGATGAGCAGGAACAGCCGATCGCCGATATCCCGGCACAGAGCAACCTGCTGATGGAAGTCTTCCGTGCAGAGCCGGGACAGGACACCATTCCCGTCGACCTCGGCAATACCGGTTATGTCTGGTTCGAGGTCCGCAACATTACGCCCGAGCGTGATCGCAAGCTCGACGAGGTAAAGGACAAGGTCGTCGCCGACTGGACCGCCGAACAGCAGCACGAAGCCCTGACCGCCAAGGCCGGCGAGCTCAAGGCCCGTCTCGACAAGGGCGATACGCTCGCCACCATTGCCGGCGAACTCGGCATTGCGGTGGAAACCAAGACCGGCCTTCGCCGCAATGCAGAAGACCCGATCTTCGGGCCCGATGCGACCGGTGTCGCTTTCTCCGGCCCCGTCGATACGACCGGCACGGCGCTTGCCGCCGACCGCGAAAGCCGGATGCTGCTGAAGGTCACCGCTGTCGAACAGGCGCCGGCCGACGCACTTGCCAATGACAAGCAGCTGGAGAGCCTGGCGCAGGCCGCCGGCGACGACATGCTCGACCAGATGGTCAACAGCCTGAAGGACCGCTACGGCGTCTCCATCAATCAGTCGGCACTGGAGCAGTCGGCCTCGACGATCCAGTAACAAGCCGATCCAGTAAGAGAAGACGATCCAGTAGAAGAAACGGATCCTGCGCATGCCTGACTTGAAGCCCCTCCTTGCCAAGGTCGCCAACGGCGAAAGCCTGACGCGCGAAGAAGCGCATGACGCCTTCGGTATCCTGATGTCCGGTGAGGCGACGCCCTCGCAGATCGGCGGCTTCCTGATGGCACTCAGAGTGCGCGGTGAAACGGTGGCGGAAATGACCGGCGCCGTCTCCACCATGCGGGCAAAGATGCTGCGCGTCGAGGCACCCGCCGATGCCGTCGACATCGTCGGCACCGGCGGCGATGGTGCCGGCACCTACAATATCTCAACGCTCGCCTCGATCATCGCGGCCGGCGCCGGCGTACCCGTCGCCAAACACGGCAACCGCGCGCTCTCGTCCAAATCCGGCACGGCCGACGCTTTGTCATCGCTTGGCGTCAATCTCGAAATCGGCCCGGACCTGATCGCCCGCTGCATCCGCGAGGCCGGTATCGGCTTCATGTTCGCCTCGATGCATCATGCCGCCATGCGCCATGTCGGCCCGAGCCGAGTCGAGCTTGGCACCCGCACGATCTTCAACCTGCTTGGACCGCTGTCCAATCCGGCCGGCGCGAAACGTCAGCTTCTCGGCGTCTATTCGCCGCAATGGCTGATGCCGATTGCCGAGACGCTGCGCGAAATGGGCTCTGAAACCGTCTGGGTCGTCCATGGCGAAGGCCTCGACGAGATCACCACGACCGGCACGACGCAAGTCGTGGCGCTGGAAGACGGCAAGATCCGTTCCTTCGAACTGACACCCGCCGATTTCGACGTCGCCCCGGCAACACTTGCCGACCTCAAGGGCGGTGAGGGCGTTTATAATGCAGCGGCACTGCGTGCCGTGCTGGGAGGCGCGAAAAACGCCTATCGCGACATTTCGCTCTGCAACGCGGCGGCCGCCCTCGTCGTCGCCGGCAAGGCTGAAAACGTGAAAGACGGCATGGCACTTGCCACGGCTTCGCTTGAAGACGGCAAGGCAGCACTGGCGCTGGACCGCCTGGTCGCGGTCTCCAACGAAAAGGACTAGTCAGATGGCCGATATCCTGAAGAAGATCGAAGCCTATAAGCGCGAGGAAATCGAAGCCGCCAAGGCAAGCGTTTCCGTCGAGGACCTCAAGGCACGCGCCAGCGACCAGTCCGCCCCGCGCGGCTTCCTCAAGGCATTGCGCGCCAAAAAGCAGGCAGGCCAGTTCGGCCTGATCGCCGAGATCAAGAAGGCAAGCCCGTCCAAGGGTCTCATCCGCCCGGATTTCGATCCGCCGGCTTTGGCTGCCGCCTATGAGGCCGGCGGCGCTGCCTGCCTTTCCGTGCTGACCGACAAGCCGAGCTTCCAGGGCGCACCCGAATTTCTGGTCCAGGCCCGCGCCGCCTGCTCGCTGCCGGCCCTGCGCAAGGATTTCATGTTCGAGCCCTATCAGGTCTACGAGGCGCGTGCCTGGGGTGCCGATTGCATCCTGATCATCATGGCCTCGCTCTCGGACGACGAGGCGCTGGCGATCTACGAGACCGCGAGCGAACTCGGCATGGACAGCCTGATCGAGGTGCATGACGAGGCGGAGATGGAACGGGCCTTGAGGCTGCCCTCGCCGCTTCTCGGCGTCAACAACCGCAATCTTCGCACCTTCGAGGTCGATCTCGCCAACAGCGAACGGCTTGCCTCCATGGTGCCCGCCAGCGCCGGCGATGACGGTTACCTTCTGGTCGGCGAAAGCGGCGTCTTCACCCATGAGGATTGCCAGCGTCTGGCAAAGGTCGACATCAGCACGTTCCTCGTCGGCGAAAGCCTGATGCGCAAGGACGATGTCGCCGCAGCGACACGGCTCCTCCTGACCGGCAAGGCAGACACGCTGGCGGCCGAGTGATGGCGAAAGAACCGCAGGGCCTTACCCATATCGATCAGGCGGGCGAAGCGCATATGGTCGATGTCGGTGACAAGGCCGAGACCAGCCGTTCGGCAACAGCCGAGGGTTTTGTCCGGATGAAGTCGGAAACGCTGGCGCTGATTCGCGAAGGCAATGCCAAGAAGGGCGATGTCATCGGTACCGCACGCCTTGCCGGCATCATGGCCGCCAAGAAGACCTCCGATCTCATCCCGCTCTGCCACCCGCTGATGCTGACCAAAGTGTCGGTCGAGATCTCCGAGGACGAGACGCTGCCCGGCCTACGCGTCAGCGCCACGGCGAAACTCACCGGCAGGACCGGCGTCGAGATGGAAGCGCTGACTGCCGTCTCCGTCTGTTGCCTGACGATCTACGACATGGCCAAGGCGGCCGACAAGGGCATGGAGATCGGCGGCATCAGGCTGATCGAAAAGACCGGCGGCAAGTCCGGTCATTACCAGGCAAACGCCTGAGGAGAACCGTGATGGCGCTTCTGCCCGTATCCGACGCCAGGTCCCGGCTCCTGTCCCGCGCCCGGCCGATCGAACTTCTGCAAACGGTGCCGCTCGCAGAGGCCTGTGGCCGTGTTCTCGGCCGTGATCTCGCCGCCGCCTTGACCCAGCCGCCTTTCGACGCCTCGGCGATGGACGGTTACGCGCTGGCCGCAGCCGACGCTCCGGAGGTTGGCGCCGAACTGACGGTGATCGGTAGCGCTGCAGCCGGCCACGCCTTCGAGGGCAGACTTGAGCCCGGTCAGGCGATCCGCATCTTCACCGGCGCGCCGGTGCCGGAAGGCGCCGACACGATCCTCATCCAGGAGGATGCCGAAAAGCGCGACGACAATCGCATCCGCACGACATTTGCCGTCACCAAAGGTCGCCACATCCGCCCGCGCGGACAGGATTTCACTGAGGGCGAAACCGTCCTCAAGGCCGGCACGCTGATCGACTTTTCGCATCTGACTGTCGCAGCCGCGATGAACCACGCGACGCTTGCCGTCCTTCGCAAACCGATCGTCGCGGTCCTTGCCACCGGCGACGAGCTTTTAGCCCCGGGCACGAAGCCCGGCCCGGCGCAGATCATCGCATCGAGCACTTTCGGCATTGCCGCCCTCGTCCGCGACAATGGCGGCGAGGTCCTCGATCTCGGCATCGTGCGTGATGACCCGGCACAGATCGAGGCGGCGGTATCGACCGCGCGCCTGGCCGGTGCCGATATCCTCGTCACCCTCGGAGGCGCTTCGGTCGGCGATCACGATCTCGTCCAGTCGACGCTCAAATCCGTCGGCATGGAACTCGATTTCTGGCGGATCGCCATGCGCCCGGGCAAGCCGCTGATGGTCGGTTCGCTGGGCGACATGCATGTGCTCGGCCTGCCCGGAAACCCGGTCGCCAGCATGGTGACAGGCATGCTGTTTCTCGAACCGCTCATTCGTCGCCTCGCGGGCCTGCCGGAGCGCCGGCGCGAGGTGCAGGGCATCACCGCAAGCACGCTTGCCGCCAACGATCATCGTCAGGATTACCTGCGCTCGAAAATCACCCGCGATGCCGACGGCAATCTCGTCGCCGATGCCAATCCGAAACAGGATTCGTCGATGATGAAGATTTTTGCCCATGCCGATGGCCTGATCGTGCGCGCCCCGCACGCTCCGCAACTGGCCGAAGGCGCGCCCTGCTCCATCCTGCTGATCCGCCCTTTCGACTGACCGAAATCGGCCAAAGCCACTGATCCGAATCGAAACCTTATCCGTAGCCTTGGGCATTGATGCCCAAACGGAGTTGACCCCGTGTCCGACAAAGCCTCCCCGCCCGCCATCCTGTGGTTTCGCAAGGACCTGCGCCTCGATGACAACGCAGCGCTTCATGCGGTCCTTGATGCCGGCGGCCCGGTCATTCCCGTTTATATCCGCGAACCGGACGACTTGAATATCGGCCCGCTGGGCGGCGCCCAGACATGGTGGCTGCACCATTCGCTCGATACATTAAAAAACGCCCTCAAGTCCCTGGGCAGTGACCTCATCCTCGCTTCGGGCCGTGCCGACGCGGTGATTACCGAAATCGCGGCAAAAACCGGCGCCCACACCGTCTACGTCAACCGGGCCTATGAGCGCACAGGCTATGACCGCGAAATCGCCATCGCGCTGAAAGAACACGGCATCGCCATCCGCGCCTTCCACGGCCAGTTGCTGCACGACCCAAAGACCATCCGCACCGGCTCGGGCAATGCCTTCAAGGTGTTCACGCCCTTCTGGAACGCCATGCAGAAGCTCCACGAGCCGCATGAGCCGGTCGATGCGCCATCTGCCATTCCCGCGCCGGAGCATTTTCCTCGTTCTGAAAGCCTCGGCAGCTGGGATCTTTTGCCAACGAAACCGGACTGGGCAAAGGACTTTTCAACCCTGTGGACGCCCGGCGAGGCCGGCGCGCTTGAGAAGCTGGAGGACCTTGTCGACCGCGAACTGCATGACTACAGGCGCGGCCGCGACCTGCCTTCGGTCGATGCAACATCCAACCTGTCTCCGCATCTGGTGATGGGCGAAATTTCGCCGGCGCGCGTCTGGCATGCGGTGCGCGGCCTACCTGCCAAGGCATCAGAAGACGTCTCGCATTTCCGCCGCGAACTCGCCTGGCGCGATTTCTGCCACAGCCTGCTGATCGAATTCCCAGGCCTCGACCGAGACAACTGGGACGAAAAATTCGATCCCTTCGAATGGCATTACGACGCGAAGGAATTTCGCGCCTGGAAGACCGGCATGACCGGTTACCCGATCGTCGATGCCGGCATGCGGCAATTGTGGAAATATGGCTTCATGCACAATCGCGTCCGCATGATCACCGCCTCCTTCCTGATCAAGGACCTGATGATCGACTGGCGCAAGGGCGAGCAGTGGTTCCGCGACACGCTGGTCGATGCCTGCCCGGCCAACAACCCGGCCAACTGGCAATGGGTGGCCGGCTCCGGCGCCGATGCCTCACCCTTCTTCCGCATCTTCAACCCGATCCTGCAGGGCGAAAAATTCGATCCGGACGGCGACTATGTCCGCGAACATGTGCCGGAACTGGCAAAGCTTGAGACGAAATATATCCATAAGCCGTTTTCAGCCCCAGCCCATGTGCTGGAAAAAGCCGGCATCGAACTCGGAAGCACCTACCCGAAACCGGTCATCGACCACGCATTCGCGCGCGACCGGGCACTCGCGGCCTATAAGGCCCTGAAGGGCTGAACCGTACCATCCCGGGCATGGTTGGCGTTTCCATCGACATCATCTCGAACTAGTCTGTCTCTTCTGAACGAGGAGGACAGCGATGACCGGGAGAAAAATTGCGGTGGTCGGGCTTGGTGGCATTGGTGGCGTTGCAGCCGCCTGTCTCAACCTGTCACCGGAAAACGACGTGACGGCATGCGCCCGCAGGCCGATCGGCACGCTCACCTTCGACCACCACGACGACAGGACCCACATCCCCCTGAAGACGGTAATCGAGCCCATCCATGTCGAACCGGTCGACTGGGTTCTGCTCTCTACCAAGGCGCAGGACACCGAATCGGCGGCCCCATGGCTCGCCAATCTCTGCACGCCCGAGACGACGATTGTCGTGCTGCAGAACGGCATCGGCCACGCGGAACGCGTCGCCCCGTTTGCGCAAGGAGCAACCATCCTTCCGGCGATCGTCTATTACAATGGCGAGCGGCTGGCCCATGATCATGTGCGGCTCCGCCATATCCGCGGCCACGATCTTTTGGTTCCCGCCGGCCCGAAGGCGAACGAATTTGCCGCACTGTTCGAAGGCACGCCGATCGATGTCGGCATAAGCGGGGAATTCGTCACCTATCAGTGGCGCAAATTGCTGATCAACGTCATCGCCAATCCGATTACAGCCCTGACCCGCCAAAGGCTCGGCATATTCCACCGCGACGACATACAGCAACTCTCGCTGGACATCCTCAAGGAAGCCGTCGCCGTCGGTCGCGCCGAGGGGGCGCAGTTGAATGAAGATGAGGCCGAGACGATCATGGCCCTGTTCCTCAACTATCCGCCGGAGGCCGGCACATCGATGTATTTCGATTGCCTCGCCGAAAGACCGCTGGAGATCGAGGCCTTGAACGGTGCGGTGGTCGACGCCGCCCGCCGCCACGGTCTCACAACACCGCTCAACAGCGCCATGCTGACTTTGCTCAAGGCGGTCAGCGATGCGAATGCGGCACGCGCTTGAGGCCGACGACACACGTTCCGTCATGCTTGGGCTTGTGCCGAGGATGGAACCGCGAAGAGTAAAAGGCTCAACGAAAAAACCCGGCCGAAGCCGGGTCTTTCATAAGTCTCACACGAGGCGGTTCTGTTCCAGCGCCGCTTCGATGAAGCTTGCAAACAGCGGATGCGGATCGAGCGGACGGCTCTTCAGTTCCGGATGGTATTGCACACCGATGAACCACGGATGATCCGGATATTCGACCGTTTCCGGCAGAACGCCGTCAGGCGACATGCCGGAGAAGACCAGGCCGCAGCTTTCCAGCCGCTCCTTGTAGTCGACATTCACCTCGTAGCGGTGGCGGTGACGTTCGGAAATATCGGTGGAACCGTAGATCTCGGCGATCTTGGTATCCTTCTTCAGGCTTGCGGCATAAGCGCCGAGACGCATCGTGCCGCCCAGATCGCCGGCCGCCGCGCGCTTCTCCAGCGCGTTGCCCTTGACCCATTCGGTCATCAGGCCAACAACCGGTTCTGTCGTCGGGCCGAATTCGGTCGACGATGCCTTGTCGATACCGGCGAGATTGCGCGCCGCTTCGACCACCGCCATCTGCATGCCGAAGCAGATGCCGAAATAGGGCACGTTACGCTCACGGGCAAACTGCGCCGCCTTGATCTTGCCTTCCGAACCGCGCTCGCCGAAACCGCCCGGAACCAGGATGCCGTTGACCTTTTCGAGATAGGGCGCCGGATCTTCCTTTTCGAAGACTTCCGATTCGATCCATTCGAGCTTGACCTTCACCTGATTGGCGATGCCGCCATGGTGAAGCGCCTCGATCAGCGACTTGTAGGCATCCTTGAGGCCCGTATATTTGCCGACGATCGCGATCGTCACTTCGCCTTCCGGCTGCTTGATACGGCTGGAAACCTCTTCCCAGGCATCCAGACGCGGCTTCGGCGCCGGTTCGATGCCGAAGGCGGCCAGAACCTCGTTGTCGAGGCCTTCCTTGTGATAGGCGACCGGAACGTCGTAGATATTGGCAACGTCGAGCGCCTGGATGACGGCGGACGGACGCACGTTGCAGAACAGCGACAGCTTGCGGCGTTCGGCTTCCGGGATCTCGCGATCCGCGCGCACCAGCAGGATGTCGGGATGGATACCGAGCGCCTGCAACTCCTTGACCGAATGCTGCGTCGGCTTGGTCTTCAACTCGCCGGCAGCCGAAATATACGGCATCAGCGTCAGGTGGACATAGATCACGGTACCGCGCGGCAGGTCGTTATTGACCTGGCGGATCGCCTCCATGAACGGCATCGCCTCGATATCGCCGACCGTGCCGCCGACTTCGCAGAGCACGAAATCATAGTCGTCATTGCCCTCGGTGACGAAATCCTTGATCTCGTTCGTCACATGCGGAATGACCTGAACGGTTGCGCCGAGATAATCGCCGCGGCGTTCCTTGTCGATGATGTTCTTGTAGATTCGGCCGGTGGTGATGTTGTCGGTTTTGGTCGCCGAACGGCCGGTAAACCGCTCGTAGTGACCGAGATCCAGATCCGTCTCCGCACCGTCGTCGGTGACGAACACCTCGCCGTGCTGGGTCGGGCTCATCGTGCCCG
This sequence comes from Aliirhizobium sp. YIM B11859, assembly GCF_057163345.1. Lineage (NCBI taxonomy): Bacteria > Pseudomonadati > Pseudomonadota > Alphaproteobacteria > Hyphomicrobiales > Rhizobiaceae > Aliirhizobium > Aliirhizobium sp. YIM B11859. Next base: position 805,474 of record NZ_JBXHAY010000003.1, read on the forward strand.
GATCTACGTTGAGATAAGGATCGAGCTTCCTCAGCCGAACCCGGTAACCCCTCGCCTGGAGCAGAGCTCCGAGGGCCGCGGCCGCAATTCCTTTTCCGAGGGAAGAAACCACGCCGCCTGTGATGAATACATATCGCGCCATGGGAGTCACCGGATACCTTGTCATTGTCGATTCCGCCAGCAGAAATTTCGCCATTCGCTAAAACGGCTGTGGAATGTTCGCAAAAGAAAACCGGCAGGCTTTTGGCCTGCCGGAGATTGAAGTCGAGATCCGAACCTCAGTTGTTCGGAACGCCGTTCGACGGCGCAGCGGGAGCGGCCGGCTGGGCAGGCGCCGGAGCGGCTGCACCGGCTTCGGACGGCACGCCGTTGCCGGCAGGTGCCTGTGCCGGAGCCGGGCCGAGCTGGTCGAGAATGCCGGCACCGGTGCCCTGCTGGCTCTGCGGAATGCGGTTCAGGATGTCGGTCGGCTGCGCCTGGTAGCGGCTCAGGATGCCGAGACCAAGCGATGTGACGAAGAACAGCGCCGCAAGGATTGCCGTGGTGCGCGTCAGCGCATTGGCTGTGCCGCGTGCAGACATGAAGCCCGAACCGCCGCCGATGCCGAGACCACCGCCTTCCGAGCGCTGGATAAGCACCACGCCGACAAGCGCGAGCACGATCATGAGATGGATGACGATCAAAACGGTCTGCATGTATCAGGTCCCTGCCCTCTGGCGGGCAATAGATAAGAGTTTGCGGCTCTTTACATGAGGCATTCACGCTTTCCAAGCCTTGATTACAAGGTTTCGACGTTCAGCCCCTCATAGACCGAATAGATGGCGAGGAAATCCTCGGCTTTCAAGCTCGCCCCGCCGATCAATGCGCCATCGACATTGGCGATGCTCATCAGCTTCTCGGCATTGCCCGGCTTAACCGATCCGCCATAGAGGAGCCTCATCAGGCGGCCCTCCTCGCCGAAACGCCGCACCAGCTCGGTGCGCATGAACTGATGCGCCACGGCAATGTCCTCGCTCGTCGGCGTAGCGCCCGATCCGATGGCCCAGACGGGCTCATAGGCAATCACGGTATTGGAAGCTGTTGCACCATCGGGGACCGACCCCCGCAATTGCCGCCGCAGCACGTCGAGCGTCGAATAGCTGTCGCGTTCGTCTTCGGTCTCGCCGATGCAGATGATTGCCGTCAGTTCCGCCTGGAACGCCGCCGCCACCTTGTCACGGACGATGTGGTCGGTCTCGCCATGATCGATGCGACGCTCGGAATGGCCGAGAATGACATGTGTACCGAAGCAGTCGGCAATCATTTCTGCTGAAATATCGCCGGTATGCGGGCCGGACACGTTTCGGTGACAATCCTGGCCTCCCACCATCAGCGGGCTGTCGGTGCAGAGCGCGGTGGCGACATAGAGCAATGTCGCCGGCGGGCAGATAAGGGCATCGACCCTGTCCGACAGCGGGCCGTTGACGCCTTCCGCCATCGCCTTGATCTCGCCGAGTGCCTGGCGCGTGCCGTTCATCTTCCAGTTTCCCGCAACGAGCGGGCGGACATCTGGGCTCATCGGCAGTTGCATCCTCTCTGTGTCACGATCTTTCGGCAAAATCGCAATTGCTGCGTGCATCCCCCGGTCGACCGGCAGTGCCCGCAGCCCTTCGTACGCCGAAAAACAAACGTTATTCAAGAGCTTACTTGCAAGTCGCAGCGCCGGCGCATCCGCCCGGCACGTCCATTTTCATGCTTTTCTGACGCAATCTGCGGATTTAATCGGTTTGAGATGCCATGCAGATCGATTTAAGTCCCCATCTCGGCTATTTTTGCGATATTAACACGAAATTGAGCACATCGCGCCAATCAACCATTCGGATCGGTGTTCCATGGCCGCCCGTCTGGAACAAAGTGAAGCGTGCCGGATATCCCGCAGCCTGCAATCCACGGTAGATTTTGACCTGCTCTTCGGCCTTGTAGACGCTGTCGGCACTCCCATGGGCAAAATAGAGCGGCAGCTTCAACTTGGCAAATGGCGTTGTGACAAGTCCCGGATCGGGCGGTCCGCCGAGCAGCACCATGCCGCCGAGATACCGCACCGCCTCCTTGTCGCGGACGATATGCTGGCAGATGATGCCGCCCATCGAGGCGCAGGCAAGGATTACCGGCCGCCCAGCCGCCTGCTCGAAGGCATAACGGACGAGGGCCGCGACATCGGCCGATCCGGCATCGTCGAATGCCCGCACGCTGACCGAATAATAGCTCCCGCCACTCCGCGTCACGAGGTTCTTCAGCCGGTTGAAATTGCCGCCAAACGTATAGTCGTTGACACCAAGCCGGCGGTCGCCGCCACGCCCGTGAATGAAGATCACCGCAAACCGTTCGCCCGATTCCGGCCCGACCCGTGTCACATCCACCCGGCGATCGCCGAGCGTCAGCGTCTCGTCCTCCTGCAGACGGCGGGGCGACAGATCCACATAGGCGCTTTTGACGCGATGTTCCGGATCCTGGTCACGCTGATTGATGTCGCGCAGCTCCTGATAGTCGATCACCCGGTAGGCGCCGCCATCGGCCTTTTCCAGCACGCCCTGTCGCGAAAACAGCTCGTCCTTGAAAGCGGCAATCGGCCCCTGCGCGACGGCTTGCTGCGCCATTGCGCGACCATCCGGCAGGACTGCCACAGTGGCAAGAACCATGCCAAAGATGAAATGAATTGTGGACATAGGGGATTTCACGGGCTTCCTGCACTCTCTATGCTTGCCAATGACAAGCGGGAACAGCATGTCTCAGCGTGGTGATTTGCCTTCGGCATCGCGAAAATTCCGATCTTTTGGCAGAATCGCAAGTGATTCGAAACGGTATGAGATGGGCATGGCTTCCTCTTCGGTACCTCGGCAGGCAGCGGCGAAAGACCAGATGGACGATAACAGCAACGATCTTTTCGGCGAACTTGCGGCAAATGCCCAACCCGCCAGCGCCCAGCCGACCGCAGCGAAGCCGGCAGCAGTGGAGCCCGTCGCGGCTCCTGCGACGGCGGCCGTATCTGCTGCACCGTCCGCGCCCCGCCCTGCTCCGCCGGCAAATGCCGGCGGTGACGATTACGGCGCCTCCTCGATCCGCGTTCTCGAAGGTCTTGAGCCGGTGCGCATGCGGCCCGGCATGTATATCGGCGGCACCGACGAAAAGGCGCTGCACCACCTGTTTGCCGAAGTCATCGACAACTCGATGGACGAAGCAGTGGCCGGCCACGCCAATTTCATCGAGGTCCATCTAGATCTTCAAGGCTGCCTGACCGTCACCGACAATGGCCGCGGCATTCCTGTGGAAAACCATCCGCAGGTGCCCGGCAAGTCGACGCTCGAAGTCATCATGACCAAGCTCCATGCCGGCGGCAAGTTCGACGGCAAGGCCTATGAGACGTCGGGCGGTCTGCACGGCGTCGGCATCTCGGTCGTCAACGCGCTTTCGGACATTCTCGAAGTCGAAGTTGCCAGAAACAGAAAACTCTACCGCCAGACGTTTTCCCGCGGCATTCCCCAGGGCGGGCTGCAGGAACTCGGCGATGTCCATAACCGCCGCGGCACCCGCGTCCGTTTCCACCCGGACGCGCAGATTTTCGGCGAGCATGCAAAATTCGACGCCGGCCGCATCTTCCGCATGGCCCGCTCCAAGGCCTATCTCTTCGGCGGCGTCGAAATCCGCTGGAGTTGCGAACCGGGTGTCGTGCCGGAAGGTGGCGAGATCCCGGAAAAGGCCGTCTTCCATTTCCCCGGCGGGCTGAAGGACTATCTTGGCGCAACGCTCGGCAAGGAATTCACCGTCACCCGCGAGATCTTTGCCGGCAAGACCGAAAAGACCGGCGGCCATGGCGCACTCGAATGGGCGGTCACGTGGTATGGCGGCGATCCGCAGGTTCATTCCTATTGCAACACCATTCCGACCCAGGAAGGCGGCACCCACGAAGCCGGCCTGCGCATCGCGCTGACCAAGGGCCTGAAGAACTATGCCGAACTGACGCAGAACAAGCGTGCCAAGGAGATCAGCACCGACGACGTGATGATTTCTGCCGTTGGCATGCTGTCGGTATTCATCCGCGAGCCTGAATTCGTCGGCCAGACCAAAGACCGGCTTGCGACCGTCGAAGCCCAGCGCCTCGTCGAAAACGCCCTGCGTGATCCCTTCGACCAATATCTGGCCGGCAATCCCAACGAGGCGGCAAAACTGCTCGAATGGGTGATCGAACGCGCCGAGGAGCGCCTTCGCCGCCGCAAGGAAAAGGAAGTCAACCGCAAGACCGCGGTACGCAAGCTGCGCCTGCCCGGCAAGCTGGCCGACTGCTCGCAGAACACCGCAGAAGGCGCCGAACTGTTCATCGTCGAGGGCGATTCGGCAGGTGGCTCGGCCAAGCAGGGCCGCAACCGAACCAATCAGGCGATCCTTCCGCTACGCGGAAAAATCCTCAATGTCGGCTCCGCCAGCCGCGAAAAGCTGTCCGCCAACCAGCAGATCGCCGATCTGGTGCAGGCGCTCGGCTGCGGCACGCGGACGAAATACCGCGAGGAAGACCTGCGTTACGAACGCATCATCATCATGACCGATGCCGATGTCGACGGCGCCCATATCGCCTCGCTGCTGATCACCTTCTTCTATCAGGAAATGCCCGAACTGATCCGCGGCAACCATCTCTTCCTCGCCGTGCCGCCACTCTATGTCATCCGTCAGGGTGGCAAGACGGTCTATGCCCGCGACGACGCCCACCGCGCCGAGCTGATGGAAACCGTCTTCAAGGGCAAGAAGGTCGAAATCGGCCGTTTCAAGGGTCTCGGCGAGATGATGGCGGCGCAGCTGAAGGAAACCACGATGGATCCGCAAAAGCGCACGCTGCTGCGGATCGGCATCGACGAGGTGGATTTCGAAGGCACCCGCGAGGCGGTCGACAACCTGATGGGGACCAAGGCCGACGCCCGTTTCCGCTTCATCCAGGAACGCGCCGCCTTCGCCGAAAATCTCGATATCTAGACCCGATCGGACAATGAGAGGATTGCGCAGGACCGCGTTGCATGCTTCACGCATGGGATCGCCTTATCGATCACCGGAATGAAGCATCCCGCGGCCATGAAGCAGATCCTCTCCATCCAGTCCCACGTTGCCTATGGTTATGTCGGAAACCGTGCGGCCACGCTGCCGCTGCAGCGCCTCGGCCACGAGGTCACCGTCATCAACACGGTACAGTTTTCCAACCATACCGGTTATGCGAAATGGACCGGCGAGGTGTTCAGCCCCGCCCATATCGAGGATGTCCTCGACGGGCTGGAAAGCCTCGGCGCCCTTCAAAACATGGACGCGCTGCTAACCGGTTATCTCGGTGATCCGGCAATCGGCGACATCATTCTGCAACTGCTCGACCGCCTGCCGAAGGACATTACCTGGCTCTGCGATCCGGTGATGGGCGATGTCGGCCGCGGCTTTTTCGTCCGGCCGGGCATTCCCGACTATTTCCGCCAGAAGGCGCTTGCCCGCGCCTCGATCATCACGCCGAACCAGTTCGAACTCGAATATCTCGCCGGCCGGCAGATCCTGACCCTCGATGATGCCCGCAAGGCCTGTCGGATGATCCACCAGGCCGGCCCTGAGATCGTGCTTTTGACCTCGCTCATCCATGACGGCACAAGCGACGACGAGATCCAGATGCTGGCCTCGTCGAAATCCGGAGAACAGGTTCTGGCGACAACCAGGCGCCTGCCCCTCGACCCAGCGCCGAACGGTGCCGGAGACTGTACCGCGGCGCTGTTTCTCGGCCATATCCTGGCGGGCAAGAGCCTTGACGAAGCACTGTCCAACACCGCCTCCAGCATTTTCGCGCTGTTTGAAAAGACGCTCGCCGCCGGTCGCCGCGAGCTTCACATGATCGCCGCGCAAGACGATTTTGCCCGTCCCGCACCGCTGACGGTCATCAGGCTCTAACGGGTTTCGAACAGGCTCGTCACCGCAGAGATCAGCGCTGCGGCCTCATAGGGCTTGCGCACCATCGGTGCAGCCAGATGCGCCGGGATGATCGACCGGTCGCTATACCCGGTGGCGAAGATATAGGGCACGTTGCGGCGCGCCAGTTCCTCGGCGATCGGCAACGATGTGCCCGAACCGAGATTGACGTCGAGGATCGCCACATCCGGCGTGAAACCCTTGAGACGTCGCAGCGCTTCGGCGACCGACGGTGCCGTCGTCACCTTGGCGATACCGTGCTCGGCAAGCATCGCCTCGACATCGGCAGCAATCAGCATCTGGTCCTCGACCAGCAGGAATTCCATCTTCCCGAGTTCCGGCGTGGCCACCCGGTCGGTCGTCGAAACATCCGCCTCGCCGAGCCGCACCGCTGTCGCGTCGTCATCGGCATGAAGATGTTGCGGCGGCACCATGAACCGGGCTGTGACACCGGTTTCCGGATAGGCAACCTCGGCCTCGCCGTCGAGTTCGTAAGGAATGCTGCGGCCGATCAGCACGCTGCCGAAGCCGCTGCGGACAGGTGGCGTCGCCGACGGGCCGCCGCTTTCGCTCCAACTGATCTCGCAGGCGCCGGAGGAAAGTCGGGTCCACCTGACGTCCAGCCGGCCGCCGGGAACCGAAAGCGAGCCGTATTTTGCCGCATTGGTCGACATTTCGTGCAACACCAGCGCCATCACCGAAAAAGCCCGGCTGTCCAGCCAGACCCGCGGCCCTTCGAGCACGACTGACCGCGTACCCTCCATATAGGGCCGCAATTCCGCCTCCAGGAGGTCGAGCAGCGAGCCGCCGTCACCGCCACGCACCACCTGGTCATGGGCAAAGGCAAGTGCCTGGATGCGGCCTTTCAGCGAACCGACATAATCGCCAAGGCTGCGACCGCTGTCGACCGGATGGCCGACCAGCGCCTTGATGATCGACAGGATGTTTTTGACCCGGTGGTTCAGTTCCTCGTTGAGCATCCGCTGGCGGACATCAGCCTTGCCGCGCTCGTCGGCCATCATCTCGTTGTGGTGAAGCACGATCTCGACCAGCACCGCACGGATCGCTTCCGCCGTCTCGCGGTCGGCATCGGTCCAGGGCTGGGCCTGCAGCCTCACCGTTTCTTTCCAGATCGCAAAGCTCTTGCGCGGCGTCAGCCGGTCGCCCATCGGTCCGGTCGTGTAGGATTTATCCGGATTGCCGGCCCAGTCGAGCGTCTGCACCACTTCCTTGCGGAAGAAGAAGAGATAATCCCGTGGCCGCTGCGACAACGGGATAGCCAGCACGCCGCAGGCATCGTCCGGCGATATCCCTGATCCCGGCAGCGAGGTCGACAGCTGGAATGTCGACCATACGCGGCCGCCGGACACGTTTCCGACGTCGTCGGCCAGTTCGCCGACCAGTTCCCGCGGCGGTGTCGTGCCGTGGTTCGTCCATGCGCCGTCGAGCCAGAGACCGACGCCGTCGCATGGCATCATCCCCGAAAAATCCTCGAGCGAGCGTCTGAGCAGCGCGCTGATATCGCGATGGTGGGACGCCTCCTGCACGAACCGGTCGAGCGACCGCCGCGCCTGCCGTGCCGTCTCGTGCAACTCCTTTTGCCGAAGCGACGACAGATGCAGCGAGAAAAATTCGCCGAATGTTTCCGCCGCCACACGCTGCGGCATGGAAAGCACCTTGGGCGAATAATGATGGCAGGCGATCAGCCCCCAGAGCTCGCCATCGAGCACGATCGAGATCGACATCGATGCCGCCACGCCCATGTTGCGCAGATATTCGCAATGGATCGGCGAGACGCTCCGCAGATGCGCAAAAGAAAGATCGAGCGGCTGCCTGTCTTCATCCAGTTCCGGCACCACCGGCACGCGATTGTAGTCGGCGTCGCAGATCACCCTTATCGTGTTGCGGATATAGAGAGTTCGCGCCTGGGCCGGGATGTCGCCTGCCGGAAAATACTGGCCGCGAAAACTTTCCAGATCGCGTCGTTTATATTCGCTGATGACCTTGCCCGACCCGTCCTGTTCGAATCGGTAGACCATCACCCGGTCGTAACCGAGCATCGCATACATCAGCCGCGTCGCACTCTCGACCAGCCGGTCGATGCTCGCTACGTTGCGGATCCGGCTGACCAGCATCCGGGCGACTTCCAGCGGCTGGTCGGTATCGGTCGATGCCGGTTCGAATTCGAGGATGACCTTGGAACCGTTGCGATGCAGCGCCGCGTCGACCGTCCTGCCAGAAGCCAGCTTCAGGCCGTGGCGCAGCGCCGGCCGCGCCGGATCGTCGGACGTGGCAAGCGCATTTCTCAGCGTATGCGCAACCTCGCCGCCCAGCACTTCCTCCAGCCTCCGGCCAAGGATTTCCTCGCCAATACCGAGCATCTCGGAGAGATTGGCGGAATGCTGCACGATCACGGCACCGCCACCATCACAGACGATCATGCAACCGTGAGGCTGGATCGTGCCGGGGATGTGAATGGGTTCACGGTCACAATTGGTAAGGTTGACCGCTTCAGTCTGACACATCAATCTGTCCTTGCAGCTCATGCCATGCGGATGGCAAAAAGAGCTTATTTCCCGCGCTCCGTGCAAAGAGCTGCAGAATGTTTGAAACATGCCCGTGTTAAATGGAGCAAAATTGCCAAATGGCAATTTCATATTTCTATCGCATCCAAGCGTTACCGCAAGTACGGAAGTTCCGTCTTAAGGAATAGATGCGAAGCTTGTTTTCACGACATGCGCTGGCCATATAGGGGCGAGCGAGAAACAGGAATGTGTAGTGAACCGCAGCAGCAATCGTAAGGGCAGTAACGAGCCCCGCTGGCTAGGCCCGGTGACCCCCAACAGGATTGCCCTGATCTCGCCGATCTCGGCGGCCCGCTGGTTGTTGATCATCATTGCCGCCGCCGCCGTCTATTTCTTTTATGGCTTTCTCGTCCCGGTTCTTGCAGCGCTGGTGATCGGCTTCGCCAGCTGGCCGCTCTATCGCCGTCTCCTCCGGCAGGTCGGCGGCAATACGACGATCGGCGCAACGCTTGCGATCATCTTCATCGTCATCTTCATCGTCGTCCCCGTGTCGATCGGCGCCACCTATGCGGCACGCGAAGTGGCCGAATGGTTCCGCTGGGCGATCGACGTCAACCGCAACGGTGCGCCGCCGCCGGTCTGGATCACCGGCCTGCCCTTTGTCGGCGAATGGCTGAGCATCCAGTGGACACGCCATATCGGCTCGCCCGGCGCCGTCGGCGAAGTGGTGCAGCTGATCAGCGGCGCCAATATAGGCGCGATCTATCACGCCATACTCGCCGCCAGCAACAGCGCCTTCCACATCGTCCTGACCCTGCTCTTCATGCTGATCGCGCTGTTTTTCGTCTATCGCGACGGCGCCTCGTTCAGCACCCAGATCGACCTTCTCGGCGAACGGATCTTCCCCACCCGCTGGGAGCGGATTTCCCGCGTCGTGCCTGCAACGATCAGTTCGACCGTAACGGGGATGACGCTGATCGCCATCGGTGAAGGCTTCGTGCTCGGCATCGCCTACTGGATCGCCGGCGTCCCCTCGCCCGTCACTTTCGGCGTCCTGACCGGCGTCATGGCCCTCATTCCCGGCGGCGCGCCGCTGTCGTTTACCCTCGTCTCCGCCTATCTGGTCGCCAACGGTTCCTATATATCCGGCGTAGGATTGCTGGTCTGGGGCAGTGTCGAACTGTTCATCGTCGACAAGACATTGCGGCCGCGGCTTGTCGGCGGGCCAATCAAGCTTCCCTTCCTGCCGACCTTTTTCGGCCTTGTCGGCGGTGTCAAGACGATGGGTTTTCTCGGCCTGTTCATCGGCCCGGTGCTGATGGCACTGATGGTATCGATCTGGCGTGAATGGATCCGCGAGATAAAGATTGCCGATGCGGCCGAACCGGACCCGGTTACCGAACCGGATATCGATCCGCTCGATACCGACCTTCCTCCGGTGCGCAAGGCGGCTCCCTGACCGATCGGGCGTGGTTCGCCTTCATCGGGCCACGATCCTCGCCATAAGCCTTGGGTCTCAATGAACCTGACCGGTGAATCGACTGGAGACCGACATGAACGCTGCCCTTGTCGTGATGACCATTCTCGGCTGTAACGACGCCGGCACGGATTGCCATTACATCGCCACCGCCGAAGAGCGCTGGCCGACTGTGGCAATGTGCGACACGGTGTCTGAAGAGCATCTTCCCACCTATACCAACCAGCCCTATCCGGTGCTGATCGCCGTTTGCCAGGATCCGACCGTCGCCGGCATTCCGCTGCCACGACCTGAGACCCAGCCCGCAACCGACCAGACGGCAAAGGTCGACACGCCGGCAATCGGCGCAACGCAGCAGACGGCTGAGGCCGAACCGGTATCGGAGGAAGAGGCCGCAACCCTTGCAGGGCGCGCCATCCAGCGCGTCCGCAACGTGCTTCCGACCACCGAGGGCGTCAAAACCCTGATGGCAAAACCGGTCAGACTGGTGGAAGGCGGTTATTCATGGGTTGCGCGCAGGTTCGACCGCTAGCCGCAATCGAATTTTGAGAACTGCAGCCGGCCCTGGCCGATATCCAGCCGCAAAAAGCGTGATCACGCGACCAGCGAAATATCCGAGGCGTAACTTCTGGCATTGCGGCGCAACTCGCCGCGATGCAGCAGATCGACCATGTCGAGCAACTCGCCGATCGGCCCGCCATCGCCGCGCGCACCGTCGAAATGCTCGAGCAGACCGAAATAGCAGGTATCGAGACCGCCGGCTGCCGACGCACGCCGCCAGAGGAAAACCGCCTCGACGAAGACCGCCGCAATATCCTTGCCGATTCCGGCCGCATCGAACAGCGCCCTGACCGCATGTGTCCGTCCGGTCGCAAGGATTGCCCGGACGCGCTTTTCGTCGAGAGTGACGAGCGAGACGATCGCCGACGCGAAAAAGTCCACCTTGCCGCTGCACAGCGCATGAATGAGAAGCGCCGGCGTCAACCGTCCGGCTGTCCGCAAATGTTCGACCAGCGACGGTATCTCGTCCTGTGAAAGGGAAGCGGCGATGGCGACGACCGCCTCGTCTCCGGCTTCCCGCGTCATGATTTCTATTCTCCTCGCCCCCATCGTCTTCGTCACCAGATCGGACGCGGCAAGCGCTGAAGCCACATGGCCGACCAGCATATGCCTTGTATCGCCGGTAAGCCCGTCGCGATCGAGGAGAAGATGGCGCACGGCAGTCAGATGACCGTAACGCTCCGCCATGCGGCGCAGCGAAATGCGGCTGACCGAGGCCGTGTCGTTTTCGAGAAGAAGCAGGATATCGCTTGCCTCGCCGACCTCGGCGATTGCCGCAGCCACACTGAAACCAAGTTTCGGCCGCGACGCGACCAGTCCGCGGGTAAACGCGTCGCCGCGCCCGACAAGTTCGACCAGATCCGCATCGCGCAGGACCGGCGAACAGGCGATCACGGTGCAGGCGATCTCCGCCTGGTCTTCGCAAAGAGACATGATGATCGCACGCGGCGCTTCGTCGGACACCGCCAGCGCCTCGGCAAGCGCCAGCCGCACTTTCGGCGAGGCATCGTCGAGCAGATAGGTCATCGCCATGATCGCGGCGCGATGTTCTTCGGGGCCGAGCTTGGACTGGATGAACGCCTTGGCCAGCGCGCTCGCTGCCCTTGCACGTTCACCGGCTCTTGCCGTCTCAGCCCAGCGTAGGAATGCCTGTACGATCACGATATGCCCCGATACCAAGCCGGCGCCTCGAGGCCCGACAGCGGGAACATTAGGATGCAAAGGTTAACATTGGTTCACCACGTTTCTTAACCATGGCGATGCCGTTCACCTTTTCGTTCAGGCAGGTTTTGTCGGCCTTTTGAGCTGGAACACGTCGACGCCTCCGTCGGCATAATCCATGTAGCCCATCCGCGCGATCGGCCGTGCGAGCTCCATGGCGATTCGCCCGTCGCGGATGATCTCCTCGCTGATATGGATGCCGACAACCTCGCCGAACACCATGAACTGCTGGGCAGAGCGGCCCGCAATCCCCATCGGCTGGACGATCTCGGTCAGCCGGCATTCGAGCGCCGTATAGGCTTCCCCGACATAGGGTGCATCGACCAGTTCGCCCATCCGTGCCGAAAGCCCGGCAAGCGCGAACTCGTCGACCCCGTATTCGACCGGTGCCGACGAGGCATTCATCTGGTCGCCGAGATGGCGACTGGCAAGGCTTGCCGTAAAGACGCCCGTCTCCTCGGCATTAAGCAGGCTGTGCTTGCGGCCCGATGAGGAAAACATCACGATCTTCGGATTGTCCGAGACGATGTTGAAGAAGGAATAGGGCGACAGGTTAAGAGACCCGTCACGGCCCTTGGTGCCGATCCAGCCGATCGGCCGGGGCGCCACGATCGCCTTGAAGGGATCGTGCGCCATGCCGTGCTCGTTGCTATCCGTGCGGTAGAACATTCAGAGCACGCCCTTACGCATAAGTGAGAATGTCGGAAAGCTGCGGACGCGGCCGGTCCGGCGTCGGAAAGTCGCTGGAACCGATATGGATGAAGCCGGCGACCTTCTCGCCCTCCCTGACGCCGAGAGCCGCCAGCGCCTTGTCGTCATAGGCGATCCATTCGGTACGCCAGTTGGCGACATAACCGCGCGCCTCGCAGGCCATCAGCATGTTGAGGCAGACGGCACCGGCGGAAAGCACCTGCTCCCATTCCGGGATCTTGGCATGTGGAGCAGCCGTACTGATCACTCCGACGACGATCGGCGCGCGAGTGAAGCGGATCCGTTCAGCCTCTTTCGCCGCATCGGTCATCTCGCCGTTCTGGGCCAGCGCGATGTCGAGGAATGTCTCGCCGAGAGAGATGCAGGCGTCGCCGCGATAAACGACCAGCCGCCATGGCGCGATCTTGCCATGATCCGGCACGCGCACCGCAGACGTCAGGATTTCTTCAAGTTCGGCCGTTTCCGGCCCCGGTCCCTTGATCTGCGCGACCGGCGTCGAGTGGCGTTCGCGCAGGTAATCGATCAGCTTTACGTCAACATTCATGTCGGAAACTTCCATTCGCTGGGGTGTGGTAGCCTGTTGGTAGAATGAGGCCTTGAAAATGCCTTTGCCATGGGTTTCAAGTGGCTAGTCACAAAACAAGAGTCAACCGGTCATCGAATGTCAGGCATTTCCCTTGCTCGTCTTATGCTCGCCGCTAAGGCGCTGCTCCTATTGACGGCTTCAGGCGCCCTTGCCCAGGATGGCGACGCATTCAAGAGCTTCAAACAGCTCGACAGCTCGACCAAGATGCCCAAGCTCAACGCCTTTTCTCCGGCCACAATCGTGCCGAAGGGCGAACTGGCAAAGGACGTCCGCTTCAACGCCCGGCTGACCAAGGACGGCGACGTGATGCAAGACGGCCTCGCATGGCGGGTGTTCAGCCCGATCGCAGGCGAAGACGGCAAGTTGCCGCTTGTCGCCAGCTCTGACGGCGGCTCTGCTGATTTCCAGCTCGCGCCCGGCGAATATTTCGTCAACGTCGCCTTCGGCCGCGCCGGCGTTACCAAAAAACTGACGGTTCCCGAGGATGGCAGCGTTTCCGAACAGACCCTGGTTCTCGATGCCGGCGGCTTTGTCCTCAACGCCGTGGCCGGCGCCGACCAGCGCATTCCGGCAAACCAGCTGAGCTTTTCCATCTATTCTTCCGACGTGCGCGAAAACGGCGACCGGGCGCTGGTCATGTCCGATGTCAAGCCGAACACGATCGTCAGGCTGAATGCCGGGACCTATCACGTCGTCTCCGAATATGGCGACGTCAACGCCGTCGTGCGTGCCGATATCCAGGTCGAGGCCGGCAAGCTCACCCAGGCGGTGCTGCAGCACAAGGCGGCCCAGATCACCCTCAAGCTGGTCTCCCAGCCCGGCGGCGAGGCGATTGCCGATACCGCCTGGTCGGTGCTGACGGCTGCCGGCGACGTCGTCAACGAAAGCGTCAGCGCCTTTTCCACCATGGTCCTGTCGGAAGGCGATTATCTCGCCGTCGCCCGCAACAAGGACAAGATCTACCAGCGCGAATTCAATGTCAGCGCCGGCCGCAATGCCGATGTCGAGGTTCTGCTGCGCAATCCACGCAATATCGGCCAGCAGGCGACGGTCGAATCGCAGGATTGACCAGTTGGAGGCGCATGAAAACGCGCCGCCGCCTTTCAGTTTGGCGCGCCATGCGTTAGCTCCTGTTCGGTACATGTCCTGATCCCGAAACCGCTGACCACTTTCGGCAGGCATGTTGTGCGCAACGCCGGCGAAAAGACAGAAGCAGGATCAGGTTATGCAGAATACCAAGGTGATGGGCCTGTTCGAATGGGGCCTTCTTTTCGCCCTGTCCGTCCTGTGGGGCGGCTCGTTTTTCTTTTCCAAATTCGCGCTTGCCGAACTGCCGCCGCTGGTGATCGTTCTGGCCCGCGTCGCGATCGCCGCCATTGCGCTGTTCGTTTACCTGAGGGCCACCCGCCAGGTCATTCCGAAAACCGCCGCCATCTGGATAGCCTTTTTCGGCATGGGCCTGTTGAACAACCTTATCCCGTTCAGCCTGCTCTTCTGGGGACAGACCCAGATTGCCAGCGGCCTCGCCTCGATCCTCAATGCGACAACACCGGTCTTTTCGATCATCGTCGCGCATTTCCTAACCGCCGACGAACGGCTGACCGCCAACAAGATCGCCGGCGTGGCGCTTGGCTTTGCCGGTGTTGCGGTGTTGATGGCCGGCAATGCCGTCTCACCGCAGGCAGTCCCCTATCTCGCCCTGATCGCCTGCCTGACGGCTGCCCTCTCCTATGGTTTCGCCGGCGTCTTCGGCCGCCGTTTCCGCCGTATGGGCATTGCCCCGGCCATCGGTGCCTTCGGCCAGACGGCGGCAACCACCGTGATGATGCTGCCGATCGTGCTTGTCTTCGATGCCCCGTGGACGCTTGCCATGCCCGGCGGCCTGACGATCGCGGCAGTGCTGGCGCTCGGGCTGTTCTCGACGGCGCTCGCCTATATCATCTTTTTCCACATCCTCGCAGTCGGCGGCGCCATCAACAGTTCGCTCGTCACCTTGCTTGTGCCTGTCAGCGCCATCATCCTCGGCAGCCTGTTTCTGGGCGAGCGGTTGGCCGTCAATCATCTCGCCGGCATGGCGCTGATCTCGCTCGGCCTGCTGTCGATCGACGGCCGCCTGTTTCGCCTATGGCGCAGGGACCGCGCCGGTTAGGGCAGCACCCGCGCCTCACCCGGCAGCAAACCACATCAGAAAACGACCTCGATCATGTTCGAGGTCGCACCCGTCCCGATTTTAGCCAAGCCTGTGCTCGGACATAGGCCCTTCCCGTCACGCATCATGCCTGACGATGGAATGGCTCGGGAGAAACGGGATGAATTTTGCAATCACCATTCTTGCGGCGGCAGCGGTTTCGACCGTGATGGCGCAACGGCCCGTTCTGGCGGCCGAGACCGTCGGCATGCGCCAGATCACGGCCCATTCCAGGGAACGCGGTGCAGATCTCCCGGTAACCGTCTGGTATCCGGCAGACCCGGGCGGCACGCCCGTCACATTGGGCGAAAGCGTGTTTTTCGTCGGCACGCCGGTGATGCGCGACGCGCCGATCACGGCTGGCCACTATCCTGTCGTGTTGCTGTCCCATGGAGCGGGCCTTGCCGGCAACCCGGACGCAATAAGCTGGCTCGCGACGCCATTGGCGAAACGTGGTTTCGTCGTCGCAGCCCCGACCCACCCGGGAAATACGGGGCCGAACCGTTCCGCGGCGGAAACGATGAAACTCTGGCTGCGCCCTCAGGACATCTCGGCGGCGCTCGATGCCTTGAGTGAGGATGCAATATTTGCCGAGCATATCGAACGTCGCGACATCGGCATGCTCGGCCTTTCCATGGGCGGCAGCACGGCACTGGCGATCGCTGGCGCCCGGATTGATCCGCAACGTCTGGCGAGTTACTGCGACGACGACACGCGGAACCCATCCTTATGCGGATGGATCCGGCAAAGCGGCGTTGATCTCCATGCCATGGATCTGAGCCCGGCCGGCCGCAGCGGAGAGGATCACCGTATCGGTTTCGCCATGGCGATCGATCCCGCACCGGTCGACGCTTTCGCGCATGAAAGCTTCCGGGGCATTGCGATCCCGATCGAACTCATCAATCTCGGCAGGCCCGGCACAATTACGCCGGCGACCGACGCCGGTGAGATTGCAAGAACCATCCCGAAAGCGACCTATTCGACAATCGACGATGCCAGCCATTACAGCATGTTTGCAGAATGCAAACCGGGAGCAGCGGAGATCGCGGAGAAGGAAGATATCGGTGACCCGATATGCAGGGACGGCGAAGGGCGAAGCCGTGGCGAACTTCACCGGCAGATGATCGATATGGTCGTCACCGCTTTCGATCGCGCCCTGAAGCAAAGCCCCTGAACGAGATCAGGCCGCGAGGCGCCGCTTTTCCTGCATCCGGGCAAGCCGTGACCGCCGGACCGGCCGCAATGAAAACACCGCGTGATGCAAGACGCCGAGCAGGTCCTTGCGTTCGCGGCTGGCGGAAAGCTCTTCCCAACTCATCATCGACCCCACATGGGCGCGGATCGTCGAACCGGACAGCCGCTTGAACTCGCGGATCAAAAGCGACAGGCGCAGCGTCAGCGACAGCTTGCTGGCAATGTGGAAGAGCGGCCCGTTCTGGCCCTCGAAATAGATCGGCACGACATCGGCCTTGGCAGCCTGCACCAGCTTTGCCGGAAAGATCTTCCACGGCAGATCTTCCGCCGCTCCGAAACCTTTTTTCGCCGTGGCAACACCACCGGCCGGAAAGATGATGATCGTCACCCCTTCCTTCAAAAGCCTCAGCGCCTCGTGACGGGTCTTCATGTTGATCGCCAGCGCCTCCTTGGTTTCCTCGAAGGAGACGGGCAACGAATAGGGCGCGATTTCCGGCACTTTCATCAATTCGTCATTGATCAGCACCCGGAACGGCCGACCGAGCTGTTCGGCCATGGCGAGAACCGCAATTCCGTCGCCGATGCCGAACGGATGATTGGCGACGATGACGAGCGGACGGCCCTCTTCCACCCGCGGCAGCCACTCGCCCTTGACGTCGAGTTCGACATCGATCAGGTCGAGCATCTTGCCGAACACCCGGTCGGTCTTGCCGACAATGTCCTTGCGCCAGATGTCATAGAGACGGGCGTAGCGGTCGCGACCGGACAAGCCCTCGATCGAGCGGATGAACCAGCGTTTCAGCTTGGGGTCACGCTCGTTGGCGTAGGAAAGTTCCTTGAAGCGCATTCTGTCTCCGCGGACTGTCCGCCATTGATGAGGGATATAGAATATTTCAGATCAATGTCAGTTTTCTGACAGCACCCGTGGATCACGGGCGCTGTCACCATTCAGGGACGAAGTCAGGCCAGCTTGGCGCGTGCAGCCTTGCGGCGCTTGACATCCGGCGGAGTCGCTTCGTCGACAAGCGAGACCAGCGCCTCGTCGAGCGACATCGACGTCTGTGCCTGCGAGCCGAGGCGACGGATATTGACCGACCGCTGCTCGGCTTCCTGACGACCGCAGACGATGATCACCGGCACCTTGGCGACCGAATGTTCACGGACCTTGTAGTTGATCTTCTCGTTGCGGAAATCGGTCTCGACCTGCAACCCGGCATCGCGCAGCTGTTCGGCGACTTCACGACCGTAATCGTCGGCATCCGAGGTGATCGTAGCAACGACGACCTGCGTCGGCGCGAACCACAAGGGCATATGGCCGGCGAAGTTTTCGATCAGGATGCCGAGGAAACGTTCCATCGAGCCGCAGATGGCGCGGTGGATCATCACCGGCTGCGTCTTTTCCGAATTGGCGTCGATATAGAAGGCACCAAAACGTTCCGGCAGGTTGAAATCGACCTGCGTCGTGCCGCACTGCCATTCACGGCCAATCGCATCCTTCAGCGTATATTCGAACTTCGGACCGTAGAACGCGCCCTCGCCTTCCAAAATGCCCGTTTTGATATGACCTTCAGAAGAAAGTTTGATCTCGGTGAGGACTTCGCCCATGATTTTTTCAGCACGATCCCACAGAGCGTCAGAACCGACACGTTTCTCCGGCCGTGTCGACAGTTTGACGACGACCTCGGTAAATCCAAAATCCTCATAAACGGAAAGAATTAGATCGTTGATGCGAAGGCACTCTTCTCGCAGCTGTTCGTCGGTGCAGAACACATGTGCATCGTCCTGCGTGAAACCGCGCACGCGCATCAGGCCGTGAAGAGCGCCCGAAGCTTCATAGCGATGCACGAGACCGAATTCGGCAAGCCGGATCGGCAGTTCGCGGTAGGATTTCAGGCCATGCTTGAAGATCTGTACGTGGCCCGGGCAGTTCATCGGCTTCAGCGCGAAAACACGGTTATCCGCTTCCTCGTCCTTCGGATGGGTGAAGGCGTAAGCCGATTTAACCGCGAACATGTTCTCCTGGTACCAGCCCCAGTGACCCGACGTTTCCCACAACGAGGCGTCAAGCACCTGCGGTGCATTGACCTCTTCATAGGTGCCGGCCAGACGACGGCGCATATAGGCCGTCAGCGTCTGGAACATCCGCCAGCCCTTGCCGTGCCAGAACACCACGCCCGGACCTTCTTCCTGGAAATGGAAAAGATCCATCTCGCGGCCGAGTTTGCGGTGGTCGCGCTTTTCGGCTTCCGCCAGGATATGCAGATACTGGTCTAGCTCCTCCTGGGTCGCCCAGGCCGTACCGTAGATGCGCGTCAGCATCGGCTTGGTCGAATCGCCACGCCAATAGGCACCGGCGACCTTCATCAGCTTGAACGCCGTGCCGATCTGGCCGGTCGAGGCCATGTGCGGACCGCGGCAAAGGTCGAACCAGCCGCCCTGATTGTAGATCTTCAGGTCCTGGCCTTCCGGGATCATATCGACCAGCTCGACCTTGTAGGCCTCGCCCTTGTCGGCAAACACGTCCTTGGCCTTTTCGCGGGTCCAGATTTCCTTGGTGAAGGCGGCGTTTTTCTGGATGATTTCCTTCATCTTCTTTTCGATCTTCGGCAGATCGTCAGGCGTGAAGGGCCAGTCCTCGCGGCTGTCCGGATGGATGCGCTTGAAGTCGTAATAGAAGCCGTTTTCGATCACCGGGCCGATCGTCACCTGCGTGCCGGGCCACAGATCCTGCACGGCCTCGGCCATCACATGGGCTGCATCGTGGCGGATCAGTTCGAGCGCACGCGGATCAGTACGGGTGACGATCTCGATCCGTCCGTCAACGACGGGATCGGAGAGATCGCGCAGCTCGCCGTCGAGCGCAATGGCCACGGCCTTCTTGGCCAGCGACTTGGAAATCGATTCGGCAACGGCAAAGCCGGTCGTGCCGGCGTCGAACGCGCGGACGGAGCCATCGGGAAATGTAAGGGAAACGGACATCAAAATTCTCCTGTCCAGTCCCGCCAACGAATGCGGGTGGTCAACAAAGGGCCGCGAGCGCAAAAGGCCGGCGGCAACGAACGCCGGGGTGATAGTCAAAAATCGCGGCGGAGTAAAGGTTTTCAGCCGGTATGACGGCGCATCCAGTAGCGCCACGGCGTCCACCAATGCTGCCGCGCAGACATCGCCTCCGGCACCGGATCGAGCCCGCCGGTTCCGCCCGGTCCGCAGCGGGCGACACGAAACAGGGTCATCCATCCGCCCGGCCAGATCCCGTGCCGGGCAATCGCCTCATAGCCATATTCCGAACAGGTGGGGATATGGCGGCAGGAATTGCCGATGAAGCCGGAGAGTGTCAGCTGATAGAGGCGGATAAAGCCCATTCCGAGCAGGCGCCCGGGCGTCTTGGAAAACGGGCCGCGCCAGTTGCGGGAACGGTTTGTGCCGGGCTTGCGGTCATCGTCGCCGGAAGGTGAACATAGCTGGCACATCAGCGCAAACCGTAATGGGAAGCGTGTCTGGCATGCCTTGGCGCGTGCCCCTCATCCGGCTGCCGCCACCTTCTCCCCGCAAGCGGGGCGAAGGCATATGCCGCACCGGCCTGCCGACCCGCGACCACAACGGGGAAGAACGGTACGGTTCGCAAGGGACGACGAAGCAAGCCCCACCCGTCCTTCTCCCCGTCAGAACGGGGAGAAGGTGCCGGCAGGCGGATGAGGGGCAGCGCCGACGCCGATCGTTCCCGCAACAATAGCTCCCCCAAATCAAGCCTCCTGCTTGGCTTCCACCTGGTCGATCGCATCGACCACCGCATCGAAGGTGAGCATGGTCGAGGCGTGCCGCGCCTTGTAGTCCTTGACCGGCTTCAGGTAGCGCATCTCCTCGAAACGGCCGGACGGTCCCTCGCCGCCCTCCTTCAGCATGGCCAGCATATCCGCGCGTGCCTGGCGAAGCTCGCCCGCCGTAGCCCCGATCACATGCCGTGCCATGATCGACGACGATGCCTGGCCGAGCGCACAGGCCCTGACTTCGTGGGAAAACGCCGAGACCACGTCGCCGTCCATTTTCACATAGACCTTCACCTTCGATCCGCAGAGCTTCGAATGTTTTTCCGAACTTGCATCCGCATCCTCAATCCTGCCGGCAAGCCCGATATTACCGGCGAATTCCAGGATCTTGCTGTTGTAGATATCGTCCATATCGTTGATCCATTGCCTGGTGATGCGGTCGGCGTGATCCGTTGAACGCATCGTAACGTATCATGACCTATCGAAAACGGTCTTGACCCCTTATATGTGATGCCGTGCCGCGACGATCAATAAAGCAGGTTTTTGCCGAATTCGATCGTCAGCGAAACAGAATGCCTTGTCAAAAGCCATGCCAGCGATCAGATAACGGCACAAAGGCGGGCCTTCAGGCGTTTCCGGATATCTGGGCGTTTCCAGACGATGGAGACGGCTTCGGCCCGAAAAGACGAACGAATGTATGTCGGATACGGCCTTGAACCGTATCGGGAGACAATAGATGGATGCGATTGTGAAGAATTTTCCGGCCTCGAGCCAGGACCAGAAGCCGGTTCAGGACCAGGCAGCGGCACGCCCGACGCAACAAGAAGCCGAGGATGCCGTCCGCGTCCTCTTGCGCTGGGCAGGTGATGATCCGACCCGCGAAGGCCTTCTCGACACTCCGACGCGCGTCGCAAGGTCCTACCGCGAACTGTTTTCCGGCTACGAGCAGTCCCATGAGGAAGTGCTCGGCCGCACCTTCGAGGAAATGTCCGGTTTCGACGACATCGTGCTTGTCCGCGAGATCCCGTTCTTTTCTCATTGCGAGCACCACATGCTGCCGATCAAGGGCATGGCGACTGTCGCCTACCTGCCCAACGGCCCGGTTCTCGGCCTCTCCAAGATCGCCCGCGTGGTGGAAATCTTCGGCCGCCGGCTGCAGACCCAGGAAAACCTGACGGCGCAGATCGCCCACTCGATCCAGGACACGCTGAAGCCCCGCGGCGTCGCCGTGCTGATCGAGGCCGAGCACATGTGCATGGAAATGCGCGGCGTGCAGAAGCAGGGTTCGCGCACGCTGACAACCACCTTTACCGGTGAGTTCAAGACGAACGCCACCGAGCAGGCGCGTTTCTTCACGCTTGCCCGCAACAGGTAATTGCCGCGCATGAGCACCGAATTTTTCCCCGCCCCCTCCTCCGACAAGTCGGAACTGGAGGGTGCGGGCGCCTTCACCCCGCGCTTCGACGCCAATGGACTGATCACCGCCGTCGTCACCGATATTCGCGACGGCGAGATCCTGATGCTTGCCCATATGAATGCCGAGGCTTTGAAGCTGACCGTCGAGACCGGCATCGCCCATTATTACAGCCGCTCGCGTTCGGCACTTTGGAAGAAGGGCGAGACCTCGGGAAATCTGCAGACGGTGCACGAGATCCGCACCGATTGTGATCAGGATGCGATCCTCTTGAAGGTCTCTGTTGCCGGTCATGACGCCACCTGCCACACCGGTCGGCGCTCCTGTTTCTATCGGGCCGTAACAAAAGATGACAACGGGATCCTCCTTGAAATAAAGGACGATGCGCGTCATTTTGATCCCGAAGCCGTCTATTCCAGCAAGCCTGCCAACTAGGCCCGATCCGATCACCGCACGCCTCGTTCCGTAACAGCCGCCGCCAGAGTAAACGCTTTCGAAACCATCCGGTGCGTTAAATTACCGATTACGCAAGTCGTCGGCCGCGGAGTTGTAAAACGATGCTGAATTGGAGTTGGAACCGTCACGACCGTCAGGCCGCGTCACAGGATAGCGGCCTCGTGGCGACGGATCATCCGGCGCCTCCGGTGGCCATCGCCCCGCCCCGCAAAGCCAAGCTTGCGCTTGCGCTCGGTGGCGGTGCCGCCCGCGGCTGGGCCCATATAGGTGTTCTGCGTGCACTGGACGAGGCAGGTATCGAAGTCGGCATGATTGCCGGCACATCGATCGGCGCGCTTGTCGGCGGGTGTTACCTCTCCAGCAAGCTCGACGAACTGGAAACCTTCGCAAGATCCCTCACAATGCGCCGCATCGCAGCCCTTCTCGACCTGACCATCGGTGGTGGCGGGCTTCTGGGCGGCATGCGGCTGACCAAACGGATGCAGGAACATCTCGAAGGCCTGACGATCGAGGATCTCGATCGTCCCTTCGTCGCCGTCGCCACCGAGTTGATGACCGGCCACGAGATATGGATATCCAGCGGTTCGCTGATCACCGGGCTGCGCGCCTCTTATGCGCTGCCCGGCATTTTCGAGCCGGTCAAATACAACAACCGCACCCTGGTCGATGGCGCGCTGGTCAATCCGGTACCGACCTCCGTCTGCCGCGCTTATGAGCAACCGCTCGTCGTCGCCGTCAACCTGAATTACGATATTTTCGGCCGTTCCGCCGTGGTCAAGCACAATGCCAGTGTCCAGACGGTCGACGAGGCGGTCCGCGAAAAGACCGACGAGGTACGGGTCAGCGTCACCGGCACCATGGTTCAGGCCTTCAACATCATCCAGGAGCGCATTTCGCGTGCAAGGCTTGCCGGCGAGCCGCCGGATCTGTCGCTCCATCCGCGCCTCAGCGATATCGGGCTTTCCGAATTCCACCGTGCCGGTGAAGCAATCGAGCGCGGTTACGAGGAAACAATGGCGCAGATCGGCGCCTTGAAGCGGATGCAGGATGTGTTCGCCCGCTGATACGGGCGAACCTGTTTCCATCCGAAAGCTGTGAAGGCAGCCTTAGCTGGCGATATAGGCCTTCATCTGCTCGGCCTCGTGCTCGACCTCGCGCATGCGGGCCTTCACCACGTCGCCGATCGAAATGATCCCGGCAAGCTTGCCGTCGGTTTCGACGGGAACGTGACGGAAACGGCCGGCCGTCATCATTTCCATGACTTCCTCGACCGTCTGCTCCTCGCGACAGCGCGTCACGCCGGTCGTCATCATCGTCTGGACCGTTTTTTCAAGCGCCGCGACCCCATGCGTGGCGATCGTCCGGACCAGGTCGCGCTCGGTGAAGATCCCGGCGATCCGTCCCTCCAGGCCGGCAACCACGACGGCACCGATCTTCCTCTCATTGAGTACCGTTGCCACATCCAGCAGCTTTCGGTCCGGCTCCACCGTCTCGACAGCGCGTCCCTTGGCTTCAAGCATCATCTTCACGGTAGTCGACATGCTATCTCCTTACCCATCCATCTGGCCAAGTCGCTTGGCCAATCCAATCGACCGATTGGCGTTGCGCAACTCCCCTCCTCCGGAAATTTCGCACCGCCGTCCCATACATCGGCGATTGTAGATCGGCCCAGACGCGAGTTCAAGCGCGCCGACTTACACCTCACGGTAGCGAATGGGATCAAAGAAACCGAACAGAAGGAAGCCGAACAGGAAGCCGCCGATATGGGCATCCCAGGCAATTTCGCCGGCATCGCTGCCGATCAGCGGCAGGCCGACGGCGATCAGGATGTTTCCGAAGAACCACATGGCAGTGAAAATCACCACCGTGCGATTGGAAAACGCGCCGATGATCGACTGGCGCGGATAAAGATGACCGTGGGTGCGGTCATAACCACCACCTTCCGGAAAGGCAAAACGGCAGGCCGCGCCCATCAGCGCGGAAACCACGCCGGACGCACCGATCAGCAATGTCTCCTCCTGCCAGTGAAGCGCCGCATGAAAAAATGCCGCCGCCGCCGCCGACAATATCCAGAAGACGATGTAGCGGAATGCACCAATCCGGCGCACGACCGGCGTTCCGAAGGCGGCGAGCCACAAACCGTTAAAGGCGATATGCTCGACACTGCCATGCAGCAGCGAATAGGTCACCGGCGTCCATAGCCACTCAAGCCCCTGATCGGAGAGCGGAAAGGCGTATCTGACCGGGGTGAACGCCAGCGTGATGATGAAGGCGGCACGCGCATCGTCACCCAGCACATATTCCTGCACGACATAGAGCAGAACCAGAAGACCGAGCGTGGCGAGCAGGATTGTCGGCACGTTGAAGACCGGCTGGCGCTCGTGCCTGTCATCGCTCCACCGCCCTTCGTCATCGTGCGGCACGCCGTCTTCGGGGATCACACCATCCTCGGGGGCCTTCGGGGGCCGGTCGTCCATGGCCAATCCTTCCTTCTGTAATGACCCTTTGCCATACATGAGCGATACCGGCTTGGAAAGAAGGCCCCGGCGGTCCGCCGGCACCATCCTCACCCACCCCAATGCGTCTCCATCCGCCCCGGATCGCTGCCCACAACGTCAACTGGCACGGTTTTCGCTGGGTATAGACCGACAGCAGGATTTTATGGGGTGACGTGGCTCATAATCGAACAGGATGGCATGCATGCACAACACGGCAATACAAGAGATCTTTAACTATTGGAACGACTTAAGAGGTAGCCGGCCGACGCCGCTCCGCTCCGAGATCGATCCCGTAGCATTGCGCCGTTTCCTGCCACATCTGTTCATCGTCAGCACCGCCGAGCAGGAAAAGCCATGTTTCGCACTGGCCGGCACGCGCATCTGCGAAATCTTCGACCGCGAGCTTCGCGGCAGCGACTATGCCTCCATCTGGATGGGCGCCAATGACGACCGGCCGGCGGCAGTCCTCCAGAACGTCCTCTTCTACGAAAGACCGGCACTGGTCGACGCCCGGACCCCGGTCGATGGCGAGGACTATCCGCACGACCTCCTGCTGATGCCCGTCCGCTCCTATGGCCAGCGCAGCGACCGGGTTCTCGGTGCCCTTGTGCCGCGGCAGACGGCGCTTCCGCCACTGGCGCTTCCGGTGGCCGGTCTCATGCTCGAAAGCTGGGGCTTCCTGCAGCCCGATGGTACCCGCCCGACCATCAGCAGCGATGCGGATGTCTCGACCTCGGTCCCCGTCACCTTCTTTCGTCGCCTGATCGGTGCACGCCATGCCCAACCCGGGCGTTAGCCGCGGAGCCTGAAACAACCATCTGTTAACTGCCTAATGTTATCTCTGCTCTGTAAATTCAGACCAGAGTCGTGACACCGATGTTTTCCTTCCAGCAGGCACAGGCGCAACCGATGCAGACGATCGCGGCCCAGCGTTCGTTTCAGCGCGTCACTGTCAATGTCGAAGGACGGCTGATGCTGGCCGATCACGAAGAATATCCCTGCAGCGTCATCGACATGTCGCCAGGCGACGTGGCTTTGGTCTGCGCCGGCCAGCCGCGCGTCAACGAGCGCGTCATCGCCTATCTCGATCACCTCGGCCGCATTGAGGGCAATGTGCTCAGCCTCTCGGGTGACGGCTTCGTGATGTCGATCAATGCGACCGACCGCAAGCGGGAAAAGCTTGCCGCGCAATTGACCTGGATCGCCAACAAGCACGAACTCGGCCTGCCGGAAGACCGGCGCCACGACCGACTGACGCCGCGCGATACGTTGACCGAACTGACGCTCGAAGACGGTAGCCGTTATGCCTGCCGCCTGATGGACTTGTCCCTCTCCGGCGCCGCAGTCGATATCGAGATCCGCCCGGCGATCGGCACGCCGGTCAGGCTCGGCAACATGCGTGGCCGCGTCGTCCGCCACTTCATGGAAGGCGTCGCAATCGAGTTCGCCTCGGTCCAGTCGCGCGAAGCCCTGACCTCTTTCCTCTAAGAACCAGTCCGCCCAAGACCCGAATTCCCGTACAGCCACCGGCAGGCGGGACACCAGCTCTGCGCGACTGATCGACGGCCGGCGCGCTCGAGGCATTTCGCCACAAAACCCCACAAAGCCCGCATCGAACCGCCTCGATTTTCGACGCGCATAAAGCTTTGACAGCGCGCGCAAGACGCAAATCCGTCCAAAAATCATCCACCTCAGAAAAAAATGTGCCTTTTCGGGATTTTTTTCGCAGCCGTTTCGACCCCGATTCAACCGGGTTTCGAAGTGTTTTCCGCCGCTCCGATGCGGCAGCAGCAGTCATTTTCGAGATGAAAAATCCGCGCCGCCCGGCAATCCTCCGGGCCGGCCCGCCACCAGACCCATCGAAAAATCAGTCACTTGGCAAAGACCGGATAAACTTTGGTTCTAATTTTAATCGAATTCGGCGCGAATTTTATCTGCATTCGAGTCAAATACGCTGCGTGTTTTATCCGTGTTTTCGTCAATCTCTATTAGAATAAGCGATTGATTTTACGACGCTATTTTGCAGTCGATCAAAGGCTGTTTGGCAATGTCACCTCAACGAACGGGGTGACAGAAAATGATGCTTGCGAAAAGACTTGCACAAATACTCATGACCGCCGCCATCGCCATGGCTGCCGCGGCTCCATCTTTCGCCATGCCGGCAGGTGCCATGCGCGTGATCGGCAAGGCCAGCCCGCCGATCGGCCATTACGAGTTCTGCCAGACCTATGTCAGCGAATGCCGGCCGCTTGCCGGTGGCGACAAGGGCCCCCTGGCGCTGACGGAAGACAAGTGGCGCACGCTGCTCGACGTCAACTACACCGTCAACACCACGATCACCCCGATGACCGACATGGAAATCTATGGTGTCGAAGAGCGTTGGGCCTACCCGACCACCGTTGGTGACTGCGAGGATTTCGTTCTCCTCAAGCGCCGGATGCTGATGCAGAAGGGCTTTGATGCCTCCGACCTGCTGATCACCGTTGTCCTGCAGCCGAGTGGCGAAGGCCATGCAGTGCTGACCGTGCGCACCGATCGCGGCGACTACGTCCTCGACAACATGCGCAACAAGGTCCTGCTCTGGACCGACACCGAATACACCTATCTGAAGCGCCAGGAAGCAGCCGATCCGGGCCGCTGGGTCAAGCTTCAGGACGGCCGCGCCGTCGCCGTCGGCAGCGTCAGCCAGTAATCGTCCTCCGGCCATCGGCCGGAGCCTTCGGTTTACACAAAATTAACCCTGCCCGCGCGACAGTAGCGGGCAGAGGCGATTGGACCCCGTATCCCTGTTCAGGTCCCGCATAACGACATCTGGACACGGGGCCATATCATGACACGCCGCGCATCCGCGCCGCCGCAGCAAGAACTGCCGCTGATCTCCCAACGTTTTCTTATGAGGCTGGCGCTCGTCACCGTCATTCTTGTGGCCGCGACGCTTGCGATCAGCATCGGCGGCCGCTGGCTGGGCCAGCGCATGGCGCTTGGTGGCCACTCCGAAAGCAGTCAGAGCCTTGCGGTCGCGATCGGCGAAGACACGCTGCAGATCCCGGAAAATACGATCCGCTTCGAGGAGCAGCGCCATGCCGGGAAGGCCGAACGGGTGGATCTCTACCTGACATGGCCGGGCCTGGAGGGCTACAGCCAGCAGCGTCGCGACAGTTTCGACAATGTCGACCGCCCGGATCTCCTGCTCTTCCTGCAGATCTCCCAAAGCACCATGTCGAGGGACATGTCTGGCCGACTCGAACCGATCTATGCGCAGCTTTTCGACGGACGACCGGTTGCCTTCGACCACGGCCTGACGCTGCACCGCCTGCGCGCCACGAGCGGCTACGGCCAGGAAGTGCTCCTGACCGCCCAGCGGCCCGGCCAGCCGGACTACGCCGTCCGCTGCCTCCTCCCCACAGCCGGTGAAAAACCGACGGGCGGTGATTGCCAGCGCGACATCCATATCGGCCACGACCTGAGCGTGCTTTACCGATTCTCTTCGAGCCTGCTGAAGGACTGGGACCATATTGATGCCGCAGTTGGCGGTTTTGTCGGCGCGCGGCTGGCCGCGGCCGGTGAGGTATCTGGCCTGAAAGACAACTAAAATGCCTCAAATCGACGAAGGCAGCCGTTCATCATAAACCTCTTGGTAACGCTGATCTCCTAGATTGATCCTCAACGTTCCGGGGTGGGGGCACGTCCGGATCACCTGAGAAATGACCAAATCAATGAGTGCGGCAGTGTTGAAAACCATCTTCTCGGCGTCCATCCCCAAGGACGCAGCGAAAGCACAGGCAAAACGCCTGGGATATCTTTTTGCAATCGCGTTATCGTTGTCTGCCGTGGCGCAGACTGCGCATGCCGAGCCGAAATATGCCGGCATCGTTGTCGACGCAAAGACCGGCAAGGTCCTCTATGGCGAAGATCCGGACGGACTGCGTTATCCTGCTTCGCTGACCAAGATGATGACCCTCTATCTCACCTTCGAGGCGCTTGAAGCCGGTCGTTTCTCGCTCGACTCGAAGGTTCCGGTCTCCGCACATGCAGCATCCGAGCCTCCGTCCAAGCTTGGCGTTCGCCCCGGCGGCATCATCACCGTCGATCAGGCCATCCGTGCGCTTGTGACCCGTTCCGCCAACGACATGGCGACAGCTCTCGGCGAATATGTCGGCGGCAACGAATCGCGTTTCGCCCAGATGATGACGAGCAAGGCCCGTGCGCTCGGCATGACCCGCACCACTTATCGCAATGCCAACGGCCTGCCGAACACCGCGCAGATGACCACCGCACGCGACCAGGCTCGCCTTGGCATCGCACTGCGCCAGCATTTCCCGCAATATTACGGCTATTTCTCGATCCGCTCCTTCCAGTACGGCAAGCAGGTGATCGGCAACCACAACCGTCTCGTTGGCAATGTCCCGGGCGTCGACGGCCTGAAGACCGGTTACACCCGCGCCGCCGGCAGCAACCTTGCGACATCTGCACAGCTCGACGGCCGTTCGATCGTTGCGGTCATCCTCGGCGGACGCTCCAGTGCGGCCCGTGATGCCACGATGCGCAAGCTGGTTGCCGAATACATGCCCAAGGCATCGCGGGGCAATACGTCCAACCTGATCGCCCAGGCAGCACCGTCAGCACCTGCAACGCCCGTGCCACGCACGCCAGCGGTTGCTACGGAAGCCTCCGAAGGCCGCCAGGTCGCAGCCTTCGACCTGCCCAATAGCGGCCCGGTTCCCGACACCCGTTATACGGAACAGGCAAAGCCTGCCATGGAAGTTGCCACCGCCTATGCAGGCGAAAGTGCCCGCAGCCGCTCGGCAAGCCAGGCACTGGCCGCCATCGCTCCTCCGGCATCCGTGCCCTCGGCCTCGTCCGAAACCGTGTCGAAGCGCCAGGCCGCCTCGACCCGCCGCGACCTTGCCGAGGAAACCGTCGACGACGTGACCACGGCATCGACGAAGACAAGTTCCAGATCCTCCGCCATGTCAGGCTGGGTCATTCAGATCGGCGTCTCTCCAAGCGAGAAGATGGCCCTCGATCTCCTGCAGAATGCGCAGGATAAAGGCGGCAAGGTATTGCGTTCCGCCAAACCATTCACGGTCGCCTTCAACAACAAGGGCGAACAGATCTACCGTGCCCGATTTGGTGGTTTCGACGACCAGAAGACGGCAATCGACGCCTGCACCGTTCTGAAGAAAAAGGGCGTAAGCTGCTGGGCGTCGGCTCAGTGAGGAAAGAGGCCTGAAACACCTCTCCCTCAACACCACGCCGCATGTGGCGGCGTGGAGAAATCTCGAATTGTAATGCGTAAGCGGGGTTTCCGATGGGAATGAATGAAAACAGCGCCAACCTTGGCATGGCACATCTGTCTCGGGCCAAGGGCGTCGCGCTCAATCCGCTTCACGAAGCGGCGATGCGACTGGCTGGCCTAGGCATCAGCCGGTCGAAGGAAAAGACCAAGGATCTGGTCTCGATGCTTCTCAGCCACGGCGCACGCGCCTGGCGCCAGTCGCAGCCGGAAGCTGGCATACACTTGCATGTTGCGGCCCATTCCGGCCGCTCGCCGGTGCGCATGCGCCTTCCGGCCAAGACGACGATCTAAAGCAGTCCAAGTTCCGACAATTCGCGGCGCAGGTCTTCCGGCAGCGCCGCGACGTCGTCTCCGAGTGCACCGAGGTCGCGCGGCGCTTCCTCGTCCTTCAGATAACGCCAGCCCTGAAACGGCCGCTTCGGCTGCGAGGCGGTTTCGATCACTTCCGGACCAAGCACGAGTTCGCATCTCTGGATGCCGTCCTCGCCCTTGAAGGTTCTAAGATCCAGCAGTTTCTGCCGCGCCGAAACCTGCCCCTTGATCACCCAGTAGAGCGAACCGCCATCGAGCAGTTCCTCGACGCGCTTCGGCACCATCCGGGTCGTGTGGATGCTGTGCGGCTCAAGGCCGGCGACCATGGCGGTCAGTGCCCGATCAGACACCCAGTCCCTGAGGTCCTGGATACTGTCGGCGCCAACACAAAGCTTGATGAGATTTAAGGCCATGACGGTTTCAAAGACCCGCAGGCTCTTTCAGTCAAGGTCTAAGTAGCGGCAAGCGGCCGTCACTCCACAGTGACGGCGACCTTCAGCACTCGACGACATTGACGGCAAGGCCGCCGGTCGAGGTTTCCTTGTATTTCTCGCTCATGTCGTTGCCGGTCTGGCGCATCGTCTCGATACAGGCGTCGAGCGGCACGAAATGGGTGCCGTCACCTTTCAGCGCGAGCGATGCAGCAGTCACCGCCTTCACCGCACCAAGCGCATTGCGCTCGATGCAGGGAACCTGGACGAGGCCGGCGATCGGATCGCAGGTCATGCCGAGATGGTGTTCGAGGGCGATTTCGGCGGCATTTTCGATCTGCTCGGGCGAACCGCCCATCACCGCGGCAAGCCCGGCAGCGGCCATTGCCGCTGCCGAACCGACCTCGCCCTGACAGCCGACTTCGGCGCCGGAAATCGAGGCATTGTGCTTGATGATCCCGCCAACGGCAGCAGCCGTCAGCAGGAATTCGCGGATATCCGCCTGTGTCGCATCCTCGTGGAAATGCAGGAAATATTTGAGCGTCGCCGGAATGACGCCGGCAGCCCCGTTGGTCGGGGCGGTGACGACGCGACCGCCGCCGGCATTTTCCTCGTTGACCGCCATCGCATAGACCGAAAGCCAGTCATTGGCGAGAAGCGGATTGGGGCGATTGCTGCGCCACTCCTCATTCAGGCGATCATGGATCGCCCTCGCCCGCCGCTTGACCTTGAGACCGCCCGGCATGATGCCATCGACCTTAAGGCCGCGGTCGATACAGCCGTTCATAGCATCCCAGATAGCATCGATCCCCTCGTCGAGCGCCTGTCCATCGATCCGGGTCAGTTCGTTGGCCCGTTTCATCTGGGCAATGCTCATTCCTGCCCCTTGTGACATGGCAAGCATCTGTTTGGCCGTCGCAAAAGGATAAGGCACCCGTTCGCCACCTGCCGCATCCTTGCTCGCCCGCATCGCCGCAAGTTCGGTATCGGTGACGACAAAGCCGCCACCGATCGAATAGTAGATCCGCTTCAGAAGCAGCCGTCCGTCCTTGTCGAGCGCCGAAAAGCTCATACCGTTCGCATGGCCAGGCAGAGGCTGTTTCTTGTCGAAGACCAGATCGGTTTTCGGCTGGAAATCATAGGCAGGATGCCCCTGCGGCGTCACCCGCCCGGTCCGCTCGACCTCGGCGATGATCTCGTCCATCCGGTCGGGATCGACCGTATTCGGCGCCTCCCCCATCAGGCCGAGGATCACGGCCCTGCCCGTCCCGTGACCGATGCCGGTAAAGGCGAGTGATCCGTGCAGCGAGGCAGACAGCGCCGCCACATGCGCGCCGGGCGGACGCGGCCATTCATCCGAGAGGATGAGATCGAGAAACCGGTTGGCAGCCGACATCGGCCCCATCGTGTGGGAACTCGACGGCCCGATGCCGATCTTGAAGACGTCGAAGACGGAAAGAAACATGGTGGTCCCAAAAATCCCGGTTCCGGGTGAAATCTGCCCGGCAACAGTGCCTGCTGGATATCCGTCAGGCTATGCCATATCAGTGTGCCGTCATGTTGACCGTCCGACACCCGTTTGAGCATCAACGACATGGCAGCCGCGTCCCATATGCTGCTTCGCTTATCGAGAAGCAAGAGCGGCAAGGTTGAACCCGGCGATCGGCGATTTGCACGCGGAGATCCATGCGCCGGAAACTCCCCCCTGGCCTGCCGACCACCTCCCCAACAAAGGGGGAGAAGACCTGTGGCAAGCGCCTGCCTCAATCGAGCCGCGACAGAGCGACCGGGGTAAGCCCTCCCCCCTGTGGGGAGGGTCGGGAGGGGGCTTTGGGACCAGCAGTCGACCTGTTTGCGATGACGGAGCCCCTTGCCGCCGCCGCCGAAACAAAGCAAGAGAGGCGGACGACACTGTTTTCCGATCCCGGCAGCTTCCCATGATTCTGGCTGATTACGTCGCGCTCGCCCTGTTTGCCTTTCTCTGGGCAGCCTATTCCTGGTTCACCGCCGGCTCCGGCGGACGTTTCCTGCCGCGTCAAAGCCTCAACAAGGCCATGGCCGAGCGCCGCCAGCGCTGGATCTACAATGCGCTGAAGCGCGAGTTGAGGATGATCGACACGCAAATCTTTGCCGGTCTGCAGAACGGCACCGCGTTTTTCGCCACCTCGTCGATCTTCGCGCTCGGCAGCTGTTTTGCGGTTCTCGGCGCCACCGACAAGGTCGATGCAGTATTTTCCAACCTGCCCTTCGTTCCATATGGCGGCCGCGCCGCCTTCGAGATGAAGGTCGGCGGACTGGCCTTTCTGCTCGGCTACGCCTTCTTCAAGTTCGGCTGGGCCTATCGCCTGTTCAACTATTGTACCATCCTTTTCGGCGCTTTGCCGATGACGCGGGAGGCGGAAGCCAATCCCGTCCACGCCCACAGGGCCGCCGATCACGTGGTCAGGATGAACACCATCGCCGCCAGCCACTTCAATGCCGGCCTGAGGACGCTTTTTCTGTCGATCGGTTATCTCGGCTGGTTCGCCGGGCCCTATGTGTTCATGGCAACGACGGTGCTGATCATCGTCGCCCTGCTGCGCCGCCAATATTTTTCCGAGGCGCGGCTTGCCATCATGGAAGACGATTAAGGACATCAGATCTTGAGTGCAGCCGACACCCATTCACTACCGCCGGCAGGTGAGCGTACGCCGCGTATCCTGCTGATAGACACGCTGCGCGGCGTCGCACTGATCGCCATGGCGTCCTACCATTTCACCTGGGATCTGGAATATTTCGGTTATGTCGATCCCGGCACGGCGACGCAGGGATTTTTCCGGCTTTATGCGCGCGCCATCGCCAGCTCCTTCCTGTTCCTTGCCGGCGTCAGCCTTGTTCTGGCGCATGGAAAAGGCATTCGCTGGCCTTCCTTCTGGAAGAGGCTCGGCATCGTCGCCGGTGCCGCCCTTCTGATCAGCATCGCCACCTTGTTCATCTTCCCGCAGGAATGGATCTATTTCGGCATCCTGCACAATATCGCCGTATCGAGCCTGATCGGCCTGGCCTTCCTGCGGCCGCCGCTTGTTGTCGCCTTCGTGGTTCCGCTGCTGATCGTTACGGCGATGGTCGCCGATGCCACCGTCCTGCCAGGCATGCTGCAATCGCAGTTCTTCGATACGCGGTGGCTGGCCTGGCTAGGGTTTGCCGAGTTTCCGCCGCGCTCCAACGACTATGTGCCGCTGTTTCCCTGGCTCGCCGCACTGATCGGCGGCGTGGCGATTGCCCGCCTGGCGCTTTCGCGCGGCTGGAATGTAAGGCTTTCGCAAGTCCAGCGCCGCGACACGCTGCTGGCAAAGGCCGGTCGCAACAGCCTGATCGTCTATCTGGCGCACCAGCCCATCCTGCTGGCGCTTGTCTATCTGTTTTCGCTCATTCACCCGGCGCCGGTGCCCGATCCGCGGATCACCTATGTCAACAGCTGCCAGCCGAGCTGCATGCGCGAGACGAATGACGCAAGGCTCTGCCAGAGCTTCTGCGGCTGCACCGCCGACAAGCTGCTCAGCGAAAACCTGATGACACCGTTGCAGAGCGGCGCAGTCGGTCCGCAGGACAGCCGCATCCAGATCCTCGCGCAGGAATGTTCGATCAGCGCCGAGCAGCCGTCCAACTAGAAATTAAAAGCCGAAATCAGGTGCCGACGCCGAGTTCGGCCATCCGTGTGAGGCAGGCTTCCTCGACATTGTCGAGCTCGGTCAGCGTGTCGTCGATATCCTTGCGCTTCTGGCGAAGCTCGTCGCGTTTTTCGTCAACCCGCTTCATCAGCAGCTTCAACTGCCCCGTCTCACCGGGCGGCTCCTTGTAGACCTGGATGATCTCGCGGATTTCGGCAATGGTGAAACCGATCCGCCGGCCACGCAGGATTTCGACGATCAGCCGGCGGTCGGCAGCGCGAAACATCCGGGTCCGTCCACGGCGCTCGGGATGGATCAGGCCTTCGTCCTCGTAGAATCGAAGTGTGCGGGTCGACACGCCGAATTCGCGCGTCAGCTCGGTAATGCTGTAATATTTGTCCACGTCGGTTCCTTGCTGTGGACCGCGAAAATAATTGACTTTTACGTAACAGTCAAACCGCGTGCTATTTGAGCAGCCACACCGTCGCAAGGCCCAGAAAACTCATGAACCCGGTCATGTCGGTGATGGCGGTGACGAAGACGGCGGAAGACACGGCCGGATCGGTGCCGGCCCTGTCCAGCAGCATCGGGATCATCATGCCGGCCATGGCGGCGGCGAACATGTTGATCATCATCGCCGAGGCGATCACCATTCCGAGATGAAAATCAGCGAACCACCATCCGGCAACCGAGCCGACGACGGTTCCAAACAACGCGCCATTGATCAGGCCGACACCTGCCTCGCGGCGCACCACACGCCAGGAATTGTGGATATCGAGATCGCGGGTGGCAAGCGCCCGCACCGTCACCGTCATCGTCTGCGAGCCGGCATTGCCGCCCATGCCGGCGACGATCGGCATCAGGATCGCCAGCGCCACGATCTCCTCGATCGTCGCCTCGAACAGCCCGATGACCGAGGCCGACAGGAAAGCAGTGACGAGATTGACCATCAGCCAGGGCACGCGCGACCGCGATGTATCCTTCACCGAGTCGGACAGTTCTTCGTCACCGACGCCCGACAGGCGGCGAAGGTCCTCTTCCGCCTCCTCCTGGATCACGTCGACCACGTCGTCGATGGTCAGGACGCCGACCAGCCTGCCGTTTTCATCAACGACGGCCGCCGACAGAAGATCGTATTGCTCGAAGATCTGCGCCGCTTCTTCCTGGTCCATATCCGCCGGGATCGGGTGGTTCATCTCCCGCATGATGGTTTCGATGCGGTTCTGCCGCTTGGTGCGCAGGATCCGGTCGAGATCGATGACGCCGAGCAGCCTGAAGGTCGGATCGATCACAAAGATCTGCGAAAAACTGTCCGGCAGGTTTTCCTCGTCGCGCAGATAGTCGATCGTCTGCCCGACCGTCCAGAATGGCGGCACGGCAACGAATTCCGTCTGCATGCGCCGACCGGCGGAGCTTTCCGGATAATCGAGCGCTCTTCTGAGCCGCACCCGTTCGGTAAACGGCAGCTGCGCAAGGATTTCCTCGCGATCATGATGGTCGAGGTCTTCGAGAATGTAGACGGCATCGTCCGAATCGAGATCGCCGATCGCCGCCGCGATCTGCTCGTTCGGCATCTGCTCGACGATCTCCATACGGATCGCCTCGTCGACTTCGGTCAGTGCCGTGAGGTCGAAATCCTTGCCGAGCAGTTTGACCAGCGCCAGGCGCTGGTCCGGCAGAATCGATTCGAGCAGGTCGCCGAGTTCCGATTCGTGCAGCCCGGCAACATTCTGCCGGAGGAACAGCACATCCCGGTCGGCGATCGCAGCCCCTACCCTTGCGAGGAAAACGGAGCGGATCGAGCCGTCATCGGAATAGATATCGTGGCGATCTTCGCCGGCCTTCTGGCGGGTGACGGTCTCGTCCCGGATGTCGCTCATTGGCCGCCCTCGCACCAGTCATTCCACGCCAACAGAATGGCGCCTGAAAACGTATAGTCAACAATCAGATAGCATGAAAGACTGAAGCAAACCGATACACCGGACAGCTGTGAATCCGATCACCGATCGGCATCTGCAAAAAGCCGCCGCGAGAAAGACCGACCATGCCCATTCGCCCCATCCTTCGGTATCCCGATCCGGGCCTTTCCATGCCCTGCGAACCGGTGACACAATTTGACGACGAAATCGTCGCACTGGCCGGTGACTTGCTCGAAACGATGCGGGCGGCCCCCGGCGTCGGCATCACCGCCGCGCATATCGGCGTCTTCCGCCGTCTCTTCGTGCTTGAACTGTCACCGCAACAGGGACCGCTTCATTACGTCAATCCACAGATCCTGTCGGCGAGCAGCGAAACGATCCGGCATATGGAGGGCAGCGTCTCCATGCCCGGCGCAACCGAAGAGGTGGAGCGGCCGCGCCGCATCCGCCTCCGTTATCAGGATCTGCAGGGCAAGATCATCGAGGAAGAGGCGCAGGATTTCCATGCCGTCTGTATCCAGCATGAGATCGACCAGCTCGACGGAATTTTCTGGCTGCGCCGCCTGTCCCGGCTGAAACGCGAGCGGCTGGTGAAAAAATGGCAGAAGGAAAAATGACCGCCCAGGCGAACCGACGGGAGGTTCGCGCGTTATCCGGTCATGGTTGAAACGAGGAGAAAGACCATGACGGAAATATCCAAGATCACCGGCAATGAACTGGGTAACGAAGTAAATGCCCGCCTTGCATCGCTTCCCGATGTCGATGCCTCGGCAATCGCAACCCGTGTCGAAGGAACCACGGTCGTGCTGGAAGGTTCGGTCGACACCATCATGTCGGCCCGCAAGGTTATCCTGGCGACGGAGACCATGGACGGCGTGCACGATGTCCAAAACCATCTGACGCTGACCGGAAAGACCGACGACCGCCCGCATTGATGCCGGCCGATACCGTCACGCGATGATGCCGGTCAACAGATCCAAGGAGGCAGATATGCCGCTGAAAAAAGAC
Source organism: Aliirhizobium sp. YIM B11859 (assembly GCF_057163345.1). NCBI lineage: Bacteria > Pseudomonadati > Pseudomonadota > Alphaproteobacteria > Hyphomicrobiales > Rhizobiaceae > Aliirhizobium > Aliirhizobium sp. YIM B11859. The sequence goes on from NZ_JBXHAY010000003.1 coordinate 842,655, forward strand.
ATCGACGATAATTCGCGCGAAGAGGATTTTCGCGACTACGACGACCGCAATATCGACGACGGCTGGCCTTATGCGGACAAGCCCGGCGCGGGCTCAGGTCCGGTCGACAATGCCGCCTATGGCAATGTCAGCCCCAATATTGAAACGGACCGCAATCCGGGGTTTACCGTCGATGACGCAGGTTTCGACGGACTGGAAGAGCCGCTGAAGGACAGTCTGCGCCCCGGCACCATGGGCCTGGAAATGTCTGACGATCTGGAAGAGCGTATCACCGATGCGATCGAGGCGCTCGATATTGTCGACATGGACCTGATCGACGTGCATGTCGATCGTGCCACGGTGACGGTTGAAGGCGAAGTCGATGACGCCGAAACGTCACGCCGTATCCTTCGCGCGGTGCAGACGACGTCGGGTGTGCAGCGCGTCGTCAATCATCTGCGTCTGGCCGGCGTCGACAGCCGTATTCCCGACGAAGACTGACGGCTTGCCGTGTCACTTCAGGGTGACGGATATGGCCGGGGGCGTTTTCAGCGTATTGCTGACGGTGCAGATTTCCTCGGCCATCTCGATGATCGCATGCCGCTCGTCATCCGTCAGCGGGCCCTCGACGCTGATCGAAACAATGACTTTTTCGATACGAAAAGGTTCCTCGTGGGATTTTTCGCCGGTCACATCTGCTGAAGCGCTTTTGAACCGTTCCAACAGGCCGAGCCTGCTGGCGGCAATCCGGGCGCTCAGCACAAGGCAGGCCGAGAGCGACGAAAACATCAGGTCGAGGGGATTGAACCCCTCCTCGGACGCACCGGTGACGATGCCCACCTGCCCGCCCGTCCGGCTTATCACCGAAGGGTGACCGTTGCGCTCGAGCCTTGCCGTCGTGCCGATCGGGCGTTTCTTGATCTTCACGTCGACCATCGGTCAGCTTGCCTCGATAACGGTCGGCCCGAAAATCTCCTCGAATGCCTGGCGCAACCGGATATCCACATCCTGCATCATCACCAGCATACCGAGATCTTCGAGGCTAGTGACACCATAGGCGCTGACGCCGCAGGGCACGATGCCGGAAAAATGGCTGAGGTCAGGATCGACATTGATCGCCAGCCCGTGAAAGCTGACCCAGCGACGCAGACGGATACCGAAAGCGGCAATCTTGTCTTCCGCCATGGATCCATCCGGCAGACGCGGTTTTTCCGGCCGGCGGACCCAGACCCCGACCCGGTCCTCGCGCCTCTCGCCGCGCACATTCATCAGGTCGAGCGTGCGGATGACCAGTTCCTCAAGAGCCGCGACATAGGCCCGCACATCCTGTCGTCGGCGTTTCAGGTCGAGCATCACGTAGGCCACCCGCTGGCCGGGACCGTGATAGGTATATTCGCCGCCGCGCCCGCTCGGATAGACCGGAAATCTGTCAGGCTCGATCAGGTCGGCCGAATCGGCACTGGTGCCGGCTGTGTAGAGCGGCGGATGTTCGAGCAGCCAGACGAGTTCGTCGGCCCGGCCGTCGGCAATATCCGCGACCTCGCGCTCCATCGTCGCGAGCGCCTCTTCATAGGAGATGGGACAGTCTGAAATGCGCCAGCGTACCGGCGGACAGTCCGCCGCAGGCAGCATCAGGTGGTCGAGATCGGTTCGTGTCTGCATTTGAGCCTTCTGGCAAGAAGATCAGGGCTTGGCAAGGCGCCGAAGCGGCCCGGCAATATCCGCACTTCATGGAGGCGGTTGGACGCGGCCTCGATATGGGGATTGTGGACTAAGAATTTTATCCTTCAAAAAACTGTCACGGCACACTTGTGCTGCCGGAATCCATTTGCTAGATGCTCCCTCGCCGAAGCAATTCGGCTCTACCACGGATGCGGTCGTGGCGGAATTGGTAGACGCGCAGCGTTGAGGTCGCTGTGGGGCAACCCGTGGAAGTTCGAGTCTTCTCGACCGCACCAAAAGAACCCGGCTTCGGCCGGGTTTTTTGTTTTCTGCCCGGCGGTTGCCGCTTTTTCTTCATTCACATTACTAACTGCAGGCCGGGCCGTTCGAGGCCGGCCTATTCGCCTCCGTTCAGGCGCACGTTACCCGTCCTCGCCTCGCCTCAGACATTGCGCGATCCCTGTACTGCCAGTGACTGGATCACCAGCCGGCAGTTCTCGTTTTCCCTTGGAAGAAGCGTCATCGGGTCGGTCAGCCCCAGGCCGACGCTGATCCCGTTGGCCACCGCCCAGCCCCAATTGTCCTGCGCGTAGCGAAGAAGCTCCGGCCCTTCGACCGATATGCAGGCCCTGCCCGCCTCGACCAGTTCCTGTGAAGGAACACCCCGAAGACGATCGGAAAGTTCGGCCTGCAACGGCGTCACGACGAAAATGGCAAACAGATAGCTGATCAATGCCGACAAGGCGGTCTCCTGTGTTGTGACAGGAAGATAGGTCGCAGCAAGCGGCCGTGCCAGTGGACGAGAGCGACAAGCGTGGTCTGGGCGACACGGCAGGCCGGTTAAAGTCTCCCGATCTCGCCGACGGCGCCCGTCTGCAAGAAATTCAACCCGGCAGCAATGCCGTCGCCTCACCACCCAGGCTTGAACCATACCACCGGCTGTGATTGAAGACTGCGACCCTTGCGAGTGACGCCGATGTCCGATTCCTCTGCACAGAACCCGATCAGGGGCATGGCGATCATGGCAATCTGCATGATCGTTCTGCCGACCATGGACGCGATCGCAAAATACATGGCGACGTTCGAGACCATGTCGCCGGCCCAGGTGACCTTCTACCGCTTCTTTTTCCAGTTCGCGGCGCTTCTGCCGATTGCCCTCTTCGTTCCCGGTGCCATGCGAGGTGGAAAGCGGCCATGGATGAACCTGCTTCGCGGAGCACTGCATGCCGCGGCCAGCCTGATGTTCTTCATGGCGGTAAAATACATGCCGCTTGCCGACGTATTCGCCATCTATTTCGTCGAACCCTTCATGCTGACGATGATGTCGGCGCTTTTCCTTGGCGAGAAGGTAGGCTGGCGGCGCTGGCTGGCCATCGTCATCGGCTTCGGTGGCGCAATGATCGTCATCCAGCCGAGCTACGAGATCTTCGGCTGGACGGCGCTGCTACCGGTCCTCTGCGCCTTCCTCTACACGCTTTATCTCTTCCTCAACCGGGCGATCGGCGACGCTGATTCGCCGCTGACGATGCAGTTCGTCGCAGGCATCGGCGGAACCCTGTTCATGACGGCAGCGCTTTTTGCCGGACACACGGTCTATCCGGTGGAATTCGAGGTTTCCCTGCCGTCATCGGGCCTTGGGCTGATCCTGCTTGTCATCCTCGGCAGCATATCCGGCTATATGCACCTGCTTGTCGTGCGCGCCTTCCGCATGGCACCGCTCTCGCTTCTGGCACCGTTCCAGTATTTCGAGATCATCTCGGCAACCGTATTGGGCTACCTGCTGTTTTCCGACTTTCCGACGGCACCCAAATGGCTCGGGATCGCCGTCATCGTCGGCTCCGGCTTGTTCATAATCTGGCGCGAGCGTGCCAGGGCGAGACAGATCTTGCCAGAATCTCCTGTCGCATAATCTTCGTTAACCGCGCTTCTTTTCGGCCTCTCAACTTATCCGCTCTAAGAGCCATATCAGTTTCATGATGAAACGGAGAAAGAGATGAGCGGCATACGCTTTTCTTTTCCGGCATGTGTCATCGCCGGAAAGGGCCGCATTGATAGGCATGACCTGCTGATTCTGCGAAAATACGCGTTTGCGGATGGAATCCGCAGTTACGACGACGCACTCCTGCTTTTAGCCCTCAACGATATGTGCCCCCTCCACTGTGACGAGTGGCCGGCCTATTTCGTCGAGCAGCTGGCAAGCTTCATCGTTGATGAAGCGCAGCCAAGGGGGCGCCTCGACGCCACCAAATCGGCCTGGCTGATGCGAGCGCTGGCGCTCGACGGCCGGATCGAACACCCCCTGCAACTCGAATGCCTTCTGCATGCGCTGGAACGCGCCGACAGTTGTCCGGACATTCTCTCGGCCTTTGCACTCGACCAGTTGCGCCATACGCTCTGCAGCAGGACGGCCGGCGCCGGTCCCGTCACGCGGCAGCGTCTCGGCGGCATCACCGCCGATGATCTCGCCTATGTCTGGCGGATCCTCAGATGGCGCGTCAATGCCGGGCGACTGTTCGTGTCCACGCTGGAAGCCGCAAGCCTGCGGATGATCGGCAATGTGGTGCAGGACCGCGACAACCATCCCGGCTGGGCTGATGTCATGGCCTTCGTGACCGGCGATGCACATGCCGTCGGAAACCTGCGCACGCGCCCCTGGCTGATGAGCCCTGCAGGCGACGCCATATCGGACGAGCGGGTGGCCTGACACGGCGGTTCTACCGATCGGGTGCCAACGGATAGTTGACAACCGATCGGCAAACCGGTCCAAGGGCGGGATGCAGACGTCGAACCCTACGCTCCCCTTCGGTTACTCGCCGGTCCCGGCCGGCAAGCTCGCCAATATGGTCACCTGCCTCGAAATGTTCGAGCGCCCGCCGGCACGCCCCCTGCCGCCGGAAGCCGGTCTTCGGGTCGAGCGCTGGGCAAACCCCACGGTCCACGACTATCGCGATCTCTATCGGCGTGTCGGAGAGGACTGGCTGTGGGTTTCGAGACTGGTCATGCCCGCAGACGAACTCGAAGCGATCATCACCCATCCACTGGTCGAGATCTTCGTGCTGACCGATGGCGAACGCCGGCTCGGCCTGGTGGAGCTGGACTTCCGTGAGCAGGGCGAATGCGAGCTCGGTTATTTCGGCGTTGTCACCGATGCGATCGGCAATGGCTCCGGCCGGCTGATGATGAATGCGGCAATCGACCATGCATTTGCAAAATCGATCCAGCGCTTCTGGGTCCATACCTGCAATTTCGATCACCCGGCGGCACTCGCCTTCTATCAGCGTTCCGGCTTTCGCCCCTACGCATTCATGGTCGAAGTCTGCGACGATCCGAGGATTGACGGCCGCATGCCGCGCGATGCCGCTCCGCATGTGCCACTGATCGAACCTTGACCCTTTAACACCCCGATTACGACATGACGTGTCCGGTTCCGGCTTGAGCAGCTCCGCTTCGTCATGCAAAAGTCCGCCCAGATTCTAGATTTATAATTGAGTACCAACAGGAGAGACAAGGATGGATGTCCGCGCCGCCGTTGCCGTTCAGGCTGGAAAACCGCTGGAAGTGATGACCGTGCAGCTCGACGGCCCGAAGGCCGGCGAAGTGCTGGTCGAGGTGAAGGCCACCGGCATCTGCCACACCGACGACTTCACCCTGTCGGGCGCCGATCCGGAAGGCCTGTTTCCGGCGATCCTCGGCCATGAGGGTGCCGGCATCGTCGTCGATGTCGGTCCGGGCGTCACCTCGCTGAAGAAGGGCGACCACGTCATTCCGCTCTACACGCCGGAATGCCGCGAGTGCT